>CBFGMV010000008.1:0-154110 GCA_965649915.1 uncultured Dyadobacter sp.
GCATTGCTGCAATGCTGCATGCGGTCGCCACAGGCACTTTCAGTTTTGGATTCATGCGCGCCATGCTCGGTCTGGGCGAAGCGGGTAACTTTCCGGTGGCTATCAAGGCCACTGCCGAGTGGTTCCCGAAGAAAGAACGCGCCTTGGCCACAGGGATCTTCAACTCCGGTGCGAATATCGGTGCCGTGGTAGCGCCCATTATGGTGCCCTGGATCCTGGGCGCCTATGGCTGGCAGGAAGCATTTCTCATTACCGGGGCGTTGGGCTTCATCTGGCTGATCTTCTGGCTGCGTTACTACGAAATACCATCCCGGCAACCTCGCGTCAATCAGGCTGAGTTTGATCATATTCACAGCGACAACGAACCCGACACCAGCAAGGAAGCGCCCGTCAAATGGCTGCAACTGTTCAAAGTACGCCAGACCTGGGCATTCGTTTTTGGCAAAATGCTCACCGATCCGATCTGGTGGTTCTTTTTGTACTGGCTGCCCTCCTATTTTGCCGAGGCCTTCAAGCTCAACCTCTCCAAACCAAGCCCCGAATTGGTGATCGTTTACACTGCCACCACGATCGGCAGCATTGGCGGTGGTTATCTGTCCGGCTATTTTATTAAAAAAGGATGGCCCGTGTTCCGCGCGCGAAAGACTTCCATGTTGATCTTTGCATTCCTGGTGATGCCCATTATGGCAGCGCAATACACGACCAATATCTGGCAGGCTGTGATACTGATCAGTCTCGCGGCAGCAGCTCACCAGGCATGGAGTGCCAATATTTTTACGACCGCCTCGGACATGTTTCCTAAAAAGGCAGTAAGTTCCGTAGTTGGAATCGGAGGAATGGCCGGATCAGTAGGTGGGATCCTGTTTCCCCTTTTGGTAGGGATCATTCTGGACAATTATAAGGCAGCCGGAAACATCGGGGGAGGTTACAACCTGATCTTCATACTCTGTGGATGTGCATACCTGCTCGCCTGGGGCGTAATGCATGTATTTTCACCGAAGATGGAACGGGTTGATATCTAGGCAGCCTGCCGGTAATCCACCGATGTTCACAGCCAGAATACCGATCGACGAAGTTCAACTAAATCCTAATTTTTGATCAATGAAGAAAAGTCTTTTAATCCTTGCGTTCCTGCTGATCGGTAATGCATTCGTGTTCGCCCAAAGTGCTGACGAAAAAGCAGTTGCGGCCACCGTCGAAAAACTAAAAACGGCTATCATCAGCGCCAACGAAGCCGACCTGAAAAAACTGACCTCTCCCTCGCTTTCCTACGGACACTCCAACGGCCTGCTGGAAGATCAGAAGGAGTTCATCCGCGCGCTCGTAAGCGAAGAGTCCAAGTTCACAAAAATGGATCTCACCGACCAGACGGTCGCGGTGTCGGGCGATGTCGCGCTGGTTCGACACAAACTTTTTGGAGATACCCACAACAAGGGAAAAGATCCCGCACAGGTCAAGCTCGGTGTATTGATGGTTTTCCAGAAAATAAAAGGAAACTGGGTACTGCTCGGACGTCAGGCGTTCAAGCTCGTATAGATTCATTCCAGGATATATATTCAAACAGGTCTGCTATTCCACTCGCAGGCCTGTTTTTGTTTTTACCAAATCGCGCTGCTCCATTTGTCCTTTAAACCGGCCTCAAACTCTCCCATTTTCAAATCAACGACAACAAGGCATTTCAGCCGTCGGTGATAAAACAGTAAGTCGATGAAGTAATCCCGGTGATCGATGGTAATACGCTTCTGCCGTGCCATGAATGCAAAATCGCTTCCCATTTCGATAATGAAGTGCTGCAACTCGACTATAATCGAAGATTCCAGGTCTTTCTCCGAATAAGTGTCCTTCAAACCCAGGAAATCTAGAAAGTAAGGGTCTTTAAAAACGAGATCTGGATTGAGCTTTTGTTCGCTTTTCAGTAGTTGGATGTTGTCGATAATTACGTCTTCGGGCATTTTACTTATGGCGGTGCGCTCGTAGAGCATGGATTGAATGCGTTCCCTAAATGTGCGTACGCTCCATTTTTCGTGAATGCACATTTGGATGTAGAATTCTCTTTTTACAACGTCTTGAATGGGTAAGACAGCGATAATATGTGTCCAGCCTAATTGTCGTATCAGTGAAACGACAATTTGTTCCTCAGGAAAAAGCTCCGCAAACTGGATCATTCTCCTCAGACTTTTTTCTGAAAAAGACTTTCCGTACTCCGTCTCCAATTGTCGCGACATGAGCGACGCCCCCTAGAAGCAAACCTCAATGCGTCGGTTTCTTCGGGGCTGGCGCAGATGCATGATACTTCTTCTGGATGATCGCCGCATATTTATCCATGAGTTCCAGCACTTTGTCTCGGGATTTGGAGCGCACTACCAGCCCTACATGATGCGGCTCTTCCATACGCCAAACGACTTCCGGATCATTGAATACCGACAGATCCGGCCATTCCTGGCGCGCAAGTGATATGATAATGCCGGAATACTCTTTCCTGACAGCGGGCAATTTGTAGTTATCCCCTTTTGCCTCGGCAGTCTCCATCTTGGCCCATTCTTTCCAGAGATTGATTCCCGACGAAGCCTCCACCATTTCCGAGAGATTGGCTCCTCCCACGCGTGAAGAGGTTTCGAGAAAGTAATATTTACCATCGTCGTGGCATCTGATCACTTCCGTGTGGGAAGCGCTGTGCTTCAACCCGAAGGCTTTCAGCAGATCTACCGCCAGCGTTTGCAATGCATGTTCTTCCGAAGAATCGAAAGGAACAGTAACAGACCTGAAAATACCGCCCCCATGTGCCACATCGAAAGGAGGTGCCAGATACTTGCTGTTCCAGGAGAAGATCACAATGCCATTATAGGAAATCGAGTCGACGTGGTAAACATCCCCGGGCTTGTATTGCTCCACCAGATAAGCGTGACGCTTGTCGCCGAGTTCGTGAATAGTATTCCAAAGCTCTTCCGCAGTTTGCAGCTTCTGAATCCCCGTGGACGACGCCTCAGATCTTGGTTTGATCATCCACGGTCCGGGATATTTCTCTATAAAACGGTTGATCTGATCATCATTAAACAATGCCGAAAACCCCGGTACCAGAATCCCCGACTCCACTGCTTTGGTACGCATGGCCAGCTTATCCCGGAAATAACGACCGGTTGTTTGTCCCATACCCGGTATCCGGAAGTACTCGCGGATATGCGCGGCCTTTTCCACATCGAAATCATCGAGTGCAACCACCCGATCGATAGGCCTCGTGCGCATGACATAGGCCAGCCCCGTAATGATCTCATGCATATTATACACCCACTCCTCATTCTCCTCGATATAGAAAAACTCATCCACTGCCTCGCGGGCCCACGGCTTGTGTTCCAGTTTCTTGGCGGTAATCATAAAAACCCTGTTGCCGGCAGCTTTGCAGGCCCTCAAAAAATCATTACCCTTGAAGTAGGTGGAAATACAGAGAAAAGTCAGAGCAGGGGTCATAAAATGTGGTTTGGTGGACGCCAGCGTTATTTATGCAGAAGGTTATCGCCAAGGCTTGTAATCTCAAATCTAGCAAAAAGAACCATTTTGGCAAGAAAAGCACAAGTTAAATTTCCGTTATACCAGGCATTACCACGACTTTTGGTTATGTACCTAATTTGGAAAGGTAGCCAATCAGCAAACGGACCCCATAGGCGGTCCCTGCCCGGCCGGGTGCAAATTCAGTATCTCCAAAGGCCATTCCTGCGATGTCCAGATGCGCCCAGGCCTGGTGCTTTTGGGTAAACACTTCGAGGAATTTGGCTGCGACGATCGCTCCGGCCAGCGGCTTTCCATGGTAGTTTTTCACATCTGCAATGTCGGAACTGATCTCCTCGGCATACTCTTCCCAAACCGGAAGGCGCCAGAGACGTTCGCCCGTTGCATCCCCCGCCTCCGTCAGCGCGCGCGCCAGTTCGTCGTTTGGGGTGAATAGCCCGGCGGCCTCGTATCCAAGGGTCTGGATGACGCTACCCGTCAGCGTCGCCAGGTCGATTAAAATATCCGGTTCGTAATGCTTGGCAGCATAATACAACCCGTCTGCCAGGATCAACCTGCCCTCAGCATCCGTATCGATCACTTCAATGGTTTTGCCGGAGTAAGAACCTATGACATCCCCGGGTTTCACGGCAGCACCGTCCACCCCGTTTTCGGTAGCAGGAATGATTCCGATGATCCTGACAGGTAACTTCATTTGTGCAGCCAGCTCGATCGTCCCCAAAACCGCCGCTGCACCGCCCATATCGCTTTTCATCAGGTGCATGTTGGCGGCTGGCTTAATGGAAATCCCGCCAGTATCAAAGGTGACCCCCTTTCCGACCAATGCGACTGTTTTTTCATAATGGTCGGGCAGGTATTCGGAGATGATCATCACAGGCGGAACCGTGCTTCCCCGACTTACTGCCAGCAATGCCCGCATTCCCTGCTCTTCCAGATCCTTCTTTTCCAGGACATTCACACGGTAGCCATTTTCATCACCCGATTTCTTCGCCCATTCCGCCAGGGTTTCAGGCGTCTTGTGGCTGGAAGGCGCATTCATCAAATCCATGATCCGCATCTGCACTGTCGCGGTTGCATGCGCATGACCGACAGTTTTTTCCAGGTCCATATCGGAATCTGCCAGGATGAAAAGTTTTCCGGTTTTGAAAAAATCACTGAGCGGCTTCGGTTCTGTTTTATAAAGTTGAAGGTCATATCCACCCAAAACAATGCCATTCACCGCCTGAGCGGTCCATGCCTCATCACGTCCCCGCACATCCAGAACGATCACTCCGGGCCAGCGATCTTTTCTTTTGAAAAAGAGCGACCGGAAAATTTTGACGATCGACGGCAACTTGGGGGACTTTCCGAGCCCAAACCACAACTCTTTGGAGGAATACCACCAAGTCTCTCCTTTTTCTGCCTTAAACATCAGCTGATGTTCCGGCTCCGATCCCTGTTCAAAGGACCGGATGATCAATATATCTTCAATAGGTTCCTGAATGAGCTGTATTTGCATGACGATAATGGACTGAATACTAAAAAAGCAAAGACAATATATGCCTTTGCTTTCAATAATAGGTCAATAGGGCTGCTAATCCAGGCCGCCCCGACGGGTAGGCTTGCGCGGCTCGGGCCATGTGGCGGGCGTTCCTTTTGCATCCAGCGGCAGAACACTTTTGTCCCGGGACGTTTTTGCCGGATCTTCACTCGCCTGGTAGGCAAGGATCGCGGCTAGAATAGCGTTGCTCCGTACATCGTCAAAAACGATCTTATCATAGGTATCCCGGTTGGTATGCCAGGTATAAGTCCCATACGACCAGCTCAATGAACTCAGCGAGAATGCCGGCGCACCCGCCGCTACGAACGAGGCAAAGTCGGAACCACCTGCTCCCGGTGCGCCGGGAAATTTGGTTTCGATCGGCGTTCTGATCGGTTCCGGAACTTTGGACAGCCAGCGGGTAAGATACTCGTATGCATTCAGGAAGCCCTGGCCGGAAAGGTTCACCACCCTTCCCGTTCCATTATCCTGGTTGAAAACCGCCTGTATGTTCTGCACGATCTCCGGATGATCTTCTACAAAAGCCCGGGAACCGTTCAAGCCCTGCTCCTCGCTCCCCCAATGCCCGACCAGGATCGTGCGTTTGGGGTTAGGATAAACTTTCTTAAGAATACGCATGGCTTCCATCATCACGAGTGTACCGGTTCCATTGTCGGTGGCACCGCTCCCGCCATCCCAGGAGTCAAAATGCGCTGAAAGGATCACATATTCGTTAGGTTTTTCAGTCCCTTTGATTTCCCCGACCGTATTGAACGTCTGGCTTACGCCCGTTTCCCTCGCATCCGCCCGGACGCTGATTTTCGGTGTGTGTCCCGATTCCGCGAGCCTGTACAGCAGCCCGTAATCTTCCACAGAAATGTCGATAGTAGGAATCACTTTGGTGTAAGCGCCAAAAATCTTATTCGCTCCAAAGCCCTTGGACCAGTAGCACATGACCACACCGGCAGCTCCTGCTTTTTCCAATGCCGTCGGCAGTGTACGGGTACTGTACCCGGTCTTTTTCAGCCTGTTGCTCCAAGCCTCGGTCCGGGCATCCCGGTCCTTTTTCATTTTCTCATAGGACTCCTTGGTCGCAAATTCCTGCCAGTTATAGTCGGGCCGGCCTGTGGGCTGGTTCATGCTGATCATGACGAACTTACCTTTTGCGGAAGGTAACCACTTTTGAAACGCGACAGAATCCGCCACGTCCGGCAAAATAACCACATCCGCCGTGACCGTTTTACCGCCTGTTCCCGGGCTCCATGCCAGCTGCATGCCTTCCAGGGATTTCACCCGGGGCGATACCATGTCAATGTGTGAAACGCCGCGCTCCCAGCCGCGCCATTCGCCCCATTTCTCGTTTTTTGCATTTATGTTCCAGCCTTTGTACTTCGCAACCGCCCAATCGTGCGCCTGCTGCATTTGTGGCGAACCTACCAGCCTAGATCCGATCACGTCCATCAGTTCATGGGCCAGTTTTTCGAGCTGCGAATTTTCAGTCGCCTCTTTGACGATACCGTCCACAACCGGGTCTTTACTTTGCCCTTTTGCAATTAATCCCGGTAATAGGAGGCAGAGAATGAAAATCGAATAGATTTTTTTCATGTAATTGGTGGTTTAAGAATATATCCGTTTTCCAATGTAGGAAATAGCGGTGAGGCTTTACAATGCGTCTTTAAAAATTCTAAATTGATATTTTAATTATATCATCCGGCTTTTGCATTTAGGCAGGTGCTGGTTTACAGACCGATATGAAGAAAAAGGTCGTCGAATTCGTATTTTTTGCCAATTATTTCGTGGGGCTGCTGGCGGTTGCCCTTTCGCTGGAAACTGCATTTCAGCTCAATCTTCCCCTGAACTCGCCATTGTACTATCTGCTGATATTCAGTGCGGTCGTCTTTTATTATACCAAAGCATATTCCGGCCCTGTACCGCCGAGCGTCTCCGCTAATCCACGTACGGAATGGTACAGGCGACATTACCGCTTTGTACGTATTAGTCAGGTTGTACTGCTGCTCGGTTGCGTCACTATGGCCCTGGTTTACCTGATCCTTCATTTCGAAGGGCTGCTGCATCTTCCCGCATATTACTGGCTAATACTGGCTACCGTACCGCTTGCGGCTATTCTATACTATGGCCTCCTGCCCGAATCGCTTATTTCGCTCAATCTGCGCCGCACCGGTTGGCTCAAAGCATTTGTGATCGGTTTCGTATGGGCCGGGTCTGTCAACCTGTTCCCGCTTACCGCCCTGCGCGTTGAAAAGGACATCACAGTTGCCGAGCCCCTGCTGATGTTCTGGCTGTTGATCAAAAACTGGATGTTCTGCACTGTTAATGCCATCATGTTCGATATGAAGGACTATGAGGACGATGCCAATATCGAGCTCAAAACCTTTGCCGTGAGAATGGGCCTACGCAACACCATTTATTATGTGCTGGTACCTTTGCTGCTGATCGGTGTGTTTTCGGTCCTGGCATTCGCTATCTACCGTGGGTTCGGGACGATAACAATCCTGTTCAACCTGACGCCATTCGTTTGTTTGCTTATCGTAGCCTTTGCGTTACACAAGCCGAAACAAATCCTCTACTACCTGATCGTCATAGACGGGCTGTTACTGGTAAAAGCCGCATGCGGCATTATCGGCAGCTTTTTTGTGAAACACCCTGTTGTATTGCATTGATAATCCGGATATGCTGAACAATTATGACCGCATTGCAGGAAATTATGACCAACTGAGCAGGCTTGTGTTCGGTAAGGCAATCGTGCGGGCGCAACAGTCGCTGATACCGCTGATTCATTCACCCGCCCGCATGCTCATTGCCGGCGGCGGGACGGGTTGGATACTGGAAGAAATAGCACATGCCCAACCATCCGGATTAAGCATCGACTACGTGGAAATCTCGGCTAAGATGGTCGGGCTCGCGCGCAAGCGCAGCTTTGGTAGCAATCGGGTGAATTTCGTCCATTCCGGCATTGAGGAATTTAACGCCCCGACGCCTTATGATTTCGTGATAACCCCCTTTTTGTTCGATAATTTCGATGCGGAACGGGCAGCAACGAATTTTCAAAAGCTTCATGCGTTCCTCAATCCGGGCGGCCAATGGCTGTTCACCGATTTTAATATCGAAAAAGGTCTGAATGGTTACTGGCAAAAGGCACTGCTGCGTACGATGTATTTGTTTTTCAAAACGATCAGCGACGTCGAAGCGTCACGCCTTCCCGATATGCAAGCACTCTTCAACACGTTTGGATACGAGATTTCAACCGAAAGCTATCATTTTGGCGGGTTTATCCGCTCCGCCGCTTACCAAAAGCTAGGCGACGGCAGCCCGCCGTCTCCCAAAGATGAAACGCTCATTGAAGACAACAATAGACAGGAGGATCAGTGAATATGCGATGATCTGAATGCTGTTGATCGGCTCATGAAAGTAGAACAGCGCGATCGCAAAATTCATCAACGGATTGATATACAAAAGAATACCCATTGTAGAAGAGGTCACGCCTTGCAGCGCGTACAGATTCATAAACAGGGGGATAATGGTAAAGACCACCGCAATCAGGCTTATCAGCACATAAAATGAAACTTCGGTTGGCAAGGCAGCGCTGTACGCCGGATAGAATGGCAGCAGCAATAATGCCGAAAATATGATCTGGATCGTCAGTACCAGAAATTTATCGATACCGGCATTCTTACGCTGACTTACCAGATAGAATGCATACGAAGCGGCCACAATCAGACTGTACAGAATGTCCGCAATGTTGTTGAATGACAGCAGCAGGCAGCTTACAACACTTAGCAATACCGCAGTCCATTGCCATTTGCTCAGCTTTTCATCCAAAACGAAGAAAGCAATTACCGTTGTCATGATCGGGCAGACGAGGTATGCAAAAGATGCAGCTTTGACACTGATATGGTTCATTACATAAATAAAGAAAAACCAGTTGGCCGTCAGCAGGACGCCCCCGGCCAATGTAAGCAGGGCTACTTGTCTTTTATGGTCCGGCGAAAAGGCTTTAAAGGCAGCCAAACTGTCTTTCAGAACTTTTCTACGCACAACAATACTCACCACGGCCATGATCACCGCACACATAAAAACCCTGTAAAAGAGGATATCCAGAGACGGATAACCATTCAACGGTTTCAGGGCCAGACTAAAAAAACCCCAGATGACAAAGGAAATAAAGGCGGTAAGGTAGTACTTGGAAAATTTCATCAGATAGCCGCGTGACGTGATGGTGGACTTTTAAGGAACAGCAAAAAAGCACGGGCGGTTCTCGGTGAGGCTTCAAAATTAAATCGCGGAAAGCAGTAAACCCGGAACCTTACCCGGCTTATTTGGCTTGATTGATAAGGCAATATTTAATCCAGTATGACATTTTCTGATATCCGGCTGATCGCTACCGATATGGACGGTACGCTTTTGAACTCCAAACACGAAATCCACGAATCTTTTTTTCCCGTTTTCCGAAAGCTAAAAGACCAGGGTATCATTTTCGTCGCAGCCAGCGGACGTCAGTATTTCAATCTTGCCAAAACCCTTGATGCGGTAAAGGATGAGGTGATTTTTGCAGCCGAGAATGGCAGTTATGTCGTTTTCCAGGAGGAAGAAATCCATATTCAGGCCATCGATGCGGAGATTACCCGCGAGCTTATTGTGATTTCAAGGGAGATCGGGGATACCTACCCGATCATCTGCGGCAAGAAAAAGGCTTACGTGGAGAACGCTGAACCAGCGTTTATTGATCACCTCAAACTATATTTCGAGCGATACGAAATCGTAGAAGATCTCCTCGAAATCCGTGACGATCAATTTCTGAAATTCACATTATGCGACCTGGCCGGTTCCGAAGTGAACAGCTACCCGCATTATAAAAAATACGAAGAAAGTCTGCAGGTGAAAATTTCCGGCCCTATCTGGCTGGATATTTCACATAAAAAAGCCAACAAAGGCCGGGCCATGGAGGTATTGCAGGAGAAGTTCAACATTACGCCGGGGCAAACGATGGTTTTCGGGGACTACCTGAACGACTTCGAAATGCTGCAAAAGGCGCATTACTCCTACGCAATGGCCAATGCACACCCCGACATCAAAAAAATAGCCCGTTTCATCGCTAAAAGCAACGATGAAAACGGGGTCGTAGAAGTCCTTTCGGAAATCACAGAGTAAGGCAATACCCTACTCCGTATATTTTTTGAAGATGGAAGTCGCCGTATGCCCTCCGAAGCCGAAGGTGTTATTCACGGCATAGTTTACGGTTTGGCTTATCGATTCTCCCAGGATGATGTTCATTCCTTCCGGAACATGCTCGTCCAGGTTTTCCGTGTTGATCGTACCGGGAATGATATCGTTTTTCACCACCAGCGCACAAACAATGCTTTCTATAGCACCTGCTGCTCCCAGCAGGTGGCCCGTCATGGATTTGGTTGCACTGATCGCGACCGGATGATCTCCGAAAACGGTTTTGATACCATTGAGCTCGCTCATGTCACCCAACCCGGTCGAGGTAGCGTGCGCATTCACGTACTCAACCTGCTCAGGCGTAATGCCGGCCTCATTCATGGCTTTGGTCATACCCAATGCTGCACCCATTCCATCAGGAGGGGTACCGGTGAGGTGGTAGGCATCTGCTGCCATGCCACCGCCAACAATTTCGGCGTATATCTTCGCCCCTCTTGTTTTGGCATATTCGAGGTCTTCGAGAATCAATGCGGCAGCGCCTTCGCCCATTACAAAGCCGTCACGGTCCTTATCGAATGGCCGTGAAGCTTTTTCCGGCGCATCGTTTCTCTTCGAAAGTGCCTGCGCAGCGCTGAAACCACCCAATGCGGAATAGATGATCGCTGCTTCGGACCCGCCGGCTACCATTACTTTCGCTTTGCCCATGCGTATCGTGTCGAACGCGCTGATAACCGCCGTATTGGAAGAAGCGCAGGCAGATACGGTACAATAGTTGGGGCCATGTAGCTTGTGGCGGATTGAAATGACGCCGGCAGCGATATCCACGATCATTTTCGGGATAAAGTACGGGTTGAAGCGAGGTACCCCGCCGGAAGCATGGAATTCGAGAAGCTGGTCCTCGAATGTGCCCATCCCGCCATTACCGGTCGCCCAGATCACGCCCATGTCGTAACGGTCCTTTACATCTATACTTGCAAAATCCAGCCCTGCATCCTTGATAGCCGTGTCGGAAGCCGCGATGGCATATTGCGTATGCAGGTCATACTTTTTGATCTCCTTCTTTTCTATATAGTCCTCCGGATTGAAATTGCGCACTTCGCATCCGAATTGTGTCTTGAATTTGGAAACATCCATTTTCGTAATGGTAGCAGCACCGCTTTTACCATTGACAATATTCTGCCAGAACTCTTCCACAGAATTTCCCAGCGGGGATATTACCCCCAAACCAGTCACTACTACTCTTTTCATACAGTTTGATTATTTGATCGAAGACGTCAGAGGCATCTAGTCAAACCCCTGAGTCACTGCATCTTTGAACACGGCATCAACCAGCTTCTGCACTTTCGGGCCCACCAGCAGGATTACCGGTATGACCATCAGGTAGGCCATGCTCCAAGATTTGAGCCAAATCACCAAAAAATTGGCAACAAATCCAATATTTACGGAAATCAAAGTGAAGGAAATTATCCCCGTTGTGACAATTCCCATGATCATGGCAAAAGCGATTTTTTGTCTCATTTCTCTTTGTCGGTTACGCCGTTTCCAACTGCACACCAGGATTCATCGCCTGCAATGCAGCCCCAGGCGAGCTGAGGAAAAGCTTGAAGACGTCGGCCGTGCGGCCTACCAGCACTTCAAAGACATCATTTTCAAATGCACTCACCAGTTCATCCGCTACCTGTTTCGGAGGAATCCCGTTCTCTCCCCCTATTTCGGCCGAAAAGTCTGTATTCACCAGCGGTGGCAAAATCTCGAAAACCTTGATCTTCGTAGCCTTGCCCAGCGTGATCCGGAGAGACTGGGTGTAGGAATGCAAAGCGGCCTTGCTCGCTGCATAGGTTGGCAGCCTGTGGTTGGGCACCAGCCCGGCAATGCTGGAAACAGTGACAATAGCAGCCTCATCCGCTTTCAGAAGTAATGGAGTGAGTTTTTGGTTGAGACGGATGATCGCCAAATAGTTCGTCAGGATCTCCTCTTCTGCCAGCGACGCAGCGTCTTCCTCCTCATTCAAATAGTAATACGATGCCTTACCTGCATTGTTGATCACTACGTTTAGCTTCGGGAACTCATTTTCAAGGCGAGTTACGAGCTTTTCGGTATCCTCTTTATTCACCACATCAAAGGCAATGGGCGTTACATTGTTCAGCTGACTCGCGGCTTGCTGTAAACGCTCCTCATTGCGCCCCGTAATAATAACATGATTGCCTTTTTCAGAGAATGCTTTGGCCATTTCGAAACCAATTCCGGCACTTCCGCCAGTTATCAGGATTGTATTTCCAGTCGTTTTCATTGCTTTTCAAGTTAATTTATACCAATCGGTATTTTATTGGATCAAATTTTACCGGGATTGACCCCGACTTCTTACTTTCATTAATCACACGACAAATATATACCAATCAGTATATATATGCAAGTAGATTTGGATTTATTTTAATAACTGATCTCATACAGATCGAAAAACGGCGTGAATCTGCATTCCACGCCATTTTCTGTTTTATTCCACCATAACTAATTTACTTTGCACTCACGCGCCAGATGACATTCCCTGAATCATCATTGACCAGCAAAGAGCCGTCGTCCATGACCACCACACCCGCAGGGCGTCCGTATACTTTCTTCTCACTTTCGGTAAAACCGGTAAGAAAATCTTCCGGCTTACCGGATGGCTTCCCGTTCTTGAATGGTACAAAAACAACTTTGTAGCCGGCAAGTGTCGAGCGGTTCCAGGAGCCATGCTGCCCCACAAAAACCCCGTTGTGATACTTTTGGGGGAACTTCGCTTTGTCATAAAAAGCAAGTCCCAACGAGGCCGTATGCGATCCCACCGGCACATCCGGGACGATGGTTTTGGCAACAAGATCGGGACGTTCTCCTTTCCGGCGCGGGTCTTCATGCTGTCCAAAATAGGCATAAGGCCATCCATAGAAACCGCCTTCCTGTACGCTGGTAATGTAATCCGGCACCAGGTCATCACCCAGTTTGTCGCGCTCGTTCACGGCTGTCCAGAGCACTTGGGTTCCAGGCGCCCAGTCCATCCCTACCGGGTTGCGCAGGCCGCTTGCAAATACCCGCTCCCCTGACCCGTCCGGATTCACTTCGAGGATGTTGGCCCGCCGTTTTTCTTCGTCAATACCATGATCGGCGACATTGCTGGCCGAACCAACTGATATACATATTTTGCTGCTATCCGCATTGGCCAGCAGGTTCCGGGTCCAGTGGTTGTTATAACCGCCAGCCGGCAGGTCGACGATTTTTTCGGCCCTGGAGGTAATCTTCGTTTCGCCGGCTTTGTAAGGATAGCGATAGAGGCCGTCGGTATTGGCTACGTAGAAATAATTTTTGAGCACAAGCATCCCCAGCGGCTTGTTCAGTTTTTCAATGAAAATCTCCCGCATCTCCGGTGTTCCGTCCTTATTCACGTCGCGCAGCAGCGTGATCCTGTCCGCGCTCTTGCGGGTACCCGATTCCGCAACAAATACGTCTCCATTTGGCGCAATGTACGTCCAGCGGGGACTATCCAGCTTGTCGGCAAACCGCGTCACCACAAAACCCTCCGGAGCCACCGGTGCCTTGCCCTCTGGCCACCCTGCTTCCTCAGGCCTGTTTTCCACAGACTCGGTAGCAAAAGGCGCGGGCAATACCAGGCTATCCGTTGTGGTAGCGACTGAATCCGGCCCGCTGCGGACGGATTCATCTTTGTCATTTTTACTCCCACCGCAACCCGTCACAATAGCGGCAGCAAGGGTCCAAGTCATCAATAAGTGTAGTTTCTTCATTTTGATCAGGCGTTAATGCAAAAAGCTGGTCAGGGGTTTTTCAGCCCCCGTGACCAGCTTTTAAAACAATAATGCCAATTATCTCTCCACAGATTACACCAATCCGCGCTCTTTCAACACAGCCTGCTCGTCGCCTGTTATGTAGGCAAAAACTTTAAGCGCTCCATTCTGATTTTGCAGGAAATAGATTACGCTGAATTCAATTGAATCGGCATGGCCGTCTTTTTCGTAGAAAGACTCCCAGTATACTTCTACCATATAATGCAGCTCGTTCAGCTCGGTGATATCCAACTGCCTGATCTCCATCTTCGTGATCCCAATCGAGCGGTAGAAGTCGTAACCTTTTGGAACCGCTTCCAGAAACTCCTTATCATTTTTTCCGCCAGATATGCCTACCGGGCTTGCCTCTACAAAGAAGTCGGCAAAAGCCTGTGCCGTCTCCTCCGCGACTGCATTTCCGGCCAGCCCTTCGGCAAATCTCTTCTCGTAGTCGGAAAAGAATTGTTCTATCTGATCATTAATATCCGCCATGTTTGTCAATACTTTGGTAAGGACATCAATGCGGGAAAGAACCATGCCATTGCCGCTTCCTTAGAATGTTACCGGCACCTCTACGACGGCTGTTTCCCAACCCAGGTACATTTTGGCCGCTTTGTCTGATGTTTTCTCAAACACGATCGAAAAGTTCTCGATCGGAGCATCTGCCTTTTTTATCGGCGCGGTAACCCGCAAAACATCACTAGCTTCCTTGTACTTGTAGGCACCCCAATAATCCAGGTCTGAACTGAGGATGATCGTCCATTCCTTTTCAGTCGGTATCGCGAACATGGAATACGTCCCGGCTTTTACTTTCTTACCTCCGAAAGTTGCATCCTGGTAGAACCTGATTTCCGTAGATTCGTCAGCGCCCAGCCGCCATACCTTGCCATACGGCTCCTTTTTACCGAAAATCTCGCGGCCTTGCAGATACGGGCGGCTGTACGACACCTTCACCAATGCCTTTTCACCATCCTTGCGATCATGCGCAAAATGGTCGGGGAAATAGGCTATGTCTCTGGGGCTTTTGTCCAGGCCGCGGAATTTTTGTGCATTTGCGCCGACTGCAATCACCATCATCAAAAGGGCCAGGAAAATGTTCTTTTTCATATTGTGGTTTTTTGTTAAAGATTTGAATGATAATGATATGAAAATCTTTTCAGTTTGAGGGCTTTTGCCAAACTCACTTTTTGTAATGATGCCTGCATTTCAAGATCACGATGGCATCGGGTTCCACCGCATAGACCAGTCTGTGCTCGTCATAAATCCTTCGCGACCATAACCTGAAAGATCTCCTTTCAACGGTTCTGGTTTCCCGATTCCGTCAAAAGGAGATCTTCTGCAATCCTTTATCAATTCATTAACCCTTTCAGGATTTTCTTGTCCGTTTGCTGCCAATGAAGGTAATCGTCCCAACCGTCATTGTGAAAGAGTAGCTTCATTCTTCAATCAGCGCTCTTTCCACGACATTTTTTTTTCCGTTTTCCAGGTCAGCGATTGCTCTCAGCAAACGTTCCCTGTTCACCTTGCTGCTGAGCAGATATTCAGTAGTGTCCTGCTTTTCGCTTTCAGCATTATTCGCCCGGTTACGTTTCCCAGCCATCGCCTGTTTCAGTTTGCTCCAATCGATCAGTAATCTCATAGTGTGTTTTGTTTAAGTTATTTACACAAATATAAAAAATCAACTGGAAATCAATCTGCTCAGGCAATCACCTTCCCCGCCAAAACCGGTCGCGGATCTTTCGTGTTTCCAATAATCGCAAGGCTTCTCTTAAATTCAACTTGGAGGTTATCACCTTCAAACCTGCACCGGACGGTTTCGTAATGCGCGGTTTCGATAAAGCGCCAGGTCATTTCGAATGTAGTATCGTCTATCCAGGCGCCATTTCCGGCAATTTTGGTCTTTTTCTCCCCTGGCACGGGAGTCAGTACCAGTTTGAGCGGCATTGTCGACAGGTCGGTGAGACCAATTTTCCAATTACCCAAACCATTGACCACCAGGTGCTCGCCTTTGTCGTCCGTGACGCGGAAGAGGCACCAGCCTTTGTCAAATTCGAAAGAAATCTTACTTATTTTCAGCTCATTATCTGCCAGTTTAAAACTCTTCCCATTCACTTTCGACGCCAGTTCCGAAGCAGGCTTCCCTGGCGTAAGCGGTAAGGCGAGCGAGCCAAGTTTTTTCTGCATCTGCGCTTGCAAGTCTTTATCGGCGGGCACACCGGTTGCTTTTACAGTGGGAAGAATGTGATTCCAAACGTGATTCAGGATTGCCTGCATATCGCCCGTTTCGCTGGTTATAGCCACAACCATATCTTCTTTCGGCATTACAATGCAATACTGCCCGAAAGCGCCGTCGCCACGATAAGCACCGTTCCGGCAGCGCCAGAACTGGTAGCAATAACCTTGCTGCCAATCGTCGTCTTCCGGTTTCCGATTGCTGCCTTTCGACATAATGTGCGAGCGCGTCGCTTCTTCCACCCATGCAGCCGGCAATATCCGTTTGCCGTTATATTCTCCTTTTTGCAAATACAACTGGCCAAATTTTGCAATATCCTCTGTCTTAACCCGCAATCCCCAGCCACCGGTATTAATGCCTTTCGGATCTACTTCCCAGTCCACATCGTCAATCGCCAATGGCTGAAACAGGCGTGGTTTCAGGTATTCCAGCAGCGTTTGGCCTGTCAGCTTTTGAATAATTGCCGACAACATATAAGTCGCGCCGCTGTTGTATACGAAAAAAGTACCCGGCTCGTGCTTCACCGGCTGTGCCAGAAAAGATTTCACCCAGTTGTCGCTGCCCGACTCGCGCAGTTTACCGGTGGTGTCCTTGTCGTGGCCAGTCGACATGCTAAGCAGGTCGCGCACGCGCATGGCCGCAAGGTTGGCACTGATGGTCGCAGGTTTATCTTCCGGAAAGAAAGAAATGACTTTATCATCCACTTTGAGCTTTCCTTCGGACACAGCCAGGCCAATTGCCGTCGAGGTAAAACTTTTGCTGAGCGAATACAATGTGTGTTTCAGATCGGGCGCGTAAGGTGCCCACCAACCTTCGGCAACGACTTTCCCCTGCCTTAGAATCATGAGACTATGCAGGTTCAGGCGGTCAGTTTCCACCGCATTGGCAAAATCCAGGATACCTTTGGCCGACATTCCCTGCGACTCAGGCGAGCTGCGGGGCAATTGCCCGTAACTAATGGATGAAGCCCAGGCTGAGGCCGGAATGGCACTGATTACGCCTAATTGCAAAACGCCTGTCCCAAGCTGTCGAAGAAATTCCCTGCGGTTGTATGACATGATCAATATGAATGGCTGATGATTGAAAGTTTCGTGCAAGCGGTTCCTGACTGGCGGCTTTTGAACAGGTAGTCCTATCTTTGCATGATCATTAAACATTGACCGCATGCCGGAGAACGCAACTTCCTTTCAATCGCTTGGTTTGTCTGAGCCATTACTAAAAACCATTGCTGAACAGAATTATACTCAACCTTACCCCATTCAGCAGGCGGCGGTTCCGGCGATTTTGAAAGGAAATGATGTGCTGGGCATTGCAAAAACCGGATCCGGAAAAACGGCAGGCTTTGTACTGCCTATATTGGAGCTATTTCAAAAACAACCACCTGCAAAAAACCGGCATATAACAGCCCTTATTCTGGTCCCGACGCGCGAATTGGCGGTACAGATCGGCGTTGTTTTTCAGACATTTGGTGAGCGATTGCCGCGTAAAGTCAAAACATTGGCGGTATACGGCGGCGTATCGATCAACCCCCAGATGATCGCCCTGCAAAATGTCGAGATACTTGTGGCCACTCCCGGGCGGCTGCTCGAACTGCTTTCTTACAAAGCACTCAGTCTGGCAGAAACCAGGATTTTGGTGCTTGACGAAGCGGATAAAATGCTCAACATGGGTTTCGCGGACGAAATGCGGGACATCTTCTTCCTGCTTCCCAAAAAGCGGCAGAGCATCCTGTTTTCAGCAACTTTGGGTGATGAAATCGACAAGATCAATAAAGACCAGCTCAGGGACCCATTGAGGATCGAAATCGCCGAGGAAGAACAGAACCTCGATCTGATCAGACAAACAGCTTACTACGTCGATCCCGACCGGAAGGGTCCGTTACTGCGCTATCTCATCAAAACCATGGAAATGCGGCAGGTCCTGGTGTTTGTGTCGGCAACCAGAACCGCCGATAACCTGGTAGAAAAGCTGAAAAAGAATGGCATAGACGCCATGGCAATGCACAGTAAAAAAAGCCAGGGCGCGCGCACCGAGGCTTTGAATAAATTTAAATCCGGAAGGCTGAATGTGCTGGTTGCTACCGACCTGGCCTCACGTGGGATCGACATCCAGTTTTTACCTTATGTCATCAACTTCGAACTGCCCAGATCTCCGAAAGACTATGTGCACCGGATCGGGCGCACGGGCCGCGCGGAAAATCCGGGAGAAGCATTGTCCCTGATATGCCCCGAAGACGTCCACCATTTCAAAATCATCCAAAAAAAGATGGGTAAGCGTGTTGAAATGATGGAGTCTTATGACATAGAGCTGAAAGGTTACTAAGCGCTACTTTCCTTTTTTGGCAGCCAACTCGACGATATCTTTCTTACTTCCTTTCCAGAAAGCGATTTTCCTCCGGTTATAGGTATAGGTTACTGCAACGGAATCGCCCCAGCTGATCACGGCAGGATACGAATATTCGTCCTCCTTCTTGCCGGTGGCGATATCCAGTTTGTCGGTCCAGTTCTCGCCACCGTCATAGGACAGGATCAGAGAAAGCGGCGAACGTGATCCCCAGTTCTGATCGTCCGGATTGTAGGCAAGCACCAATGTGCCGTCGGCCAGCTTAGCAAGGTCGATGCCGCTATTGGGGTTGGGCAAACTGGTTTTCCGGATCGTCGACCAGGTTTTGCCATTGTCTTTGGAATCGCTGCGTCCGATCACACCGCCCGTCGTGCGCACGAGCATATGCACCTGCCCTGGCTCAGATTCCCACAGCGTCGGTTGAATAGCCCCTTTTCCCTTAATTTCGGTTGTATCTATTTTGAAGTACGGACTTGCCGTCCATGTCTTGCCTTTGTCGGTAGTTCTGTCTACAAAAACCTCCCAGCGATTCACTTCGTTCGAAGCTCCGGCAAGCCAATCTCCGTTCGACAATTCGATCAGTTTGTCCTTCACCGGACCGCGCCCGCCCTTGTCACCTTTCACGAGTTCGTACGCTTCGGACCAGGTGTCCCCATTATCCGACGACGTTTTCACCCAGGTTTCCCATTGCGCTATTTCCTTGCCCACCTTGAAATACAAGATCACTTTTCCATCGGCAGTTTTTTGCAAAACCGGGTTCCAATGTGCGTCTTCCCTGATTTTCGCCACTTCTTTAGGCTCACTCCAATGCCCCGGCTGGCCCTTTGAAAGCCAGATACCCACATCGGGATTCTTTTCTTCGGTTCCTCCAAACCAGGCAATCAGAAACTGTCCGTCGTCGAGGCGTACCAAAGTGGATGCGTGACATTGCGGAAATGGCCTTTGATCGCCAAAAACAAACTCTTTGTCGCTGCCCAGCGAATCTCGCTCTCCCCCCTCTGCTTTTTCGCTTGTTTTGGAACCGCAGGAAGTCATGACGATGGAACCTAGCAGCAATGTAGCCGCCAGCCAAACAGATTGCTTTTTGGATTGTAGCATGGATAAAAAAATAGGTTGAATGTTTTTGCAGAAATACCCCTGCGAATTGAAAAGAGACTATTATTTCAGCAACTTCTTCAATTCATTCATCACCGCAGCCGGTGCATGCTCTTCGTATAGAATGCTGTAAACCGCGGCGGTAATGGGCAAATTAACGTGATAAGACTTATTGAGTTCGCAAATACTCCTGGTGGCATAATAACCTTCGGCGATCATCTTCATCTCTAGCTGTGCCGCCTTGACGCTGTAACCCCGGCCGACCATATTCCCGAATAACCGGTTGCGGCTGAACTGTGAGTAGGCCGTCACCAGCAAATCCCCGAGATATGCCGATGAGCTCAGGTTTCTTTCACGCGGATCCAGCGCAGTTACCAAATTCCCGATTTCCTGCATGGCATTAGACACCAGCACCGCCTGAAAGTTATCGCCATAGCCCAGTCCATGTGTGATCCCGCACGCCAGCGCGATGATATTTTTCATCACCGCGGCATATTCAACGCCGTAAAGGTCTTCCAGCGGATTGGCGGTCACATAACGGCAGGTCATGAGCTTCGCAAAATCTTCTGCGGCCGGACATTCCGTTGACGCAATAGACAAATAGGACTGCTTTTCCAGGGCAACTTCTTCCGCGTGGCAAGGCCCTGCTATCACACAGGTGTCTTTCAATGCAACGCCGAATGCGTCGGCCACCCAGTCGGTTACCAGGATGTTCTTATCCGGAACCATGCCTTTGATTGCCGAAACGATGCGCTTCCCCTGTAAATGCTTTGCTGAAAGGTGTTGTAACGACTCTTGTATGAATGCAGCCGGTACCGCCAGAATAACGTAATCGGCTCCCTTCACGGCGTCGGTCGTTTTCTCGAAGACTTTTACCTTTTTCGGTGAAAGAACGACGTCACTGAGGTAGCTGGGATTGTGGTTAAATTTCCGGATATGATCTATATCCTTCTGGTTTCGGAGCCACCAACGGATCTGTACGTGGTTTTGTTCGCAAAGGATTTTGATCAATGCGGTCGCCCAACTGCCTCCTCCGATTACCGCGATTTTGGTATGATTTAAAAAACTCATCCGGGAAAAACTTTTATATGCTGCGGGCTCCCTCCAATGTACCGGATTAGCCCGCAAACGTCAGAATCTGCCGGAAATATGGGACCAAAAAATCGGAAAATAAAAAATCCTTGCAGCAAAGCCGCAAGGATTTTCCTTTTTAACCTAAACTAAATCGAACTTATTACTTTTTTACAACGCATCAGTTCGGGTTTTCATTTGATTTTTTACCATCTTTTTTCACTTCTTCTTTCTTTTTTTCGACGAGGTCACCGTTGTTCAGGTTTTTGGACACCGCAATGTATGGCCCCGAGATAATTCTGTCACCCGGTTTCAGGCCGGAGAGTATTTCTATATTCTCGATATCGCTGATCCCGGTCTTCACTTCTTTCATCACAGCCTTCCCGTTCACGTCGGTAAAGACCACTTCTTTGATCACTTCCTGCTTCTTAGGTTTCTTGTCGTCCTCATCCGTCGACTGACCGTTATCTGTTCCCGGCCCCGAGCCCGGAATAGGCTGCGGCGTGTTGCCGCGCGTGGTCACAGCGGCAATGGGCACCGAAACTACCCCGTTTTTCCTGTCGGTAATGATCTCTACCGACGCTGTCATGCCGGGCTTGAATGGATAGGCTTTTCTGGACCGCGTAGTCATCAGGTCTTTGAAAGAGTCGTTCAGTATTTTCACTTTCACCTCAAATTCCGTCACAGCATCGGCGGAGGCACTGGAAGCGGCTGTGGAAGATGAAGAAAGTGATGCAAGGCCCGCAGCCGTATTAGCGATTTCCTTCACAACACCCTTGAATTTCCTGCCCGTAGAGTTATATGCATCTACATCGATTTCTGCGGTATCCCCTAGTGAAACACGGACAATGTCGTTTTCATTGACATTCACCCGCACCTCCATATTGGCCAGGTTCGCGATCCGCATCATCTCCGTTCCAGCCATCTGGGAGGTACCCACTACGCGTTCACCGGCTTCTACATTCAGCAATGATACGATCCCGCTTACCGGCGCAAAAATGCTCGTCTTCCGAACGTTTTCAGCCGCATCCCGTAAGCCGGCTTCCGCGCTCTTGATATTGAACAATGCCGCAGCGACATTGGCTTTGGCGGACTCTACATCCTGCTGGGCTACCCCAAAAGTGGAAGAAAACTGTTCAAAATCGGCGGCAGAAATGACCTTGTCCGAATAGAGTTTTTTGTTCCTTTCAAAATTGGCCTTTGCCTGAATCAGGCGGGCTTCCGACTGTGCAACCATCGCCTTGGTCTGCTCGTAATTCGCCTTACTGGAATTGACGGCGGCCTGCGCCCGGGCCATCTGCGATTCATAGTTATCGGGGCGGATCTTAAGGAGCAACTGCCCTTTGACGACCGAATCACCCTCCGCCACGTTCAATGCGATGATCTCTCCGGAAACATCGGGGCTGAGCTTTACTTCCACCTCTGGTTGTATTTTGCCCGAAGCACTGACCCGCTCGATAATATCCGACTTTTTTACAACCGTGTATTCCACTTCCGTTGCCTTAGGCTTACCAATATAACCAGCCTGCTTGGCCCCGAATAAACCACCGATGAGTAGCACTACAACGCCTGCTGTTATCCACCAGATCCGTGTCGAAGATTTACGTGCCATATATTTTTGATTACGATTTGAGATTAGTTGCTGATATGATGGGGATTTAGAAATCGGAGAGCGGGCGGTTCATATAGAAATCAAGAATTTTGGTCCTGAAAACATAATCATATTTAGTTTGCACGAGGTTACCGTTTGCCCTGTCGAGATTAGCCTTGGCGATATTGTATTCTACCGAGTTGATTGCACCTACATCAAAACGGACCTGAGATACGCGGAACGTTTCCTGCAATGCCCTCACCTGATTGGCCGTGGCAGAATACCGTTTGGCCGCATTGGTCATGTCGATATAAGCCTGCTCCACATTCTTGCGAATGGTCAATTGAACCTGCTGCGCCTGATACTCGTAGGTTTTCTGTTGCAGCTTGGCATTGGCGACGTTGTATTTGACCCTGAAATTGGTAAAGATCGGAATGTTCAGATTCAGGTTAATGGCGGAGTTGCGGTTGAAGTCGAGCTGGTTAAAGTAGCGGAAAGTCTGCAAAGAACCGTTAGGAGTGCTAATCCGTTGTACCAGTGGAATCTGCTGGTTGTTCACCATCACAAAATCTGTTTTCGAGATCACGTCCACCGTTGTACTGCCGGAGCCATCGGCAACATACCTTTCTTTGGGTGCAGCACTTGAGAATGCAGTATAAACGCCTCCATTCAGGCTCAGCGTCGGCATGCCTGCTCCCTTAGCCAAATCTACATTGATCTTCGCGGCGTCGATCCGGAGGTTAGCGGCCTTCATCTGGGGCAGATTGCCCAGAGCCGTTTCATAAATTTCCTGAATCGTCGCATCGTATGCCTGCAAAGTAGGGTCTTTTACCTCGATCTTCACCACCTCGATCACTTCACTGCCGGGCATATTCATATATTGTTTCAAATTCAGCTTTGCCGTTTCCAGATTGTTCTCGGCATTGACCAGCGTCAGTTCGTCGTTGGCAAGCTGCGCTTTCAGGTCAAGCAGGCTGCTTTCGGCGGAGGTACCTGCCTCTACCAGTTTTGCGGTGCGTTCGACCTGTAACAGAGAAGCGTCTACCTGCCTGCGTGCCACCTCGATCAGTTCTTCATTGGTAATGACCTGAAGGTAGGACAATGCCACATTCAGCATAATATCGTTACGCGTTGCTTCCAGATCCTTGCCGCTTGCCTGGTAGTTGGCGTTGTTGAATTTGATGTTGTTGCTGATCTGAAAACCACTGAACAATGTGATCTGCCCTCCCAACTGATAATTATTGGAATTGACATTTTGTTGCACAAACTGGTTGGTGAAAGGGTCGATGTTACGACCGGAGCGGAATCCCTGACTGGCGGTGAAACTGAAACTCGGCCAGCGCTGCCACTTGGACTGTGCATAGGTATTGCCATTGGTCTGCACCGTAATTTCCGACTGCTTGATCTGCGGGTTGGTTTCAAGTGCGATCCGGATGCAGTCTTCAAGTGAATAGGTGTGGGCAGGCTGATCGACATTTTTCTGCGCCATGGCCGTTTCCGGCAGGAAATTTCCCCAAATCAATGCAAATGCAAGCGCAGAATAGCGTAACGATTTAAACATAAGCGGTTCAGAGTTAGATGATCAATATTACTGTTTACGTCCAAACCCGCCCATCCATTTGGTACGGACGGTTGCATTTCCGGGGTAAAGGGCGATTTATATTGGCTGCCTTAAATCAATGAAAAAACAGGTAACCAAGCCAGATTCCCGCGACTACCCCGATCAGGTCGGCAATCAGACCGGCCACGATGGCATATCGGGTGTTCTTAATTCCGACTGACCCGAAATACAGGGCGACAATGTACAGGGTAGTGTCGGCGGAACCCTGGAAGATGCATACCAGCCGGCCGATAAACGAGTCTGGCCCGAACTCCTTCATTGCGTCTATCATCAAAGCCCGCGCGCCGCTCCCGCTCAGCGGCTTCATTAATGCGACGGGCAGTGCGTCCGTAAAATCTGTATTGATGCCGGTTACGGAAAAACCCCATTTCAACCCATCGATCAGGTAATCCATTGCTCCGCAGCTCCTGAATGCGCTGATCGCAACAAGCAGGCCTACGAGGTAAGGAATAATGGTAACCGAGGTAGTAAAACCGTTCTTCGCCCCTTCAATAAATGCTTCGAATACATTGACCTTCCTGTACATGCCCCAGGCCAGAAAACCCGCGACCACGAACAGCAATACCGAGTTACCGGCCAGAATGGAAATCGTCTCGATCTGCTCCTTCGGAAGTCCAGACAAATACCAGAGAATCAGCGCAATCATGGCAGTCACACTACCGAGGCCCAGCATGACTGTTTTGTTAAATAAATTGATCTTCTGCCAGGCAGCTGTGATGATCATGCTCACTACTGTCGTCACATAAGTACCTACCACGCAGGGAATGAATACATCCGAAGGACTCTCGGCGCCGAGAATGGCCCGCTGGGCAATAATCGATAGCGGAATGATCTGCAAGCCTGAGGTGTGAAGCACCAGGAACATAATCTGCGCATTTGAGGCCGTATCTTTGCTGGGGTTGAGCTCCTGGAGACTTTGCATCGCTTTCAAACCAAAGGGGGTCGCCGCATTGTCAAGACCAAGGAAATTGGCAGAAAAATTCATGATCATCTGGCCATTGGCCGGGTGGTCTTTGGGAACCTCCGGGAAAAGCTTATTGAAAAACGGCCCGATGAACCTGGCGATGACGTGTATGATACCTGCCTTCTCCCCGACGTTGAGTATCCCCAGAAAGAATGCCATAACCCCTGTCAACGGCAGCGCGATGTCCATTACGGCCACTTTGGCCATTTCCAGCATTCCTTCTGTAATGGCTTTGAAAGTCTGTACATCACCTGTCAGAATAAATTGCAGTAGGGCGATCAGAAAGGCGATGACAAAAAAGGAGACAAAAATATAGTTTAAAGCCATATCGGATGGTGGTGCAAAGGCAGGTTTAGTAATGGTTTTTTAACAATGCGTTGAGTAAAATATTTCTTTTAATGCAATTAACAAAGGTATATTGCAAACGGGTAGCCCTATCAACAAACCTCAACGATTTTACATGAAGCATTACAGCTTTTTACTCCTTCTGGCACTATTGTGCTGCAACAAACCCAAAAACAACAACGAAAGCGCTGCCACGAACGACGGCGATCCGACGAAAGCCATTAACGATACCATCCCGCTCACCCGCGAAAAGGTCGAAAACAGTCCCATTGCGAGTTACAGCGAAAAAGTGAAGGACGATCTGAACGACTGGCGCCTTGCCGTGGACGTTTACGAAACGAAGCAGACCTTCAAATTCCTCATGAAGATCGAATACATGGCGCAAGAAGCCGAAGACACCCTCACGATCCCTAATTTTGGTATTATGCCCAAAGTGGAAGTGCGGAAAGGTCGAGAGAAGGAGTCCTGCATTGTGGGCTTTCTGGATAAGCAGGGAGAATTTAAGGAATATAAGCTGATTGCTTTGAAGGAGAAGCAGTTGAAGATTTCTACTTTGAAATATTATGGAAGAGCTCGTTATAAGGTGAGTAAGTGAGGAACGAAGCGTACGATAGCACTCGGCGGCGTAATTATTTATTCCAAAACGAGACGTAAATTTTCCGAAGAACCATCCCCGTTGATGAATTGCAAATAGTAAACTCCTCGAGGCAAATCGTTGACAGCAATTGTGATTGTACGATCTTGTCCAAAGGTAGCTGTTGCATATTGTTCAGCCGCCTGTACTACCCTAACTTCCTTCGCAACGGCTTCGCTAAACATTCTTATTACTTGTGGCAATTGCCCGGTGAGTCACTTCCCATTTGTACTTGCAGCCTGCACCCTTATTACAAATTGAGAATGAATTCATTACAACAGAGTAGTCATGTGCCATATTATTGGGAAGTGCATAAGAACAAGTGTTATTAGGAACTCCACAATTTAGGGTCAACGACTGCCCATCAGCATTTACTAATATGCCAAAGCAATAAAATACAAATGCGACCAAACCGTCTATTTTTTTAGTTTTCATAGTGCTGTATTTAAAAGTGAAAAGTAAAGTTTAACCTGCTAATGTAATTTGGCTCTATTGCTATACGCCGATCCCTGTAATTATACCCGCCCCTCTGATTTCTGGACTTTTGCCATTGATAAGAGAAAGCCATGCAAGTTTCCACAGATGCAGAAAATCGCTTGTTGATTTGATATTTATAACCGCAAAATGGCCCCAGGCTCAGATCAACAATTGTCGTCCAGGTCTCAGGAGACGAATATTGGTAGTTATTATTCCAATAAAGCCAGGCGTCCATTCCGCAAAGCAGTTGACCTATTTTGAGGTTTCGTCTGAACTCATAACCAAAGGACGTAACGATGTTAAAAACTCGTCGGTGGAGCCAGAATTCAGCATCGGCAGGCAAAATCCCGCTCGAATCAGCACCTCTGGCATCTTTTTCACTTAACCATGAAATATCCCCAATTGACCACCGAAAAGCCCCTCTCTGACTAGCGGCATATCTTAGCGTGAAAAACGGGTTCATGCCCAAGGCACCTTTGAGCCGATACGCGTCCAAACTAACATCCCACTTATAATCCGTACTGGAATGATTCTTAGCCATCCCTTCCGGAGGCTTCTTTTGCTCCTGGCATTGAGCACTTTGCATTGAAACAACCAGCCCAGAAAGGGCCAAGGCAAATAGGTAGCATGTTCTCTTCATATTATTTATATTTTTTGTACAAATAAAATGAGAACATACCACTCCCATTCTGGGAAAAGGAAGAACCATACCTACAAAAAGGAAGAAAATTCAGGGTCTGCCTTTGAGCTTGCTGACGTAGTTTTCGGAAATGCCGAGATACGAGGTAATGTACTTCTGGGGGACGCGGTTGAAGAGTTCGCGGGAGCGAGTCCGAAACGACTCCAGCTTCTCGGAGGCAGAAAGCGTTCGCATGTCGCGAAGCAGGTCGTGGTGCGTAAGCAGCATGCGTTCGGCGATAATACGGCCGACACAACAGGTTTCGGGATAATTGGCGTAGAGCTGGTAGAGGTCTGTTCTCGTAATGTAAATGAGCACCGAAGGTTCCAGCGTTTCAATGCATTCGCGGGATGGGGCCTGTTTCACAAAGCTGTCGGGCACATTAAAAAAGTCTCGTTCGCGCGCAAACCAGTCGGTCACGTCCCGGACATAACCCTGGTCGTTTGCCGCAAAATGATAGCCACGTACTAGCCCTGATTGCAGGTACCAGATTTTGTCACACACCTCGCTCTCTGACAATAGTATCCGGCCCTTCGGTATACTCACTATTTTGAGCTTTTGCTGAAACAAAATCCTGGTTTGATCTTCGACAGACAAGGTATCACTCAGGGAGGAGATAAATTCGTAATACATACATAGTGTGTCATGTGTTTCGAATTACAAGATGAGGATTATATCAGGTATTTCTATACTACAAACTCCTTCTATTCAGTCTGAACCTCAAAGAAAAAGCCCGGTATTACCCGGGCTTTTTCTGCTATTTGTAGCAACTGTAATTACGCATTGAAGACCAGGTCCATTTTCTCACGGATGGTCAATAAACGTTTGCGGTCGCCACCCGAAACTTCGGCCGAAGCCCAGCCCGAGTAGCCTATTTTCTGTAGTGCTTTATTGACTTCGGCCCAATTGCAATCGCCTTCCATGAACTCGACGTCAAAACCTTTCCAGAGCCCAAGGTCATTCTGCTTTTTGAAACTGAATTCTTTCAGGTCCAGTTTGAGAATTCGCTTATTCAATGCCTCGATCCAGGAAGTTGGCCAGCTGTAACGCAGCACGTTGCCTACATCAAAGTACCAGCCTACCATCGGGTGCTTGAATTCGTCCACAAAGCGTGCCGCCTCGAGCGGGCTCAGCAGGAACTGATTCCAGACATTTTCGAACGCGATCTTGACACCGGTTTCCTCGGCAACGGGCAGCAGCTTGCGGATCTCCGCCTGCGAGCGCTCGTACGCCTCTGCATACGTGACGTTCGCGTTCACGACACCCGGAACCACAAGCACCGTCGTTCCACCGTATTGCTTCGTGTCCCGCAATGCCTTTTCAATGGATTTCACGCACTCCGCCCGCTTTTTAGGATCCGGATCCGAAAGCGGCAGTTTCCAGTGCATGGAGTTAACGGTACCCGGCAGTTCCAGCCCCGTTTTGTCGCGGGCAGCCAGTACTTCTTTCATGTCCAGCACATCGGGAGAGTCGAGCTCAACGCCGTCATACCCAAGGTCTTTCAGCAACTTGAATTTGTCCATGATCGACAAATCCTCTTTGACCATGCCCCATTTCAGGCTTTTCTTTACCATCGGGCGTGCGGCAAGTGGTGCGGCTTCGGCACTTGCAAGTACCGAAGAACCCACTGCCACGGCTGATGCAGCCATGGCGGTGTTTCTCAGAAATTCTCTTCTTTGCATACAGGTATCAGGAGAATGCTGTGATACCTGGTTTTGCCACCTCTACGACAGGTGGTTTCATATCGAAGCTGTACGAATCGGGTCCCAGCTTTTCAGTAGAATTCAATGCCTCATCCCAGGTTACACGCTTGCCGGTGTAAGCAGCCATTCTACCCATGATGGCGGTCAGGGTGCTGTGCGCCATGAATTCGCCGTCGTTGATGAGCTTGCCGCTACGGATAGACGCAAACAGTTCGTTATGCTCTGTCTGGTACATGTCGTTTTGTGCACCTTCATATTTCCACGGATTGGCTCCGGTGATTTCGTGCACGTTCCGCGCACAGTTCACCATCGCGCTTCCCTTGGTACCTAGTGTCTGCACGAGGTAACTGTTTTCGCAATTGGCTTGCTGACGTGAATGGTGGAAGCCTTTCACCCCATTGTCATAATCGTAAACCACCGAGAAGTGGTCGAAGATATTGCCGAACAAGGAATCGGTACGAACCTGACGACCGCCTGTACCTACAACTGAAACCGGCAGTTTACCACCCATTGCCCATGCCATCATGTCGATGCTGTGTACGGCCTGCTCCACGATATGGTCACCTGCGAGCCAGGTGTAGTAGGTCCAGTTACGAAGTACGTACTCTGCATCTGTCCAGCCTGCAACGCGTGGGAACGACCACAGCGTACCTGTGTCATAAGTGTTGTAAATTGCTGTAATGTCGCCTACCGCTCCGTCCAGGATTCTTGAGAAGCTGGCACGTTTCGGTTCGTGGTAACGCCAGCAGAAGCCCGACATCAGGGATACATTCTTTTGCTTGGCCAGTTTTGCTGCATCCAGTACCTTACGTACACCTGGCGCATCTACTGCCACCGGCTTTTCGCAAAACACGTGTTTGCCTGCATTGATCGCGGCAGTAAGGTGCTCGGGACGGAAATGGGGAGGCGTTGCGAGTAACACAACATCCACACCTGAATCCAACACTTTTTTAAAAGCGTCGAAACCAATGAATTTACGTCCTTCGTCCACTTTCACTTTCGGGCCGTGCACTTTCGTGAGGTTTTCCAGCGAAGCGTCCATTTTGTCCTTGAAAATATCCCCCATTGCCCACAGCACAACGTTAGGATCTGCTTTCAAAGCCTGGTTGGCAGCACCGGACCCACGTCCGCCGCAACCGATCAAACCAATTTTGAGAGTGTCAGCGTTTACGCCTGCAAAAGCGCGGTTAGGATTAAGGATCGCGAAGGTGGGCAGTGTGCTGCCGGCCAATGCTACTCCCGCCATTTTCAGAACATCTCTTCGAGAAGTACTCATTGTCAATTAAGGATTAGGTGATGGAATGACTGTTTTTTCGTTGATTTTTAATTATAATGCCAGAGATTCAGGATCTTGGAAGCATTAAAGATAAGTAAAACCGCTATTTTTTCTGCTAATATAAACCAAAATTTCCATTTGCGTGCTCGACCACACACAAAAGTTATCAGATGTTAAACTGACAATTTATATACATTTATATCTTCGAACCTCCTTTACAACGATATGATCCTTGAAAACCTTTTACTCATTATTTCGCTCCTGTTTGTAGTTTCCATGCTGACAATGCTCAGCAAAAAAATCGGCATATCCTACCCCATTTTCCTTGTCATCGCAGGCCTGCTGATCAGCTTCATACCTGGAATACCTCACTTTGAACTCGAACCCGACTGGGTATTCCTGATATTTCTGCCGCCGTTGCTATACGAAGCCGCCTGGAACACTTCCTGGAAGGACTTCTGGGCCTGGCGACGTCCCATTGGACTGCTTTCGATCGGCCTGGTCGTGTTCACCGCCACGGCAGTCGCCTATATTTCATATGCCATGATCCCGGGCTTCACCCTGGCCATGGGATTTGTGCTGGGCGGCATTATCTCACCGCCCGATGCCGTCGCGGCTACCTCGGTTCTGCACGGCCTGAAAGTTCCCAAACGCGTCGTAACGATTCTCGAAGGTGAAAGCCTGGTAAACGACGCTTCTTCGCTGATCGTATTCCGGGTTGCATTGGCAACCGTCGCGACAGGCAATTTTGTGCTCTGGAAGGCCGGGGTTGACTTCCTGATGGTAGCTACAATGGGCATCGCGATCGGCCTGGCCATTGCGCACGTGCTCTATCTAGTACACCGCTTTTTCCCGACCACACCCAGCATCGATACTGCACTTACATTCATTTCACCGTACCTGATGTACATTGCCGCCGAGCATTTTCATTATTCGGGCGTGCTGGCAGTGGTCAGCGGTGGTTTGTTCCTCAGCTTCCGGGCGCACGAACTGTTTTCCTACCAATCCCGAATGCAGACCAACTATGTCTGGCAAACGGTTGTGTTCCTGCTGAACGGTATCGTGTTCATTCTCATCGGCCTGCAATTACCGGAGGTCATCAACGGCCTTCATGGCTATACGATCACGGAAGTGGTAACCTATGCGGTCATGATCAGTATCGTAACCATTCTGATCCGCATTATCTGGGTGTACCCCGCCACGTACCTTCCCCGTATCCTGTTCAAATCGATTCGCACCAAGGAACAACGCCCGAAATGGCAAACGGTTTTCATTGTGGCGTGGAGCGGCATGCGGGGTGTAGTGTCTCTTGCCTCAGCACTGGCCGTCCCATTGATGGTGAATGGTAATCCTTTTCCACATCGCAACCTGTTTCTGTTCATCACGTTCGTCGTTATTCTTTTTACCCTTGTGTTTCAGGGGCTAAGTCTGCCTTTCCTGATCAAATGGCTGAAAATAGAGGGCGACACGGAAAACCTGGAAGAGGAAAATGCTATGATCAATTCACGGCTTGCCACCGTCAGTCTGGACTTTATGAAGTCGAACTATGACGGTGAAATACAGAATTTCGAGCCATTCCAGCTATTGAAAGAGCGATATGAGAAGATTATCGACATGGCCGACTACAAACTGCTGCATTCAGACGACAAAATGTCGTTCGATTACGTAAGGAAATACCGCGCGATGCTGCTGGAAATCATTCAGGTAAAAAGAGAGGAGATCCTGAAACTAAGGCAGGAACGCGCCTGTTCCAACGAGCTGATCAAAGCCAAAGAGCATGAGCTGGACCTTGAAGAGGCCCGGCTCCGCCGGTCACCCTAGCGGTTAGTTCCACTGCACCTCGACCACATAGTCACGCAGGTCGATTGTCGTAAATTTTTCGTTGTTCTGACGTTTCAGCGAGATTTTACCGTTCTGGATTTTTCCAACCTGCTGCGCGATCACGTCTTTTTCGTTTTTCTTGCGATAAATGGCCACCAGTGAATCCTGGCTGGTCACATCCACCTCACAAGTCCGGCCCTTGGCGGTCACCAGCTTGGAGTTGTTGGGCAGGTAAGGTGCTTTCGCCAGCGCCAGTGCGCGGGAAGCCTGCGGCACGCCGTAGCCGATATAGTTATTTCCATAAGGATACAAATGCGAAGATTTTTCGATCAATGCGATCAGCTCCTTGTTCGAAAGCATAGGATTGGCTTGCAAAAGACAAGCCGCAAAACCAGTGATCACCGGTGCAGAAAGCGAAGTACCGTACAGGGAGAAGCAGGATACATTGGGTTTGACATAGGATAAAAACTCGGGCCCTACGCTGCTGTACCCAATCCGGTTCCAAAGCTTCCCATTGGTTGCTCCCACGGAAAGCACGCCCTGGGCGTCGGCAGGGGCCGAAACGATACCCCAGCTTTTGTCATCGCCTTCGTTACCAGCCGATACGATCAGCATAATGCCTTTTTTGTCCGAGGCAATCTGCGCTGCTTTGGTGATGGCGCTGGTTTTTCCATCCATTTGAGAAGGCAGATAGTTTTCTTTGGGATCCGAGAAACCCTTTGCATAGCCCAATGAAGTATTGATCAGGCGTACCCCCAGACTGTCCATCCACTCCATGGCAGCGATCCAGTTGTCCTCTTCTCCACGGTATTCGCGCATGGAATAATCAGTTCTGGCGAGGTAGAATTTCGCATTGGTGGCCATTCCGTATTGAACCTGATCCTGATAGTCTATTCCCGAGATCGCGGCGAGTACTTCGGTTCCGTGCATATCGGAGAATGATTCGGCGGTGCTGAAAAGCAGCTCGCCCGGACGTCCGCGTTTTACATAGTCGCGGATACCTAATATTCGGTTGTTTGAAAAAACCTGAGAAAGGGAAAGCGAAGAGTCCGCGCCATAAAAGCCGGCATCGATCACCCCGATCGTTACGTCTTTGGCGGTAATGCCTTCTTTCAGGAACACATTAGCCTGTACCTGAGACATCACCGGCGCCATTTGGGCCTTTTCAACGGGGTTAGTACGGGTAATGACGAAGCCCGGATCGATCATAACCACGTCCTCCACAAAATCCAGCTCCCGTACTTTCATCGCCTGTTCGCTCGTCAGATTGGCAGATATGGCATTCAGCCATTTGGAGCGGTTGATGATATTGACAGACTGCCCACGTAAAGCCGTCTCATATTCTTTTTTGATGGGAAGATCGGTTTCATCCGATAGCACAAGCCCCATTTTCTGCCGGTTTTCAAGTGTCAATGCAGACACAGCCGGGCTCGTGTTCAAGTCTTTGTTTTTCAGATAAATCCAATATTTCGGGCTTGCGGACAACACAAAAGGCACCAAAGCAAACGCAAGCAGAAGCAATCTTTTCATCAACGGCATTAGTTAGGTATTCTCAGTCAATTTGGTATCTCAAAGGTACTATTAGCTGCTAAAATCACGACCAAAAGGTCTTTTCCTCCAACGCAGTCTTTTGGAATTTTTGAACAAGATAAACGTAATTTTACAAATTAAATTACCTGATCTGAAAAAATACCCCTATGCGATATTCCCCCATCGACAAAAAGCTGTTTATCGAAAACAGACGCCGTCTGGCGTCATTACTGGCTCCCAAATCACTCGTCGTTCTGCATTCCAATGACATTATGCCCACCAATGGCGATGGGACCATGGGCTTTAAGCAGAACAGTGATTTGTTTTACCTCACCGGGGTCGATCAGGAGGAAACAGTCCTGGTAATTTCACCGGATCACCCCGATCCCAAGTTTCGGGAAGTCCTTTTCCTTCGTGAAACCAATGAGCTCATCGCCGTTTGGGAAGGTGAAAAACTAACCAAAGAGCAAGCCCGCGAAGTCACCGGCATTCAGAGTATTTACTGGACACACCAATATGAAACCATTTTCGCCGGCATCGTTTTCGAAGCCAGCCAGGTTTACCTGAATACCAACGAACATACCCGCAGCGACTCGTACGTGCAGACGCGCGACGCCCGCTTCATTAGTGAGTTCAGGGAGAAATATCCCTTACATACGCTCGCCCGGCTCGCCCCGCTGATGCATCAGCTGCGGGCGATAAAGCAGCCGGAAGAAGTCGCATTGCTGCAAAAAGCCTGCGACATCACAGGGCTGGGGTTTAAAAGGCTTTTGAAGTTCGTCAAACCGGGTGTACATGAGTTTGAGATCGAAGCGGAGTTGCTTCATGAATTTATCAGGAACCGCTCCAAAGGGTTTTCCTACCAACCTATTATCGCTTCCGGTGCGAATGCCTGCGTGCTGCATTACATTCAAAATAACCAGCTGTGTAAGGACGGCGACGTTCTGCTGCTCGACGTGGCCGCGGAATATGCCAACTATGCAGCCGACCTGACCCGCAGTATTCCTGTTAATGGCCGGTTTACGAAACGGCAGCGCGATGTGTACGACGCAGTACTTAGGGTTTTCAAGGCGGCAAAAGGCCTACTGGTGCCCGGCAATATCTGGGACGAGTATCACCAGGAAATTGGCAGGATCATGGAAAGCGAGCTCATCGGACTCGGGCTGATTACCAAAGAGGATGTTGCAAAGCAGGATCCCGACTTGCCTGCTTACAAGAAATACTTCCCCCACGGCACTTCACATTTCCTGGGGCTGGACGTTCATGATGTGGGAAACAAGTACCGTCGTTTTGAACCTGGAATGGTGTTTACCTGCGAGCCGGGCATCTACATCCGCGAAGAAGGATTGGGCATTCGTTTGGAAAACGATATTCTGATTACGGAAAATGGTAATGTGGATCTGATGGCCGACATTCCGTTGGAGGCGGAGGAGATTGAGGAGTGGATGAATACGTAGGTATGAGATCAGTTTCGTAATTTTATTGCTCACCATATCACATACACTTCAAAATTATGGCAAAACAAGAACTCTCTGCACAGGAAGCTGTAACCGAAGCGAAACGCTATCTGAACAATGCAAAGGATATCTTACGCGAAAAGGGCGCTAAAGATGAAGGATATTACCGGGATGCCAAATATGTAAAAATGGCCGGGCATACTGCTTATTCCGGAGTACTTTTTGCGTTAGATCATTATTTTGGCAAAAAGACAAAAGGTCGAAAAGATGTAGATTGGTACAAGATCAATCTTTCCAAGGAGGATCGAAAAGTACTCGACGCTTTCGAGACAGTTTACGAGCAACTGCACCTGGTCATGGCCTATGATGGAGCAGGAAATGCTGAAATGGTGAAAATCGGTTTTAAAGAAGCCGAACGTATCATCGACTGGGTCGCAACGCGCACAGCGACGGCCGCCTGAAGTAAAAAATACAATGCGAAGCCGGGGAGGTCTACGATCTTCCCGGCTTTATTCATGAATACAAATCACATTGAATGGACATCCTTCCCGAAGACATCTACAAACTTCTCATTTCCTTTACCCTGGGCGGGATCATCGGTGCGGAGCGCGAGTACCGAAGCAAATCGGCGGGTTTGCGGACGCTTATTTTAATCGCGATGGGTTCGACGCTCTTTACGATCCTTTCCATTAAGATCAGTTCGGACGCGGGACGGATTGCGGCCAATATCGTGACAGGTATCGGCTTTATCGGTGCAGGCATCATTTTCCGGGAAAATAATAGGGTCGTAGGGATTACGACGGCGGCGATCGTGTGGGTGACGGCGGCAGTGGGGATGGGCATCGGGGCCGGGTTTTATGAGGTAACAATCGTTTGTTTTGTGATTTCGGGCATGTCGCTGGTGATACTGGCGCCCGTACAGAAGCTTATCCGCAGGAAAAGTCAGATCCGCAACTACCGGGTTATGTGCGTGTACCAGCGCAAGACTTTAAAGACCTATGAAAATCTATTTAAAGAATACGATTTGAAAATCCTGCGCGGCGAGCAAAGCCGCATCGGTACCCATATAACCGGCAGCTGGACATTACAGGGCTCCGAAAGAAAGCACGAGAAACTAACTCACCACCTGCTCAACGACGCTGATATTCTTGAATTTGATTTTTAACCATCAGTTACAAATGATATTAGTTTTTAATTAAAACTGATATCTATCATGCCCAAAATGAGCCAAAAAGGGCCTTTGCTACGTTATAAATAGCCAGCAGGAAACTTTATACCGATAAACAGGCATTATAGCAATAGCCCATATTCTCAAAAGATTTACACGGCGCCAACCGGTAAACGGGATCACAGACAACAGTTATGTCCGATACTATTAAACAAAAAATCTGGGAGGTCGTCGCCTCGAACACTTCGGCCGAAGAGGCCGGGTGGTTGCAGCAAAAAGGATCCTCCGCCACGCTCGAACTGATGACCGCATTCGTAGCGGCACCGCGGTTCTTATCCAAGAAAATTCTTTCAACCAGCCCGGAAACGCGGGCGGTGTTGAACCTTGAAATACCCGGCTTTTCGGTCGATGGCTGGTCGCTTGTGAGACTGGCTCGGGTGTGGCTGCTGACGCAGCTCGATTCTTCGGACAGGGATGAGTATATTAAAAACATCGAAACCTTGTTTGATACCGCTGAAATGAATGAGCTGGTGGCACTTTACTCCGCATTGCCTCTCCTGTCCTATCCCGACCAATGGCTGTTCAGAGCAACCGACGCCGTGCGTTCAAATATGGGTTTTGTCTTTGATGCCATCGCATTACACAATCCTTATCCCGAAAAATATTTCAGCGAGCTCGCATGGAACCAACTGGTGCTCAAAACGATATTCAACGACAAGCCAATTCATTATATAGAAGGACTTGCTAACCGGATGAATGAAAAGCTTGCCTTAACTTTGTCTGACTTCGCGCACGAGCGCTGGGCAGCCGGACGCAGCGTCCCCGCACAGGTGTGGCGGCTCACCGGCAAGTACATCAACACAGCGTTGCTGGCAGATATGCAGCATTTGTTTGATTCGGAAAAAGAAGAAGATCGCCACGCTGCCGCGTTGGCCTGCGGAGAAGCCTCACTTCCGGCTGCAAACTATCTGCTTGCCAAGTATACCGATCTGGAAAAAGCAGTTAAATCCGGCGCATTAACCTGGGCCGACCTCGAACATTGATATTATGTGCCTGAACCATAACGATACCGCCCCCAATCCTTCGCATTTCGAAGACAGCGAAGAAGCCAGTCAGACCCCCGCACACCGGGACATCGCCTGGGACGACTACAAAGACCTCATCAAAGGAATGCGCTTCTTCGATCCGCATATCCATATGGTATCCCGTACTACCGACGATTACCAGGCCATGAACCAGGCCGGTATCGTGGCGCTCATCGAACCCGCATTCTGGGTCGGCCAGCCACGGACGGGGTTATCGACATTTAAGGATTATTACAGCAGTCTGGTAGGATGGGAAAGATTCCGGTCCTCGCAGTTTGGGATAAAACACTACTGTACGATGGGCCTCAACTCCCGCGAAGCCAACAACGAGCCGCTGGCGGAGCAGGTTATGGAAATCCTACCATTGTACATCTATAAAGAAGGCGTAGTGGGTGTGGGTGAGATCGGTTTTGACGACCAGACACCCGCCGAAGAAAAATACTACCGGCTACAACTGGAACTGGCCAAGGAAGCAAAACTGCCCGTACAAATCCACACGCCTCACCGCGACAAGAAGAAAGGTACCGAGCGCAGCATGGCCATTGCATTGGAACACGGTATCGACCCGTCGTTTGTGATCGTCGACCATAACAATGAAGAAACCGTGAAAAGCGTGCTCGATCAGGGCTTCTGGGCAGCGTTCACCATTTATCCTTTTACCAAAATGGGCAATGAACGGATGGTGAAAGTAGTGGAACAATACGGCCCCGAACGCATCATGATCAACTCCGCCGCCGACTGGGGCATTTCCGATCCTTTGGCAATCCCGAAAACAGCTGCGCTGATGAAAATGCGCGGAATTTCCGACGAAACGATCCGCCTGGTGACCTACCAGAATGCGATCGACGCATTCGGCAAAAGCGGTCAGATCGACGTAACTGATTTCGAGTCAGGCTATACCGTCAATCAATCGGAGAAATTTCATGGTAACAGCATTCTCAGAGGCGGCCAGCAGCCTGCTCCGGTGAAAGACTTTTTAGTGATCAATTAAAGTGAGCAGTCTCAAACCCTATTTGCAGCTGACGCGCCCGGCCAATCTGGTAACCGCCATCGCGGATATCCTGGCCGGTATGGCCATTGCGCAATTCACCTTTTCGGATTTTTCACCCGCATTACTCGTCCTTTCCACCCTCGGCCTCTATGGCGGCGGCGTGGTAATGAACGACGTTTTCGACGCCCGACTGGATTCCGTCGAACGCCCCGAACGCCCCATTCCGAGCGGGAAGGTTCCGCTCGCACAGGCTGCTGCTATGGGCATTTCGCTATTGCTGCTCGGCATTATCGCGGCAGGTGCATTCAGTCTGCAAAGCGGGATGATCGCAGTGGTGGTGGCCATGCTTACTATTTTGTACAACCGTTTTGCCAAACATCATGTATTCTTCGGCCCGCTCGTGATGGGCATGTGCCGGGGCGGTAACCTGATCCTGGGTATGAGCGTGTTGCCCGAATCGTTCCAGCAATGGGGGTTTATCGCTATTTTCCCGATCATGTACATCGGCGCGATCACGCTGATCAGCCAGGATGAGGTGCATGGAGGTAAAAAGCGCACATTATACATCGCGGCATTCCTTTACCTGGCCGTTCTCGCGGCCCAGCTCACGATTGCGCAGGGAAAAGGTAATCTTTTATTTACCATTCCGTTTGTATTGCTGCATGCCTGGTTCATTTTCCGGCCGCTTTGGAATGCCATGCAAAACCCGATCGGCCCGCTGATCGGTAAGGCGGTGAAAGCCGGGGTGATTTCCCTGATTGTGATGAATGCATCCTGGTGCGCGGCTTTCGGATTGCTGCCGGTAGCCTTCGCGGTACTCGCATTATTGCCGCTTTCGATGTATTTGGCGAAGGCATTTGCGGTTACTTAATAAAGGAGGGAAGAAAGGGAGGAAGGACAATGGAGATAGCACGGCTCATGTAAAGAGCGTGTGGTTTCTACCTAATTAATTAATTGGACGATGACGGGACGGGGAAAACCTGTTAATTTTAGTCTTTATATCAATGATTTTGAGCCGCGTTTGAACGGATCGTGTTTTCAAACGTTTTATTTATAAATACCCACTTTGCTAGTGTAATGCAGAATTCAATGCAACCCATCAAACAACGTTTCCAGGTGGAATACAACTATGCCGTATTCTTCACCCAACATCTTTTTGACACCCAGAACCCGTTACTGAAAGATTTTTTTCAAGATTATACCGAGCAGGGCTTTCAACGCAAGGCCCTGGTGATCGTGGACGAGGGGTTTGAACAGACGCATCCGGAACTGAAAAATCAGATCCGCACTTACTTTGCACAAAATGCGGCGCATATCCAGCTGGCGGCCGAAATCATTTCGGTTCCGGGTGGGGAAGCCTGCAAAAACGATCCTTCACAATTCGATAAGCTCGTGGAGGCCGTCGATGCATTTGGTATTGACCGCCATTCATTTGTAATAGGAATCGGCGGCGGTGCTGTGCTCGACCTCGTAGGTTACGCCGCGGCGGTTTCACACCGGGGCATCAAGCTGATCCGCATTCCGACGACCGTTCTCGCCCAAAACGATTCGGGCGTAGGCGTCAAAAACAGCATTAATTTTCACGGTAAAAAGAACTTCCTCGGCACATTCGCACCGCCGGTGGCTGTTTTCAATGATCTGACGTTCCTGCGCACGCTCGACGACCGCGACTGGCGAGGCGGGCTTGCAGAAGCCGTGAAGGTGGCGTTGATCAAGGACGCCGCGTTCTTCGAATGGATCGAAGAACACGCAACGGCGCTGGCCAACCGCGATGAAGACGCTATGGCGTACCTCATCCACCGCTGCGCCGAAATGCACACCGACCACATTGCCGGCGGCGATCCCTTTGAATTCGGCTCCTCACGCCCGCTGGATTTCGGTCACTGGGCCGCACATAAGCTGGAATTCCTGACCGGCTTCCAGGTACGTCACGGCGAAGCAGTCGCTATCGGTATCGCATTGGATTGTGTGTATGCCCATAAAATAGGCATGCTGGCGGAGAGCGATCTCAACCGCATTATTGACGTATTGACCAAAGTCGGTTTTGAACTATACCATTCAAAACTCGCTGAAAACGATAAAATCAACCTCCGCAACGGCTTGCAGGAATTCCGCGAGCATTTGGGCGGCAGGCTGACGATCATGCTGCTTGAAAAAATTGGAAGAGGAGTGGAAGTGCATGAACTGGATGCCGACCTGATCGCACAGTCGGTGGATTACCTCGAAAGTTCCAAAATTATCCCTGCATGATCACGCCTTACGGACACCTTACCTATTGCAGCAATATCCATCCCGGTGAAAAATGGGAAGACCATTTCCGGTCGCTGCGCGAGAGCATTCCTTACATCCGTCAGCAACTTGCTCCTGGAAAGCCATTTGGCCTCGGACTGCGTGTGGCCAATGAAGCGTCGATCGAGCTGAGCAAGCCGGAAGTGCTGGCCGAGTTCAAAAACTGGCTCGACGAGCAAAATGTATATGTGTTTGTGATTAATGGCTTTCCTTACGGCGGCTTCCACAACACCCGCGTGAAGGACGACGTGCACACACCCGACTGGACCACCGTCGACCGCCTCGCTTATACCAAACGTCTTTTCAATATCCTGGCCGCATTGCTGCCTGCTGAAATGCACGGAGGCGTTTCAACTCCTCCATTGTCTTATCGGCTTTGGTGGAAAACCGAAGCGGACAAGTTGAAAGCCACTGAAACGGCTACCGATCACATCCTCGAACTGCTCGACGAGCTGATCCGCATTGAAAAAGAAACCGGCAAGTTCCTGCATTTGGATATCGAGCCTGAGCCGGACGGCATTCTCGACAACACCGAAGATTTTGTAACCTGGTATACCAATCTCCTGCTTCCGAAAGGCACCATTTATTTGGTAGAAAAATATGGAATTGATGGTAACGAAGCTCAGGCGCTCATTTTGAAGCATATTCAATTGTGTTATGATATTTGCCACGCCGCTGTCGGATTTGAAAAACCGGAAGACATTCTCGATTCTCTGAACGAGTTCGGCATTAAAGTCGGCCGCATTCAGGTCAGCTCGGCCTTGAAAGTGAATTACAACACTGAAAAAGAGATCAAACGCAAGGCCATCGAAACATTCGACGAGCCTGTTTACCTGCACCAGGTAGTAGCCCGCCACGACGACGGTCATTTCACGCATTACCCGGATTTGACCGAGGCTTTGACGGACTGGAACGAAACCCACGAGGAATGGCGCGTGCATTTCCACGTTCCGCTGTTTGTAAATACCTACGGCGCACTCGATTCGACACAGGGCGATATTGTGCAAACACTCGCATTGCAAAAAGAGAATCCATTCTCGGCGTATCTGGAAGTCGAAACCTACACCTGGGGTGTGCTGCCCGAGGATATGCAGAAACCCATTGGCGAGTCCATCGTACGCGAGCTCGAATGGGTGAAGAAAGTCCTGAATTATGAATAAAACCGTAGTTATAGATATTGTAGGCCTAAGCGCCAACCTGATCGGCGAGCATACGCCGTTTTTGAATGCTTACGTCAAAAAGCGGCATTTGACACCCATCAAGCCGGTCCTTCCCGCTGTTACTACCACTTCCCAAAGTACTTATATAACCGGGAAATGGCCTGCCGAGAACGGCATCGTTGGCAATGGCTGGTATGATCGTGAGGATTCGGAAGTGAAGTTCTGGAAACAATCGAACAAGCTCGTGCAGGGTGATAAGATTTGGGATAATGCGAGAAAGGCCGACCCGAGTTTTACGGTTTCAAAAATGTTCTGGTGGTATAATATGTACTCCACCGCCGATTGGTCGGTGACGCCGCGCCCCCAATATCACGCCGATGGCGTGAAGGCACCCGATTGCTATGCCTACCCGCCCGAGCTGCGTAACGAATTGCAGGCCGAACTCGGCCAGTTCCCGCTTTTCAATTTCTGGGGACCTAATGCAAATATCAAATCCACCCGCTGGATCGCCGATGCCTCGATGTCTGTCGAAAAAAGGCATAACCCGACACTGACGCTTATTTACCTGCCGCATCTGGATTATTGTTTGCAAAAATTCGGTCCGGATTTTGCCAGGATCAGCAAGGAGCTGAATGAGATTGATGAGGTGGTTAAAGACCTCATTCAATTCTACGAGGCAAGGAATGCAAAGATCATCCTGCTTTCTGAATATGGCATTAACCCGGTAAACAACCCGATCCATATCAATCGCATTCTCCGCAATGAAGGCCTGATTTCGGTGCGCAACGAACGCTGGTATGAGTTGCTGGATGCCGGTGTTTCCAAAGCATTTGCCGTTTCCGATCACCAGATTGCCCACGTTTACCTGAATGACCCTTCCGTAAAAGAGCGGGTCATGCAGGTTTTGAAGAAAACACCGGGCATTGACCTTGTGCTTGACAAAGAAGCGCAAAAGGATTACCACATCGATCACCCCCGCTCGGGTGACATTGTGGTCGTTGCGAAGCCGGATAGCTGGTTTACCTACTACTATTGGCTCGACGACGCAAAGGCACCCGACTATGCGCATTTGGTCGACATTCACCGCAAGCCCGGTTACGACCCCGTGGAAATGTTCATGGATCCGAAAAACCCATTGATCAAACTGCGTGCCGGTTACAAACTGGCCCGGAAGCTACTTGGTTTCAGGTATTTAATGGACGTCATTCCGCTGGATGCCACGTTGGTCAAAGGCTCGCACGGAGGCATTAACATTCCCAAAGAATACTACCCGATCATCATCACCGATCAGGCTGCTGAAAAGTCTGAACTGGAAGCGGTGGACGTCTACGATGTGATCTGGAAACACCTGATTTAAAATCCATTCTAAAAACAAATAGGCTTTCATGACGTTGTTCTAGAAACTTACTACGACCTCATGAAAGCCATACTTCGCCTGACGCTCGTTCCACTGGCGTTTGCCATTGCATTAACCGCCTGCAAATCCGACGATCCGGACGTACCTGTTGATCGTTTCCCCGAAAATTCCATCGATTCCAAAGACATTTTCCCCGCATTGACATTCAGCCAACCGGTTGACCTCGTGCAAGCGCCGGGCGATAGCAGCCAGTTCTTCGTCGTCGAGCAGGGCGGGGTGATCAAAGTGTTTTCAAATACTGAAAATGTTTCCGCCAGCGCTATATTCCTGGACATCAAAAGCAAAGTACGGTCAGGTGGCGAGCGTGGGTTACTAGGCATTGCGTTTCATCCTGATTTTAAAACCAACGGCCATTTCTTCGTCAATTATACATCCGGCACACCGCTGAAAACAGTCATAGTACGCTACAAAGCCACCAGTACCACGCAAGCCGATCCGGCGAGCGAAGCGGTATTGTTTACATTCGATCAGCCTTTCGATAACCACAATGGCGGCTCAATCCAGTTCGGGAAAGATGGCTATCTCTACATTGCGACGGGCGACGGTGGCAGTGGCGGCGATCCTCGGAACAATGCACAAAATCTGAAAAGTCATTTAGGCAAAATACTGCGGGTAGACGTGAATGGTACTGGCAAAGGCAACTACGGGATCCCCGCCGACAACCCTTATGCCACTGGTACCACCGGTAATCTGCCCGAAATCTACGCTTACGGCCTTCGTAACCCGTGGCGCATCAGCTTCGATACCGGGAGCGGCAAACTGTTCGCCGGTGACGTCGGTCAGAATGAGCGCGAGGAGATAGATATCATCACCAAAGGCGGCAATTACGGTTGGCGCATCAAAGAGGGGATCGATTGCTACAATCCCTCTTCCAATTGTAACACACAAGGACTTATTGAACCGGTACACGACTACAACCAGGACAATGGCGACCGTTCCATTACCGGCGGCTATGTGTACCGCGGATCGGCCGTTCCAGCGCTCGCCGGCAAGTACATTTACGGTGATTACGTCAGCGGGCGTATCTGGGCGCTTGAACTCGACGGTGACACCCGCAAAAGCAATACACTGATCATGGAAGGCAAAGGTAACATCTCTTCTTTCGGGCAGGATATCAAGGGTGAAGTGTATTATCTGAACTATGGAGCAGGCAAAGTGATGAAGGTCGTTAACGGAAATTTAAATTGAAAAATTAACCGGTCGTCCTATCTTTGCCGGAAATTTAAACCTATTAAAATGTCCAAGGTTCTTATCATTGGCGCAGGAGGTGTCGGAAGCGTGGTGGCACACAAATGCGCATTGAACAGCAATGTTTTCACCGAAATAATGCTCGCCAGCCGCACCAAGGCGAAATGTGATAAAATAGCAGCCGAAATCAAGGAAATGCACGGCGTGGAGATCCAGACCGCACAGGTGGATGCCGACATCGTGGCCGAAACGGTGCTGCTGATCAAGCGTTTTCAACCTAAAGTGCTCATCAATGTGGCGCTGCCTTACCAGGATCTGACGATCATGGATGCTTGCCTTGAAACCGGCGTGCATTACCTAGATACCGCCAATTATGAACCAAAAGACGTCGCGAAATTCGAATACAGCTGGCAGTGGGCTTACCAGGAGCGCTTCAAAGAGGCAGGACTGATGGCCGTTTTGGGTTGTGGCTTCGACCCGGGTGCTACGCAGGTTTTCACCGCTCACGCCGCGAAGCACCATTTCGACGAAATGCATTACCTGGACATTATCGACTGTAATGCAGGCGATCACGGAAAGGCATTCGCGACCAACTTCAACCCTGAGATCAACATCCGCGAGATCACCCAGCCAGGCCGCTACTGGGAAAACGGTGAATGGGTCGAAATCCCCGCGATGTCCATTCATAAACCGATCGATTACCCGGGTATCGGGCCGAAAGAGAGCTACGTCCTTTACCACGAAGAACTCGAATCGCTCGTAAAAAACTTCCCTACCCTGAAACGCGCACGCTTCTGGATGACGTTCGGCCAGGCTTACATTACGCATTTGAATGTGCTGGAAAATGTGGGTATGACGAGCATTAAGCCTATCAAGTTCAACGGTATCGACATCGTTCCCCTTGAATTCCTGAAAGCAGTACTTCCTGCGCCTGATTCTCTGGGTGAGAACTACTCAGGTCAAACGTCCATCGGCTGCCAGATCAAGGGCATCAAAGATGGTGTGGAAAGAACTTACTATGTTTGGAACAATTGCGACCATGCGGAATGCTACCGCGAGGTGCGTGCGCAAGCTGTAAGCTATACCACCGGCGTTCCGGCGATGATCGGCGCGATGCTGATGCTCACCAACGACGAGTGGATGAAGCCAGGCGTATATAATGTGGAAGAATTGAATCCCGATCCTTTTATGCAGCTGCTGAACGTGCACGGCTTGCCGTGGCACGAAGCGGTAGATATTGCGCTTCCGCACGAATATTGATACAAAGAAAAAGGCGGTTTCGAAACCGCCTTTTTCTTTAACCTTCCATCGTGATCACCGCCCGGGTGCAGACCCCTCCTATCGGCGGGTTAAACTTAGATACCTTCACCGTCACTTTTTCCACCAAAGGATAATGCTCGCGTATTTTTTCGATCACATTAAATCCTATGTGTTCCAGTAACTTCGCGGGCTCCCGCATCACGGTGGCCGTAAGCTGGTAAAGCGTCTCATAATTGACCGTTTCGCTCAGCTTGTCGTGTTGCGCTGCCTGGTAAAAGTCGGTGGATATGATAATGTCCAGGGCATACTTGTTACCAATGCGCTGCTCTTCTGGATAATAACCGTGGTATGCAAAAAACTCAAGTCCTTCGAGGCTGATCGTTCCCAATGTTCAAGATCAAATTTGGTCAAAAAATGAACCGCCACCGGATTTCTTAGGCTGGGCGCTTTCTCTCGGCCTGTTGATCCCCGTAGTCGAATCCCGCGCCTTTTCAGCGACTTTGTGCATTTCGGCCAAAGCCTCCGAGGCTTCGTCCGCAGCACTTTTGGTCGTCTCTCTGAACTTGTTATACTGAACGGGTTCTTCCTGAACAGGTTCAGGTTCGGAAGCAAGCACGGGCTCTGGCTCAGGTGCTGTCGCTGCTACCTGCTCAGGCTCCGGATTAACTTCGGGCAGAATTTCCTCCTCCTCTACAACCAACTCCTCTTCGCTATCCACTACCTCAAATGCTACTTCCGGTTTATCATCGGTCAAAACCACGGTCACTTCGGGCTCTGCAACCGTCTCTTCTATCTTCACCGGCGCCTGATAGAGTATCTTTTTGGGAATCTCGATCTCCGCTACATGCTTTTTGATCTCCTCCATCTTGTTCAGAACCGATTCCTTATCGTACTTCTGCTCGAATCGTTCTACTGTTTCCAGCGCACTATTTGCAAGAGAGCTCAACTGGACGATCAGGTTGTCGCGGAAGTTTTCGATGGCACGGAAATCCCGCTCCTGGATCTTAACCTCACCGGCAAAATCCTCCCTGAATTTTGTGAGACGGTCTTCTGTCTGGCGGATGATCTGACTGGTGCGCTGCTCTGCTTCCTCTACCAGATCATTTGCTGCAACCCTGGATTCCTCTATTCTTTTTTCAGCTGCTTCGTTGGCCTCTTTTTCGATTAATTTACTGGTATCTTCGGCTGCTTTTAAGGTCCTGAATAAGGTTGATTCTATATCTTTCAGCTTGCTCAACTCCTTCTCTGCATATTCCAGCTGCATCTTCAGCAAGCTATTTTCGCTTGAAAACCGCTCCCATTCCTGAGACAAAGAATTCAGGAAAGCATCTACTTCGTCCGGATCGTAACCTCTGAAAATCTTTTCAAAAGTATGCTTGCGTATGTCTATAGCGGATATTTTCATGATGCATTCTATGCTTTGATGCCTAGTTAAAAACGGTCGTGTAAGTTAAAGATATAAGATTCATTTTTCAAAGTATTTGCCAACATTACCATATTATAAGTATTCAGTCAGGAAACCTCCCAAACGGATATCATACGGTCGTCGCTGCATGAAATCAGCTGATTTTCAAAGCCCGCCCAGAGCAGTTTGTTGACCGACGTTCCGTGCCCGGCGTGACGCGCTCTGTCTATTATTTTTTTTAGCTTAAATGTGGCTGCATCCCAGACTTTTATGGATTTGTCCATGCTGCAGGTAGCGAAGAGGGAGCGATCAGGGCTGAATGTAATATCGTTGATCGCATACATGTGCGCAGGTATGTCGCTGACGATGCCATATGCATCATTGACGTCCCATATTTTCAGGTGCGCATCCCGGCCAGTCGTTAACAGGTATTTACCGTCCGGTGAATACTTAACGGAAAAGACTGAATTTGAATGTGCATGGATCGTCTTTTTTAATTTAAAGCCTTCGAGATCGAAGACATGGACATTGCAATCGCTGTCGCCCGTCGCGAATTCATTAGTACCCGGATTAATGGCAATGCTGCGTACGCTCTTCCCGGCGAGCTTGATATGTTTCTGCACGCTAAACGACGGTACGTCCACCACCGCCACAACCCCATCACCCAATGCAACAAATGCGCTATCACCGTAAAACTGAATGTCGAAGATGGCTGCGCTGGTGATTTTAGAAGTTTTGCTGATCCGGTTTTCAACGATATCCAGCACCTGCAAACCTTCATAATTCTGGCCGATCCAGAGTGATTTCGTATCTGCGTGCAGCGCGAGGGCATATACTGAAGCACCTGCACGTGCCACAAGGTTTCCCAGATCCGGCCTGTTAAGATCCCATTGAATCACAAACCCGTCGGCCCCCGCCGAATAGAATCCGTTACCGGTCAGATCTGAAATAATTGTATAAACACTGTCCCGATGACCGGAAAAAGTATCTACTTTGCGAATATTCATCTTGTTAGTTTTGTCCCGAAACTGAAATACTTAAAATAGTAATTGTAAACAGAATTCCCATGCCCCTCGTTCATTCCGAAAAGATTGAAGAAACCAGCACGCTGTTACTTTGGAAACTGACGGAAACCGAAGCGGAACTGCAAAACAACCTGGGCAATGGCTTTAATCAGGAGGAGTTGGACCAGATTTCCCATCCCCAGAAGAAGCGTGAATGGCTCGCCAGCAGGATGTTGATCAAGACATTGGCCGAGCAGTTCGGTATCAATTATGTAGGCATTCACAAAGACGAGCACGGCAAGGCATTCCTGATCGACAATGATTCCCATATATCCATCACGCATACCTTTGAATTTGTTGCGGTAGCCATCAATCCGGCAGCAGCAATCGGCATTGATATGGAAAAGATGGATGCAAAACTCCAGAGAACTTCACGGAAATATCTGTCCCCTCCCGAATTCGATCACGCAGCCGGCGAAATGGAGCCACTTTGCATGTACTGGTGTGCAAAAGAAGCTCTGTATAAATTGTATGGCAAGAAAAAGATCAGTTTCAGGGACTCCATTTACATTGAACCCTTTCGAAACGAAGATTCGTTACTCCAGGGCAAACTGACGGACGAGACGCTGGTCGTGCACTCCAACATCCATGTCAGATGGTTTGATGGCCACTGCCTGGCCATCTCCCTTTAGATCAGCTGCCGGGGATTTCGTCCAGAGTCGATTTCAGTATTTTCTCGATTTCCCTGATCTTATCCTGCTCGCTGGTTTTCTCGTAGGACAGGATGAGGTTTCTCAGAACCCGCTGAACAATTTCCAGGTTGGTACAGGGCTGATAGAAAATGTCTTTCGATTTGATGTTCAGCTGCGCAATGTAATGGTCGATATCGGTTTTCGAGAAGATGATACCCCGGTTAAAGACATTGATATAGAACTGTGTCTTGTCGTTTTTGTAGGTCAGAACAAAAAGATTCGGCAGGTTAACTCCATACACCGGCATGCCCAGCTTTCTGGCGATGAGCAGGTAAATCACACACAACGTAATCGGGTTTCCCCTCCTGCTTTCAAGCACCGCATTGATCATCGAATTCGTCGGAGAATGGAAGTTCTTGGTATTGGCCGCGAAGTTCATGACCCCAAAAAAGATGCTATTGATCCGTTTTACCTGATCCACTGCATTCATCTCTTCCTGGAACTGGATCCAGATATCATAATAAAGCTGTTCGATGGTTGTTTTGAGCTTTTCCATCGAAAGGTCCGGATAGTGGTAGGTAGCAATGATCCACATTCCCTCCAGCAGGTCGAGCGCTCCTCCGTTTTTCCACGCCTGCAACCGTTCAATCATTATACCTAGCTGCAATTCGTGTATTAGTTCTTCGATTTTCCGCTGCACGATCGGGTTAAAACTCTCCTCCCATTCAGTCTCAAGAAAAGGTATCACGGTTCCTCCCAACGATAGTATCTTCCCTTCAACGTGCTGACTCACTTCATGATCTTCGTCATCAAGTAAGGATATCAGTGCCTTGATTTCTTTCTGGTTCATTTTCCTCAAATCTGCGTTTTACAACCAACGGATAAATAAAAACATTTTTTTTTTATGGACGTCAAATTTTCTACTTTTGCCCGGAAAAAAATGCCCCTTCACAGGCGCATTTTCAAGGGTAAGAATGGCAAATTTGCGTCATATCGCATAGTTTAAGCTTACTTTCGGGAAGTATCTATACCACCATATTTTTAAAAACAAAGCACATAACGCATGAAAATTCTCGTTACCGGAGGGGCCGGGTTTATCGGTTCTCACACCGTAGTAGAGTTAGATAAAGCGGGGTTCGAACCCGTCATTATCGACAATCTTTACAACTCCAACCTCAACGTTCTGGAAGGAATCAAAAAAATCACCGGCAAAACGTTCCCGTTTTACGAAATCGATTGCAATGATGCCGAAAAGGTAAGGGCCTTGTTCGAAAAAGAGCGGTTTGATGGCGTGATCCATTTCGCTGCTTTCAAGGCCGTAGGCGAGTCGGTTGAAAAACCGCTCAATTATTATGAAAATAATCTGAACTCCCTTCTGGTACTGCTCCGGGTAATGAAAGAGTTCAGCGTCGATAACTTCGTGTTCTCTTCTTCCTGCACCGTGTACGGCCAGCCCGAAACGCTTCCGGTAACAGAAAGCACTCCCCGATTGCCCGCCAACTCTCCATACGGGAATACCAAGGCCATTGCCGAGGACATTATCCGGGACCATGTGCATTCCGGCCCTGGGATTAAAGCGATTTCATTGCGATACTTCAATCCGATCGGAGCTCATGAATCCTCGCTGATCGGAGAACTCCCCAATGGCGTTCCCAGCAACCTTGTTCCATTCATCACGCAGACGGCCGCTGGTCTCCGCAAGTCGCTTACGGTTTTCGGCAGCGACTACAACACGCCCGATGGCACTTGTATCCGCGACTTCATCCACGTGGTCGACCTCGCAAAAGCGCACGTGAAGGCGCTCGACCTGCTGAATTCCCAAACGGATAATAACTATTACGATGTATTTAATGTAGGAACGGGCGAAGGTTACACGGTTCTGCAATTGATTAATACTTTTGAGGAGGTGAACGGCGTCAAGCTGAACTATACGATCGGCCCGCGCCGTGAAGGAGACGTCGAGCAGATTTACGCGCAGTCTGACAAAGTCAATAATGTAATGAAATGGCATGCCGAGAAAACCATGGCCGACGCATTGCGCGATGCATGGAACTGGCAACTCAAACTAACAGCTCAAAAATGAAAAAAATCTTGATTACGGGAGGAGCGGGTTTTATCGGCTCACATGTTGTTCGCCGGTTTGTCAACTTTCACCCGGATTATCATATTTATAACCTCGACGCGCTGACTTACGCGGGCAACCTTGAAAACCTGCTCGACATTGAAAACGCGCCGAACTACACATTCGTGAAAGGCGATATCGTCGACGCCGCGTTTATCGATAAGCTGTTTGCCGACAACGACTTCCACGGCGTGGTACACCTCGCGGCAGAAAGTCATGTGGACCGTTCCATTTCCGACCCGATGTCTTTCGTCATGACCAATGTCGTTGGAACTGTAAACCTGTTGAATGCAGCCAAAACAGCATGGAAAAACGACTTCTCTGATCGCCGTTTCTACCATGTTTCCACCGACGAAGTGTACGGTGAGCTGCACGACCCGGGCACATTCTTTGTGGAAACCACCAGCTATGACCCGCGCTCGCCTTATTCGGCTTCAAAAGCATCTTCCGACCATTTTGTAAGGGCTTATCACAACACCTACAAGCTGCCGGTAGTGATTTCCAACTGTTCCAACAACTACGGCCCCAACCATTTCCCCGAAAAGCTGATTCCGCTGATGATCCATAATATCATCCAGAAAAAGCCGCTTCCTGTTTACGGTAAAGGTGAAAACATCAGGGACTGGCTGTTCGTGGAAGACCATGCGATCGCGATCGACGTTATTTTCCACCAGGGTGTCAATGGCGATACTTACAATATCGGCGGGCATAATGAATGGAAAAATATCGACCTCGTTCATTTGCTTTGCAGCATCATGGACCGGAAGCTCGGCCGTGCGGAAGGCGAAAGCGTCCAGCTGATCACCTACGTGACCGATCGTGCGGGACACGACCTGCGCTACGCAATCGATGCGACCAAACTATCCGAGGAGCTCGGCTGGAAACCTTCGCTGCAATTTGCGGAAGGCCTGGAAAGAACAGTGGAATGGTACCTGACTAATCAGGACTGGCTGAACAATGTAACTTCCGGAACTTACCAGAAATACTACGACGAAATGTACCAGGACAGATAATCCGGTCACTTCCTTATCCAATTGAAATTTTATGAAAGGCATTATATTGGCCGGAGGCTCCGGTACCAGGTTACATCCGCTTACATTGGCCGTCAGCAAACAGCTTATGCCTGTTTATGACAAACCCATGATATACTACCCGTTATCGATCCTGATGCTGGCGGGTATCCGTGAAATCCTCATCATCTCAACACCGCATGACCTGCCGCATTTCGAGAAGCTGCTCGGCGACGGGAGCCGGCTTGGCTGCGAATTCAGTTACGCGGTACAACCCAGTCCCGACGGTCTAGCACAGGCATTCATCATCGGGGAGGAGTTCATCGGCAAAGACAAGGTCGCATTGATTCTCGGCGACAACATCTTCTACGGCTCAGGATTGTCGCACCTGCTCCAGTCCAACAACGACCCCGATGGCGGCGTGATCTTCGCTTACCAGGTCCACGATCCTGAGAGATATGGTGTCGTGGAATTCGACGGATCCAATAACGTGATTTCGATCGAAGAAAAGCCGGAAACACCAAAGTCGAACTATGCCGTTCCCGGTTTGTATTTCTATGACAACGATGTTGTTGAAATTGCCAAAACCATTCCTCCATCGCCCCGGGGTGAGCTGGAAATCACCGACGTTAACCGGGTTTACCTCGAACGGGGAAGACTGAAAGTCGGTGTGCTCAACCGCGGCACAGCCTGGCTGGACACAGGTACTTTCCAATCGCTGATGCAGGCCGGACAGTTTGTGCAGGTGATCGAGGAGCGCCAGGGTTTAAAAGTAGGGTGCATTGAGGAGATCGCCTACCGCATGGGCTTTATTAATGCAGAACAATTGCGTGAAATCGCTAAACCGTTGGTAAAGAGCGGATACGGCACTTATCTTGAACGCATTGTAACGAATGGCTGACCGCCATTCGTATTGGGATTAGCATAGATCATATTCGGATGAAGTTTTTGGTAGAGGAAATCGAAGAATATTCCGTGGCCCATACGGAAGAAGAGAATGCATTGCTGAAATCCCTGAGCAGGGAAACCTATGCCAATGTTCTCAGTCCCCGCATGCTTTCCGGGCATTTGCAAGGCAGATTCCTTTCGATGATTTCCAGGATGATCAAGCCCGATCGCATCCTGGAAATTGGCACCTTCACAGGTTACTCGGGCATTTGTCTCTGCGAAGGACTTAATGCAGATGGCAGGCTGATCACGATCGACGTCAATGAAGAGCTTGAAAGCTTCACCAGACGTTATTTTGATCAGACCGCCTTCCGGAACCAGATCGAATATCACATCGGTAATGCACTGGATATTATCCCTACGCTTACAGACACATTTGATCTCGTTTTCATCGATGCAGATAAAATCAATTATTCTTCTTATTTTAACCTCTGTCTCGACAAAGTTCGTCCAGGCGGCTTCCTGATCGCAGACAATGTGTTGTGGAGCGGCAAAGTCGTTCAGCAGCAAACCAAGACAGACAAGGACACGCAGGCGTTGCTGGATTTCAACCGGATGGTACACGAAGACCCCCGGGTTTCCAACATACTTTTACCGATCCGCGACGGATTGATGATTCTTCAGAAATTATAATACTCTATAGTCAGGCGAGCATTTATTTAATATGGCCAGAACGTTCATTAACAACATCACCTCTTTTTCAATTGTTGCCCTGCTGCTATTAACCGGCAATGCCGTTTTTGCGCAAAACCACCCGGAAATACCCGCAAGTGTTTCCTTCGGAGGCATTACGGTTAAATTCGACCGGGGCGCACAGGACGTTATAGAGGAGGATGTTAAAAGCCTGATGTCCAACAAAAAGTTTTGGGAAGAAAAACTGGATCGTGCGGTCCTTCATTTTCCTATTGTGGAGGGAATTTTAATGGACGAAGAAGTTCCTATCGACTTTAAATACCTGGCGGTTCAGGAAAGCTCCTTCCGTCCCGATGTAGTTTCAAGCTCCAATGCCGTGGGCTACTGGCAATTCAAACCCGAAACCGCCCGCGAACTGAATCTGCGTGTTGATGGGGATGTCGATGAAAGAAAAAATATCAGTTCTTCAACCCATGCCGCTGCCTGGTATCTGAAAAAGAATAACCAGCAGTTCAACAACTGGGTAACGACCCTGTATTCGTATTACCAGGGTGCCGGAGGGGTAAAAAAAGTAGTCCCCGCCAGTTGGGCATATGCACGGGAAGTGACGCTCACCGCGAAAACCGACCGCTACATGCTCCGTTTTTTTGCACATAAGATTGCATTGGAAGCAGGAATCGAACGGTACAAATCGCCCAATAGCTTTATTCTGATGGAATCGGATTACGGTAAAGGCCAGTCTTTCGATGAAATCGCCAGGTCTCTGAATGTTCCTTTGACCGAACTGAAAAACTACAACAGGTGGCTGAACGACGATAAAATCCCAACCGACCGCGAATACCTGCTTACATTACCAGTACCTGTGGACCAGGTCGCTTCCGTACGTGAAAAATTGTCGTTACCACCACGCCAGACTGCGGTGGCCTCCGTTTATGAAGATACAGGCTTCCCTGTTTTGAAAAAGGCGGCGGTACAATTGACAGAACCCAACTCACCGACCTTATACGATATCAATGGCCTGCCGGGTATCGAAGCGAGAGCCGGTGATAAGCCCAAAACGCTGGCCAAAGCAGCTGGTGTCCGTGTCCCCCGCTTTATGCGCTATAACGACCATCTGGCCGATATGCCATTGATACCAGGACAGGTGTATTACCTTTCCCGAAAACATAAAAAAGCCGCTACTCCTTTCCACACGGCACGTCCGGGCGATACCTGGCTGAGCGTTTCCCAACAATACGGTGTTCGCCTGGTAAGCTTGCTGAAATATAACCGTACTACGAGCCGGAACTATCCGATCCAAACGGGGCAAGTTCTTTTTCTAACCAAAAAACGGCCTCGCAGGCAGCCAGTCGAAATCATCGCACCACCACAACCGACAACCCTGCCAGCCCGGAAGGATTCGGTGATCGCGGTGGTACCTGCCAAAACACAGGACGTGAATGCTCCTGTCGCGTCCAATGGCGCGATTCCCGATAAACCTTCGGGCCGGAAAAAGTATACTCCGGTTTTGGTTGAAAAGAATGAAAATAGCGCTGTAAAAGAGACTGAGCCTGCCACTGCACCAGCCGGCACATCCAAGTCTGCGACTACGGCTGCGGGGCTCTACAAGCCTTCAGCACCGGCAGCCAATACCAATGACCGTGTCGTGATCATTACGCAGGACGACGCCAACACAGCTTTCAAATCGGCGGATGAAGAAAAACCGAATTCAAAAGCTGCCACGCCATCCAAGGTAATCACCCCCAACGATACCCGTACTACGGCGTCATCCGGCTCCGTTTACGCCCGGCAACGCGCAGCCGCAGCAGAAAAGGCTGCAAGGGATGCCGAGACCACGAGAGAAACCGCAACGACTAAGGAAACGGAACCGGCAAGCTGGAACAATGCGGATAAAGAAATTGCTTCTTCAGCGCCGAAGCATCATACCGTGCAGCCTGGCGAAACTTATTTCAGCATTGCAAACAAGTACAATCTCTCGCTGAAAGAACTTCTGAGCATTAACAACCGTACCGGCCAGAGCCGGCTTGTGAGCGGACAGAAGCTGCTTGTTTCCAAGACAGGTGAAGAAGGAGCACACCCTGAAGAGGTAGCGGAAAGACCGGCCCCTAGCAAAGTGGCTGTCAATCGTCCTGCACCCGCCGCGACTTTCAAAACACCCGAAGAAATCAAAGAAGAAACCCGTCTGTCTGCAACGCCTGGCTCCGAATTTCACGTGGTTCAGGGCGGACAGACTTATTACAGCATTTCCAAAGCCTACGGATTGACGATCAAAGAATTATTTACATTGAATAATCTGAGCGACTCCGACCGTTTGAAGTCCGGCCAGAAGTTACGGGTAAGGAAAGCCGAGGGCCAGGAAACCCAGTCTGAAACGCAGCCTGCCGGTAGTCAAACGCACACGGTAGCGCCCGGCGAAACGCTGTTCCGGATCGCCCAGACTTACCGGACTAATGTCGAAGATTTAAAAAAATTAAACAATATGTCCGGAAACAGTGTTATGGTGGGACAAAAACTTAAAATACCTCAGCAATAAGCTGTTCCGTTATGATTCTGATTGAAAATACCTGTATTAGCGACGACATTGAAGACCAGCAATTTGTCTGCAATCTTGACAAATGTAAGGGAGCGTGTTGTGTAGAGGGGGATTCGGGCGCCCCGCTGGATGAGGATGAGCTTGCTATTCTCGATGAAATCTATCCGGCAGTAGAGCCTTATCTCACCGAAGCCGGGAAAGCCGTCATTGCCGCAGAAGGGACTTACACCAAAGACTGGGACGGCGACTATGTGACTCCGATCATCAACGGAAAAGAATGCGCTTACGCCATTTACGACAAAAAGGGCATTCTGAAATGTGCCATCGAAGAGGCTTATAACGATGGAAAAATCAGCTATAAAAAACCGATATCCTGCCACCTGTATCCTATTCGGGTAACCAAATACGAACAATACCACGCGCTCAACTACGACCGCTGGGAAATATGCAGCCCTGCGTGCAGTCTTGGGCAGGAATTGAAAGTACCCGTTTATAAATTTCTCAAAGACCCGCTTATACGTGCATATGGAGCTGATTGGTACCAGCAGCTTTCCGATGAGATCGATGAACGCCAGGCATCCCGCGCAAACGAGAATGAAAAAGGGAAATGAATTTTTCAACGATGTGTATGATGTCGTGAGGCAGATCCCCAAAGGCCGGGCCACGTCGTACGGGGCCATTGCCGCCTATCTTGGTGCAAAACGCGGCGCACGGATAGTAGGTTGGGCGATGGGCAATAGTTATACTCAAGATGACATTCCGGCTCACCGCGTCGTCAACAAACAGGGTGAGCTAAGTGCCAGACACCTTTTTGACACACCTACTACCATGCAGGAACGTCTCGAAAAAGAGGGCGTAAAAGTGGTTGACGATCATATTCAAAACTGGGAGGAATGCTTCTGGGATCCAGAAAAAGAACTGCATTGACAATAAAAAATCCCGACTTTGGAAAGGCCGGGATTTTTTGTCGTCAACGCTACCTATTGTAGAGAGATCTGCTTCGCATTGGTGCTCTGGATATTTACTTCCTTCACCATTTTGTCTTTTTTGTGGCTTAGCTCAAAGTAATAGGTTCCGTCGCCCATTTCATCGAGATTGAACACCCGGCGATACTTGGAATCTCTTTCGTTGAATACCTCGGAGTAATAGATTTTGCCGACTTTGTCTTTCAGAACCACGCGCAATCTGTCATCTGCACTTTTGTTAACCGATAGCTTCACTTTGTTGGTGTCGTTGATCTTGTACAACGCCGCGTCAAATTTGACTGCGCCGGCGGTTTCTTTTTCTTCTTTACCTTTCTTTTTGTCACCTGCAATGGATGCGAAAGACAATGAGAGCGCGAAAGCGCAGGTCAGGATGGAAACAATGGAGATTTTCATGGCTAATTTGTATTTGAGTTGCTGGTTACCGTACAATTGCACGGATATACCTATACAAAAAAAGGATGTGCCAAAGTCAGTTCTTTCAAACTTCCGATCGGCACACCCCACATACAAACAACTCAATATCAAACTATTACATTTATTTCAGAAATTTTCACAGTGCCCGTTCCCCTTGACCAACGATGTTCGCAACCGAACATTTGTATTTGAAACCGAACGCTACAAAGGTTGCATCACCTTAAATTTTTCCTCGTAATTCGTTTGCAATCTTCTGGATCATCGGTAGCCTGCTGGCTGGGATCGGATGCCGGTAGTCCCAGAATGCCGACACACAAACGATCTTCCATTCCCCGTTGATCTTTTCCAGCAATCGCACTTCCTTGCTGTGATGGAAGTTTTTCTCATCCTTGTCGCTGTTAAACTGATCCCAGGTGAGGTAAGCGACATTGTCGTCAAAAAATTTAAAGTTCATGTTTTTCCGCTCAACGATCGGGTGACTGGACAGCGGCTCAGGATTTTCTTCAATATACTTGCCGATCTGCTTGTTGATGTCCGCCCAACCTACATTAGAATCAAACGTTCCGTCATCGTTGCTCCACGCCTGAAAAGCATAATCTGTTTGTGCGTAGTTCGCTTTCCATGCATTGTAATCGCGGGCAAAAAATGCCTTTGTTTCATTCTCTATAACCGCTTTGATCGCTACTTTCTCTTTCTCGAGATCGGCCTTATGAGTGGCCTCCCCGTCTTTGGCTTTATCCTTGCACGAAACACATAGCACAAGTGCCAACATAATGACTGACAGTGTTTTCATATTGCAAAAGTTTAGTTTGTTAAATAAATAACCGAACTCAATCTTCAATACAAACATCCATCAGGTGACATATTCAGACACGCCTGATTTATCAGAAAGTTAATATTTTTTTGGATATATGCAAGAAAAACATACGGAAATAAGTAACCGTATTGGGGCTTCTGCATATTTAATACCGGGAAGGTCTTTTTAATGCTCAGGAATGTAAGGCAGAGCGCTTACCATGAGGGTCGTGGAGTAACCAAAGACCTATGAAAGTGATCAGCCCATTGATGATCAAGCGCTCGAACCCGAACTTATAGCCATTGAACCACTCGGCCGAGTGATCATTGATGATGTAGGTCAAAATAGGCGCCAGGATGCACACCAGCGGCACCCAGCCGTCTTTCACAGGTCGTTTCAGAAATGCGCCGAATGAGAACAGCCCCAGAAGCGGCCCGTAGGTGTAGCCCGCCAGATCGAAGACAGCGGTGATAACTTCTTTATTATTCATCCGGTTAAAGATGAGAATGACCAGATAAAACACAACCGAGAACCCCACATGCACCCAAAACTTGATCGATGAGCGCTTTTCCTCGGGCCGCTTCTCAATGTTCATAAAATCAATACAGAATGCTGTGGTGAGCGCTGTGAGTGCCGAGTCGGAACTTGCGTAGGTTGCCGCGGTAATTCCGAGCAGAAAAGTTATGCCTACAACCAGCCCCAGGTGGTTCAGTGCCAGCATCGGATAAAAATCATCCGTCTTGGCCGGAGCCGGTATTCCCTGCGCTTCTGCATATACGTAAAGCAATGCGCCGAGTGAAAGAAATAAGAAATTGACGATTACCAGCACGACTACAAACCAGAACATGTTTTTCTGTGCCTCCCCTATGTTTTTGCAGGTGAGGTTCTTCTGCATCAGATCCTGATCCAGGCCGGTCATAACGATAGCGATAAAGACACCGGCAAAGAACTGCTTGAAGAAGTTCTTGGGATCGTTGGTTTCCCAATGGAAAATCTGGGAGTAGCCGCTTTTCTGAACCGCCGTCCAGATACCCCCGAAACCATCCAGGTGCAGTTCCTTTGAAACGAGCACGATCGTCAGTATCACCGCTGTAATCAGAAAGAATGTCTGCAATGTGTCCGTCACGATGATGGTTTTGACGCCACCTTTGAATGTGTAGATCCAGATGAGGAATATCGTTATCGCGACTGCCACCTCAAACGGAATGCCTAATGGTTTGAACAATGCCAGCTGCAAAACCTGCGCAGCCACATACAGACGCACCGCAGAGCCGATTGTCCGCGAGAGCAGAAAAAATCCCGATCCGGTCTTGTATGACCAAAAACCAAAGCGTTGTTCCAGGTATGAATAAATAGAGATCAGGTTCAGACGGTAATACAGGGGCATCAGCACGGTCCCGATCACCAGGTATCCCAGAATGTATCCGATCACCACCTGGAAGTAAGAAAACTGGATATTTGCGACCGCACCGGGCACCGATACGAACGTCACACCGGACAATGAAGTGCCTATCATCCCAAATGCAACCAGATACCAGGGCGACTGCCGGTTAGCAGTGAAAAAGGTGTTGGTATCCGCCCCTCTGGAAGTGAAAATGGAGACTGTGATCAGCATTCCAAAATAGACGACCAGGATCAGCAGGGATATATAAGGGTTCATTAAAGTGGGATTTGTGAATTTCAGGAGCGGATTAAAAGGTGCTTAAAGCTTCGGATAGTATCCGTTTTTAATTAGATTTGCTAATCAAACAGAAATTTGGTTGTTATGCAAGCGCTCACAGATACAGAGCTGGAAATTCTGGAAGAAACCGTAGATACTGACATTAAAAAGCTGGTAATCTACAATGACGATGTGAATACTTTCGATTGGGTGATTGATACGTTGGTCGAAGTTTGCGGCCACAGCAATGAGCAGGCAGAACAGTGCACAATTATCATTCACTACAAAGGAAAGTGTTCGGTTAAAGAAGGTTCTTTCGAAGAACTCGCCGGAATGCGTAATGAAATCTGCCGTCGGGGCATTTCCGCAGAAGTACATTAAGCGGCTTACCTGCCAGGTTTTCGCATTGCATCAACAAAAAGGGTTTTGGCATTCCTGACAAAACCGTCACCCAGATCTTCTCATGAACTATCCCTCACGTCTTATTGAGGAAGCCGTCACTGAAATTTCCCGTCTCCCCGGAATTGGAAAAAAAACAGCATTGCGTCTGGCATTACATTTGCTGAAAAGAGGCGAAGAACAAACGCGGTCCCTTTCCGATGCATTACTGAACATGCGTACTAAAACCACCTACTGTACGCGCTGCCATAACATTGCAGATGACCAGCTTTGCAACATATGCAACAATCCCAAGCGTGACCAAACGACCATCTGCGTCGTCGTAGATACGCGTGACGTGCTCGCTATCGAATCCACGAATCAGTACAGGGGCGTTTACCATGTACTGGGAGGGATCATTTCTCCATTGGAAGGCATTGGTCCGGCTGATCTTGAAATTGATTCGCTGATGTCCAGAATGGAAGTTCAGGGCGACGAAGAGGCTATTCAGGAAGTGATCCTGGCCCTCAGCCCTACCATGGAGGGCGATACTACTGCTTTTTATCTTCAAAAAAGATTAAAGGCGACCGGCGTAAAACTAAGCACCATAGCAAGAGGTATTCCCATCGGCGGCGACCTCGAATATGCGGACGAGATAACACTCGGCCGCAGCATTGTAAGTCGGGTGGCTTACGATTAAACACTTAACACTTAATCTACCATTATGAATAGAACAGACTTTTTGCGGACTTTGGCCGGCGGAGCACTTACTGCCAGCGCATTGACGGACCAGGCTTTTGCAGGCGTAACCCATACATCAGCCGAAACCGCTCCATTCAAACAGGCGCCGCTTCCATACGATTTTGGTGCTTTGGAACCAAGCATAGATAAATTGACCATGGAGATCCATTACGGCAAGCATCATGCCGCGTATGTGAAAAACCTTAACGACGCTGTAAAGGGAACAGAGTTTGAAAAGAAGTCTCTGGACGAAATCATCAAATCGATCAGCAAAGCCCCAGCGGCTATTCGTAACAATGGCGGCGGGCATTGGAACCACACTTTCTTCTGGGAGGTAATGGGCCCGAAAAAAAGCGCCGCTCCGACTGGCGCCGTTGCTGACGCGATCAACGGTCAATTCGGTTCATTCGACAAGTTTAAGGAAGAGTTTGCGAAAGCGGGAGCTACGCGCTTCGGCTCAGGCTGGGCATGGCTTGTCGCAAAAGGCGGCAAACTTGCCGTAGGGTCAACCCCTAACCAGGACAATCCGCTGATGGATGTCTCCGATTTCAAAGGCACGCCCATTCTGGCACTGGACGTATGGGAACACGCCTATTACCTGCATTACCAGAATAAACGTCCGGATTACATCAAGGCATTCTGGGATGTTGTGAATTGGGACAAGGTGGCCGAAAATCTTAAAAAAGCATAGTTTTAGAAGGAGGAAAAGGAGGAAGTAGAAAAGGGAGGATGGAATGCCGTTCAGGTCATTCTATCCTCCCTTTCAATTTTTTGATACATTCTCACCTCTCCCTTATTCCCCTACCTCCATTCTCCCCTTCCTCTTAAAACCTAATTGCAGTAAGTTCCGATAACCTTGTATGCCTGCTGATATCCCAGCTCCCCGGCCTTACTCAGGTCCAGGCAGCCGTCGTTGATTTCACCCAGGCTGTTTTTAAGGATTCCTCTGAGATAATATGCTTCGGGATAATCTGAGCGCAACTTGATCGAACTGGTAAAATCAAGCACTGCGCCCATTTGATCACCGCTTACCGACCGGATCATCGCCCTGGAAAAATAGGCTGATGAGTAAGTTGGATTGAGTTCGACGGCAGTCGTCAGATCCTGAATAGCGCCTTTGAGCTCCCCCACTTTCGATTTACTGACTCCCCGCACATAGTAAGCCTCGGCCCGCTCGTTGGTCAGGTTATCGATCTTGATGTGTTCTTTCACCTGATCCCTCAGTTCATCCAGCTTTTCCTTACTGATTTTACCCGTGTACGCATTCTTCTTAGGGTCGCCCACATAACTGTTCTTCACTTCAATCGCCTTTGAAAGATCGGCGATAGCACCGCGGGGGTCGTTCAACTTTCCTTTTGCAAAACCCCTTCCGTAATAAGCACTGTAATCTTCCGCATTGAGCTGAATTGTCTTATCGAAATCGATGATAGCACCCTGATAATCGTCCATTTTATTTTTGGCAAATCCTCTGTTCGCATAGTATTCGCTGTCGTTCGGGCTCAACTCAACGGCGCGGGTAAAATCCGCAGCGGCACCCTGATAGTCTCCCAGTTCCAATTTAGCGAGTCCTCTTCCCGCGTATGCGCCCGTCCGCTTTGGACTCAGCTCGATTACCCTGGTAAAATCCGCCAGGCTTCCCGCGTATTCCTGCAAATCCTGTTTGCAATTACCTCTTGCATACAAGGCCGCGAGTTCGTCCGGGTTCAATGCCAGCGCGTGATCGAGATCTGTCAGCGCATTCCTGTGGTTTTTCAGTTTGGCATAGCTCACACCCCTGTTATAATAAGCCTTAGGCTCCTCCGGTTTCAGTTCAATGGCTTTGGAGTAGTCCTCGATCGCCGCACGGTAATCCTCTTGCAGGCTTTTACTAACACCACGACTTTGGTAATAAAGTGCTTCTTTGGGATTCAGCTCAATGGCCTTGTCGTAGTCCTGCATCGCGCCCCGGTGATCTTTCAGGTTCGCCTTCGCCAACCCACGATTGAAATAGCTGGGGGCGTGATCGGGGTTCATCGAAATGACCGTGGTGTAGGCCTGCATTGCTCCGTTGAAGTCGCCCGTTCCGGCTTTGATATTGCCGTCTTCAAAATACTCGGCAGCTGAACGCTGGGCAAAAGTGGGGCAATGGAAAGTAAGCGCAAGCAGAAATGAAATGCCAAAAAATTGAAGTCTCATGAATGTAAACCTTTTCCTCAAATCGATATTTTTTATTTAATGTATAAAAGTATTCAAATTCCGATTCAGCATCAAAAAAAGAAAAGCCCTATTTTTGGAATGGCTGCTGTCCGCATCCATTCACCAGAACCACACCAGTTATGTCTTCAACCATCAAGAAAATATCCTTTATTTTATTGTTGCTCACAGCAGGAGCCGCAGTCTATTTCGTGTTTTTCAAATATCCGGGTCAAGAAAACGGCGTAAGTTCTGAAACACCTGTCGCGGAGGAGTCCGTTTACCTGGCACTGAGGGACCTGGCGGGTAATCAGGTGAAGATGAACGAGGACCAAATCGCCTTTGTGAATGTGTGGGCAACGTGGTGCGGACCTTGTAACATGGAAATGCCGGGCATTCAAACGCTGTACAACAAATACAAGAACCACGACAAGATCGCATTCTACATCATATCCGATGAAGATGCTGAAACTGTAAACCCATTTATTGCGAGGAAGGGCTATGATCTCCCTTTTTATCAGTACGCCGGGCCCTATCCGTCGGCCCTGGATGGCAATGCGATCCCGAGAACATATATCATATATAAAGGAAAGATCCTGGCCCAGGAAATCGGGGCGTCGCAATGGGACCGACCGGAGGTGGTCAATCTGATAGAAAAGCAGTTAGCCGAGATATAGCAATAAAAAAACGGGGCCGGAATATTCCGGCCCCGTTTTTTTATATTGAAGTGCTGTTTCGCCTATTCAACGATGAAGCTACCTTTCATCAGCGCATAGTGGCCTGGGAAGCTGCAAATGAATGTATAAGTTCCTTTCGCAGGAGCAGTGAATTCAATAGTATCGCTTTCTCCACCGCCTACCAGTTTGGTATGCGCGATGATGCTCGCCTTTTCTGATGCAGGGATATACTCGGTCTCTCTTGCAGCAGCGGCCTTCGAACCGAATGCAGCTACATCAGTACCTGGTTTCAGGAGCACCCAGTTGTGGCCCATAGCGGCTTTCGCAAGTTTACCTGAATGCGTCAGCGTAAGTTTCACTTTTTGACCGGCCTTCACTTTGATCTCTTTCAGGTCGAACTGCATTGCATCACTTCCTTTGATCACAATCGTCTTAGCTTGCTTCACATCGCTTGCTACTTCGCTGGCAGGTGATGTTTTAGCCGAAACAGGGCTCATTGTAACTGCTCCGAAAGCCAAAACAGAGGCAAGAAGCATTACGCCATACTTGGTCCTTTTCATATTCTGAGTATTAGTAAACTTGTTTATTTAAAATTAACCGGTGCAATTTACGACACGCGACCTGAAAAATGCAATGCATTAACAATTGTTTGAACTTAAAAAAGGATCTTGTACTGGTCCCGGACAGCCCGCCCGACACACAGCACCGATAAAACCATCATATAGTGATTGATATCAACGGGATCCATGGGTATCGGAAGCCTCCCCGACTTGGTCGACAACGCCAGCAACATCATCGAGAATAGCGTCCACAATGCGCTCTTCTGTCTGTTGGCCAGCCCAACACAGGAAATTAGTAACGTAACCAGGATGCAAAACGATTTGATGATCAATCCCACGTACTCGACCCTGAACCAGGTGATGCAATAGAACAGTAATGCACCTAATCCGATGGTGGAGACAAAGAGATACAGGCCGCTCTTGTAGCGCATGATCAGGCACCAGGACGCCGTCACCAGGCACATCGCACCGAGTGTCATTTCTCCGGCGGTCAGTACCTCGAGAGCCACTCCTGCACTTTCCACATCCGCATAACGCAGCAGATCAGCAAAAGCGACAAGCGAAATGCTGACAAAGAAAATACCCCAAAGCCACCTGACCAAAACGGGTTGTTGTCTGAAATATCGGAAGAAGACAAATAAACTGGTGATCGCTAAAACGAGGTTGGAAAATATATGTGGATTCAGAAATATGTTCATAAACAGCCGCCATGTTGTCAAAAAAGCAATTTACAAATTCTACCTACATTTTGCTACTTCGTGCTTTTCGTCCTACTTTTACCGAAAAAACTGATTTACCAACATGAGCGTTTTAGTTAATAAAAACTCCAAGATTATAGTTCAGGGATTTACCGGTTCGGAGGGCTCGTTCCATGCCCAGCAAATGATTGAATACGGTACGAATGTCGTAGGTGGTGTTACGCCTGGCAAAGGTGGGCTTTCTCATTTGGAAAGACCTGTTTTTAATACTGTTGACCTTGCCGTGCGTGCTACCGGTGCAGACGTTGCCATCATCTTTGTTCCGCCGGCTTTCGCTGCCGATGCAATCATGGAGGCTGCTGATGCTGGTATCGGCGTTATCGTTTGTATCACCGAGGGAATTCCAACCAAGGACATGATGCAGGCGAAAGAATATATCAAGAACAAGAACTGCCGCCTGATCGGCCCTAACTGTCCCGGCGTTATCACTGCCGAGGAATGTAAAGTGGGTATCATGCCTGGCTTTATCTTCAAAAAAGGAACGATCGGACTCGTTTCAAAATCCGGAACACTAACCTACGAAGCCGTAGATCAGCTGACACGTGCGGGATTAGGCCAAACTACTGCCATCGGTATCGGCGGAGACCCCATCATTGGAACAACTACTAAGGAAGCGGTTGAACTGCTGATGAACGACGACGAAACAGAAGCGATTGTCATGATCGGTGAAATCGGCGGAAGCATGGAGGCCGACGCGGCCAATTACATCAAATCGACTGGCAACAAAAAGCCCGTGGTAGGCTTTATCGCAGGACAAACCGCGCCAAAAGGCCGTCGTATGGGCCACGCAGGGGCTATCATTGGTGGTGCTGATGATACTGCAGAAGCGAAAATCAGAATCATGAAAGAATCGGGTATCTTCGTGGCAGAATCACCTGCGCTGATTGGAGAAACAATGCTCCTCGCGCTCGGAAAGAAATAATGCATTGTCTGAACAAATAGATGATAAGAGGGCTGGGGTAACCCCGCCCTTTTTTGTACCGATGAAGTCCATACACTCAGCTTTTTTTTGGGCTTTCTTAGCGGCAGTAAACTTCTTTGGAATGTCTGTATCCGGCGCGGCGAAAGTCTCACCGCCAGAGCAGTTTTTCCCTGTTTACAACTACCAGAACGATTGGCTCGTATACAATGAGCAATACAAAAACTATGTCCCGTTCTCCCAGGGTGTTAATGAAGGCACGCGGTTTGCGAGCCTGTATATCGACCTCGTCAAAAACAGAAGATATTCATTACTGATCCAGACTACCGGTGAAAGTTACCTGTTTCTGGAAGGGGCGCTACAAAACAGAATCGCACCCGGACAATGGCAGCAGCTCAACCTCGACAGCCTGTACAAGGTGTATCGGAAGGATGAACTGTTGCTTACGATTTACGGTAGCGCCGGTGTCGATGAGAAAACGGTACTCATTTGTAACAAAAAAAGACAGCATGAAATTGGCGGGCCCGCCACCGCCCGTTCCAGCATCATTAATATCAAACCCATTTCGTTTTCACCCTTCGGCAACTTTGCCGGCATCACATTGCTGCTGATTCTGATCCTGAACGCGTGGATTTTCAATCTCAATCCACTTTCATTCATACGTTTGATAAATCCAATCGAATTTTTCAACAATGACCCCCGCGATCAGTTATCGAAAATCAACAAGCCTTACAGCAATACAGTAATCTTTTTCGTCGTGATCAGTTCGATGATGATGGGTTTCACAGTAATCTACTTTTCAGTGAACAGGCTCAATCTGTTTTCTGTCAGCACGATCTTATCCGAAAAAGCGAATACACTGCAGATACTGGGCGACTTTTGCATACTCACTTTCATCTTCTTCTTACTAATTTACGCGAAGTATGTCTTTATGGTCCTGGCAGGAAATATGCTTAACCTGGACAAACAGGTTGATATTATTTTTATTAAAATAGTACAATCTTCTTACCTGTTCTATGCATTGATCTTCATGGTGATCTTCGCGCTGAACTTCAACCATATCAACTGGCTGGAGGTAAGCCGTCCTTACCTGCTTCTACCATTTCTGTTTTTCTACCTGGCCCGTTTTTTCGGACTTTATCTTGTAGCCAAGCCAGCGGGCTCGTTGATTAATCTCTATTTATTTTCTTACCTTTGTGTCATTGAAATGATCCCGCTAATCGTGAGTATGAAGTTCGCTTTGTAGTCCGCACCGATGAAATGGGAATAAACTAATGAGGATTATACATGAGTGATACCATCAATTTTGATCAGGACAGACTTAAAAAAGTAACCAGTCTTTTAGTGAGTCAATCCCGACCAGCCGACGAGAATTCACCTTACTATGAATTAGCCAGAAAGTATAATATCAAAGTTGATTTCAGGCCATTCATACACATTGAGGGAGTCTCGTACAAAGACTTCCGCAAACAAAAAATCAACATTCTGGATCACACGGCGGTGATCTTTACCAGCCGTAATGCCATTGACCATTTCTTCCGCATTTGTAATGAAGGCCGGATTGAGGTTCCAGCTACGATGAAGTACTTCTGTATTTCCGAGCAAACTGCGAACTATCTTCAGAAATACATTGTGATCCGTAAACGAAAGATCTTCACAGGTACTAAAACAGCTGCTGAATTGATCGAACTGATGCGCAAGCACAAGAAGGAAAAATTCCTCTATCCCTGCTCAGACGTCAGAAAGAATGATATTCCTGAGTTCGCGGATACCGAAGAATTTCATTTTATTGAGGCAACCATGTATCAGACCATGTCCTCCGACCTTTCAGATCTGGAAGATGTCTATTATGATATCATAGCATTTTTCAGTCCGTCGGGGATCAAATCTCTTTTTGAAAACTTTCCCGACTTTCAGCAGAACAATACCCGCATTGCAGCATTCGGCCCAACCACCGCGAAGGCCGTAGAAGATGCAGGCCTGTTCCTGGATATCCAGGCTCCGCTACCGAATGCCCCTTCGATGACAGGCGCGCTGGACCTGTACATCAGGAAAGCCAACAATGTGTAGTAAAGCCGGTTTATACGCTAAAAAGCCCTGGAAAAAATCCAGGGCTTTTTGATGTTTATATCAATTTTTTTAAGCAATATGCGTTATGAATCTAAATCCGAAAGCATATCAGCGTGTTCCTTAAATCCATTCCAGCGGCATGACTTTGACCTTTACCATTCGAAGTAACAGATATATCCGGCTTGTTGTCTTTTTGCTTCTTTTCCCTGTCTGTGCTATCGCGCAAAAAGACGCACAATTCAGTCTATTTTCTCTAAATCAGCTTTATCTAAACCCAGCTGCGGCGGGGGCTGATGGTCTGACAAAATTTCAATTGACGCACAGGACCCAGTATGCCGGCTATCAGGGTACGAATCTGGATGACACAGGAGGCGCACTTTCAACCCAGCTCTTCTCATTCAGTATGCCTTTCAAGAATTTCGGGATAGGGTTTTATGCACTGAACGACAAAAGCGGCCCGAGGACAGATCAGGATTTCAAAATCTCGGCTGCTTATCACATTCCGGTCGCTGGGGGTAAATTTCAGGTCGGAGCAAGCGCAGGGCTGTTTCGTCAGGCGATAGATTTTGGCAAACTACGTGCCCGCGATCCTGACGATCCCTTGATTCAAACCGGTACCGTTTCTGAAATCAACCCCGACTTTTCTGTGGGTGCGCGATTTGAGAATGAGACATTTTACGCGGGAGTTTCTCTAAACCATTTCCTGAAACCCAAGTATCAGTTGGGATCCGAAACCGGCACCAATCCTCTTCCCAGAACGCTATACTTCAATGCGGGTGTCAACATCGAACTTGGCTACCTGCTGGACATCCAGCCCATAGTCCTCGTCAAATCTGATATCAGTACAGTATCTGTGGAAGGCGGCGCCACCGTAACTTATAATAAAAGGTATTGGATCGGCGGCACCTATCGCCAGCAAGACACTTATTTCATCATTATGGGTGGAGTTTATCTGTTGCCGGACCAATCCCTGCGCTTGTCGGGTGCCTATGACCTGGTAGTGGGAGGTGATAAGTCGAAGTCTCCTTCTTCTTTCGAGGTCATGCTTTCATATGCTCTGCCTTCTCCTAAATTAGGAAAAAAATCGATCATCAGGACTCCCCGGTTCCGCTTCTGATGGGAACGAGGTGCCTCGGATACTATTAGTATTTTATCATTAAATCATCAAAAATCTAAGAATTCAATGTCAAATCGACGCTTTTTGCGAACCAGTTGGTAATTCTTGTGAATCAGTTTGCGAAACTTTGATTTATATTTGTAAAATGTTCGGCTTCCATACCAATTGCATTATTCATACGTTTAGTCGATAAACACCTGATTTAGTAATTGATTCACAGGGGTTTCGACAGAGAAATCCATTGTTACAGATCGTGGTAGGTGTTCGCATTATGTTTTATTTCAAGTATACTAGATATCATTCGTTGACGTTTTTAGGCTAGCATTTTATTATTCAAAATTTACAAAACCACTATGAATGTGAAAGTGTTCTATCGGGATGGAGTCAAAAGCCTGCTTTTGGTAGCCGCGCTGATGCTGATGCAAAGTTGCGGTTTCATCAAAAGCAAGTTTGGCAAGGGAGGAAAAGAGGAAAGCGGTATTGCAAACGGGGAAATCACTGCCACTGCCCGTAAAGGATTCAAGCAGACTACTCCTGCCGGAATGGTAGTAATCCCTTCGGGCTCTTTTGTAATGGGCCAGGCTGACGAAGATATCGCATCTTCCATGAACAATATGAATCGCAGGGTAACCATCAGTTCATTTTTCATGGATGACACTGAGATCACTAATAATGAGTACCGCCAGTTTGTCAATGCACTTCTTGTTGATTCCGTATCCGTATTGGGTGAGGAGGAAATCATGTCTAAATATTATCCCGATACGACCGTTTGGAAGAAAGACTTTGCCTATTCAAACGGTGATCCATTCGTAGAATATTACTACCAACACCCGGGTTTTGATACCTATCCCGTGGTGGGCGTAAGTTGGGTTGCTGCCAGCTACTTTTCGAAATGGCGCACCAACCTGCTCCACGATTTTCAGAACAAAGAAGGTCAGTTCAATTCGACGGGTTTCCGTTTGCCAACCGAGGCTGAATGGGAGTGGGCAGCGAGAGGTGGACGTGCCGTCGCTAAATATCCCTGGGGAAATCCGTACACTATGAATGCAAAAGGATGTTTCCTGGCCAATTTCAAGCCCCAACGCGGAAATTACGATGCTGACGGATATCCATATACGGGACCTGCAAATGCTTATAACCCTAACGACTTCGGCCTTTACAACATGGCCGGAAATGTGGCGGAATGGACATCAGACGCTTACACTGACAACGCAACAGCGATCGTATGGGATATGAACCCACGCTACGACAATCCGGATGAACCTCGTAAAGTGGTTAAGGGAGGATCCTGGAAAGATATTGCTTACTATCTTCAAACCGGCACCCGGACTTTTGAGTACGAAACCGAAACCCGCGCTTTCATCGGTTTCCGCTGCGTAATGGACAACGTCAACGATCGCGGTGGAGCACGTGCCCGTCGTCGCTAAAAATACTTTTACCTCGAAAGAAGCAGCGTATATACTCTGCTTCTTTTTTACGGTCTGTACCCGAATCAATCTAACACTTTACTACTTATAATTTTTCACTGTAACCGATTTCAATTCGTATGGCTAAGAATAGCGGACCTAATTTTTTTTGGGATAAACTAGTACCAACAATATATAGTGCCGGTGCTGCCGTTGTAATTTTAGGAGCTTTGGCAAAAATTCAACACTGGGATTTCGGTGGCCCTCTTCTGACAGCGGGTCTTGGAACCGAGGTTCTTATCTTTTTGCTTTACGCATTGCAGACATTAACCCAGTCCTCAGACAGGGATCCGGATTGGACGAGAGTTTACCCTGAGCTTGCCGATGATTACTCAGGACCAGCTATCACACGCGGCAGCGGACAAAGCAGCAATATCACAGCGAAACTGGATAACATGCTGGATAATGCCAAGATTTCACCTGAGGTTTTTGACAGCCTCGGTAAGGGCTTCAGAAACCTTTCGGAAACTGTTGGTAAAATCAGCGACCTCACCGATGCGACTGTCGCCACTAACGATTACGCGAAAAACGTTAAAAGTGCTTCAACTGCAATTAGCGATATGAACAAGTCGTACGGCGTAGCCATCAATGCGATGAGCTCTATGGCCGATGCAACTAAGGATGCTCAGTCTTACCGTGACCAATTCCAGCAAATCACCAAAAACATGGGTGCACTGAATGCGGTATACGAACTGGAACTTCAGGATACTACGAAGCATCTGAAAGCAATGAACGCATTTTATGGTAACCTGACAGCCGCAATGGAAAACATGGCTGACGCTACCAAAGAATCTCAGGTGTTTAAGAATGAAATGTCCAGGCTTACCAGCAACATTTCTTCGCTTAACGGTATTTACGGCAATATGCTTACCGCTATGCGTGGCGGCAATGCCTAACCCCCCGGCGATGACTCTTTGATTCCGGAGGGACCAAAGGGTCATTGTTTGTAGTTAAATAATTCGATCACTGAAAACTGATTACACAACAATATGGCAGGTGGAAAAGAAACACCCCGTCAAAAGATGATTGGAATGATGTATCTGGTGCTTACGGCGATGCTCGCATTGCAGGTAAGTTCAGCCATCATAGAAAAATTCATCCTTCTGAACAATTCCCTAGAACTATCATCAGGAGCAGCTGACAAAATAAATCAGGAAACCGTACTCAAAATTAAAGCAGCAGTTGAAAAATCGGGTAACCGGGCGGCTGATGTCGAGGTGATCAAGCAGGCTGACGAAGTTCGTAAGCTTTCGTCTAGCATCTCTAATGACCTGAACGCTTTGAAACAAGAAATCATTAAGGATGCCGGTGGCGGTTTTAATGAAGAAGGAGGCATCAAAAACCCGCAGGAGGAAGCTAAGGTAGCAGAATTGATGATCGGTGTTCAGAAAAAGGGCAAAGCTTATCAGTTGAAGCAAACGCTCAATACTTATACTGCGTCACTCAATAAGTATTCTCCTAACCAGTTCAAAGGTCTCGCGCTGGATGGCAGAGAGGATCCCGTAGCAAAAGGCAACAAAGACCAGCGAAATAAAGATTTTGCCGAATTGAACTTCGAATCGACTCCGGTAGCTGCCGCTCTGGCAGTTCTAAGCCAGAAGCAAACCGACATTCGTCGGATGGAAGGCGAAGTTCTGAATTACCTGGCAAGCAAGGTAGGTGCCGCTGATATCAAATTCGACCGAGTACTTGCGATGGTGAGTGCCGATGCCAAAACGGTTGTTGCAGGTACGAAATTTAAAGGCCAGATGTTCATCGCGGCCTCTGCTTCGGGTATTACTCCCCGTATGAGTCTGAACGGATCTCCCGTAAAGGTTGAAAACGGAGTTGGGTTAATCGAATTTACCGCACAGGGTGGTGGCTATAATGCAGAAGGTCTTGCAAAAAGAGAGCTTAAAGGACAAATTACCATCCCTACCCCGTCGGGAAGAGATACCACTTATACCATGACGCAAGAGTACTTCGTGGTGAAGCCTTCCTATCAGATCGAGACGGGAACTTTGCCGCCATTGTACCTGGGCTGCGCGAACAAGCTTAGTATTCAAAGCCCCGCACTTGGGCCTCTTTGGGCTCCAAACTTCTCAACTGATGGCGGAGAGATCATTAACAGCAGCCAGAAAGGCAAGTTCACGATCGTTCCCAGCAAAGCACAGTTAAACATCACAGTGAGCAACGCTGGCAATGTTCTGGGTTCAGAGCCATTCCGTGTTAACCGGGTTCCCAAGCCATCTCTGGAAGTCAGGGTAAATGGTGCTGTTTTTGACGAACGTCGCGGAGCGCCTGCCTCAGGTGCCAGAAGCATTCAGATTGTTGCTGTTCCCGACGAGAGCTTCAAAAACTTCTCACCTGAGGATGCTAAATTCCGCGTATCTCAAGTTGAGATCTCACTTGCCCGTGGCCCAAGACGTATTAATGGTGTTACGTTGAACGGCGGAGGCGGTTCTATTTCGTCTCTAGCTCAACAAGCACAGCCGGGTGACAGGTATGTAATTTCAATTCTGAAAGTGGAACGCCAGAATTTCAAAGGCGCTGTAAGTGAGGTTGAAATGGGTAACCAAACTCGTACGGTAACGCTATACTAATCCAGGTCTTTTAGTCGTTGATTGGACAATACAACCTTATGCATGATATGAGAAGAATGAACGGAAAAACGATTGCATGGTCACTGCTTTCTTTATCCCTCGGAGCAACCAGCGTTTTTGCTCAGGAAAAAGAGGATTCGACTGCAAATCAGTTCTCGTCGCGGCCGATCGCTGATGGGGATGTGATGATGAAAAGGACGCTCTGGAGGCGGGTTGATCTGAAAGAGAAGCAGAACATCTCGATGTTTTCTAAAAATAATGAAATCACCCGTTACCTGTTGGATGCAGCCAAAGCGGGCTTGATCGATGCATTTGTGAACGATTCATGTGCTACCAAAATAACAGGAGACGAGCTTCATAAACGCATATTGATCCCCAACCAAACTGCCGGTCTGTCAGAAGAAGAAATAGCTGCCGGGTTTGGCGACGCTGCTAAGAAAGAAGATGGTTGGGATTCAAAAGCGAAAACCGATCCCACCAAACAGGCCGCAACGGCAGATGATGGATGGGGTAATGCAAAAAAGGACGCCAAAAAAGAAGCCGTAGCAGAAGACGATGGATGGGGCCCTCCCAAGAAAAAGTCTTCAAAAAAAGGTGGTAAAACCGAAGTCGCTAAGGCGGAAGAACCGGTTGTAGAGCAACCCAAAGTAGATTCAACTGCGTTCAACACTCAGGTTGCAGCAACGGAAGAGGAATACTTCCCCGATCAGTTGAGCATTCTGGAAGTTAAAGAAGACTGGGTTTTCGACAAAAAGAGATCTCGTCTGTACAACGACATTCAGACATTGACGATCGTTCTTCCATCAGACCAAACCGCGACGGGTCTTGAATTACCGGTTGCATCATTTAAATGGAAAGATGTAGAAAGATTGTTCAGAAGTGATCCAAAAAAATACATCTGGTATAATACCCACAACACCGCCCAGAACAAGAACCTCGCGGACGCTTTCGATCTTCGCTTGTTCTATGGAAGGATTACCAAGTTCTCGAACGCTAACGACAAGGCATTTTTGGACATTTACAATGGAGAAAAAGAGGCCCTGATCAAATCCCTGAACTACGAACAGGAGCTGATGGAGCTGGAACACGGACTCTGGGAATACTAAGAAGTTAGAATTTAAAGATAAAGCGAAAGAGCTCCCAAAATTTGGGAGCTCTTTCGCTTTTAAGCTGGCCTAACAAAATACTGCGATGACCATTTAGTTCCAGCCACCATATGCTTTTTGCCTCACTTCTTCAATTTCAGCTTCAGTTTGCCTGCCAATTTAATTTTCTGATCTGTCAAGCCCAGTGCTGCAATGGTCTTCTCATAATTTTTCAGATCGACTTCTGCACTCATTCTACCCAAGATGGTGCCAGGAATGATCACGACACGCACGTCTTCAAAAATTCTGACAGGTGCTTTGTCTTGATCTTCGCTCCAGTTAGTTGGAATTAGCTGCACAAAGAAGGTCGACTCCTCGACACCGTGAATGAATGTATAGCTGCTTATTTTGTTTCCTGCGAAGCTGATCACGCCCGGCATTGCCCAATAAACACCTCCCGACTTCAAATACACCAATACCGCGGAAGATTTCAATAGCTCTTCTTCCTCTGCCGACAGGTCGGGTATACCCGTAATGTATTCTCCATCAGCGTTCGTGGTATCAGCTCCGGTTGAGATGATCAATGCCGAGCTACCCGCACCATCCTCTCCATCCTTACCCGCAGGGCCTGCCGGACCAGCTGGACCAGCGGCACCGGTCGGTCCGGCAGGTCCAACATCACCCTGCTTTCCCTCGCAGCCTACTAAGGTAACCATCAATGCTACACAGGCAAATAGTAATAATTTTTTCAACATAACTGTTAAAGTTTAGAAAGTGATAAAAGAAAGAACTGTACGAGTCAATACGCAGATAAATCCCAATATGACGAGATGGAGGCGTTTAACGCATAAATTATACAAAAAAAACTACTAATCCTTCGGCGTCTCCAAAGAATCGATCTGAGCTTCCAGTGTACGGTAATGCGTATATTCCTTCAACATAGCCGCATTACCATCCGGCAGTTTCATCTCCACCGTCCAGTTCATGGAGGCAGCCAATTGAAAAATCATTAACTGAACCTGATTGCCCGCTATTCGTGGCAGATCACTCTCCAGTGCCTTATCATTCATGGTCTGCTTTGCCTCATTCAGAATGGCGGTATAATCATCGCTCTGGAATCGGTTGAGCCAGCCTTGTTCGATATCGTAGAATTTGTAATCGGTATCGATAGACAGGATTTCGGGTGCCGGAAAGAAATCAATTACCAGCCTTCGCTCGCCATCGGGACGGTGGAACTTCATTTTTCCAAAGTCGTAGCCCACCAAAACTTTTGCCTTCGCAATGATGAGCGCTTTCTTTTTGTCATTGATCAGGTTCCAAATGTTCCTGTCGTGCTGATAGTTGTAGATTTCCGTGAAATATCCTTCTGCCATCACCACCTTGAATACCTTTTCAATTCGTTCGACCAGAACGGTAGCTTCTTGAGTCGATACATACTTCCTCGACTTTCTGTTTTGGAAATAAGTATTGATCGCCGCCCCGGATGCGCCGCCCGCCAGAAGCGCAATTATTAAAAAAAGTAGCACGGAGGAATCCATATCTCTATTTTTGTCCTGATTAAAATTCAAATAAAAACGGCACAATGCCAAATAGCCCACAGAAATATCTGGTCACCGTGGCAGGCCCTACCGCGGTAGGGAAAACCGCACTGTCTATCAGGCTGGCCAGTATACTGAATACCGAAATTATATCGGCCGACTCCCGTCAGTTTTTCAGGGAGTTGAACATCGGCACCGCCAAGCCCTCACCCGAAGAACTTGGCCAGGTAACACACCATTTTATCAATTCACATTCCATTTCCGAAACATATAGCGCCGGCGATTTTGAAAGGGATGCATTAGCATTAATGGACGAACTTTTTGCTAAACACGATATCCTGGTGATGACCGGCGGTTCGGGGTTTTACCTCAAAGCTGTTATGGAAGGACTCGATGACCTTCCTGCCCCGCTACCCGGTTTGCGGGAGTCATTGACACAAAAGCTGACAGCTCATGGCCTCGACGCCTTGCAGGAAGAAGTTCGTCAGATCGATCCCGCATTTTCAGCGACCTCTGAGATTGCAAACCCACAACGTGTTTTAAGAGCCCTCGAAGTCTTCTACACCTCGGGGATGCCGATCACCCAGTTCAGGATAAAAAACACGCGTACAAGGCCATTTAAGATGATCAACATTGCACTGGACAGGGAACGGGCAGAGCTATATGACCGAATCGACCGGAGAATGGATATCATGCTGAGTGAAGGCCTGGTTGAAGAAGCCAGGAACCTGGTCGCATTCAGAGCTCATCATGCCCTGCAGACAGTTGGTTATAAAGAAGTTTATGGCTTTCTCGACGGAGATTACGACGAGCGAGAAATGGTAAGGCTCTTGAAACAGAATTCCCGGAGGTATGCAAAGCGTCAGCTGACCTGGTTCAGGCATCAGGGGAATTTTGAGTGGTTCCACCCGGATGAGTACGATCACATCCTAGAATACATCACCGGGCAGTCCAGGTAAGGATCATAGGCATTTGGCGGTTACATGCCACCAAATGCCTGATTAATCAGTCTTCTAACTCACGGTACGCAAGGATTCCCCCAAGCACGTTTCTCACGTTGGCGAAACCTTGTGACTCAAGATATCTTGCCGCCTTACCGCTTCTTGCGCCAGACCGGCAATGGATAATGATTTCTTCATCCTTCAAAGCTTCCAGCTCATCGAGATGATCGGGAAGCTCGCCAAGGGGAATCAGTATCGCGCCCAGGTTATCCTCTTCATATTCATGTTCTTCGCGAACATCATAAAAATGAAGGTCCTCGCCTTTTTCCAGACGTTCTTTCAGTTCTTCTACGGTAATATCCATATTTATTAAATTTGTAACGATTTGGTCTATTTTGAGATTAACATCTTTTGCACAAAAGAACGTTTCCCGTCCGTAGCTTTGATCATGTAAATACCCCGGCTCAATGCTCCAAGCGACACAGATTGTTGCCCTGCTGATGGTGATACGGATTTAACAAGCACACCTGCCGCATTATACACATCGATTTGCCTGAGCGTTCTGCCTTTCCACCAGATCTCGTCCTGTACAGGATTGGGATAGAAGATACTCTCCTTCTCCACAGGCTCATTACCGGTTACGACACCCTGCGCCTTCGCACCAAGGTAAGGCCGGATCATGATTGTCCCTTTCAATGCGGTTTCTTTTGCCCACTCAGTACCAAGGTTGTAGTAAATAACATTTTTGCCGAGCATGGAATTCCTGTCGAACCCTACTGTCACGGGCTGATCATTGATCTGAAGCCATCCGACATAGAATGTATCCGGTACCGCAACGGGGCTACTGAATGCATAATCCACGAAGCCGTCCCGCTTTCCCGGATACTTTACGGCTACCGACCTTTGTGCAATCAGCTGATCAGGCTTTCCATTCTTGTTGCCAAAAATCTGGATCGTAAATCCCTGCCCAGAAATGTCCTTGTTAAACGAAACCATTGACATCCGTACTCCTCCGATCGTATCCGCCTTTGCGAGCACGTACTGTACCGCTACGCGCGCGAGTTTTTGGTTTACCTGAACACCATATTCCGCGCTGCCATCGTCATAGGCAAAATAATCGGAGAGAACTGCCTTACCGACAATCGTATCATTGGTTTTAAGATTAACACCCGGTATCGTATCGGTAGTTGTGACAAAGAACTTACTTACCAGATGCAAGCTGTCTATCTTTGACCCTGCATTAACGGCGGCTAACTTCACCCTCAGTCCCAGTGATTTGAGTGATTCGAGGTAAACAGATCTCTGTACATTACGCAAGAATTCAGTTCCTCTCTGCTCATCGGTCAATGTAAAAGTGCTGGTGACAATATTGAAATTATTGAAATTATTGACAATATCGGTTCGTATAGAGTCGGCTGTGAATGCCTGCGGATTCACCTGGTACTGCCGCAAAGGCATCGCTGTATACTTTTTCAGGAAATTCGAAACCGGCTTTCGCATGGCCACGTCAAACAGGTAGGGCTGTTTGACCGACCGCTTGGAGTTGAGGTATACATAGTCCAGATGCCATGTGTCATAAGGCCCCGAACTTCTCCCATAAGATCTGAAACGGAATTGAAATGCGTCGTGGAAATAGTTAGGATCTTTGATAGCGATGAACTGCTGGTGAAACAAGGTGTCCACCTTATATCCCAGCTGTGTCCAGACAGGCACCCATTCTTTTGTTTTGCTGTAAAATTCAAGCCTGAGAAAGTCGCTGGAATCGGGAAGCTCCCCAAATCCTTTGGCACCCCAGTAAAAACTCATGTATACAGAATCAGCGGCTACTTTACCGGCCATGTTCACAGGCTGTGAGGTGAGCGTGTCCGTAAAACCCTGCGTAAGCGGATTGACCAGATTATAGGGAGTGCCATTCGCATTTTGGCCGTCAAATGTCGCTACATTCAGCGATGGATGCAGAATCGACAGGGTGTTATTAACGTAAACACCACTGCCCGAAAGCCAGTTCTTTGCATTCGGCTCTGAGGATTTAGTGGTGGAGAAGTCGTCAAAAAAAGGCAGATTCAGGGAAGCCTCTGTTCTCAGATGATTATCATCTCCGATCCCATTTTCTACGTATTCCTCGCGATCAATCGGAACAAGCCGTAACTGTGCCTCCACAGCCTGGTGTTGAACAATCCCAAGGAGAAAGATCCAGATAAAAAGTCTATGGTTTAAGGAAAGCCTACTGCTCCGGTTGATTTTCATTATCACTTGATTCAGCCGCCTGCGGTGTAATCCACAAGTCTATTACGTCTCCAATTCTTACCTTACCACCGGCGTCCGGGTTCTGTCTCACCACCGAGCCAGGTGCCTGGCCTTCTTCCGCCGGCACTTCCATTTGCTGCCCTACTTTAAGCCCGGCACCCACGATAGCGATCTTCGCCTCGTCCAAAGGCATACCGATGACTGATGGCGCCTCGAATTGAGCGGTACCAAGCCCTTCGCCCAATTCAAGGTCAATTTTGGATCCCTTTGCAATTGGCTGGCCGGGTAGAATTTCCTTTCCGTTATACATTTGCCTCAACACCGCATTCTGCGCCATATCGGGAACGTAAGAAATATTTCCTTCTTCGAGTCCCACGCTCTTGAGCAGCATCTGCGCACTCCGGTGCGTCATGTCCGTCAGCTTAGGCATTTTTATCAAAGGTGCGGTACGGGACACAACCGTCACGTAGATTTTCCGGCCCTCTTTTACCTTGGAGCCGGGTAGCGGATATTGAGAAATAATCGTCAATGGAGGCACATTGGTCACAAACGTACAGTCGACCTCATATCTCAGGTCACGATCGCCCAGAAAATCTTCCAGATCCTGGACATTCTTCTTTTTCAGATCAGGAACTGTAATGGCCTCACCGTGATTCGTGGTAAATGGCAGATAAACGAAGAAAAACCCCAGAAAAAGGACCAAAAGCAGCGAGACAATGATTCCGATATGAATGAAAAGGTCAGTCCTGGACTGTGTACTTATTTTGGCCATGAATGTGTTTGATGCGCTTTGGTATTATAAACGGGTAAAAATAAACGTAATATTCCAAGATGCAAATATCCTAAACCGCATACGAGCCCAGAATTCTCTTGATGTACTTACCCAGAATATCGAATTCCAGGTTAACCGAATCCCCGGTTTTCAACGAATGGAAGTTTGTAAAGTTGTAGGTATAGGGAATAATGGCCACCCGGAATGTATTTGCTCCCGAATTGAAAACGGTCAGACTTACGCCATTAATGCATATGGACCCTTTTTCCACGGTCATGTTGCCGGTCGAAGCATCGTATTCAAAATCGAATAACCAGCTACCGTCGCGCTCCTCCACGCTTATACACTTTGCAGTCTGATCGACGTGGCCTTGTACAATGTGGCCATCGAACCGTCCGTTGGCAGGCATGCATCGTTCGAGATTTACTTTGTTTCCCGCCGTAAGGCCGCCGAGGTTAGTCTTTAAAAGAGTTTCCTCGATAGCCGTTACCTGGTATTGGTCCCCGTCAATGCCTACAACTGTTAAACAAACGCCATTGTGGTTGATGCTCTGATCTATTTTGAACTCGCTGGCGAGGGATGACTGAAAAGTGAAGGTCTTGTTAGTTCCTTCTGTTTCGACATTCAGCACGACCGCTGTCGTTTCGACGATTCCTGTAAACATTTTGATGTTGATTTAAAATGCAAAGTTACAATTTCTCAACCGCTCTCCCACCCGCTAAAATTCCCCTATTGGCATTATTCGTGGTCAACTGCTTTTCAATTAGGCATTCTTTACGAACTTTGCGGGAAATAAGCGCTGCGGAATTCCTGGTAAGGTGCTTGCAATCCAAATCTGTTAATGAAAAAAGTACTATTTATCGATCGCGACGGTACGATCATCGTTGAGCCCCCTACCGATTTTCAGGTAGATTCCCTGGAAAAGCTTGAATTCCTGCCCAAAGCCATTTCCGCATTGCGCAAAATAGCGGATGAAACGGATTACGAACTCGTCATGGTGACTAACCAGGACGGCCTCGGAACCGGCTCTTTCCCCGAAGACACTTTCTGGCCCGCTCAGAACAAGATGGTCAAAACGCTGGAAGGGGAAGACGTTCACTTCGCCGATGTGCATATCGACCGCAGCTTTCCAGAAGATAACCTTCCTACCCGCAAGCCGGGCATCGGAATGCTAACTTCTTATTTTTCCAATGAATATGATCTGGCCAACAGCTACGTCATCGGCGACCGTCTTACCGACGTGCAACTGGCAGTCAATTTAGGCGCAAAAGCAATCCTTTTCCGTTCTGAATTGCCGGTAGAAGGCATTAGTGACCAAATGAATGAAATCACCGCATTGGTTACCAGCGACTGGGACGCGATTTACGAGCATTTGAAACTCCCTTCCCGCAAAGCATCTGTTGAAAGAAATACGAAGGAAACGCAGATCAAGGTCGATCTGAACCTCGACGGCAGCGGTCGTTCCGACATTCATACAGGCCTCGGCTTTTTCGACCACATGCTCGACCAGCTAGCCCGCCACTCCGGCGCCGATCTGGCTATCCACGTCGAAGGCGATTTGCATATCGACGAGCACCATACAATTGAAGACACCGCTCTTGCATTGGGCGAAGCCTACCGCCAGGCCATCGGCGACAAACGTGGAATCAGCCGCTATGGCTTCCTGTTACCCATGGATGAAGCTTTGGCACAGGTTGCGATCGATTTCTCGGGCCGTCCGTGGATCGTATGGGATGCCGAGTTTAAAAGAGAGAAGATCGGGGAAATGCCGACGGAAATGTTTTTCCACTTTTTCAAATCATTCTCAGACACTTCGCTTTCAAATCTGAACATCAAGGTGGAGGGCGATAACGAGCATCACAAGATCGAGTCTATTTTCAAAGCATTTGCCAAGGCGATCAAAATGGCTGTCAAACGCGATCTTAAAGCGCTGGATTTCATGCCATCGACGAAAGGCGTACTTTAATTTTTTGCTAACAAGAAGCCGGTGTGGCTTTTTTTAGCTATTTTTGCTCATCTTACGTTGCATAATAATCGAGTACAACTATGACAATGACCATCATTATGATTGCTTTCTATGTGGTTCTTCTCAGCTCCGCGTTCCTGGTTGGGCGTTGGTTGGAGAACAATGAAAAGCAATGGAAAACGAATAAGTAAGGGTTGTGAATACGACCCTTTTTTTATTTGCCTGATTAAATTCTTATCAGATTTTAATCAGATTACACTAAAATGTGACCTGCTGAACGTTTTAGACACATTAGGTGTTAAGTTTGTTCTTAAAAAACTGTTTTCCCCGTGTTCAGAACACTCTGTCTCATACTACTTACGGCCTTCCTCATCTGTAAAGCCACAGATGTTGCCAGCTTGCTGCTGGCCAAGGAAAAGGCATCTGTGGTTTGTGATTCAGGGACCTGTGATAACGAGGAAAAAACAGAGGTCGAAAAATTGAACGACGACCAGCTACTGATTTCACATAGCCTACAATTTGACCGTTCCGTCACCTTAATACCGGTCAAAAGCTCATTCTTCTATACTGCGAATTTCGATAACGAAATTTACCGCAACCTGCTATCTCCGCCTCCGGAGCTTATCTGATTTCTTTGATCCAAACTCAATCGAGTTCGTTGCCGTCGTAACCCGATGCGGTATTTCCGTGTCACTACGCGCATGTTCCTCTATTATTTACTCCAAATTCTAATCAAGAAATCATGATAAGGGCTTATAATCAGTTATTCGAAAACAACAAAAAGTGGGCAGAAGACACTACCAAGGAAAATCCTGAATTCTTCTCAAATCTGGCAAAAGGGCAGGCTCCTAAATTCCTCTGGATCGGCTGCTCCGATAGCCGTGTTCCCGCTAACCAACTTACCGGCACTCAGCCCGGCGACATTTTCGTGCACCGTAACATCGCCAATATGGTGATCCACACGGACATCAGCATGCTCAGTGTACTCGATTACTCGGTGAATGTACTGGGTGTAGAGCATATTCTGGTGTGCGGCCATTACGGCTGCGGCGGAGTGATCACGGCCATGGGGAACAAGCAGGTAGGCCTTATCGATAACTGGTTGCGCCACATCAAAGACGTGTACCGGCTGCACGCCCAGGAGCTCAACGAGATTGAAGATCCGAAAGTGAGGGCCGATCGCTTTGTCGAAATCAACGTTCAGGAGCAGGTGCGTGACCTTGCCAAAACGACGATCGTGCAAACTGCATGGGCGAATGGTAAGAGGCTGCAAGTCCACGGCGTCGTGTACGATATCAGCAATGGTATCTTGAAAGACATGGACGTAACGATCGACGCCACCAACTTTGCCGACGACGTATATCGTCTTGATATACCGCAGCTTGTCTGATTGGCGGTTCTGCATTCCGAGTAGTCCAATTTATGATCCTTACTGACTCAATCGTATGTCATTGAATAATAAAAGTTTGTTCGCCAATATCAAATACGATTTACCTTCCGGGCTTGTCGTATCCCTGGTAGCGCTGCCGTTATGCCTCGGTATCGCGTTAGCCTCTACCGGGCGCTCCGATCTCCTTTTTTCGGGTGTGATTGCCGGTATCATAGGCGGAATCGTAGTAGGCTCGTTGAGCGGCTCCTCCCTGGGTGTGGCAGGTCCGGCGGCGGGTCTGGTTGTGATTGTACTCAATGCGCTTGATACCCTGGGCAGCTTCGAGGCGTTTTTGCTGGCCGTTGTGCTTGCTGGTGTTCTGCAAATCATCGCCGGTTTCCTGAAAGCCGGCATTATCGGTTACTATTTCCCTTCGTCGGTGATCAAGGGAATGCTGGCAGCCATTGGTATTACACTTATTTTAAAGGAAATACCGCATGCTTTCGGCTATGACGCCGATTTCATGGGTGATGAGGCATTTGCGCAGAAAGACGGCCGTAACACCTTTACGGAAGTTTACTACTCGCTGCGGTACAACAGCACGGGCGCTATTATCATTTCGATCGTCTCGCTTGCTATGCTGATCCTGTTCGATAAGCCGTTTATGAAGCGCATACAGCTGTTCCGCTACATTCCTGGTGCATTGTTCGTCGTTATTACCGGCGTTATCCTCAATCTTGTGTTCGGTGCCGTAGCGCCGCAATGGGCTTTGATAGGCGAGCACATGGTGCAGCTTCCGGTTGCGTCGAGCGCTTCGGAGTTTTTCAGTTTCTTTAAAACACCTGATTTCTCTGCATTCAATAAACCCGAGGTTTACACGGTAGCAGTGACGTTGGCCATTGTAGCAAGCCTTGAAACCCTGCTATCCGTAGAAGCGACCGACCGCCTTGACCCGTTCAAGCGCACTACCCCTACCAACCGCGAGCTGATCGCACAGGGCACGGGTAATATGATTTCCGGCTTAATTGGCGGCTTGCCCGTAACGCAGGTGATCGTGCGCAGCTCCGCGAATATCGATTCCGGCGGCAGAACCAGGCTGAGTACCATTATTCATGGTACCATTCTGCTTATTTCGGCGGTATTTATTGCCAAATACCTCAATTACATCCCGCTCGCATCGCTGGCGGCGATATTGCTGATGGTAGGTTATAAACTGGCCAAATTTGAGCTGTTTAAAGGGATGTACAAACTCGGCCTCGAACAGTTCATACCGTTCGTCGTGACCATTATCGCGATCCTCAGCACCGATTTGCTGAAAGGTATCGGTATAGGTATGGTTATCGCGATCTATTTTATTCTGAGAAAGAATTACAAGCATTCTTACCATTATATCAAGGAACAGCACCGCGACGGCGATGTGATCACGCTGCAACTTTCAGAAGAAGTGACCTTCCTCAACAAAGGCAGCATCAGCGCCACGCTGGATAATCTGCCCGATGGTGCTACCGTGGTGATCGACGGCAGCAAATCGATGAATATCGATTATGATGTGCTCGAAATCATCCAGGATTTCAGGAAGCACCAGGCGCCGTTGCGCGATATTACCGTGGAGACGCGGGGAATCGGCGAGGTGGAGGCCGTAGGGGCGCATTAACAGAAGCATAACTCAATACAATAGAAGGCCCGCTTCCAAATGGAGGCGGGCCTTTCCGTTTTTGTAATAAGTCGATAAGCAGGTTAACTTAATTCTTTTGTTTCAACCGCTGGATCAGCATGTCGTTAAACGTACGTTCAGCTTTGTATAATTCGATCACCTGACTGGCGGTTATGACCTTTAAAAACTTGTTCTGATATTCCTTTTCGAGATCCAGTTCCTTTTGTTTCAGCTCCTGAACCTCTTTCAGGTTGCTCAGAACCTGTTCGTCGTTCTGCCCCTCCGCCTTTTTATCATTAATGATCTTGCGCTGCGCTCTGTGGATCTCCCTCCGCTTTTGCGAATATTCATTATAAACAGGCCAGAAACCCGTTGATTGTTCGGGTGTGAGATTGAGGCGGTTGGTAATAATGGCCACCCTGGCATCCTGTATTTTCTTGATCTCCTCTTCGGAGCGTCGCTGTGCATGGGCCGTTGTAATGGCGCCAAACGTAAGTAGCAGGAGAGCAAAAGTGTTTCGATACCGTTTAATTACTGGTCGTAAGTTCATTTTAGTCATGCGTTAGAGTCAAATAGTCTCCTGAACTGAAATGGCTTCCTCCAATTGCTGGCGGAGGATATTATCATCCAGCCCATCCAGATAATTGAGTACCGTTGAGTCGGTATCGAATGCCTTCTGGACTACTTTATGTTCACTCAAATCATAATAGCTGATATTCTGTTCTTCCAGATAATCGATAATGGAAGCATCGCTGACACCACTCAATGGCTCCTGTCCCAATGAGCCCTGCCTCTCCGGAACGGTTACCCACACCAGCACCAGGATCAGCGCCATAGCGGATACCAGCGCGACGGACCGCTGCCACGACCAACTCACGAGGGGTTTACGAACGGGCTCCGCAGGTATCCTTGCCTGGATCATTTGCGGTAACTTGTCAAAATAACCTTCCGGCACTGTGAAGGGCGTCTCCCTCTTCAGATCATCCAGCCGTATACGTTTTTTGTCCATGATTATTTATATTTCCTGTCTTGTGAAGGTTTGACCAAAGTAAGTGCAAATAGTTTAATCGTTCCCGTTCAAAAAATCCTCAATTTTTTTTGAAGCCCAGTGATATGAGGCTTTTAGCGCTCCCACGGACGTTCCGGTTATTTCAGAGATTTCTTCGTAAGGCAGATCTTCGAAATATTTCAGGTTAAAAACCAGTCTTTGCTTTTCTGGTAATTTTAATAATGCCTTTTGCAGTTTGAGCTGAATGGCGTCACCGCTTAATTCCGGATCCGCTTCCAGTTTTTCGCTCAGTTCATTCTCGACATCATAGATCGGAATGAAATATTTCCGTCGCTTTTTATTCAGGAAATTAATGGCCTCATTGCTTGCGATCCGGTAAAGCCAGGTATACAGCTTGGCATCTCCTCGGAAATTTTCAAGGGCCGTCCACGCTTTGATAAAAACGTCCTGTGTAATATCGTTGGCATCGTCATGATCGACCACCATCTTCCGTACGAGCCAATATACTTTTTGCTGATACTTGCGCACCAGCTGATTGAAAGCGTTCCTCCGCGTTTCGGGATTCTCAAAAAGGGATAATAATTCTTCGTCGGACATTTAATCAGTGTTAACCTGATCTTTTTTTAGCAATCTGCTTGACCAATAATTGTACCTGAGCCCAAAGGCAACGCCGGTCAATAATAGTTTATTTTTTGATTCAGGACAAATAAAAGAGCTCTGGGAAAGCAAAATGGCATTTTGCATTTCCCAGAGCTCAATCTATTTCATTCAATTTATCAATCTTCGTCGACTTAAGTCGACGGCAAAGGCGATGCTTTTTTGCGAGATGTCATGATGACACTTGGCACTGATCAAATGCAGGATGCCTTTTTATCCGATTCCGTCGACTTCAGTCGACCGGAAAGGGGTGCATTTTGGGCATACGTCACAATGCAATATGGCATGACGACAATGCAAGATGCTATTTTCTTGCAATCGCTCTTTTTGCAGCTTCGACGATATCCTTCGCCGTGAGACCGTATTTTTCCATCAGCTGCGCAGGCGTTCCGCTCTCGCCGAAGCTGTCGTTCACGGCCACATATTCCTGTGGAGCAAGCTTGTGCTTCACCAAAACCTGCGCGATGCTGTCGCCCAGGCCGCCAATGCGGTTGTGTTCTTCGGCAGTTACTACGCAACCCGTTTTTTCAACAGATTTCAGCACTGCTTCCTCGTCCAAAGGCTTAATGGTGTGGATGTTGATAATCTCAGCATTAATGCCTTCTGCTTCCAGCAATTCGCCCGCCTGGATCGCCTCCCAAACCATGTGCCCGGTTGCGAAGATACTCACGTCTGTACCCTCATTAACCATCCATGCTTTGCCGATTTCGAATTTCTGGTCCGCATCGGTGAAAATCGGGATCACAGGGCGTCCGAAACGCAGGTACACAGGACCTTCGTGTTCAGCGATCGCGATCGTCGCAGCCTTGGTCTGATTGTAGTCGCATGGGTTGATGACGGTCATGCCCGGAAGCATTTTCATCATCCCGATATCTTCCAGGATCTGGTGTGTTGCACCGTCTTCTCCCAGGGTAAGACCAGCGTGTGACGCACAGATTTTTACATTCTTATTAGAATAGGCAACACTCTGACGGATCTGGTCATAAACGCGGCCCGTTGCAAAGTTGGCAAATGTAGTAGCAAAAGGGATTTTCCCGCCTATCGTCAGACCGGCCGAAATACCTATCATATTGGCTTCTGAAATACCGCATTGAACAAAACGCTCAGGATTTTCCTTGATAAATGGTTCTAGTTTCAATGAACCAACCAGGTCAGCACAAAGCGCCACTACATTAGGGTTTTGCTGGCCGAGCACATGCATTCCGGCTCCGAAGCCTGAACGTGTATCTTTCTTCTCAGTGAAGGTGTATTTTTTCATTTTGTATAATTCTGTTTATGAAACCATGGGGCCTATCGAACGCCCCGGTTCTGGTCTGTTAGTAATCTCCCAAAGTTTCTTCCAACTGGGCGAGCGCAGCTGCCAATTGTTCGTCATTAGGCGCAACACCGTGCCATTTGTGGCTTCCCATCATGAAATCCACGCCATAACCCATTCCGGTATGGAGCAAGATCATGATCGGTCTGCCATGTCCCAAACGGCCTTTTGCCTCGTAAAGCCCTTTCAGGATCGACGCCATGTCGTTACCTTCCTCGATAGAGATTACTTCCCATCCAAATGCTTCATATTTCGCGCCCAGATCGCGGTTGTTCATTACCTTCAATGTAGGGCCATCGATTTGCTGACCGTTCAGGTCGATGAATGCGATCAGGTTGTCGACTTCGTGGTGCGGTGCGAACGTAGCCGCCTCCCAAACCTGTCCTTCCTGCTGCTCGCCATCGCCCATCAGCACATATACTATTCCTTTATCGTTGTTCAGTTTCTTGGACAATGCAGCCCCGATCGCCACCGACATACCCTGTCCCAGCGAGCCGGATGCGATCCGGATGCCTTCGAGATGCTCGTGTGTAGTTGGGTGTCCCTGCAAGCGGGAGTCCAGTTTGCGGAAAGTCGCCAATTCAGAAACAGGGAAATAACCCTTCCGGGCCAGAACGCTGTACCATACAGGAGAAATGTGGCCATTCGACAGGAAGAACAGATCTTCATCCTTACCGTCCATATCGAATACCGCCTTGCCATCCTGCTCTTTAAGCTTCATACGCTCAAAATACAATGCTACTAACAAATCGGCGCATCCCAGGGATCCTCCCGGGTGACCCGACTGACAACCATGTACCATCCGTACGATGTCCCTGCGAACCTGGGAAGCAACTTTTTCTAATTGTTCAATTTCCATTTTTATTTATTTTCTATTGGACTGTCCTTAATCCGGTTACCCGAACTGCGGGACCATTTAGGCGGCGTAAATGTCCTGCTATTCGGAATGTTAAAATGACTGATTATTATTCAGTTTTTCCAAGAATTTGATCAGTGTGTTTCGATGATTCCACTTTGGAAATAATCTCCTCTATGATCCCCTTTTTGTTGATGACGAAAGTTGTGCGGAGCACACCCATATAAGTGCGGCCGAATAGTGTTTTTTCTCCCCATACGCCGTAAGCTTCTACCATTTGATGCTCGGTGTCAGCCAGCAAAGGGAAAGGCAGGTTATGTTTCCTGATAAACTTCTGATGCGATTTCTCGCTGTCGGGGCTCACGCCGAAAACCTTGTATCCTTTTTTCAAAAGCAACTGATAATTATCTCGGATGTTGCAGGCCTGGTTGGTACAGGTAGGAGTATTGTCCTTTGGATAAAAATATAAAACAACCTTTTCCCCCTTGAAATCCGACAATTTTACTTCGCTTCCATTCTGGTCTTTTACTGTAAATGCTGGTGCGGGGTCACCGACTTGAAGTCCCATAATCTATCGTTTGCGTTTTTTGGTTTTCTTACGGACAACAACCGGTTCCACCAATTCTGTTCGCAAGATAGTATTATTTCCCGCCCTATCCGTCACTTCCAGTACGAGTTCTCCTTCAAACGGCTGACCATCATCGAGTTTTTCGGACCAGATATAACCTTTTTTGAAATCATAGTTCAACAATACCCATTCGCCATTAATAAGCGCCTTGAAATGGTCGATGCCTGCCATCGGGTCCCAGATATATCCTCTGATGCGCTGCTTGCTATGTTCGACCAACCTGATCTTTGGCGGAACGGTATCCGTCTGCATCACAAATGTACCCAGTTCGCGGGTCTGAAAACGGATCTGGTCATTCTCCCACTTCCCGCCCATAAAACGGTAGTCGCCATTCACATAACGGTATACATAGGTGTGCGCCCTGTCCTCCGGTGCCTTTTCCGGCGTAAAGGTCACGCTGATATAGTCCTTCAATGCGGTTCCCCGGTTATTAATGGTCAATGCATTGAAATTCCGTTGCCCCATCAGGAAGAGTGTGTCAAACAGGCTCGTATTCTGAAAATCCACCGACCATTTGGCTTCTTTGAATGACGATGCGACACCAGGCAGCACCTGACTGCGCAGATAGGTTTTTACCGTTGAGCTCCCGACTTTCACCGAATCGGGACGGTATTGACGGAGATCTGTCAGAAAAACGGCGGATTCGCCGGCATAAAAATCAGGCGCTTTTTTTTCCTCTTTTCCCTGAATGTAATAGGTAGCCGAAGGGTTTTGACTCCGGTAATATTTCGCTTTCACGATCAGCGTGTTCTCCTGGACGTCGGTTTGTACCCATTCCGGGTTCACCTCGGTATTAAACGGAGGCAAAGGTAGATTCTGCGGCTCTCCTTTAATTGTAAATTCCAGCTCCGAAAAATTCTCGTAAGAATCAGAAATCCTGATTTTTACCTGGTGTTCCAGCGTGTCGGTAATGTTCAGTTTGCCCTTATAAGCACCTGTTTTATACAAGTTAAAGTTATTACCATCCGGCACGTAGCATTTCAAAAAACGCTGCCCGGTTTCCTGCTCGGTTTCGTAGTCGATCAGGTTGTTATAGTCGCGCGTCGAAGTATTTGGAAATATCTCCATATTATATGAAAACACCTCGTTTCCATCCATCCGGATTTCAATGCATTGCAAACCGTACCTGAAACCGGTCCCCGTCATCTGGTCGTGAGCAACCAGATCGATACCGACGATACCCGTAGCTGACACAGGGTAAGGCAAACGGTACGAACCATCCTTAAGTTTGACGGCCGCATACACCCTCCGGTCGAATTGCCCATTAACACGCCCGTTAATATCCAGCGGCCTGATCGCCAGGTTTACAAATTTCGGGGGTGTTACATCCTTGATCTCCGGAAAACCGAAATACAGGGGATTCAGGTAATTATCTTTCGAATCCCGTATCTCAAAATGCAGGTGTGGCCCAGCCGAGCCGCCTGTATTACCCGATAATGCAATGATCTCCCCTTTTTTGAATACATACTTGCCTTGCTCCGGAAAAAGGTCGATTTCGAAAGTCTGCTTCTTATACTGCTCCTCCCGCACATAGGTAGCCAGCGGGCCACTGAATTTCAACAGGTGCCCGTAAACGGTCGTTTGACCATTCGGATGCCGCAGGTAAATTACATTTCCATAGCCGGTGCGCTGGACGGCCACTTTGTACACGTAGCCTTCCGCCGCCGCATAAACAGGCAGTCCTTCACGCTGCTGCGTACGAATGTCCAGGCCTGCGTGAAAGTGATTGCTCCTGAGATCTCCCAGCCCGCCTGCCAGTGAATTAGCCAATCCCGGACGAATGGGAAACTGATAGTAACCTTGTGGATAAGATTGTTTTTGAGCCAGCAGCATTGTTCCAATGCCCGACAAGCCCAATACAAACATTCCGGAACGGACGAATGCCCGAAAATACTTTTGCATGAAAAAGTGTATGAAAAGGCGATACAGCGCCCGGTGATATGAAGACTACGGTTTACCTAACGAACAGTTCGAGCATCTTCTTGCCTTCTATCGAAGCAGTCAGTTTGTCGCCGATCTGCACGGGGCCCACACCCTTCGGTGTTCCCGTAAAAATCAGATCGCCTTTTTTGAGCATGAAGAATTTGGACACGAACGAAATCAGGTAATTGATCCGGTAGATCATCATCGAAGAATTGCCATTCTGGCGTGCTTCGTCATTGACATCCAGACTGAAATTGATATTCTGAATGTCTTCAAAGTCGGAGATGGGTACAAATTCCGAAACCGGAGCCGACCCATTGAATGCCTTGGCCAGCTCCCACGGGAGTCCTTTTGCTTTTAGTTCTGATTGCAGGTCGCGGGCTGTAAAATCGATCCCAATGCCTATTTCATCATAATATTTGTGTGCGAATTTTTCCTCTATATTCTTCCCGGTCCTGTTGATTTTCACAACGAGCTCCACTTCATAATGAACGTCCTTTGAAAAATCCGGATAGAAGAAAGGCTCTCCCAGGCGGACTTGTGCGGTTTCAGGTTTCAGAAATATAACCGGGGAATCGGGTGTCTGGTTGTTCAGTTCGGCGATATGCTCTGCGTAATTCCGGCCTACACAAATAATTTTCATCAGGGGTCAATGCTGTTTTAAATGGAATGAAAGTCAGCGACAAAGCTACTTACAAAGCCGGCAGCCTCGCAACATTTATCACAATTTTTCAGCGTGCGCGGAGTTAAAATAGTAATAGTTCCTCCGCCGGGTTTACATTGAAAATATCCTCGCAAACATATAATTGTTATTTTTGAATCAACCATCGGGTCAATACATCGCTCACGCATGAAGAAGCAAATTCCCTTTTCCCTTTACGCATTCTGTCTATTCTCTATTACCTTCCTGCTGTTTTCCTGCGATACCCTTCGCAGAACTCCCGAAAGAAACAATAACGCACGGGCCCGGAGCGCCCCCGCGCGAAGGCCGGTAGCAAAAGCACCGGCTCGCAAACCAACCTCTTCCCGGGCAACTCCTCCGGCCGCTTCCCGCACGAGGCCTGTGTCTGCCGCCGACATTCCGGAGGTGGTGCAGGTCGCCCGCACTTACACCGGGACACCCTATCGCTCCGGAGGTAACGACAAAGGTGGTATCGACTGCTCGGGGCTGATCTGCTCCGTTTATTCTGAAATGGGCGTAAAAGTACCCCGCATTTCATGGCAGCAATCCGAGTTCGGTCAGGAAATCAACAAAATCGAGGACATTAAGCCCGGCGACTGGCTGTTTTTTGTACCAGAGGCCGGAAAAGAAGGCTATGTTTCCCACGCCGGCATCGTCACCGATGTGAAAAGCCGCCAGGAAATCATCTTTATCCACGCATCCACATCCAGAGGCGTGCGGGAAGACAATCTGTTTTCTACCTATTTTAAGGGACGGTTTGTGAAGGCTATGCGCCCTTTCTGAAATGCGACGCTCACAAATGTGAAGCGACAATGGGGGACTTGACGATCCTGATTGTCTATTTACAAGATTTAAAGCCATACTCAATTTCCTCTATACAGCATGCAAAACACGATAGCCCCGCCCCCGGCTTTTACCGACCGGATGGCGACTCTGCAAGGGAATCCGGGCATACCCGTTTATATTTTCGCCACAGTGTTTGCCTCCTTTTGCGTTATCACAGGGCTGATCTGGGATATTTGTTGGCACATGAGTATCGGCCGCGACGGACTGCTGTCGCCACCGCACCTGGTCATTTACCTGGGAGCAGTAGTCGCCGGTTTATTCTCAGGTTATGAAATTCTTCGGAAAACGTTCTGGGGCAGTTCTTTTGAAAAGGCGGGCAGCGTCCGGATCTGGGGCTTTTTTTATAGCTCCCTGGGTTCGCTGTTCTGCGTGTGGGGCGCATTGTCCATGCTTACATCCGCTCCGTTTGATGATTGGTGGCACAATACCTACGGCCTTGACGTCACCATCCTGTCGCCTCCGCACACAGTACTCATCCTGGGCATCATCGGCATTCAGTTCGGAGCTATGATCAGCGTTATCGCTATTAAGAATCAGCTCAAAATCGCCGCAAATCTGGTCCATGCACGGAGTCAGAGATCCGCTACCACATTATTCTGGCTCTTTGCATTATCGGCCGGATTTTTGCTTACCATCTGGTACACATTGATTTCCGAGGAACTGGGACGGATGCAGTCCCATCGTTCGAGCTTTTATATATTTGCAGGTGCGGCGTTGCCCCTGTTGCTCATGTCGGTGGGCAAAGCGGTTTCTCACAAATGGGCGATTACCGCCGTGACCGGCGTGTACACTTTGCTGATGCTCGCCACGCTATGGATCATCCCGCTTTTCCCGGCCGAACCCAAGCTTGGCCCGATCCTCCACCACATTGATCACTACCAGGGATTTCATTTCCCGCTGCTGCTCATTATACCCGCCATGGTTATCGATATCGTAAGGCACCGGTTCACCTATCTCAACGACTGGAAACTGACGGTATTACTCGGCTGCACATTCCTGATTGTATTCTTTCTGGTCCAGTGGTACTTTGGTGCTTTCCTGATGGAATCACCATACGCGAGAAACTGGTTTTTCGGAAGTCACTATTGGTATTTTGGGAATGATCCGAACTGGCAATACCGCTACAAATTCGGCCCGTGGATGATGGAAGAAACTCCGGAGTTGATCAAAGGTCTGGGCATAGCGCTGTTATTAACGTTGATTTCCACAAGGATCGGACTGGCGTGGGGCAACTGGATGCATAAAATTCAACGATGAAAAAGAACCTCATAATATTGCTGCTGCTGTTTCAAAGCATCGCCTCCTACGCGCACGTGGGCAGTGCCGGCGTGCAAATGCAGGCCCAGGCAGGTCCTTATAAAGTACTGGTTAGCATTGTGCCGCCCGATGTCATACCCGGGACGGCGCAGATTACTGTTTTTGTGGAAAACGGAGAGGCACAAAGGGTTAGCGTCCGGCCGGTCTACTTCTATTCAGGCGGCAAAGGCGCCCCTTCCTCGGACGAGCTTACCGTCATAGCAGGGCAAAAAAGCCAGTTTCAAGGTTCGGTATGGCTTATGGAATGGGGCTCGTCCAGCGCCCAGATTCGCATCGAGGGAAGTCAGGGTACGGGCGAACTGATCGTGCCCATTGTTGCGGTATCTACCGCCCAAAGGGAAATGCCAGCCAAATTGGGTGTCGGCCTGGGTGTCCTTGGGTTGCTGTTATTTCTGCTGATGATTACGACCATCGGGGCAAGTGTGAGCGACGGCTTACTGAAACCCGGTGAACAATTGAGCGCAGCGCAGAAGCGCAAACGTTGGCTGAACATGGGAATTGCTACCGTCGTGTGCTCGCTGATCCTCTATGGAGGCAGCAGCTGGTGGGACAGCTGGGCAGCGGACTACAAACAATGGCTTTATAAGCCGCTCAAAGCCAATGCAACAGTTGCACAGGCCGGCCCTCAGCGTACATTCAGGCTGCAAATCGATACAACCGGCTGGAACAGGCGATTCAGGGGCAGCATGCTGAGTATGCTCGTGCCTGATCACGGCAAGCTGATGCACACCTTCCTGGTACGTACACCCGGCCTCGATGCGTTCGCACATATTCACCCCGACCGCAAAGACAGCCTTACATTTGAAGCATTGCTCCCCAACCTGCCCGCCGGTAAATACCTGGTGTATTCGGACATCGTGCAATACTCGGGTTTTGCCGAAACCATTGTCGACACCTTGGATCTGCCCGGCGCCATAGCTAATGCCCCTTCTCCCGCGAGCCCGCCTGTTGAAGACACTTACATTGTTACAGATCCGCTGGATATGCCCGGTAAGGTGCCAATGGGTGATAATGTTGTGATCTGCGGCAAACCAGGCACCAAGACGGTCTTCAAGGACGGCTCCTATGCAATTTGGGAAGGTAAACCGGATAAGCCATTGGAAGCGGGAAAACCCTACCAGCTCAACTTTGAAATCTACAACCCGGATAACAGTCCTTGTTTTCCGGAACCCTACCTGGGAATGCTGGGTCATGCCGTGGTGGTACGTTCCGACGGATCCGTTTACATTCACCTCCATCCCACGGGGTCTTATTCGGTAGCGGCCGAAAAGTCATTCCAAAACCGGATAGCCGATACTGCCCGGGTAGCCCCGCGGCCCAAACCTGAGGCATTCCGGGACAGCGTCGATAAGCACATTGCGAAACTTAACGCGATGCCGATGGTAGATCGCGAGCTATTTCTAATGACTGAAATGGGCATGTACAATGCAAGCGGCGGCGGCATGACGGATATGGAACACGGAACGCGTATTTCATTCCCATATTCATTTCCGAAAGAGGGGCAATACCGTGTTTTTCTTCAGATCAAAAGAAATGAAAAAGTCCTGACAGGCGCCTTTGATATTAAGGTCACCGATCCGGCCGCACTGTAAATTCCGCTAAAAAAGGGCCTCGATCTTTTCAAAAGAAAGCCCCGTGTAATCATCTATGTACAGGTTGCAAGGCGGCAGTTCGTCCTTCGAATGGGAGCTCAGCACCCCTACTACACGCATACCCGCATTCAACGCGGCCGATACGCCGGAAAACGAATCTTCAAAAACCACACATCGGTCCGGCGTTACTCCCAGGTTCCTGGCCGATGTAAGGTAAACCTCAGGATCCGGTTTGTGTCTTTTCACGTCTTCACTCGCCAGTATCGATCCCAGCAAATCGCTGATAGGCACTTTACTGACGATCAGGTCGAGGTTGGCACGGGGAGCCGAAGTCGCCACACCGAGCACCGTACCATTAGAAACAAGGTCGTGCATAAAAGTGACTATGCCGGTAATCGGTTCCACGTAGGGAGCATACAATTCCCGGAAGAGTCCCTCCTTCTCTTCCTCCATTTGCAACAGCTCATCCCCCTCCACCACTCTTTCCAGGAAATGGCTCAGAATGTAGCTATTGCTTTTTCCATACATATGCAGCGCGAAATCTTCGTCTGTGGGTGCAAGGTCGCGTTTCGAAAAAAATGCACGGAAGGCCCGGGAATGGTAGGGATTAGTATGACAAATGACCCCATCCATGTCAAAAATCACTGCTATTTTGTCTTTCATAACGGCAAAGTTAACCATCAGAAAAACTTCCTGAAAATGAAGTTTTATACTTAACCCGCTGAAGTCTTTGAAATTAGTTTGACAAAAAAGGCCTACTTTCCATTAACAAATCACCTTTTTTGCCTTATTCTATTAAATTTACGGAGCAGGCTTCATGTTATTTGTTTAAAACTTTCCTAACTTCAATAGTTTACGCTTTTTCATCTCTTACCTGACCCAAGAATCCGCATCATTAATTTTAGTGTATGAATGAATTAGAACGAGCTGGCAATGGAGTCGATGGCCAGGCACTTTCAAGGCCAAAAACACTCACCTCTCTCGAAGTGTACGATCAGTACGGGGCGATGGCTTATGGCATTATTTTGCAAATCCTGCCACAGGTACATCTGGCCCAGGAAGTACTGGTGAGTGTATTCTCCTCTCCCCAGCTGCAATCCTGTAACAGTTATCCTTTTACCTTTGCAGCCTGTGTGATCAAGTTGGCACGAAGCAAAGCAGTGGAAGCTAAGCGCAAACTGACAGCCCTCGCACCGGCCGGAACAGAATATGGAAGTTCGGATGTATCTCCGCAACGGATTTTTGACCTTGCCTTTCGTCAGGGTTTTACACCGGAAGAAGTAGCAGGAAAACTCAATATATCTAAATTAGAAGTCCTGCGTTCTTTTCATGAGTTTTTCAAATCCTATCGCACCGCATAAACTTACGCACGTTGAACAAACAGGAATTCATCGAGAGCGGCATGCTCGAATCGCATTTAATGGGACTTTCCAGCGAAGAAGAGCAGGAACAGGTCGCGGAAATAATGTTGTCGGACCGGACGCTCCCTCCCTATGCCGTGAAGCTGGAAGAAGACATTAAACGCTACTTTTCCGAGGGCTCTGTACCTCCTCCCGAGGCCGTCAGAGAAATTATTCTGTTGAGAAGTATCCGCGAGAAGAAAGGACAGCGTTCGTCCGACCCACGTGATACAGCCAAAGCACCCCAGTTTCTTGACGTGGAAGTCAACGACACGCATATGAAGGTCCACAAATTATGGCGGCCTGCATTTATTGCGGTGTTTATTCTTTCGAAGATTTTTCTGATCGCGGGATTGTATTTCTATTTCAAGTCGGTCAGCCAGCAGGAAGAGTTGCAGAAGATCAAGACGAAAATGCAGCAACAACGCAAATAAAAGTAATAATTGGATACTAAAAAGCCGGAGGATCTGATGATCGCTCCGGCTTTTTAGTATCAGAAATCTACGCTGCTATTTCAGGAAAGCGCGAAGCATCCAGGCCATTTTTTCGTGCTCCCGGAGCAGGCCTGTAACATAGTCACTGGATCCAAGGTCTTTGTAAGTATCCGCAAACTCGGTCACGAGCGGGCGCAGGATACGGATAATGGTTTCGTGATCGTTCAGAAGGTTCTGCAACTGGGTCTTTTCTTCCGTGGTGTATTCGGGTTCCAGCAGGTCTGTCAATTTAAGGATGTCGACCAGACGGGCTTCTGAGTAATGCCCGATTGCGCGGATACGCTCAGCAATTTCGTCCATAATCTCCTGCAATTGCTCATACTGTCCTTCAAACAACTTGTGCAATTCGAAAAAATTCATCCCACCGATGTTCCAGTGGTAATTGCGTGTTTTGGTATAAAGTACAAACTCGTTGGCCAGCAACTTATTGAGCTGATAGGCAACGGCCTGGGTATGCTCATCCGATATTCCGATGTTTGCTTTCATGTGTTTTTAAATTGTTTGATTCTACGGTTTGTACCGGTTATATACGTAACCAAAGCTAAATAGTAAAAAGTTGCCCTGCAATGCCAAAAAACACAAATTTAGGGTCCCTTTTTACCGCAGGAAAATTCCACCACGATATATCGTTACTATCCGCCTTCCTGCCCGTATAGCTAAGAAAAGAATTGTACATTTGCTAACGCACTTTTCACATGAACGATCGCGATAGGATCAGTAACCTTGAAGAAATGGCAGCAGAAGTATTCATCAAACTGGATAAAGTCGAGAACGACCTCAAAAGCGTGAAGACGGGACTAGGCCAACTTGGAGGCCGGACGGGCTCGATGGAAGATATATTGCTTGGGCTCGCTCACAGGCAGACCATCGTGGATGATAGTAACGCTATTCTCAAACAAAGCTTGTTGGAGCTGACACAGGTCTCCAAGAAAAATTCCCGGGAAATCGAATCCACAGCAAGGAACACGCTTAACAAGGATGATCTCGCCAAGCTGTTTGAATACATGATGCTGCGATTCGATGCCATCGAGGAGCGCTTTAAAAGAATTGAGGAGCGAATTGACCGGATGGAGGAACGTATCGACCGAATCGAGGAACGGCTGGATAGAATCGAAGCGCGGATCGATCGGATCGAGGAACGGCTTGACAGAATCGAAGCGCGGCTCGATCGGGTCGAGGAACGGCTTGATCGTGTCGAGATTGACGTAAAAGAGGTCCGGCAAGAGCTCAATGCGCGAAAATAAGATTTGTATAATAACCCATAACTTTCCCCCAGACTTTCCGTAAATATGTTTCCTTTCCGCGTAGGCCAGGGCTATGACGTTCATCAATTGGTAGAAAACCGGCCCTTCTGGCTTGGAGGAATTTTAATCCCGCATGCCCACGGCGCCAAGGGGCACTCGGATGCGGACGTCGTATGCCATGTCATGTGCGACGCGCTTCTGGGCGCTGCCAACCTCCGGAACATAGGCTATCATTTCTCGGACAAAGATCCGCAATGGAAGGGCGTCGACAGCAAGCTGCTTCTCGTCAAAGTAATGGAAATGATCCGCGAAAAAGGATATGAGGTTGGGAATGTCGACGTCACGATCGTGCTGCAGAATCCCAAACTTAACCCGCATATCCCGGCGATGAAGGCTTGCCTGGCCGGCGTTACAAATATTTCCGAAGAAGACATTTCCATCAAGGCGACCACATCCGAGCATTTGGGATTCGTAGGGAGAGAAGAGGGCATCGCGGCTCATTGTGTTGCATTGATTTACAGGCCGGAGCTGCTCCCCGGCAAAGCCTAGTCAACGATCCAGATCAATTTGATAAATCCGCATGAAAAAAGTACTCCTCTTCCTTTCCGTTTCCATTGGTACCACATTCAGTGCTTGCGCCCAGGATACCGCTCCTTCCATTACCCAGCCCCTCGGATTCGAAGAATACGACCCGATTTCGACGCTTAAAGTAGAGGAACATCCCATCAAAAGGGCCAAATTCCCGTTTATCGACGTCCATAATCACCAATATCAGATGCCGACCCAAGACTTGAAAGCATTGGTAAAGCAAATGGATAGTCTTAATATGGCGATCATGGTCAATCTCAGCGGCAGGGGGTGGTCGCAGGAATGGGCCGAGGGCACAGCCACTTTGAAAGGCTCCCTCGAAAATGTGGCAAAAAACTATCCCAAGCGCATTGGCGTGTTTACAAACCTGCAATTCAAAGGCTTCGGAGAGAAAGACTGGTCGCAAAAGGCAGTCAAGCAACTCGAAGAAGACGTTAAAATGGGTGCCAAAGGTCTGAAAATATACAAGAGCCTGGGTTTCAGTGGCATTAAGGATGACAAAGGTAACCGCGTAGCAGTAAGCGATCCGCGACTGCAGCCCGTATGGCAAAAATGCGGTGAACTGGGGATACCTGTGCTAATCCATACTGCCGACGTGCCCTCGTTCTGGGATCCTATGGACCGGTATAACGAGCGCTGGCTCGAATTAAAAACGCATCCTGGCCGCCGCCGGGGCGCCAATGACCCGATCCCGTTCGATTCACTAATCGCCGAGCAGCACCACATTTTCGCGAAGAACCCCAAAACCACCTTTATCAATGCACACATGGGCTGGTATCCCAACAACCTCCGGAAGCTCGACAGCCTCATGATCGCTTTCCCGAATATGTACGTGGAAATCGGTGCGGTCATCGCCGAACTGGGCCGGCAGCCGCGTACGGCGAAGAAGTTTTTTGAAAAGTATCAGGACCGTGTGCTATTCGGAAAGGATAGCTGGGTACCCGCCGAATATGCCACTTATTTTCGCGTACTGGAAACGGAAGACGAGTATTTTCCTTACCACAAAAAATACCACGCATTCTGGCGTATGTACGGAATGGGACTTTCCGATGAAGTGCTTAAAAAGCTCTATTATAAAAATGCATTGAAGATTATCCCGGGATTAGATCAAAGCCTTTTCCCAAAATAATCCGCTCCCACACATTACCTATCTGAATGCCTTGGCCTCTCTGACTACCGACCGGTATTCGGCTTTGCCAAGGCATTTTTTATAGTAATCCTTCGCTTTTGCCTTGTTCCCTGCCCGCGCCGATATGCGCGCGAGGCCTGCATAGGCGAACGCGTGATATTCTTTGGTATACTGATCGTCGTGCGGCGTTCTCAATGCAAGCAGATACTCCTTCTGAGCTGCGGCATCATTCTTCATGCTTTTTTCTTCCAGGATACCTTGAAATGTCCGCCAGGCAGCCGGGTAAAATCCTGTGTTGTTCTTGCGCAGAAGTTGTATGCCGTCACCCGCCTGGTCATATTTGCCGGCGAGTAGCTGCGCTTCGATGTGTTTCATCAGGTATATGGGATTGCGCGGATACAGATCGACCAGTTTTTCCATATAAAACACGGCCTTTTCGGGTTTTGCCTCGTATTTGAGATAAATATGCGAGATATAATAGCAGGATTCCGCCCGGGTAATGGTGCCCACCTTGGTCGCGGTATCGATCTGTTTTAAACCCAAAGCCTTGTCACCATTTTTGAAAAACACGAGCAGGGGCTTCACAATCGGGTGCTCTTCGGGATATACCTCCACGTAGTAGTTGTACATCCCGGATGTAAAATAGAATTCAGGGTTTTTATTCAGCAATTTAAACCCCTCTACAAAAGCATTATAAGCTTTTTTCCCTTCTCCGGCAGCATTCATCATTTCGCCCCGATAGTTGTAGATCATAGCCATATATCCGCGGGCCACCATCGTGTAAAACACCGCTTCCGGATCCAGGCTGTTTTTCCCGTACCTTTTGCTGATTGCTTCCAGACACTGATCGAGCTTCTGGATGTATTCCTTCGATTTCGCAGGATTGTCCTTGATTGGCAAATACTTCCAGTACAAAATGAACGAATCCAGTATATAAGAGACAGGGTGATTGGGATACTTCTTCTCGACCTGGCCGATGATCTCTACTGCTTCCTCGAACTCATAATTGTAAATCTTGTCCAGGCTGCTCTGTATATTCTTTAACGAAACGGGGTCATTAAGGAGTTGTGCCCGGGCCTGAACAGAACAAAAAAATGTCATGAACAGCAAGCACAATGAACGAAGTGTAATTTGCATGGCTTTCACTATTAACTCAAAATGGTTTGGTGGTATCCCAACTGAACAGTAGCTTTGTTTATAACCCATAATTCAATGCGTGGGTTTCGGGCCACCGCTTATTTTGGCCAAAAATGTCAACATTCAACTTCCTTTTTTGAACATATGATTCGCTATAAGCAGTTTACATTGGGTAACGGCCTTCAGGTATTCGTACACGAGGATTTTTCGACACCCATGGCTGCGGTTAATATCCTTTACAATGTCGGCTCACGGGATGAGGACGAAGAGCGCACCGGATTTGCACATCTCTTTGAGCACCTGATGTTCGGGGGGTCCGGGAATATCCCCAGCTACGATATCCCAGTCCAGAATGTGGGTGGCGAGAACAATGCATTCACCTCCCCCGACATTACCAACTACTACATCACCTTACCCGCCGACAATGTGGAGACTGCTTTCTGGCTTGAATCCGACCGGATGCTCAGTCTGTCGTTCGACCCCAATGTGCTGGAAGTACAGCGCAAAGTGGTGATCGAAGAGTTTAAGCAGCGATACCTCAACCAGCCCTACGGTGATATGTGGCTCAAATTGCGCCCCCTCGCCTACAAGGAGCACCCTTACCGCTGGGCAACGATAGGAAAAGACATCGGCCATATCGAACGGGCGACCATGGACGATGTGCAGGCATTTTTCTTCAAGTTTTACAGACCCAACAATGCGGTGCTAGTCGTTGCGGGAGCCGTTTCTTTCGAAAGAGTTCAGGCGCTGGCCGAAAAATGGTTCGGGAGCATTCCTTCCGGCCCGGCATATGTACGCAATATTCCCAAAGAACCCGCTCAGAACGAAGCCAGACATCTTGAGATCTCGGCGGCGGTACCGTTGAATTCGCTGATCAAGGTGTTCCATATGCCTGGCCGGTACGAGCCGGGCTTCTATGCGGCCGATCTGCTCAGCGATGTTTTAGGCAGAGGTAAGTCTTCCCGTCTCTATCAGAAACTGCTCAAAGAGCGGTCGCTTTTCAATAGCATCAATGCAAGTATCACATCATCCCTCGATCCTGGCCTCCTCCTGATCAAGGGAAATCTGAATCCCGGCGTGACCTTAGAAGAGGCCGATGAGGCGGTCAAGGAGGTTTTGCAGGAAATAGTGGCCACGGGTGCTTCTGAGGAAGAGGTCACGAAGGTCAAAAATCAATCGGAAGCTTCGCTCGCTTTTTCAGAAGTCGAAGTGCTGAACAGAGCGATGAATCTTGCATTCGCGGCCAATGCAGGCAATGTCGAATGGGCGAACAGCGATGCCGGCATCATCAGAGCACTTACTGCTTCGGATATACATGCAGCAGCCCAAAGCATTTTACGGCCGGAAAACGCATCGACTCTTTATTACAGAACGGAAGGAAAATAAATATCCGGATAGCAAAAAGCCCTGACTGGTCGAAATCAGTCAGGGCTTTTTGTTGTCCCAATCACTCAAACCGGTCAGTCTTCCGGCAGAAAAGTAAGGTAGCTAAAATTCTGTTCATTGAATATATCCTGCGCCAATTCCTGTAACTGGCCTGCGTTGATTTGCTCAATTTCTGTAAAGATCTCCGGCAATGAATCAACCTTTCCGGTATCCAGGATGCTTTTGGCCATCATCAGCATGAAACTCATGTTGCTTTCTTCCGACATAGCCAGTTGTCCCATTAGCTGCACCTTGGTTTGGTGCAACTGCAAAACAGACAAGGGCACTTCCCTGATACGTTTCAGCTCCTTATGGATGAGAGCGATGCTCTTGTTCAGCTGCTTTTTCTCGGTGCCGAAGAAAATACCCATAAATCCGGTATCCAGATAAGGTGTATAATTTGCTTCGATGGAATATACGAATCCATATTTCTCACGCAATGAGAGGTTGAATCTCGAATTCATACCCGGACCGCCCAACAGGTTCACCAGCATAAAGAAAGGCAAACGGCGATCGTCCAATAATGCATATGCGGGTTGTCCCATGGCGCATTGTGCCTGCTGGATCGGGCGTTCGCGCTCGTTACGCACCGGCGTGTAAATCAGCGGTGCTTTTCGCTCTCTTTGGGTTTTCCGATACGGCACATCGGCCAGGTATTTCTCTGCCATTCGAATGACCTTCGAAAATGGCAAGCGGCTTACCGACGAAACGACAATGCGCTCGGTGTCGATATTCTCATGGATAAATTCATAGAGCTGTTCCTTGCCAAACGAATTGACCGTATCTGCCGTGCCGAGTATGTTGCTGCCCAATGCATGGTCCGGAAAGATCAGCTGATCAAAGTCGTCTTGTATCGCATCCTCGGGCGAATCGACATACATCGACATTTCTTCCAGGATCACATTCCGCTCCCGTTCGATCTGCTTATCCGGAAAAACTGAATGGAAGGTGATATCTGCCAACAGATCGATGGCTTTCTCGAAATGATCGTCGAGTACTGACGCGTGGAAACAAATTTTCTCTTTGGTAGTGTACGCATTCAGCTCGCCGCCCACATTTTCGAGCCGGTTAATAATATGGTAAGAGCTCCTTTTCTCAGTGCCTTTGAAAGCCATATGCTCCCAGAAGTGGGCAAGACCCTGCTGGTGCGGCATTTCATCGCGGCTACCGATATCGAGCATGATACCACAATGCGCTATTTGCGTGTATGGAACCTGCTTGTGTGCAATGCGGATCCCATTCGCCAGCGTATGTACCTGATATTCTTCGGTCAGTGAAAGGGAGGTGGCTTTGGGGTTTCCCCGTTTGCGGACATTGTTTCTCTTCATTCCATTTTAACACAAAATACCCACCAATAATTTTCGGTGGTATCCACAAAAATACGGACTTTTGCCCGGAAACCCTTGCAGTTTACCCTTATGCGCATTGGATTTGACGCCAAAAGAGCTTTTGCCAATAAAACAGGACTTGGAAATTACAGCCGCTTTGTCCTCGATGCTTTGACCGCCAATCAGCCAGGTTCCGAATACCTGGCATTTACGCCCAAAAACTCGCAAAAACTTTTCCCCGGATACCCCGAGGATGCGATCCGGTACCCTGAAAACTTCATTGACAAAAAACTTTCAGCATACTGGCGCTACGCACGCATCACGGAGCAGCTTCTCCGGGAGAAAATCGACATATTCCACGGTCTGAGCAATGAAATCCCACAGGGTTTGCAGCACGCAGGTATCCGTTCGGTCGTCACGATCCACGATCTTATTTTTGAAAGGCTTCCTTCGCTTTTCAAACCTATCGATCGCGCCATTTACCGGCACAAATTCCAATCTGCATGCAAAAGGGCCGATTCAGTTGTGGCAGTGAGCGACCAGACCCGGAGAGATCTCATCGAGCTGTATCATGTAGACGACCGTAAAATACGGGTGATCTACCAAGACTGTAACCCTGTATTTAAGCAATCGGTGGCGCCGGAAGAACGCGCACTGGTTTGTTCCGGATATGGCATTACAGGGCCGTTCATTTTGTGCGTCGGTACCATGGAGGAACGCAAAAACCAGCACAGGCTGGTAGAAGCTTTTGGTAATCTGAAAAATCAGGATTTCACACTGGTGCTTGTGGGAAAACCGACTCACTACGTACAGAAAATAACGGAAACCATCGGTCGGCTGGGTCTCCAAAAACAAGTTATGCTGCTGCATGATGTTTCGACACCGCATTTGCCTGCATTGTACCAGCAAGCGGCATTGTTCGCCTACATATCCATTTACGAGGGTTTCGGGATACCGATCGTGGAGGCATTGCATAGCGGAATTCCCGTATTGGCAGCAAAGGGCTCATGCCTGGAAGAAGCCGGAGGGCCAGGGGGCTTGTACGCGGACCCTTTTCAAACAGAAAACATCAGCGAACAGCTTGAACGGCTGCTTACTGATGTTCCATTGAGAAGTTCCCTGGCAGAAGCCGGCCGGATTCATGTGAGGCAATTCTCGGGAGCACATATCGCCGGACAGCTCACATCACTTTATCGCAGCCTGGTTTAGGCAGGTATCTATTTTTCGCGGTACTGTTCGATGATCCGGAACAATGCCTTCTGTTTTTCAAGGTCGGGGAAGAAGTCGAACAGCTGAACGTGGGAATCATAATCCAGCGTCAATCCGATTTCAAGATTTACCAATGCTTCCCGGTATTGTCCCGCATGGATCTGGTACACTGCCATCCGGTAATATAAGTCAGCCTCTTCGGCCATTTCATCAATCGCCGCCTGTAAAAGATCGCAAGCCCGCTCATAGTTGCCTTGTTCAAAAAGCACGTAGGACCATTTGAGCCAGATATCCGGGTTGGACGGTTCGATTTCTGCCGCCTTTTCAAAGGCTTCGAATGCTGAAACCACATTACCGACCTTAAATTCGGTTTCCGCCAGTGCCAGCCAATAGTCAGGGTTAAGCTCTGTGATCTGTATTGCTTTTCTCAGAAATCCCACCGCTTCATACCACCGTCCCAGTTCACTGAAACAAATGCCCAGTCCGTACCAGCCGTCGTCCCATTGGTTATCCAGTTTGACTGTCTGCCTGTAATACTTGATAGCCGTTTCAAATTCCCCCAGTTTTTCGTAGCAGGTTCCCAGGCAACAGCATGTTTCAGGCTGTTCGCCTTCCAGTTCTATTGCCCGAAGGTATTGCGCCTTGGCATCTTCAAATTTTTCCAGGTTCATGTAAGAATTCCCTAGCTGGAAAAAAGCCGATGCGAAATCATCCTTGATCAGCGTAGCGTATTCGTAAGCATGAACCGCATCTCCATGACGTTCCAGCTTACTGAAAGCAATCCCAAGATTATACCATGCATGATGCGAGAACGGATCCCGGTCTACCAGCTCATTATAGTATCCCAGATGACTTTCCAGCTGCCCCACGAGATCGAGACAATGGGCAAGTTCATAAAGCGCATTCTCGTTATTCAAGTTATTACGAAGCGATCTTTTGTAGTACTTGATCGCGTCTTCGTATTTCCCCCAATTTTGATAGGTCTGTCCGATCTGAAAGTAGATCTCGTCTTTGTCCTCTACCCTTCCCAGCAAGTTCTCGAGCAACTCGATCGCTTCCTCGTATTCCCCCATCATGTTAGCTACTGCCACCTGCATGAAAGAAATTTCTATATCACCGGGGTGAAAAAGCGATGCACGCTCCAATATTTCCAACGCCAATTCATGTTCACCCCTGTTGGCGTGTAATTGCACCATGTTCAGCAGGAGATCGAGCGAGTAGGGATAATCCGAGAGACCCATTTCACAAGCTTTGAAAGCTTTGTCCCAATCCCCCTTTTCTATGTAGTGTACTGTAACCCTTTCGTAAGTATCCAAATCAAAAAAGACCGGCTCGCTGGTTTTCAGCATTCTTTCAAACCTGAGCAGTGTTTCCTTCATATAGTCCTTCCTTTCTCCGAAATTTTTCTCCATCATACGAACCGCTAGGTTAGAATTGAGGGCTGACGCACCACTGTTAATGAAAGAAAGTTATAAAATAATTCCCCGGATTTCAAATCCTCCCGAGCAAACTTTCACTAATCCGGGACACGGTTTCCTCAACCGACTGAAACTTAAAATTTAATGCATTTCTTATTTTGGCATTGTCATAGGTTATTTTCCGTGCGGCTGATTGGGCCGTTTCTCTGGTAATCAGAGGCTTGGTACCCAATAGCCAGGTTCTTACCGCCTCGATACGCCATATCACACCGGCCAATCCGGGCCCGACCTTCAGAGAAGGCCTTTTACGATTCATCTTGTCCGCTATGATATTGAACAAATTACGGTACGAAATGCTCCCCGCGCTGAGCAAAAAGCGTTCTCCGGTGATATCCGAGACGGTTAACCGGCATACGATTTCGGCCACATCCATCACGTCCACATAGTTGGCAATGCCCTCGGTATAAAATGGCTTTTCCCGATATACGTACCTAAAAATCTGCGTGCTGCTCTTGTTCCAGTCACCCTCACCCAAAATTAGCGTCGGATTAACGATCACCGCATCCAAGCCCTCCGCAACACCTCTCCACACTTCGAGCTCGGCGAGGTGTTTGGTCTTGGCATATTCAGAGTTTTCGGGTGAGTCTTCCCAGCGCTGTTCTTCATTCAACACGATGTTCTGGTCCTTCTGTTGTTTCCTCGAATCCGGTCTGCCTACCGCGGCGATGCTGCTCACATGACAGAGTTTTTTGATCCGGTGTTTCAGGCATACGTTCACCACATTCGCAGTTCCCTCTGCATTGACCTTATACATCATCTTCCGGTCACTGGGAACAAAAGACACCACAGCTGCCGTATGCACCACATAATCAACCCCTTCGATGGCTTTTTCCAGTGACAGAATATCCAGTATATCTCCTTCTAACCAGGTCAGTTGCGCACTTTCATCGGCCAAAAGGCTCTTATCCGCTCCCGGGCGTGCCAATGCAAATACTTCATGATTTTCCGCCAAAAACTTTCTAGCTACTGCACTTCCAACGAGTCCCGTCGCACCGGTTATGAGAACTTTCATATAAACGAAACAAATTGTTCGGGTCAAAGTTCGGTTATTCAAACGGTTTAAGAAAGATAAAAAAGCATGCGTGCCGTAAGTCTCACTCCCGGATGTCGGCAGCCTCTACCTACTATGGGCTACCCAACAAAATACACAAAGCCCTGATCAGCATTCGGGCATTCGCACAGTTTTAGATTTCCATTTGCCAAAAACACGCCATTGCAAGCCTTTTTACTAATTTTACGCTCCGGCTCGCACCGGGGAGCATCTCCGCTCCATTGATTGACCAATATTCAAATCCCTGAATTCAAATGCCGATTTCAAATCCAAAAAGATATACCGTTACAGCGGCGCTGATTTACGCGAATGGCCCCATTCACATTGGCCATTTGGCCGGATGTTATGTACCGGCTGATATATACGTTCGCTACCTGCGTGCATCAGGCAAGGAAGTGGCCTTCATCAGCGGGACCGACGAACATGGCGTACCCATCACGATTCGCGCTAAAAAGGAAGGGTTGACCCCGCAGCAGGTCGTGGATAAATATTATGCGCAGATCGACGCTTCTTTTAAGGATCTGGGCATTTCTTTCGATATCTACTCGCGTACCAGCAAGTCCGTTCATCATGAAACGTCCCGGGAAATTTTCAGGGATCTCTACGACAAGGAGGTTTTCATTGAAGAAACTACAGAACAGTATTATGACGAGACAGCGCAGCAGTTCCTGGCCGATCGTTACATCGTAGGTACATGTCCTGTGTGCGCGAACCCGAATGCATATGGGGATCAATGCGAGCGCTGCGGGTCGACACTCAGCCCGCTCGAACTCAAAGACCCCCGTTCCACATTGTCGGGGGCGAAACCTGTTCTGAAAGCGACCAAGAACTGGTATCTGCCGCTCGATGCCATGCAGCCCGACATTGAAAAGTACGTAAACAGTCATCCCGAATGGAAGACCAATGTAGCAGGACAATGCCAGTCATGGCTCAAAGACGGACTAAAACCCCGTGCAATGACCCGCGATCTGGACTGGGGCATTAAAGTCCCCGTTGAAGATACCGATGGCAAAGTACTTTACGTGTGGTTCGAAGCGCCTATTGGCTATATTTCCGCCACCAAGGACTGGCTGATCCAGAAAAACGGTAATGAAGAAGGCTGGAAGAAATGGTGGCAGCCAAACCCCGAAGATTCCGGGGAGGAAACAAAGCTGGTCCATTTTATCGGCAAAGACAATATCGTGTTTCACTGCATTATTTTCCCGGCGATGTTAATGGCCGAGGGAAATTACATCCTGGCCGATAATGTCCCTGCTAACGAATTCATGAACCTCGAAGGGGACAAAATCTCCACCTCACGTAACTGGGCTGTATGGCTTCACGAGTACCTGGAAGAACTTCCCGACAAGCAGGATGTTTTGCGGTATGTTCTGACAGCCAATGCACCGGAAACCAAAGACAGCGAATTTACCTGGAAAGATTTTCAGACAAGAAACAATAGCGAACTCGTCGGCATTTATGGTAATTTTATCAACCGGGCCGTCGTCCTGACACAGAAATTCTGTGAAGGCTTGGTACCGGAGCGCGGAGAAATCCTCGAGATCGACCAGAATGCGCTGAACGAATTGGCTGCATTCCCGACGAGGATAGCGGATTCGATGGAAAATTACCGCTTTCGCGAAGCGCTGTCGCTCATCATGGATCTTGCCAGAACCGGAAACAAGTATCTGGCCGACACCCAGCCATGGCATGCCATCAAGACAGACCCGGCCCGTGTAAATACGATCCTCAACATTGCCCTGCAGATTTCTGCGACATTGTCCATTGTATCGGAACCGGTTTTGCCTTTTACCGCAGCCAAGATCCAGGCGCAGCTCGGACTATCGGGTAAAAATTGGCAGGACGCAGGTAATGCCAACTTACTCCCGTCCGGGCAGATTGTTTCGGAAGGAAAGCTTCTATTTGAAAAAATCGAGGATCATGTGATTGAACGGCAGATTCAGAAACTTCACGATGCCAAGCGGCTGAACGAACTTGAAGGAAAAGTGGTGGCGCCTGTTAAGGCTGAAATCCAATACGATGACTTCGCCAAAATGGATATCCGCGTCGCGACCATATTGGAAGCCGAGAACGTTCCGAAGAGCAAAAAACTCCTCAAATTGCGCATAGATATTGGCTCCGAACAGCGCACTGTATTGAGTGGCATATCCGAGCATTTCAGCGCCGACGAAGTAATTGGAAAGAAAGTTTTATATCTGGCTAATCTGGCACCCCGCAAGATGATGGGAATGGAAAGCCATGGAATGATACTGATGGCCGAAGACCGCGACGGCAGCCTGGCTTTCGTACAACCGGGCAAAGAAGTGTGGGACGGCGGTACTGTTAACTAGCAGTTGGCCACCCGGCTCTGCAAAGGTTTCAAAACCGCTGCAGAGCCCTTTTTTCTTTATTGGAATTCCTTCCGGACCTGGTCATAAATAGAATTGACACGCTCGACAAGGATCTGACATTCTTTATCGCTCAGATGATCGATCGTGTTGCTTACTGCATTGGATACCACACGACCTTCTTCGTTCACCTTTGCACCCTTCTGTTTCACGATGGCCAGAATGCGCTCCCACTCCTCGACAAGTCCATCCGAAAAGTACCTGGGCTCGATAATATTGAAGTAGGCTGACTGCGATTTCAGCTTCTGCCGGAGTTTCGCCGGGTCGCCACTGAGTTCGCCGACGAGTTTGGTAAGTTCTATAAAAGCAAAAATATTCGACTTTTTCATAACGTTGAGATTGAAGAGCAACAAGGATTTGCTATGCAAGATAATGATATGAAACTCCTTTTTCGACATCAGAGCCAATCTTTACTCAATCTTAATGCATTCTATTGGAAGGATACAAGACTATATATAATTATTACCACACCCTCGCAGCACCACATTTTTTCCCGGATTCTGAATTCCTGTTTCTTACCTGAAAATCACAAAAAAAGGGCCTGACCGCATTCGCGGCCAGGCCCTGTAATGTACTTGATTGTACTACCAGCGTTCGATCTCGACCTTGCGATGGTAGTCTCCCTGCTCATCTCCGAATGGGAGAAAAAGCACCAGGTGACGAAGTGTATCGTCATACTTAGCTGAAATATTATCTATGTCAACTCCTTCAGGGATAACGAAGGTATTGATGAAACGGATTGTCTTCCACTGCTCTTCATCGGACAAATTCTCCTGTGAAAATATCGGCAACAGATGAAAAAGTTTAAGATTATTGGAATTTCTCTTTCCTTTCACAACCTCCAATTGCAGATCCTCAACTTCGATGCCTGGAATTTTCACAACTACTTCAAAACCGTCCGATCCTTTATCAAGCTTTATAGCGGGCTCACTCATTCCACCGTTCACAGTGTTGATGAAATCTATATTCATCAACATCTCCCGTGGTATTTTCAGTTTGCTTTCCATAGCTATCGCGTTTTAGGTTCACAAGTTTTATCTATTAACGAAAAACTGCGTGCCAAAGATCGCGTTCCGGCAAAAATCTGAGAATACCGGATCTGAACAAACCAACACACTCTTTGATTATCAGTACTTTAATTCAAATACACCACAATCGGAATCATAAATATATTTGAGCGACCTGTATAATGCCAAAATTACAGTAAAGCACTTCACAGCACGCCATTATGGCGTATTCTCCCACAAAAGGCCGCACTCAACGATCCGAATGTCCCAAATCTTTCGTCGGAGCAATTACGTCTCTGACCCTCTGTTTGATTTCCTTGGGCTCAGGAAAGCGGCCTTCCTTCTTCCTGTCCCACAAAACCTGCCCGTTGATACAGATTAAATACCTGCCGGCCACTTCGGACGGCCTCAGCTGCAAGGCATGCACATCGTCGGTGAAGGTTGTAAGTAGCTCCTGCGCCATCCAGGCTGCCCGCAATAGCCAGCCGCATTTGGGGCAATATTCGATTTCTACGGTTGGTTTCATTGCAAGTGATTTGATACACTGCAAAAATCATCAACGAAAGAAACAAATCAAAAAAAGCCGCGGAGGACATCCCCCGCGGCTTTCGATCATAACCTAACCCTTTAATCTGATGAGAAAGCTTGTAGAAGTCTTCCCTAACGCTTTACAAATGTACAGTGCTCAACCAAAGTGTTTTAGAGTGAAAATCCCTGATTTTAAGGCCAGGTAAGGCTACAAGCTTTCGCCGGTATTTCTCCTTACGCTCTACACGTAATTTTACGTGTTTTTACCGGACACATCTCACTTTCGATTGACATTCAAGCAGTTACCAAATAACCGTTAAATCAATTCAGGTCGGTTACTTTGCCTATGGATTCCTGCCGGTTTACATTTACCTTTAATTGTTAAACCATAACTTTTCACGTAAATCATGCCAAAATACGACGGAACAGAAGGTAAGCTCATCTCGGCAAGAGATGCCAAATTATTGACTTCAAGTCATCAAAACGTCAGGGAGCAAATCGTCAAGGACGGAAGAAATTATGTAGAAGCTGAATTTTTCGGACTGGAAACGTTCAACAGACTCTTGAAGGAATGCGGTGGTGATCCGGTGGGATTCAGGGTTTATTACGGCCTGAGAGAAGAAAATCATGATGGAGAACGTCCGGTCGTGACGAGTGATGGTAAGGGTAAAACGACCCCACGGCTGATCATCGTCCCTGTTGATGCCAATGGTACAGACCTTTCGGGTATCGTGCATGTGGGCGGACACAAAGATATGCCTGCGCAAGGACAGGCTATGGTCGATGGTCCAATTTGCCCGCGTCTTTGCTAACATTCAAAACAATTGCCGATGCTCGAGATTTACTTCTCCTATATCAAAAGGCAGCCGGTCGTCAGCGCACCCGTTTTTCTAACACTGCTGCCTATTTTTTTGATATGGCGAAAGAAAGCATACCACGATCAGGTATTTTTAGTTTTACTGATTTATCTCATTTTGAAGTTCGGCGTCGACTTTGTAATGTTCGATTGGGCTTCCAGAAAAAAAAATACAGTTCTTTTATACAATCTAAGCATTCCGGTAAGGTATGTTCTGACGAGTTGGATGTACTATTACAAACTGGACTTTAAAATCCAGAAAATCTGGCTCATTATTAGTTTACCGGTTTTTGTGGGTTTTTCGGTCTGGGATATCATACAGACAAACCCAACGATGTGGGATTTACATAACCACAGCATGGTACTGTATTCGACGACAGTTGAAAGTCTTCTGATGCTCTTCTGGATCCTGTTATATTTCTATAATACCATCCGCACACTAAAAATCCCGAACCTGCTGAACTACCCGTTTTTTTGGATATGTTCGGGATTACTTTTATATTATTCCAGCTTCCTGTTCATTGCTCCCGTGTTGCATTATGCCTCCAAATGGGAACAGTGGATGGAAATTGGCTTTCTCTACTATATTCCCTATGTTTTTGAAAGCGTGAGTATAATCCTTTTCAGCATTGGCATCTCGCAATATTCTGACAGATCTTATGCAAAATAATGACGAACTAAAACTGGTATTGCTTATCGCATCCATCGCAATGCTGATGATGGCATTTTTTGTCATCACTTTTGTGATGTATTACCAGAAAAAGCGGTTCGAGGAAGAAAAGAAAATCAACGACATCGAGAAAAATTACAATCGCCTGCTGCTGGACACGGCGCTCAATTCAGAAGAAACGGAGCGTCGTCGCATTGCACAGGATCTTCATGACGACATCGGCACGATGCTCTCTCTCACCAAATTAAGCCTTAACCAACTAAGTAAACTGGTCGCAAAATCGGGTGATGAGAAAGAAGATACGATCATGAAAAAATCCCAGTCACTCGTGGAAGAGACAATTCTTCACGTACGGCGCATTACGCGTGACCTCGTTCCCACAACCTTGGAGAGGTTTGGTCTGATGGAAGCTATCGAGGAGTTCATACACAAGCTGGAAGAGGACAGCTCACTGATCATTTCCTTTCAATCCAATACCGAAGAATTTCCCCGCCAGGGCCAGAAGCTCGAACTTACGCTCTACCGCATTATGCAGGAACTCGTTAACAATGCGATTAAGCACGCGAACTGCACAAAAATCGATATTTCGCTGGAAATCGACGAAGAAATCATAGGTTTGCGGGTTACCGACAATGGCGTTGGCTTCGACCCGGAAAAAATCAAGGAAAGTAACCTGGCCGGACTCGGCCTTTTGGGAATCGAAAGCCGATTGGCTATCGTGAATGGAACAGTCCAGTATGAGCAACCTGCAAGGGGCGGTTCCAGTGCCATTGCGAGGATACCGGTCAACCCGGCATCCGGTAATAAACCTGAACCATTACATCCATTCCGCCGGGAACGAGTGAATATTTAAATGCTATGGCAACCCTTAAACTAGGAATCGCAGACGATCACGAATTGTTCAGAAAGGGGTTCATCTCCATGCTGAGCGGCATTCCTGATTTCGAATTCATACTGGAAGCTGCAAACGGCCAGGAATTGCTGGACCGCCTGCCGGCCAATACACCCGATATTGTATTTATGGATCTCCAGATGCCCGTCATGGACGGAATTCAAGCTACCGAAGCCGCATTCGAACGTTTTCCGAATATCAAGGTCATCGTCGTATCGATGTATAATGAAGACCGCTTCGTGATCCACATGCTTGAAAAGGGAGTTCAGGGCTATCTGCTCAAAGATACCAGTCCCGACGAAGTAGAAAAGGCGATCCGCCGGGTGCATGAGGAGGGATTTTACTACAATGACTTCGTTTCCAAAGCGATGCACCGCAAAATGGTCAACCGCCAGGTCAACAAGCATCCGTTCTTTCCCAACGCCTGTAATGTGGCACTTTCGTCACGGGAGAAGGAAGTACTCCAGTTAATTTGTGACGGTCTTTCCACGACTGAAATTGGAGACAAGCTCTTTATCAGCGTGAGGACGGTAGAGGGGCACCGGCTCCGGGTATTGGAAAAAACGGGCACGAAAAGCACGGCAGCAGCGGTCGCTTTCGCCTACAAGAACCAGCTTCTCAGCTAAACTTTCAGCTTTACCACTTTCTGGTGGAAACCTCTCGGATTTGTACTATATTTCCCGGAGTCATTCCGATATGTAGCTATGAAAGTCCTTATTGTCTGTACCAACCACAGTGCCTACCCGACCAAAACCAATAAAACCGGCTTGTGGTTGAGCGAACTCACCCATTTTTATGACGTGATGGCAAAAAGGCGGATCCTGATGGACATTGTAAGCCCTTTGGGCGGGGCCGTACCCATCGACGAAAGAAGCCTTGACTTGAAAGACGAATGCAATGCACGGTATTGGGGAGATGCTACTTTTCAGAACAAACTTCAGACCTCACTTAAACCTTCCCAGGTTGACCCCGCTGACTACCGCCTGATATACTTCGCAGGCGGCCATGGCGCCATGTGGGACTTACCTGAAAATACAGAACTACAAGAGATCGTCAGGCGCATCTACGAAAGGAACGGAACTATTACCGCGGTTTCTCACGGGGTGTGCGGATTACTGAACATCAGGCTGTCCGACGGGTCGCTGCTGATACAAGACAAGTATCTGACAGGCTATTCCAATGTGGAGGAAGCGCTGGTCAGCTTTGTCAGCGAAGTTCCTTTTTACCTAGAAGACCGACTAAAGGAGCAGGGAGTACACTACACCAAGGCAATGATCCCCTTTGTCGAATTTATTGAGATGGATGAACGTCTCATCACGGGCCAAAATCCACATTCCGCCCGGAAAGTGGCCTCAAAGGCATTGGAAGAGCTTTTTGAAAAGTAAGTAAGCCCTATTTAGCGTTCAGTTCACCAAATAAAGACCGGAACGAAGGAAGGATAAGGTCTTTTTCAGACACGATCGGATCAGAAACGCCCCAATCGATATTCAGGTCAGGATCATTCCAGAGAATCCCCGATTCGGAAACTTTACTATATAGGTTGGTGCATTTGTAGCTGAAAATGGTATCTTCCAAAGCCACAAAACCGTGCGCAAAGCCCTCAGGAATATAGGCGATATTGTTCTGCACACCGCTCAGTTCAAATATTTCGTGCTTGCCGAATGTAGGCGAGTCGGGACGGATATCCACCGCTACATCCAGTACCCTTCCGGAAATTACACGGACCAGTTTTCCCTGAGCGAACGGTGCGTTTTGAAAGTGTAAACCTCTCACAACGCCTTTCTTTGAAAATGACTGATTATCCTGAACGAAGTTGACCGGCAAACCCAGTTTTTGAAACTGCTCCTCATTATACGATTCGAAGAACATCCCGCGGTCATCCTCAAAAACCCTTGGGAAAATTTCAACTAAACCGGCAATGGAAGTTTCTCGGATCTGCATGGACATTTTCTTCTGTTGGTGGAGCAAAGCTTAATATTGGAGCAAATTTATGAATCTATTGATAGAGGTTGTAATTTCGGCGCAATATTTACAAAATCATGACCTATCTAGAGCTGTTTCAACAAATTTCCAGTAAAAAGTCCTATTTATGTGTGGGTTTGGACACGGATATCGAAAAAATTCCGGCGCATTTGTTGAAAACTGACGACCCTGTTTTCGAATTCAACAAACAGATCATCGACGCAACTGCAGACTATTGCGTTTCCTACAAACCAAACATTGCGTTCTACGAAGCATTAGGACCGAAGGGTTGGGAAAGTCTTCAAAAAACCGTCGAATACATTCCAAAAAGTCATTTCACGATCGCGGATGCCAAGCGCGGCGATATCGGAAACACCTCAGGTTTGTATGCACGGGCATTTTTTGATCCGGCATCCTCCGGCCTTGATTTTGACTCGATTACCGTGGCTCCTTATATGGGAGTCGATTCAGTCACCCCATTCCTGGCATTTGAAGGAAAATGGGTAATCTTGCTCGCTTTAACGTCCAACTCAGGCAGCTCGGATTTCCAGCGACTCGATGTAGCAGGTTCTGCATTGTATGAAAATGTATTACACAGATCGCAGACCTGGGCGGGTGCGGAACGTATGATGTACGTGGTTGGCGCAACGCACCCATCCGATTTTGAGAAAATCAGGGCCATTGTCCCCGACCATTTTCTCCTCGTACCTGGTGTCGGCGCACAAGGTGGCAACCTCGAAGAGGTTTCAAAATTTGGTATGAACAAAAACTGCGGGTTGCTCGTGAATGCGTCGCGCAGCATTATATATGCCGGCAATGGAACCGATTTTGCGGAGAAGGCGAAGCAGGAAGCTTTCGCGCTTCAACAGGAAATGGCCGTCTACCTTGATAAATACTGCAATTAAATTGTTCCGACACACTTAAAAACACTCTTCGCTTCAATGCAACTCTCTGATCATTATCCCTATTCGATCCAAGGAATCGACCCTATCCAGTTAATCAACCAGTACGGAAGCCCGCTTTACGTGTACGACGGCGCGACCATCCGCAGGAAAGCCGCCGAGCTGCAACATGCATTTGCAGGCGTGAATATGAAGATCAAATATGCCTGCAAAGCCAATACCAACCTGGCAGTGCTGCGCCTGATGCGCGAGATCGGTGTCGAACTGGACGTGGTGTCTCCCGGCGAATTTGAAATGGGGAGAATTGCCGGCTATGAGCCTAATCAGATCACATTTACTCCGAGTGGCGTACCTTTTGAAGAAGTACAGGCTGCGGTAGAAGCCGGCGCAATCGTGAATGTCGACAGCATTCCATTGCTCGAATGGTTTGGGCAGACTTACGGAAACACCAAACCTTGCCTGATCCGGATTAAGCCCAACGTGGCAGCTGGCGGTAACGCGAAAATCATGACCGCCCACGCCGATTCTAAATTCGGGATATCGGTATTGTTGTTAGATGACATCCTCGAAGTCGTTAAAAAGTACAATATCCGGATTGTCGGCCTTCATCAACATACCGGTTCGGATATCAAAGATGCCGAGCCATTTTTAAAGGTTGCCGACATTATTTTCGAAACAGCCAAACATTTCCCGGACCTCGAAATCATCGATCTCGGAGGCGGGTTCAAAGTTTCTTACCTGCCTGGCGACGCGATCACGGATATGGACCTGCTGGGCAAAAAAATATCGAAGCGCTTCCAGACCTTCTGCCAGGAGTACGGCCGCGAATTGCAGCTCTGGTTTGAGCCTGGCAAATTCCTGGTGAGCGAATCGGGATTCCTTCTCGTCCGGACGACGGTAGTAAAGGAAGATCCCGCACGTCATTTTGTTCACGTGGATTCCGGCCTGAATCACTTGATCCGTCCGATGATGTACGGATCTTACCATCATATCCTTAACATTTCCAATCCGAAGGGAGAACCCAAACACTATAATGTGGTAGGCTACATTTGCGAAACCGATACATTCGCCTCGGATCGCGAGCTACCCCAAGTACGTCCCGGCGACGTGCTTGCTTTTTTGAATGCGGGTGCCTACGGACTCACCATGAGCTCAAATTACAATGCACGTTTCAGGCCGGCCGAAGTGCTGATCGATAACGGCGAGGCTAAACTGGTGAGGCGTCGCGAAACAATGGAAGATCTGCTCAAAACACAGACGGATCTTTAATTTCAGTAGAAGCAAAAATGAGGAAGCTGCACCGGACACCCCGTGCAGCTTCTTGCATTTCGCACCTCCTCATATACGTTTTAAGTCAAAATTTCAATACATTTATTCACTGACACACAACCTAATCCGCGACTTATGAAACCACAATACTTCACACTCCTGCTGGCCGGCCTGCTATTTGTCTTCAATGCCGCCCATGCTCAATCAACAAACACCGTCTACGATTCGGCGCTCGCCAAAAAGCTCAATGCGGATGAGCGCGGCATGAAAAAATATGTGATGGTATTCCTCAAAACCGGAAGTGCGACCAATGTACCCAAAAGCAAGTCGGACAGTGCTTTTGCGGGGCATATGCAGAACATCAGCCGGCTTGCGGAATCCGGAAAGCTGGTCGTTGCAGGCCCGTTCGCCAAAAATGACAAGTACCGCGGCATTTTCATTCTCAACACGGATTCGATCGAGGAAGCCAAAAAGCTTGTCGAAAGTGATCCTGCCGTGCAGGCGAAGTTGCTCGATATGGAATTGCTGGTATGGTACGGCTCGGCAGCGCTGGCCGAAACGCTCGAAATCCACAAGAAGATCACGAAGAAAGACGACTGATTCTTGCCATTTTGTCCGAAACAATCGTTTCAAGTCACTCTTTTGAGACAAAATTTCCGATTTAGCGGATCGGCATACCCTTTTTCATGTAGCGTTGTATCATCAACCAAGCGATAGACGCCATGAATTTCAACCAATATACCATTAAGGCGCAGGAGATCATCCAGCATGCAGCCCAGATGGCCCAGGGCAACCAGCAGCAGGCCATTGAAACGGGACATGTATTGAAATCTATTCTGGAAGAAGACCCGAACACATCACTTTTTTTATTGAACAAACTCAATATCAGTGCGGATGTCCTCAATGAACGTCTTCAGAAGGTATTGGACGGCTATCCGCGTGTAAGCGGTGGCCAGCCCTACCTGGGCAACGATATGGCTGCTGCCAGCGGCAAAGCGCAGAATTACCTGAAAGAGTTCGGCGACGAATTCATCAGTATCGAATTACTGATCCTGGGTATACTCAGCGGAAAAGATTCCACAGCGACCCTGATGAAGGAACTGGGATTCAAGGAGAAGGAACTTATCAACGCAATTAAGGAACTTAGAGGAAAGAATAACCCTGTGAAAGATCAAAATGCAGAAGCCAAATACCGTTCACTGGAACGGTACAGCAAAAATCTCAATGAACTGGCCAAGGCTGGTAAAATCGACCCGGTAATCGGCCGTGATGAAGAAATCAGGCGCGTGTTGCAGATTCTCAGCCGCCGTACCAAAAACAACCCGATCCTGCTCGGCGAGCCGGGTGTGGGTAAAACCGCTATTGTGGAGGGACTCGCCCAGCGCATCGTGCAGGGTGACGTTCCCGAAAACCTGAAATCCAAAACGATCGTATCACTCGATATGGGGCTGCTGATCGCTGGAGCCAAATACAAGGGAGAGTTCGAAGAACGGCTCAAAGCGGTTATTAAAGAAGTAACCGACTCTGAAGGTGAGATTGTCCTTTTTATCGATGAAATACACACGCTGATCGGTGCCGGTGGTGGCGGCGAAAGCGCTATGGATGCTGCAAATTTACTGAAACCTGCTTTGGCGCGAGGCGAGCTGCATGCGATTGGTGCTACGACGCTGAAAGAATATCAAAAATACGTGGAGAAGGATAAGGCTCTGGAACGTCGCTTCCAGGCGGTGATGGTGGACGAACCCAACATCCCCGATGCCATCAGTATCCTCAGGGGCATTAAGGAAAAATATGAGTTGCACCACGGTGTCCGCATTCAGGATGATGCCGTTATCGCAGCCGTGGAACTTTCGAACCGCTATATCAGCGACCGTTTCCTGCCCGACAAAGCCATTGACTTAATGGACGAAGCTGCTTCCAAACTCCGGCTGGAAATGGATAGTGTACCCGAAGAGCTGGACGAACTGAACCGCCGGATCATGCAGCTGGAAATCGAGCGTGAAGCCATCCGCCGGGAGAACAATAAGGACAAGGAAACCGTATTGAACAAGGAAATTGCAGACCTGAGCGAGCGCCGAAATGCATTGAAAGCCCAGTGGGAAAATGAAAAAGGCAAAGTCAATGAGGTGCGCGCGCTGAAAGAGCAAAGCGAACAGCTCCGTCTGGAAGCAGAGCAGGCCGAACGTTCCGGCGACTTCGGTAAGGTTGCTGAGATCCGTTACGGACGCATTCCGGATGTACAAGCCAAATTGGAGGAGTTGCAAAAATCCGAAAACGCGGAAAGCCTGATGCAGGAGGAAATCACGCCGGAAGATATTGCAGAAGTGGTTGCTAAATGGACCGGTATTCCGGTGAGCAAAATGCTTCAGAGCGACCGTGAAAAACTGCTGCAACTCGAAGAACACCTGCATCAGCGGGTAGCCGGGCAGAACGAGGCGATCGAGGTTGTTTCCGACGCGGTACGCCGTAGCCGGGCAGGCTTGCAGGATGCGAAAAGACCTATCGGCAGCTTCCTGTTCCTTGGCCCGACCGGTGTGGGTAAAACCGAGCTTGCCAAAACGCTGGCCGAGTACCTCTTTAACGACGAAAATGCCATGGTACGGATCGATATGAGTGAGTACCAGGAACGTCATTCGGTCAGTCGGTTGGTGGGAGCGCCTCCGGGATATGTAGGTTACGATGAAGGCGGACAACTCACGGAGGCGGTAAGAAGAAAGCCATATAGCGTCATCCTGCTTGATGAGATCGAGAAAGGACACCCGGATGTTTGGAATATTCTCTTGCAGGTGTTGGATGAAGGGCGATTAACCGATAATAAAGGCCGTGTCGCGAATTTCAAGAACACGATCATTATCATGACATCCAATATCGGGAGCCACATTATCCAGGAAAAGTTTGCGGAAGACGAAGGCTGGAACCACACGCTTATCATCGAAGAAGCCAAGCAGGCCGTGCTCGATTTGTTGAAAGCTTCGGTAAGGCCCGAATTTCTGAACAGAATCGACGAGATCGTTCTTTTCGAACCACTGACTCTGAAAAACATCCGCAAAATCGTAGACATTCAGTTCAAAGGCATTCAAAACATGCTGAAAGAACAAGGCATTACACTGGATGCGACCGATGAGGCTTTGACCAAATTGGGTGAAGATGGTTTTGATCCTGCATTCGGAGCCAGGCCATTGAAGCGGGTGATGCAAAGAAGGATTTTGAATGAATTGTCCAAAGGCATACTGAGCGGGCAAGTTGCGAAAGATGCGGTGATTATGATGGAACTTGATTCCAAAGGCGACTTGATTTTCGAGAACGTCGGCAGTGTAGAGATCTAGTCATCCCGGAATAATGATAATAGGACGAGCGGCAGTAATGTCGCTCGTCTCATTTTCCCCAGAATGGGATTTTACAATTATTCCACTCCACACATGTGGAAAGCCCGCAACGCGCCTTCACTCCTTTCGACCCAAAGGCACAAACTGTTTCTGGCATGGTTTTTGTGCAAATATATGCCCGAATAATCTAACCTTTTATCCGCACCTGAATCCATGGAACAGTCACTCAATTCTTTTAAAGTCGCAATACTGGTCGCGGATGGATTCGAGCAGGTCGAGTTGACTTGCCCCAGAAAAGTCCTAAATCAGCATGGCGCCACGACCCATGTTATATCTCCTAATAAGGACATCGTAAAAGGGTGGAACCATTTGGACTGGGGCGAAAAACATCAGGTGGATGTTCCCCTCGAAATGGCACGTCCGGAATATTACGATGCGCTCCTGCTGCCTGGGGGTGTAATGGGCTTGGATGCGCTTAGAATCAATCAGAAAGCCGTTGATTTTGTGCGTTCGTTCTTTTTTGCAGGGAAGCCCGTCGCAGCCATCTGCCACGGCCCTCAAATCCTGATAGATGCCGATGTGGTACTGGGACGCACACTTACTTCGTATGCTGCGATCCGCCACGATCTCGAAAATGCCGGCGCTATCTGGGTCGATCAGGAAGTGGTGACGAACAATGGGCTGGTCACCAGCCGCACCACGGATGATCTCTCCGCATTCGTCGACACGATGATCAAGGAATTCAATATGGAATTGCATCAGTAATAAGTAATCTCGGGACATTCAGACGCTCGGTAAAGCATCCACAACGGATGCTTTTTTTGTTTCCATTTAAATCCAAAATCGTAATCTTTGCCCCTACCATTATTTTGCCTTTCCCGCATGACACTCATTTCGCTTCAAAACGTCGCTGTCCGCAAGTACGAAACCACAGTATTATCCGAACTAAACTGGAACATTGAACAAGGAGAAAACTGGGCGATTGTAGGCCCCAACGGCTCCGGCAAATCGGTGTTGCTGGAAATTCTGGCAGCAAAATGGCCCGTTTTATCTGGCAAAATCGCTTACGACTGGATCTCGCCCGTCCGTGAAAATATCGAACTTGCATCGAACGATTACTCTTTCAACCGCATTGTGAGCGCAGGGGCGGAGTATTACCAGCAGCGTTTCCACGCATACGAGTCTGAGCGCGCGCCCAGCGTGCGGGCTATCCTGACCGATCAGCTGAGGCCGGTAGGAACCGTGGACGACAAATCTGTGAAGCTGGCCCCCTCAAAGGTCAGCGACGAAGAACTGGCTCGGGTAAGCGGGTTGCTTTCGATTACCCATCTGCTCGACCATCCGTTTGTAACGCTTTCCAATGGCGAAACCAGGCGAATGCTTTTGGCAAAATCGTTACTAAAAAAGCCGAAGGCACTTATGCTCGATAATGCATTCAGCGGCCTCGACGTGCATTCGCGTGAGGTGCTGCGCAACGCGCTAACTGAACTGGCCAAACAAGGCGTAACGATAATCATGGCCACCACCGCCACCGAAATCCCGCCTTGCATTACGCACGTGCTGGAACTTGAAGCCGGTAAAATAGCGGCAACGAAAGTCGTGGCGCAGTTTAAAAATGCAGGAGCTCACGCTGCACATTTCCCCCAGCCCGACCCCCAGAAACTGGCGCATTTCGGCCATCCCGAATTTACCAGCTTTGAGAATGCACTGGATTTGAGAAGTATGCGGGTCAAATATGGCGAAGATCTAATACTGGATAGCGTCAACTGGAAGATCGCCAAGGGGGAGAAATGGGCACTATCCGGGCCGAACGGTTCCGGAAAATCCACATTGCTCAGTATCATCACAGCCGATAATCCGCAGCGCTTCGCCAACGACTTTGATTTGTTTGACAAAAAACGGGGTGGAATCGGAGCGTCGATCTGGGATATCAAACAAAAAATAGGACACGTATCTCCGGAACTTCACCTCTACTTCCCACGCAATACGACCGTTTTCAAGACCATTGCATCCGGCTTTTTTGATGCTACCGGCGTATTCTTTAAAAAATTAACGGATGTTCAGACAGAACGTGTTCATGAAGTAGCAGAACTGCTGCATGTACACGCGCTGATCGAAAAAGACTTTTCCCAACTTTCAAAAGGCCAGCAGAGAATGGTGCTCCTCGCTCGCGCGCTGGTCAAAAATCCGCCTTTACTGATCCTCGACGAACCTTGCCAGGGACTGGATACCGATGCTATCGAGTATTTCAAATCGGTCGTCAATGCGATTTGCGATACGGACCAGCGGACGTTGATCTACGTTTCGCATTATCCTCACGAGATACCAAGCTGTGTAACGCATTATCTGAAACTGGAAAAAGGGAAAGTGGCATCCGCATAGATTCCAACTTTCGGAGACGAAACGGTATCCCTTCCCTTCAGCATCATTTCAATCATCATTTCAATCATCATTTTACATGGCCAGAAAAATAATACTCTACATCGCCGCCAGCATGGACGGCTACATTGCAACGCAGGACGAAAATCTGGATTTCCTCTCCATAGTGGAGCAAGAAGGGCAGGATTACGGTTACAATGCATTCATCCGGACTGTCGACACCGTGATCCTCGGACGCCGTACCTATGACAAGGTCCTGTCATTCGGCATCGATTTCCCGCACAGCGATAAGGAATGTTACGTCATCACCCGCACGCCCCGGGAACAGGAAGGCAATATCCGCTTCTATACAGGAAACCTCACCACATTGGTGGCAAACCTGAAACAGCAGGACGGCGGAACGATCTTTGTCGATGGAGGCGCGGAAGTTGTGAATGCGATGATGAAGGAAGACCTGATCGACGAATTTGTCGTTTCCATTATCCCGGTCTTCCTGGGCGATGGGATACGCCTTTTCCAGGATCACCGTCCGGAGCAAAAGCTGGAACTGATGGGCTCGCAGTCTTTTGAGAAAGGCCTCGTACAGCTGCATTACAAAAGAAAAACACACTGACCGGCTGATGGCGGACCGGCTGCTACCCAATCCGTCATTTGCTTTCTTTCACAAATCCTTCTTTCAGGTTCATGACAATGGAAAGTGAACTGCTCCCGAATCCGGGCGTATACTGAGCGCGTCCGTAACTGATCTCAAATCTCCTGATCCTCAGCCACGCGCCGAATGAGAACCCGGCCAATGCTCCTTTTGTGGAAAGCCTCAACTCCTGCCTTTTAAGGTGATCATATCCCAGCAGAATGCGGAAATTGGAATGCGCGAGAATCTCGGCACCCAATGCGATATGCCTGCCCAGTTTCTCCACGACCCCAACCTTTTTCAACAGCTTGTTTCCATTCAGATCATAAGTGTAAAACAAATTCGGATCATTGTAAACCATATCAAAGCGGTTGAGATGATGGGCGGTCAGGGAAACCCGGATAGGCATGTACTCAGGCTTGAAAGTTACGCCTGCGCGGATATCCGTCGGCAGCGAGGGTACCCCTGCGCCATTGTAATTCTGTTTTAAAAATCCGAAGTTCTTTGCCGCAAATCCGATCGTGAGGTCCTGGCGCGGATGTTTAAAAACAGCGCCCCAGTCGAATGCGAGGCCCCAGGTCTGGTAGGATTCGATCGAAGCGCCTGCCAGCTTAACGGTGCCCCCGAGCGTGAATGCACCCAGTGTATGCCCGTAACCAGCCGATAATCCATAGTCCGCAGCCCTAAACTCCCCGATCACGTTGCCGACATCGTCGGTTTCCTGCATCGTGCCATAGTTGAGGTATTGAAGCCCGACAGCCCATACGCCGCCGGTTTTACGGATGCGGTTCGCGTACGCCATATTGACGAACTTCGTATCGGCCAGATAAGGCATCAGGTTCAGGGACACGTTGTTGAGCTTCGAAGAATCCAGCAGCGAAGGGTTCTGGATAAACAATGCGGGGTCATTCCCCTGTGCGGTGATGTGATTGGCCCCCAATGCGGTGCTTCGGGCCTGCGCTGGTAATTGCAGAAAATCCAGCCGGGTACGGCCTCCGGTTGGTTGCGCACATAAGGTATTTCCCAAAAAAGAAACCCATACCATCAGGAAAAGTATGCCCCAGCCAGTCGCCCTCATAAACATCCAATAATTTCCCGAATCATTAAAATGACGCTATATTTATAACCCGTTCACCAGCAAATGTAACCATATCGCCTGTATTACATGGAATCAGTATCCGCCGCAACTTCAAAAAAAGAACTTTTAGATCAAAAAAACGCTGAAGCCGAACTCGGCGGCGGGCCGGCCAGGATCCAGGCCCAGCACGCCAAAGGCAAACTGACAGCCCGGGAGCGGATCGCTGTTCTGATGGATAAGGGTTCATTTGAAGAAATAGGGCGGTTTGTGATACATCGTAGTAAGGACTTTGGCCTGGACAAGGAGCATTATCTGGGCGATGGCGTGGTAACGGGTTATGGAAAGGTCAATGGCCGCCTGGTATACGTTTTCGCGCAGGATTTCACGGTTTTCGGCGGCTCATTATCCGAAACCCATGCTGAGAAAATCTGCAAACTGATGGATCTTGCCATGAAAAATGGGGCCCCGCTGATCGGTCTGAACGACTCCGGCGGTGCACGCATTCAGGAAGGCGTTTTGTCACTGGCGGGGTACGCCGATATTTTTTATAAAAACACACTGGCTTCTGGCGTCATTCCACAGATTTCGGCCGTAATGGGTCCATGTGCAGGCGGCGCGGTATACTCTCCCGCCATCACGGATTTTATATTAATGGTCGAAAATACGAGCTACATGTTCGTGACCGGGCCAAACGTCGTCAAAACAGTCACCCACGAAGAGGTAACTTCCGAGGAATTGGGCGGCGCTATGACCCACGCCACCAAATCGGGTGTAACGCATTTCGTCTCAGCCAATGAGGTAGAATGCCTCCTGGCCATCAAAAAGCTGCTGAGCTACATGCCGCAAAACTGCGAGGATGAAGCCCCACGTCATCCCTACACCTCCGGCGACGAAAACCGTCCTGCATTGAACACCATTATTCCCGACAGTGCCAATCAACCCTACGATATGCGGGAAGTCATTGCTGAGCTTTCCGATCCCGACAGCTTTTTCGAGGTGCACGAGAATTTCGCAGAAAATATCGTCGTGGGCTTTTCGCGCATCGCAGGCCGCAGCATAGGCATCGTGGCCAATCAGCCTGCGGTACTCGCCGGGGTACTCGACATCCATGCCAGCCAGAAAGCGGCGCGATTTGTGCGTTTCTGCGATAGTTTCAATATTCCGCTGCTTGTCCTGGAAGACGTTCCCGGCTTTCTGCCCGGCACCGACCAGGAATGGAATGCTATCATTACCAATGGCGCCAAGCTGCTCTACGCATTTTGTGAAGCCACGGTTCCGCGCATTACCGTCATTACGCGCAAGGCTTACGGCGGCGCGTACGATGTGATGAATTCCAAACACATTGGCGCGGATATGAACTTCGCATGGCCCTCGGCAGAAATTGCGGTGATGGGCGCCAGCGGGGCGGCCGAAATCATCTTCAAACGCGAAATTGCCCAGGCCGAAAATCCTGCCGAAAAGTTGAAGGAAAAAGTAGACGAATACACCACCAAATTCACCAATCCTTACCGCGCCGCAAACCGTGGTTATATCGACGAAGTGATCTATCCCGATCAGACGCGCGTGAAGCTGATCCGGGCGTTCGAAATGCTCGAAAACAAGGTGGATGTACTCCCTCGAAAGAAGCACGGCAACATTCCGTTGTAACGAGCACGCAGCGCGTATTGCGGCTTTTTGTGGTTTCAGGAGCATTCCGTGGCCTTACGGGACTATTGTGCCGTAATGCTTGTGGAATACTTTGCTACATTCTGAATATTATTATAATTTCACCGGCATTTAATAATAAATTTTACTTCCTAAAGGACCTTAACGAATGAAAGAAGAGAAAGGAACTTCCTCGTCACGGCGAAGCTTTATCAAAGGCTCGCTGGCGACGCTGGCCACGTTTTCTATCGTTCCCCGCCACGTGCTGGGGAAAGGTTACCTCGCCCCCAGCGACCAGCTCACCAAAGCGATCGTCGGAACCGGCTCCATGGGCCGCGGACACATTCCCTACGCGGGCACAAAAGTCGTTGCGCTTTGCGATGTAGACAAAAAGCACCTCGCCACGGCGGTGAACATGGTGGACAAGGGAGTCAAAACTTTTTCCGACTACCGCGAACTCATCCAGCTTCCGGAAGTTGACATTGTGCACGTAGCCACGCCTCCGCATTGGCATGGCATCATTGCCGCAGATGCTGCGCGCGCAGGAAAGGATGTGTGGTGCGAAAAACCCATGACCAGGACGATCGGTGAAGGGAAGCGCCTGTTGGAAGCGGTCCAGCAACACGGAAGGGTTTTCCGCCTCAACACCTGGTTTCGTTTCGAAGACAATTTTTATGGAATGAGAACACCGGTCAAACCTATTAAAAAGCTGGTTCAAAGCGGATTATTAGGATGGCCATTGAAAGTGACTGTAAGCAAGCACACCGGCTTCGACTGGAAATTTTATTGGGTTGGCAAAACAAATAATGCGCCCCAACCTGTACCAGCCGATCTGGACTACGAAATGTGGCTTGGTCCTGCTCCCTACAAACCATATAGTGAACACCGTGTGCATCAGACGTTCCGGGGGTATTGGGATTATGACGGCGGCGGATTGGGCGACATGGGCCAACATTATATCGACCCCATTCAATATTTCCTTGGAAAAGACGATACCAGTCCCGTAAGCGTGGAGGTAGACGCTCCACAGCAACATACCGAAGCGGTAGGTACCTGGCGCCGCATTACCTACACCTATGCCGATGGTTGCCAGATCGTGCTCGATGGTGAAGCCAAAGATGAAAATGTAGCCTACATCGAAGGACCCAAAGGAAAGCTCTACCCTAATTTCAAATCGGATATCCCTGACCTCGAACGGAAACTGGCCGCGTTCCCGGATCCCGAACCACAGGTAACGGATTTTGTAGACGCTGTCAAGAATCGCAAAAAGTTCGCCCTGAACGAGGAAAATGGTCACCGCTCCTGCACCATTGTGAACATGGGCCTGATTGCATTGCGTTTGGGCCGGTCGCTGAAATTCGATCCCGACAAACAGGAATTTATCGACGATGAAGGTGCAAACCGCCTGGTGAATCAACCCATGCGCGGCCCCTGGACCATTTAAGAACTCAAAAAGCTACTTTGAAGCAGTCAACTGCTCAGCCACCGGCATATCCGATGAAAAAAAGAATATACAATATCATGGCCCTCTGCCTTGCAACCTCGCAGCTCATGGCCCAGACCGACAATTCGCTTGACACGAAAGTCAAGACAGTGTTGTCAAAATTTCCTTCCCAGAATGAGGCGGGCTTGAAAAAAAATATGGAGGAACTGGCTCAGCTCGGCAAACCGGGACTGGTACAGATCGCTTCGATGCTGACGCCCCTCGGCAAAGGAGATAACACCAGCATTCAATATGCATTGGGTGGCTTTACATATTATGCCTCACAGGCTGGCAAGGAAGCATTGCGAAAAAATGCCGCCGAAGCCTACGGCGAGGCACTTTCCAAAGTTAATGATCCGGATAGCAAGAACTTCCTGATTTACCAGCTGCAAACGGTCGGCAAAGACGAATCCGTGAATGTTTTGAAAAGCTATCTGGCCGACGAAAGACTCTCGGGACCCGCTGCGCGAGCACTGTCACGCATAGGCACCCCCGCTGCAGGCGCGGCGCTGCTGCAAAGCCTGAGCAACGTGGGTAGCGGCAATCAGGTTGCAATCACAGAGGCATTGGGCGGGAGCCGGCACAAAGAGGCCGCAGGAGCCATTGAAAAAACGGCTTCCAGCGGAGACCTTAACCTTCGCAAAGTAAGCCTTTATGCACTTTCAGAAATCGGCGCGGCATCGTCTGAAACGATTCTCGCAAGTGCGGCCCAAAAAGCGGCGTACGGCTATGACGAAGCCGATGCAACGGCTGTTTATCTCAAATATCTGGCTCGCCTCGCAGACAATGGCAATGCAGCAGCGGCTGAAAAAGCAGCGCTGGCATTGATCAAAAACACCCCGGACGTGAAGCAATCGGCAACACGGTCTTCTGCTTTGAAAATTTATTCCGATATCAAGAAGAGGGAGTCGGTACCCGTGCTGGTCAGCGCATTGCAAAGCAGCGATGCACAGTATCGTGCGGCTGCATTGAAACTGGGGCAAAAATACCTGATGGCCGACGGCACTACGCCCTGGCTAAATGCATTGAAAAAAGCCAACCCCGAGGTACAGGCAGAGATCATCACGATGCTCGGCCGCGCCGAATCCAGGGATGCATTGCCCACGGTACTCAAGTCGCTTTCCGCCAAGGATAGCAAAGTAAAAACCGCGGCCATCTGGGCGGCTGGGAGAATCGGGCAGGAAAGCAGCGTGCCAAAACTGGTATCGGTTCTGAAAACGGGCAGCGCGGCAGACATCGCTGCGGTCAAAAGCAGCTTGCTGACCATTAAGGGTTCGGGATTGACCGACCAGCTGGCAGCAGCCATCCCTACCCTGCCTGCTCCGGCACAGTCGGCGATGATCGACGTTCTGGCAGCGAGGGCGGCGAGCACCAAACTTCCCGTGGTTTCCGCACAGTTGAAGAATACGAATCCGGAAGTACGTAAATCAGCGTTCACGGCATTAAAATCACTTGCCACCGCCAATGACCTGCCCCAATTGTACGCATTGCTGAACTCCACAACATCACCGGAAGAAATCGCTGCCACACAAATGGCAATCAGTACGGCGATCAGGGAAAATGGCGATGCAAACAGCCAGGGCGAAGCAATTCTGAAACAAATGCAGGGCTCCTCTGCCGATAAGCAACGCAACTACCTGGCTATACTGGCAAGTGTCGGCGGCAAGAAAGCTTTGGCGTCGGTGGTGTCCGCTTACGAAAACGGAGATGCCGGAATGAAAAAGTCTGCCATCTCCGCATTATCGGCCTGGACAGACGCCAGCGCAGCCAACGAGCTCCTCGCTATTGCACGGAAGACCACCGATTCTGATGATTTCAATGCAGCTATTACCGGATATGTTTCAGCTGCTTCGAAAGCGCAGAAAACGCCTGCCAATAAAGTGATCATGCTTCGAGAAGCATTGGCGCTTGCCAAAACAGACGCTCAAAAAGAAGCCATCCTGAAAGAACTTGCCAGAAACCGCACATTCAATGCATTGTTACTGGCCGGGAAGTACCTCGACAACGCCGGTACTCAGCAAGCAGCCGCCCAGGCGGTCATGAGCATCGCATTGGCCAACAAAAACCTGTACAGCGCCGAGATCCGAGATTTGCTGAATAAGACAGCTTCCGTATTAAAAGGCCAGGACAGCGATTACCAGAAAGAATCGATCCGCAAGCATTTGTCGGAACTGCCAACGGGTGAAGGTTTCGTGCCGCTATTCAACGGCAAAGATCTTTCCGGATGGAAAGGATTGGTGGAAAACCCGATTGCACGAGGAAAAATGAGCGCAGACACGCTCGCATTCAAACAGAAAAAAGCAGATGAGGCCGCATTCAAGGACTGGTATGCCAAAGACGGCGAACTGATTTTCTCCGGCCACGGCGACAACCTCTGTACCGTCAAACATTATGGCGACTTTGAAATGTACGTCGATTGGAAGATCCAGAAAGACGGGGATGCGGGCATTTACCTGCGCGGCACTCCTCAGGTGCAGATCTGGGATACGTCGCGCGTGAAAGTAGGGGCACAGGTAGGCTCCGGCGGACTCTATAACAATCAGAAAAACCCGAGTAAACCTTCCAAAGTAGCGGATAATGCGATCGGCGAGTGGAATACGTTTCATATCACGATGATCGGCGACCGTGTTTCTGTGGACCTGAATGGTGAGAATGTCGTAGACAATGTGATCCTGGAAAACTATTGGGACCGCAACCTGCCGATCTTCGCCAAAGAACAGTTGGAATTACAGGCCCATGGCAACCAGATCCATTACAGGGACGTTTACGTAAGGGAAATTCCACGCCAGGAGTTCACATTGCCGGAAGCAGAAAAGAAAGATGACTTCAAGGTCTTGTTCGACGGCACGAATATGTTTGAATGGGTTGGCAACAGAACGGATTACTTCATCCAGAACGGCGAATTGGTGGTTGATCCGAAAAAAGGAGGTAAAGGAAACTTGTACACCAAAGACGAGTACAGCGACTTCGACTTCCGTTTTGAGTTCCAGCTTACGCCAGGGGCTAATAATGGACTGGGAATCCGGACACCGATGGAAGGTGATGCCGCTTACGTAGGAACCGAAATCCAGATCCTCGATAACGAGGCCGAGATTTACAAAGACCTGCACGAATACCAGTACCACGGTTCGGCTTATGGTATTATTCCTGCCAAAAGAGGTTTCCTGAAACCATTAGGTGAGTGGAACTACGAAGAAGTACGTGTACAGGGATCCAAAATCAGGGTGACCCTGAATGGTACCGTCATTCTCGATGGCGACCTCGCAGAAGCCAGCAAGAACGGCACGGTCGACCACAAAGAGCACCCGGGCCTGAACAGGACGAGTGGGCATCTCGGCTTCCTGGGACATGGATCCGAGTTGAAGTTCAGAAATATACGGATCAAGGATTTGAGTAAGGTGATTCCACAGACAGAGCAACCTGCCAAAAAGAAAAGTAGGAAGAAAAGATAGATTAAAAGTCCCGCTGATGAGCGGGACTTTTTTTATTTTTGAAAAAAGTATAAATTTGTACTGATAGCAGTAGACAAATAGACTACAATGAAGAAACACACACCGAAAACTTATCCAGAGCCAGAGGAACAGCCGGGTACAGCATTCTCCGAGCCCTATGCCGCCTATTACAGCGCACATCCCGGCATCATTTTCAAATCGTCCCAACAACGCCCTGAAAGTCAGATGACCAGCTTTCAGAAGATAGAAATGATCCGGAATGGGATCAGCAAAAATGAATTCGAACGCTTCAAGGACAAAACCAAACTGGACTATGACCAGCTCGCACTTGCCTTATCCGTCGCAAGAGCAACCCTGATCAATAAAAAAGGGGATGAGAAATTCAATCAGGTATTAAGTGAAAAGATCATCAGTCTGGCTGACATGTACTCTTACGGATACGAGGTTTTCGAAGATATCGATCGCTTCAATCAGTGGATTTTCAGGCCGAACCAGGCTCTTGGAGGGCAGCGGCCTTTCGATTTTCTTGATACCCAGTTTGGCCGTGAAGAAATAAGGAACCTGATCGGCCGGATTGACTACGGCGTATACTCCTGATAGCCGTAGCCCATGATCGTTTACAGAATCGGGCGTACCCGTTACGCCAAAGACCTCGACGGCGAGGGAGCCCGTCTTTTCGGCGGCAGATGGAATCACAAGCTCACACCCTGCATTTATTCTTCTGAAAGCAGGGCATTAGCGCTGCTGGAATACACCGCAAATGTCAACATCGACGACATTCCCAGGGCGCTCAGCATTACGGCATTTGAAATAGATCCTGCGTATATGCTTGCGGTACCCGTAAGCGCACTTCCCGGTGACTGGCGAAATGCCCCCGCGCCTGCTGCCACAAAGGATTTCGGAACCGATTTGCTTAGAAAGGCCGACTATGGTATCCTCAAAATTCCCTCGGCTATCATGGAAGACGAGTTCAATTACCTCCTCAATCCCCGGTTTACGAAAGCTGAGGTCTATTCCATTCTTTCGGTCCGCGATTTTGTGTATGATGTCAGACTCAAATTATAGAAAAAAATTAAAAAATGCCCTCTTGGATCAGTTAGTGCATTTTTATTTAGCTTTGATATAATGAACAGAAAATCAAGATCGGAAAAGTATATAAGCCCAGTTTGACCCTTGATATGAAAACGTATTCGTGCAGGCAACTGGCAAGATCTATTTTCAAAATCAAACTTATGAAAACCAAACATTTTTTACTCACGACGCTATTATCCACCTGTGCAGCCCTCAGTTCTCAGGCACAACACTCATTGACCCAGCTCTGGTCTACCGAAGCTACTTTGCCGGTTCCGGAGTCTGTCCTGTACAGCTCGTCGGGAAAAGTGCTGTATGTTGCCCAGATCGATGGTAAAGCAGGCGAAAAAGATGGTAAAGGTGGCATAGCGAAAGTGGGATTAGATGGAAAAATCATTGCTCATGACTGGGTTACGGGACTGAATGCCCCCAAAGGAATGGGAATCGCCGGCTCCAAACTGTACGTCGCCGACCTCACCGAAGTAGTTGAAATCGACATTAAATCGGGAAAGATCCTGAAAAAACACGAGGTAGAGGGAGCGAAATTCCTGAACGACCTGACGATTGATTCCAAAGGCTCCATTTACGTTTCTGATTCGGACACCAAGAAAGTGCACCTGATCGCCGGCGGAAAAATCTCTGTATACTTTGAAGACCTGACACGCCCCAACGGCCTGCTTGCGGTGGGTAGCGACCTGCTGATCGCCGATAGCGGTACCCTGAAAAAATTAAGTCCTGCCAAACAGGTAACCGTGGTCGCCGAAGGTATGGACAAGAGTACCGACGGTATCGAACAGGTGAAACCGGGTGAGTACATTGTTTCTTCCTGGGCAGGAGTCGTTTATTATGTCAAGTCTGACGGAACTACCGAAAAATTGCTGGATACAAGCGCAGAGAAAATCAATTCTGCGGATATTGGTTACGACGCTAAGAAAAAGATCGTGTACATACCGACCTTCATGAAAAACAGTGTTGTAGCATATCAGTTAAAGTAAATATATTTATAACATCTAAATCAATAAAAAACAGGCGTTTCATGGACATTTTTGTTGGGAGTCTTTCTTTTAAGTTAAAGGAAAGCGAGCTGCGTGAAGCTTTCGAAAAGTATGGCAAAGTGAGCTCGGCGAAAATTATCATTGACAAGATCACGCGTCAAAGTAAAGGTTTCGGGTTCGTTGAAATGCCAGATGAAATCGAGGCCAGGGCAGCTATTAATGCATTGAACGGTGCTGATATGTATGGCAGGCCACTGGTTGTGAATGAATCCCAAAAGAAAGAATCCAGAGGCGATAGTGGCGCTCCCCGACCCGATTCACGCAGCAGAGAAGGTTTTAACCGGCCAAGACCGGGCGGAGATGCGACAGGTAACAGAGCCAGCTCCCCAGACAGAAATACCGGAAGAGACTATACCCGGCCACAGACGAGTGACGATGATGAGCCGGATGATGACGACCTGCCGGCAAGACCTGATCGTCCCGCTGGCAGCGAGCGGAGCACAAACAACGATCGGGGCTTTTCAGGCGGTGGTGGAGGCTTCCGGAACGCCGATAAACCTCGCGACCGTGGACATGGTCACGACAAGCCGCATGGAGACCACAACCGGCATCAGGGAGGCCGCCCTTCCAAGTTTGAAGATCGGTACAGTAAAAAAGGCGGAGGCGGCTCGAAAGATTTCGGACGTCGCTATGATGAGGACAAAGATTGGTATTGATGATATAAAACGGCCTGCAAGCAAAACTTGCAGGCCGTTTTTTTATTTCCTGAATATGAAATAAACTGCCAGGATCAGGAATAAAAACCCTACAAAGTGATTCCACCGGAAAGTTTCGGTCTTGAAGAAGACGAGTGTGAACAAGGTAAATATGACCAGGGTAATGACCTCCTGAATTACTTTCAGTTCAACCAAAGAAAACGGCCCGCCATTCTCCTTGAAACCGATCCTGTTGGCAGGGACCTGGAAACAATATTCGAAAAGGGCTATTCCCCAACTGACCAGAATAACGGAGAACAGCCCCAATTTGCTGAACCAACCGAGCTCCTTGAATTTCAAATGCCCATACCAAGCCATGGTCATGAATGCATTGGACAGTATCAGAAGGCCGATGGTCAGGAACGATTTCATGCGGTTGCCTTGATTTTGTTGTCCCGGAAGAACAACACGAAAAGTACCAGCACTACCGCCGCGATACCGGCAGGTACCATCCAGATACTGGTCCAGTTTTTCACGTTGTCGACCGTGTACATGTCAGCCACGATACCGGCGATCCAGGAACCAATACCCATACCGATGCCATAAGTAGCGATGGAGATCAATCCTTGCGCAGATGAACGGTACTTCTCACCCGCTTTACTGTCGGTATAAATCTGACCGGTTACAAAGAAAAAGTCGTAGCAGACGCCGTGAAGTACAATCGCCAGGTACAGCAGCCACTCGCTGGACGCGTCGCCATAACCAAAACCGATGAAACGGATGATCCAGGCGATAAGGCCCACCACAAGCATCCATTTAACTCCGAAACGCGCGAATGCAAATGGAATGAGCAACATGAAGACAACTTCGGAAGCCTGCCCCAACGACATTTTATTTTCGACATTCGTCATACCCGAATCGGTAAGCGACGGGTTGGCCATGGCGTAGTAGAACGACAATGGAATACAGATCAGCAGCGAAGAAATAAAGAAAATCGCGAAAGAGCGGTCTTTGAACAATTTGAATGCATCCAAACCAAGGATATCGGCAAATGTCGTGTGCGAGCTTGGCTTTGGCGGGGTATCCGGCAAAAAGAATGAATAGACGCCCAGAAACGCCGCGGAAAACATGGAGATCTTAAAGATAATGGCGCTTCCACCGATGTTGTAATAACCAATGATGTTAGTCACCGCAATCCACGCGATCGTGCCCATTACCCGGATGGCCGGAAAATCCTTTTCAGAATTGGTCACCTGCTGCATGGCGATCGAGGTGGTGAGCGACATGGCGGGTGCAAATGTGATACAGTACAGTAATATCACCCAGAAAAACGTATCCGGATCCTTAACTTCCGCCAATACATACAGGATGGCTGCCCCGGCAAGGCTTAATATCCCCAATACCTTCTGCGCGGCAAAATAGCGGTCGGCAATCATTCCGACAAAGAAAGGTGCGATGATCATTGCAATTGAAAAGGCCGCATAAGCATTCCCCACCTGAACGCCGGTCGCGCCCAACTCGGTAAACATATACTTGCTCATTTGCCCATACCACGAGCCCCATATAAAATAGAGCAGGAACATCATGGCCATCAATTGAAAGCGGGTCGAGTTTTTCATAAAAAAGGTATAGGAGATTTATTGATACAAAATTGAAAAAATGGTGTCATTTCTTGATGATTTTCTGGAATTCGTTCAGTTTCAGCAGCGCCTCGATGGGCGAAAGTGTGTTGACGTCCACCAGCGAAAGTTTTTCTTTCAGTTCTTCCAGGCGTGGATCGGCCGGCTCGAAAATGCTGAGCTGAAAGTTGTTTTTAGGTATTTCCCTGACGCGTTTTTTGTGCTCATGCGCCACGTGATCTTTTTCGAGGTGGTGCATGATCTCACTTGCCCGCAGCACGATCGGTTGCGGCATTCCGGCAATCTGTGCTACGTGGATCCCAAAGCTGTGGGCGCTTCCGCCGGGTTTTAGTTTTCGTAGAAAAACAACCTTATTGTCAACCTCCTTCACCGCCACATTGAAATTCTTGATCCTTGGAAAATCCTCGGCAAGCTGGTTCAGCTCGTGGTAATGCGTGGCAAACAGGGTCTTGGCGCGGCAGTCCGACTGATTATGAAGGTATTCGGTGATAGCCCAGGCAATGGAAACACCGTCGTAAGTACTGGTTCCCCTACCGATTTCATCCATGAGAACCAGACTCTTATCACTCAGATTGTTCAGAATACTGGCCGTCTCGGTCATTTCAACCATAAATGTACTTTCCCCCCGGCTGAGGTTATCGCTTGCCCCCACGCGGGTGAAGACTTTATCCACCAACCCTACCACTGCCGATTTCGCGGGCACGAAAGAACCCATCTGGGCCATCAGCACAATGAGGGCTGTTTGTCGGAGCAATGCGGATTTACCGGCCATGTTCGGGCCTGTGATGATGATGATCTGCTGCGTGTTATCGTCGAGATAAACATCGTTCGGCACATAGCTTTCGCCGGTAGGAAGCTGCTGTTCGATCACCGGATGGCGTCCATCCTTGATATCCAGCTCATTTCCTTCGCTGATCACCGGCTTCGCATACTTATTTTTTCTCGCCACCAGCGCAAACGAGCTCAGTACATCAAGCGCGGAGATCACCAATGCATTTTGCTGTATCGCGGCAAGATACCTGGAGGCCGTTTGAACAACGTCGTTGAATATCCTGAACTCGATCACCGCGATCCGGTCTTCGGCATTGAGTATCTTCTCTTCGTATTCTTTAAGTTCCGGTGTAATGTAGCGCTCCGCATTCACCAGCGTCTGCTTCCTGATCCAGTCGGCTGGTACTTTGTTCTGGTGTGCGTGCGTCACTTCGAGATAATAGCCGAAAACCTTGTTATATGCTATTTTCAGCGACCCGATTCCGGTGCGTTCGATCTCCCGGTTTTGCAGTTTGATAAGGTAATCTTTGCCTTCATAGGATATGCCGTGCAGCTCGTCCAATTCCGCATCGACACCGCTTTTGATCATCCGTCCCTGGTTGGACAGGACAGGTGCATCGTCGCGGAGCTCGTTCTCGATCTTGTTAACCAGTTCGTCACAGGCGTCCAGCTGCTCAGCAAACTTAGCGAGAATGCCCTCCGCCAACAGTTCCTTAACCGGGCCAATTTGCTTCAGCGACTTTTTGAGCTGGACCAGTTCGCGCGGATTGATGCGTTTTACCGCCACTTTGGAAATCAGGCGTTCGAGGTCCCCTATCTGTTTGAAATACTGAACAAGTGATTCGTGTAGTTCCTCGTGACTCAGGAAATGGGCCACTGCGTTCAGACGCTCTTCGATAGGCGCTTTGTCCTTCAACGGCAACACCATCCATTTCCGCAACAGCCGCGCGCCCATGGGAGTTACGGTCTTGTCCAGAATGTCGATTAGTGGGACACCGCCCTCCTGTTGCGGATAAACCAATTCGAGATTGCGAACCGTAAAACGATCAAGCCAGACATATTTTTCTTCTTCCAGCCTTGTAATCCGGCTGATATGCGCTGTTTCCTTATGTTCTGTCTCCCGGAGGTAATGCAGGATCACGCCGGCAGCGATAATCCCCATTGGCAGGGATTCTACACCGTACCCTTTTAACGTCGTTGTTTGGAAGTGACCGGTAAGCTGTTCATAGCCGTAGTCATAGCCGAAGCACCAGTCTTCCAGGTGGAAAGTGTGGTATTTGCCGCCGAAAAGTTGTTGAAATTCCTGCTTATGTTTTTTGCAATAGAGCACTTCGGATGGTCCGAAGCCTTGCAACATCTTGTCGATATAGGCTGCATTCCCCTGCGAGGCCATGAATTCGCCGGTCGAAATGTCGAGAAAGGCAATTCCGTAGAGATCTTCCGATGCGACGTGCACCGCCGCGAGGTAATTATTCCGCCGGATATCCAGTACGTTGTCATTGAAGGAAACACCGGGGGTAACCAGTTCAGTAACGCCTCGCTTTACAATGCCTTTGGCAGTTGCCGGGTCTTCGAGCTGATCGCAGATAGCGACGCGTTCACCCGCGCGGACGAGTTTTGGCAGATAATTATCAAGGGAATGGTGAGGAAACCCGGCCAGTTCTTCGTGTGAGCCGCCATTGTTCCGGCGCGTGAGCACGATACCCAGAATCTTGGAGGCTCTAACCGCATCTTCTCCAAAAGTCTCATAAAAATCGCCGACCCTGAAAAGCAGAAGTGCTCCCGGGTACTTGGTTTTGATCTGATTGTATTGTTTATTAAGCGGAGTTTCTTTGTGTGCCTTTGCCAATTATCAGCCTAATTTTAAGAACAGGATTTGTACAAAATTAAGCCTTCTCTCCGGTTTGGCAAGTCAGGGCAAATGTTTTATCGGCTCGTCAAAAGCTCCTTTCATAAAAAAGTTTGGCCTCTTCCGGCGTAACTTCCCATACGTCCCCGGGTTTAGGAAAATTTATTTTCTTGTCGGCCAATGAAATTTTTCCGATAGACCATCGCACCAGCCGAAGGGTCGGAAATGCCACGCTGGCAGTCATCCGGCGCACCTGCCTGTTTTTACCCTCATGTAATGTAACCGATAGCCATGAAGTCGGGATGTTTTTGCGAAACCGGATCGGTGGATTACGTTCCGGAAGCGTTGGTTCTTCAATGACCGCTACTTCGGCGGGAAGCGTTTTATACTGTTTCCCATTGATCGAGATGTTTACGCCTCTGCTGAGCTGCGCACAGGCTAATTCTGTCGCTTCGCCTTCTACCTGTACGTAATACGTGCGTGTATGCTTATTACGAGGTTCCAGCAGCTTTGTTTTGAGGAAATTGTCATTAGTCAGAAGCAATAGCCCCTCACTATCGGCGTCCAGCCGGCCAACGGGGTAAACATCTTTCGGGAAATCGAAACCAAGGTCCGCCAAAGTTTGATGATCACCTTCGCGCGTGAACTGCGAAAGCATTCCAAATGGCTTGTAAATAAGAAAGTAGCGAAACAAAATGTGCTGTTTTTTTGAAAATAAGATGGCCCCCTACTTGATCAGCGAGCCCAGGTCGAGGGAAAATCCAGGCAGGACGTCTTCGCCGGAGAGCGTAACATCGAACTCCTCCATAGAGGCCGAGCCGTCACCTCTGAATACATATGCCTTGCGGTCAAAGCGATCTATCAGCCAACCAAGCCTTGCCCCACTCGCTATATACTCTTTCATTTTTTCCAGGAGATATTTCAAATCGTCTGTCTTGGAGCGTATCTCTACAACAAAGTCAGGACAAACGGGCGCAAATCGCTCTTTTTCAGATTGCGACAGCTTTATCCACTTATCCTTCCTGATCCAGGAAGCATCGGGAGATCTTACAGCGCCATTCGGCAAAGTGAATCCCGTTGACGAGTCAAATGCTTCGCCAAGCCCTGACTGTTCATTCCAAACGAATAGTAATCCTGAAACCCGGAGATTAAGATTACCGCTAAAAGATCCTGTTGGTGACATAACTATGATATTTCCATGCGAGTCCCTTTCGAACTCTAGTGTGTCGTTTATCTGACAGAACTGAAAGAATTCTTCATCACTCATCAGGTCTCCCATTCTTAAAGTTACAGGCATTGAAATGTTCATAACGCTCATTGAGTTTTCGCTTCTATCAAAAATAAGCAAATATCACGGCTATTGAAAGTGCGCCAAATGGGTGGTCATCAGTCAATTTCCAACCATACCGGACAGTGGTCCGAATGGACGGCATCATTGAATTGCCGGCTTGCCCGGATGCGATCTTTGAGTGTATCGGCCACCGAAATGTAATCGATCCGCCACCCCTTATTATTTCCTCTCGCCCCCGCTCGATAGGTCCACCAGGAATACTCCCGCAACGTCGGGTTTTTGAAGCGGAACGCGTCGGTGTAACCGTTGCCAAACCATTGCGTCATCCACGCGCGCTCTTCGGGAAGGAAGCCGGAGGATTTCCGGTTCCTGACCGGATCGTGAATATCGATTTCGTCATGCGCTATATTGTAATCCCCGCAGATAATGAGATGAGGCCGCTCTTTCCTCAGTTCATTAACCCATTCAAAAAAATCGGCAAGGAAGTTCATTTTGACACCCTGGCGTATCTCACCGCTGGTTCCGGATGGGAAGTAGCAGTTCAACACGGTAATGTCCCCGAAATCGGCCCGCAGTACACGGCCTTCCATGTCGTAAGCCGGAATTCCGCAGCCGGCAATGACGCGATCAGGTTTGATTTTGGAAAAAATAGCTACCCCGCTGTATCCCTTCTTCTCGGCGGCATGCCATCCGGCCAACTCATAGCCAAGCGCTTGAAAGCCTGACAAATCCACTACATCCGGCGTTGCTTTCACTTCCTGAAAACAGAGGATATCCGCCGGAGTGGTTTGGAGCCATTCGAGCAAACCATTTTTTAATGCGGCACGGATGCCGTTGAGGTTATATGTAAGTATTTGCATAAACGAGGGACGCCGCTCCGCGCGGCTTAATAGAACAGCACTTGCTTTCCGGTATAAACAGACTCCCATTTGCCGGAATCGCCACACGACATGATCCAGGCGCGGTATTTTCCTTCCGGAAGCTTTGGTTTATAAAGCGAGTACTCGTAATTGTTACTGTAATATGTAGCTTTTTGAAGGAATCCGGAAACCGTATTCGGTACCGGGACTGCCGGAAGCACAATACTCCATTTATCAGATTCCAGAACGAAGTAGAATGGTCCCTTGGGCTCGGCCTTCGGTGTAACAAAAAACTTGAAATATTTCAAATAGTGATTGTTCTCTCCATTCCGGTACTGTGAAACAGCATCGAAATGTCCTTCGAACTTTCGGTCGCCGGATGCCGTCTCCCGGATCAGCGTTTGATGGCCCGGCATGTCGTAGAACTGGTAAAAATCCGTCAGCCCTTCCGATTCTAAGCCAATAATCAGATCCCGCATTTTGGTTGGGTGGTTCCAGAAAGGAATATCCGTGAACTTATCCCCGACAGAGAGAAACGTGCGGTAATTTTTCCAAAAATAGCTGTCGATCACGAGCTCGTCATGCAGTCTTCTGATCTGCACAATCGACATATAGTAGCTCACAAAATTAAATACCAGGAAACCCAGGCCCCCGGTCACCAGTACTATGCTTTTCCACGGCCGGGAGCTTTTAGCCAAAAGCACCAGACACACGTAGCACGTAGCTAGCAACACCACGCCGAATGTCATATATCGACGGGAAAAGACTGTTCCGCCATACATTACATAGTTGCTGATCGGGCGACTGATCACGAACATGACACCAGTGCCCATCACAAACATCATTGCTCCCCACAAAAACCAGTCGCTACGCCCAAACGTACGTTTGATCAGCAATCTTAGCGTCCAGACAGCGAACAACAATGCGATCGCCGCTCCAAGCAGCACGCAGGCGATCAGGTCCTGATGAAACGAGGGTACCAGCGGATGCCGGATATCGAGAAACAGCGCATTACCCCAAAACGAAAACAGAAAAAGGCTGTTAAAAATCGGGTGGTGCCAAACCTTCTCGCCCGGAGAGGAAATGAAAACGTAATCGAACAGGAAGTAAAAAAGGAGTATTAGGACCGTGGCCAAAAACCACCCTATCAGCGCTTTGAAACGCTTTTGAAAAGCCAGCATCACGACCCCGATGAGCAGGGTAAGCAACCCGCTCCCACTCGTGAATGTAGTTAGCAGAGCCGCCAGGAGTGCGATCCAAAAGCCCTTCCTGTCTTTCCTGGCCAAACCGTATGCGGAAAGTAATGCGAAGAATATCAGCGGCGTGTTCTGCAACGCCGCAATTCCCCAGAATGCATTCTCAAAGTAAGCCAGATTGAAAATGACGTATGGGACCGGGATGAAGTAATACCAGGATATGCGTTCCCTTTTTAAATTCAGAAACAGCAAATAGCAGATTCCCAACAGAAACAGGTCTCCGATCAGGATCTGTGTTTTGATATTGACCGTTCCTGTAAACAATATCATCAACAGCATCACCATTCGCTCAAAGGCAAACCGATGCTGATTGACCTGCTCAAAAAGGACTTTCAGGTATTCGATGAAACCGTCTACCTTTCCAAACTTCTCGACTGTTTCAAGTAAATTGAAATCGTCCGTATAGGGAATGTTGACGGTATGGGCATCCAGGAGAAGAAAAAAGTACAGGATCGGCGCCACAAGTAGTCCACCTCCGACCCATTGCCTCAAGGGCTGCATCTTCGCAGAAAAAAATGTAGCGCTGAAAAGCAGGGTTAAGACTAAGACTACGCCGTAATACTCTAATAAATGAGGGTTCTCATAAAATGACTCCAAAACAGTGTGTAGTTGGGGTTTGGGTGCTATCTATACATTCACCGCGCTCCGGTGATCATTTGGCTCGTTATTTCTTTTTCAAAGGTAATATAACCGGGGTAATTGACCTGCTTGCCGGCGATATCCAATGTTGGCCTCACTTTCACTACAAACTTCGTCGGTTTGGCGTCGGATTTCCCTGTCAAAGACATGATCATATTGATAAATTGGTCCCTGGTCTGGTCGTTAGAGATCAACTGATATGCATTCGTTTTAAGGCTGACAGGCACACGCGTCGGGCTTGTACCGGGCAACACCTCGATCAACTGGCTTAGATATCCGTTAAAAATCTCACTTTTAGACAGTAGCACCCGATATTCCAGCTGATTAATGGCGGCACGTTTCCGTGTTGGATTGGTTATGTCAACATTCACCCGCAGATCCAGCGGAACGTTCTTCCGCAATAATCCCATGGCCAGCCCCGGATACCGCGCCAGATCGAAATCGCTAAAACTCTTAATGTTCTTAAATTCCCTGATGTCAATGCCCGCAAGATACACGCTATCGACCGAGGCAATGTTGTATTTACAATCTCCGAACGTCTTAGCTTCCGACACTTGCCGGCTTACCCCACAACCCGTCATTACAGCCGCAGTCAGCGCGATTACGACTATCCAAATGTGTTTTTTCATTAGAATTCTATTTTGCGCAAGTTAAACATCAGGTATCAGAACGCATACAAACAGGCAGGATTATTACTTTATGGATTATTTTTTGCGTGCTTTAAGCCAAGCATCTACATTTGCAAACTCTAATTTTCAACAATCAACACGATTATGGCCAGCTGGTATTTAGGAAAGATTCGGTATCAAAAAGAAGATGAAGCAGGAAGCCTGAAAACGATCAACGAAACCTACCTGGTGGACGCGGTTTCGTACACCGAGTCCGAAGCGAGGCTGTACAAGCAGATCGTAACCGGCGCCAGCGATTTCAGTGTGACTGCCATTAGTCGCATGCGCCTGGCCGACCTATTCGCGTATGAGGAAGGTGAGCAATGGTTCAAAGCGAAGGTCATTTATTTCTCTGTCGATGAGAAAAGCGGAAAGGAAAAGAAAATTGTCAATTACATGCTAGTGAATGCGGATGGCATCCAGCAAGCGCTTGACAGGATCAACGAGAGCATGCGTAATTTCCTGATCCCCTATGAGACGACCGATATCAATCTCACTCCCATTCTGGATGTGTTCCCGTATTCGGCCGAGGAAGACGAACAGCAGGAGATCCCCGCCAATATGCGCCCGCTAGCGGAAGTAATGGCGGAACGCGCACAAACCGAAACCGTATGAATGCAAGAGCCCGGCGTATGCCGGGCCTTTTTTAATCATTTACTTTCAAGAGCTGGTAACCCTTCAGGTTGGCGGTGTAAGGATCTTTACCAAAACTGGCCAGCTTTAAAACCAGGTCTTTGGAATTGATTTCCGACAGCAGCAGATCGGATGGAAGCAAGTTCATATAGTCGAATGAGACCGGCAGGCTCACGGCTCCTTCCACGAATTCGAGCCCATAAAGCGGATACACGCTGAATGGAGTCCTGGTCAGCCAGATTTTCTCCTTGTTTCCCGAAGTGGCATAAGTAAGGTCATATTCGGTACTGGTAAAGCCAAACTCTTCGCGTTTGTTTTCGGACGGGATACAGTAAGTTGCAAAATCGTCCTGCTGCTGCTTTTTGCTATCCGCATCGGGCTTAAACTCATTCACCGTTTCATTGATCTTCACTTTTTTGCCCGCTTCATCCACTCCGCAATAAATATACTTGCCGTCGGGAAAGCCAATGATGAAATCGAATGCCTTTCCACCCTGACCAAAACTGCTTTCCTTCACAAAACACATAGCGCCGGTCACCGGATCCAGATAAACCTTGATGGTACCGCTTGACTTTTCTGCTTTGTTCTGATAGTTGAAAACCAGCGAGTGGCTGAAATAATACTGGCCTTTCTCAGGTTTCCACAACAATGCGCGCTGCTTGTCCGCAGGAATCTTTTTCGGCGCCTGACCAAATGCAGCGCCAGACGTCATCCAGAGGCATATCGGAAGGATAGAGAATAAAAGGTAACGTTTCATTTCATCGGTTCTTTAAATGAATGCAAGCTAGAAAGAGGCCTCCGAAAAACCATGCCGCAGTTACATTTTTACAAATTCCACTCGGCGGTTGCCCGCCCTGCCCTCAGGCGTTGTGTTCGGCGAAGCCGGCTCGGCCTCGCCCTTGCCATCGGTCTGCATCCGTGAGCTGTCAATACCAAAGTCTGACGTTAATGCTGCTCTCACTGCTTCTGCTCTTCTTTTGGACAAGACCAAATTCTGCGCATCATCGCCGTCAGAATCGGTATGACCAATGATTTTCACTTTTACACCTGCATTCTCGGTCAGCACCGCTGCGATATCTTTTAATGTACCGTAAGACTCAGGCCTTATACCCGCAGAATTTATGTCGAATAATATTCCGGTTGTAGAGAATTTCCCTTCTGTGATCAGCTTGTTGCGTGTGTCGGGCGCGCCGACAGCCAGTCTCAGGTCCGAAATAAAGTACCGATTGGCTTCCTCATGATACCCGTGATTTGAAAATGCGATGAAATTATACTTCCGGGTAGCATCAAATGCCCTGGGTAAGTCCCACACTTTGAAATCGTCCACGTACAACCGCAGCCGCATTTTCTGGCGCCAAACCGATACCTTCACGACGTTGTGTTCCGGCACATGAAAAGCAGGAAAGCTCTTTTCATTTTTCATAACCGAGCTCCCATCCTCACCGAACACATTAAATGCGGCAATTCCTTGCGTCCCTCCCGCGTCCTTCGGATGCAAGCCCAGTTCCAGGCCGTTCTTTTTACCCCCATCGTACCATTTCCAGTTCGTAAACTCCCTGGCAGGTGCAGGCAACTCTGCGATGATCGTACGCAGGAAGCCTGAATAGTAACTGAATTCCGAGGTAGTAGCCAGGGAAAACTCCAGTGTAAAGTTCTCCGGTAATGCCGTTATGAATTCGGGATAAAAGACGCCCTCCGGCCCCAGCAGCAACCATTTCCCTTCCGTTCCGCTGATCGTCACGACTTCACCGGATGAATTGGTATTCCATTTGGAAGGAAAATCCCCGATCGCGTCCTGAGAAAAGTCTTCTACCGCAACAATCTTGTCCCCCGGAATAAAATCGAACCTGCTATATGATTTCAGGGTAGGTTTTCCAGCGCTCCCCGGCGCTGCATCGTCCTTTGCTCCGGCATCACTAATTCCGCCGGGCTGACCGCTGCTACTTTCGGACGGGGCCTTGGATGCCGGATTGTTCGTACTCTTTTTCTCCTTCTTCTTAAACAGATCACCGATCCCCTGTTCCACGGAATCGAGGCCTTTGTCAACCGCCTGGTCGATTTTGCGGTTAGCCCGGTTCTCAGCCTGCCGTTCTACCACCCTTCCGGGGTCATTGATTCTCACCTGACCAAAAGCCACACCTGAAACCGCCATCAGCAGCAACGTACCACGCACAAAACTGTTCGTTAACTTCTCCATGTGCAATAAATTTAATGGGGTGATCACTACATTAAATTTACACATTTACCGGAAGTCGCTGACATTATTTGAGTTATTGGCTTGGTATACGCAAAAGCAGCCCGTCTAGGCCATTTGAAGCGAACATTGTAAATTGCGCCGCATTTGTCAGATCTCCATGAGTCTTCAGTTTCAGAAAAAAAGCATTACGCTCAAACCAGGCCGCCGCATTTACTTCTCTTCAGATTATCACCTCGGTGTACCCACTGCTTCCGCCAGTCGGGATCGGGAGCGGCTGATCGTCGCCTGGCTGGAATCCATCCGGACCGACGCACAGGTGATCTTCCTGGTAGGAGACATTTTCGATTTTTGGTTTGAATACCGCAGGGCTGTTCCAAAGGGTTTTGTGAGGCTGCTCGGCAAACTGGCAGAACTGGCCGACGAAGGTATCGAGCTGATCATTTTCACTGGTAATCACGATATGTGGATGTCGGGCTACCTGACTGAGGAGCTGGGCGCGGCGATTTACCGAAACCCTGTCAACTTCACCATAACGTCCGAATCGGGGACAAAAGAACTATTGGTGGGCCACGGCGATGGACTCGGACCGGGCGATCACACTTATAAGTTTCTCAAAAAGGTATTTGAAAATTCCTTCTTCCAATGGCTGTTCCGTGTGGTGCACCCCGATGTGGGAATGTGGATCGCCACTGCCTGGTCGAGGAGAAGCCGCCTGGCCAATGTCAACAAGGGAGAAGAGCGATTTCTGGGCGAAGACAAGGAATGGCTGCTCATATACTGCCGGGAGGTCGAATCCGCTCTGCATCACGACTTCTACATTTTCGGTCACAGGCACCTCACGCTCGACATGCAGGTGGCCGCAAACGCCCGTTACATTAACCTTGGAGAATGGGTTACGCAACAATACTATGCAGCCTTCGACGGGAAAAATGTGAATCTCCTGAAATTCAGTTTGGAAGGCCGCTGATCAGTTACCGCCGCTATTCTTCTTGGCAGCATCGATTTCACTTTGGCTTTGCGGGATGAAGTCTTGCTTGGTAATGTTTTCGCGCGGAGTCGCATTGAGTTCTTTACGCCAGTCTTTCTGCTTAAGATCTCCGTTTTTCACCGATTTGATAAACTTCGCCCAGGCAAAAGGATTCAGAAAAGGAAAACTGGTTGCAAAACCTTTGTTCGCAGCGGATTCACGCCCAAACATCAGCTGATCCATGGAGTACCGGTAGTTTGTCTGGGCATTGTTGGGCATCTGCGCAGCCAGCCGGTTGATGTAATCGGGATCCGTACTTTTCGCCAAAGCGTCGCGCTCGGCCTGATCCGGTAATTTAAGTGCGAGAAACGCCTTCTTGAATTCTTCTTCCGTCGAATAGGGATAGATGGTTACTCCAGAAAGCGTTACAACGTCCTCGCGAAGTGCTACAATAGCGGAGTACAACTCTGAATTATAGTTTCTGGGCACAACATGATATTGCTTTTTGTAGCCGACGTAGCTAAAAACGATACTATCACCCGGAAAAACGGGAATAGTAAAGGATCCGTCGCTTTTGGCCAGCGTTCCACGCCCTGCATTCACAATGAAGATCGTTGCACCGGGTAACCGTTCAGTGGTTTTACCTCCTACAACGACACCCGAGAATATAATGGCCTTTTGCTCACCTTGCGCAAATGCGTCCCGAAAACCCAACATCCCTGCCAATACCAGGAAAAATATCAAAAAACTACGTTTCATTCCTTCCAGATTTTACCTCAGGAAAATTCTTCCTGTAAGCCTATGAGCACAATTACAAACTTGCTTTCCCAGCCTTTACACCTATCGTGTAAAAATCCATTCCTTAATAATCAAACGACCTTTGCAACGGGGGATTGCCCCGGGTTATATACAAAGCCATTTCACTCAGGAAAATAACTTTAAAAAAGTGACAATAAACGGAGCCGACAACAGAAGGCCGTCAAATCTGTCCAAAAAACCACCATGCCCCGGAATACTACTGCCCGAGTCTTTGATGGCAATACTTCTTTTAAACAAAGATTCTACCAGGTCCCCGTAGGTACCTACTACCACGATGATAGCGCCTATGCAATACCACTTCCAGGGTTCGAAGGTACGGAAATAATGCCCCAGAGCAAACGCGATGACCGCAGCGAACAATGCGCTCCCCATCGCTCCTTCCCAGGATTTTTTTGGTGAGATCCGCTCAAACAGCTTCCTTTTCCCAAATTTCGTACCTGCAAAATATCCTCCGATGTCGGAAGCCCAAAGTAACAGCAGGCTACCCAGCACGATTTCGTAATTATAATGCCCTCCCCTCATCGCCATAACGATGATCAATGCGAAAGGCAATGCCACGTAAATAATCCCGAGAAATGTAAAGCCAATGTTTGTAAATGGCTTAAGGTCGTTCTTTTTGTAAAGCTTGATAAAAAATATCATCGACAGCAAAGGGCTGATAATGAAGTAATTTTCAAACTTGACAATGTCCTGTTCTATCAGATACGCAAGCAACATCATGACTGTGCCACAGAAGGTGCCATAATATGTGAGGGGCTGGTTGCCGTCCAGGCCGAGCAACTTGTAAAATTCAAGCTGCGTCAGCGAACTGATTGCGCAAAAGAGCAACAGGAAAGTCCATTCACCGTAAACAATACAACCGATGATGACAAATACGCCTGCAAGCGCCGTGATGGTTCGTTGTTGTAAATTACTCAGACTGTTTAAGCGCGTCTTCATTCGTCAGTATGGTTTGGGCCTTTAACAGGTCGCCCGCGGGCACATGGACTTCACACATTCCAAAAATCGGATAGCTGCTGTCCTGCTTGTTCACGATCACCGCCGCTATTCCATTCTGTTCCAAAATTTCCCGTGCTATTTCCGCCCGGATCATTTGTCCGCTTTGATAGGCCTTCGCCCAATTCTCATCCATTCTATTCTGTTTCTTTAATATGCTAATCTATAACTCGTTGAAACGCCCCATCCCGGGTCCGGCTCTTTCTGATTACCAGTAAAATCCCCAGGGAAGCAACCAAAGAGGCCAGTATCAACATCAGGGGCATTGATTTGGTCTCCTCGATATTCATTTTTATTGCCTTGATATTATGCAGGTACATCATCACCAGCACGAAGCCGTTGTTAACAAAATGCGCCAGTACCGCCACCCACAGGCTACCGGTCCAATAATACAGGTAGCCAAACAATGCGCCCAGCATCATTCTGGGCAAAAAACCGTAAAACTGAAAATGGATGGCGCTAAAAATAGCAGCTGCCAGCCATATGGCCACATGGACGTTGTTCAACTGCTGCAATAACTTCGTCTGGATCACCCCGCGAAAAAGCACTTCCTCTCCGAAAGCAGGCAAAAGGGTCACGACGAACAGGGCGATCAGCAACTGGCCGAAATCCTTGTAACTGGTGAGAAAAGCTGTCATAACCGAAAGCTGATCTTCCTTTTCACGCATCCATTTTTCAAGGCCCGACAATGGATCAGGAAGATTCATCGCGGCGTTCCATTCGATAAACTTGCTGTTAACCGGGATAAAAGCGAGTACCAGCACAAAAGCTAGCAACCAGATGTACAATGCAGGTTGCCTGCCGGAACTGAACTGCTTGATCGATTTCCGTTCGATATAAATCCAGAAGATCAGGGATGGCAGCAGGTAAGAAAAAAAGTGGACAGTGCCTTGCAGGATCATCAGCGCATTCCATCCGTTTTGGACTTTTTCAGGTTCGCTGAGCAATTGCCCCAGGAGTGTTGCCACACCGTCGGTATCCGCAGAGAGGTAGATGGCCAGCATCATAACCGCCAGGATGTTGCCCACGGCCATTCCAATAAGCACAAAGCCTATCAGGACCAATAAACTACCCCAGGTGCCGGGTACGCGGGAAACAACCAGATTCGGGTTACTATTTTGCATAATTGGTGTAAATTTACAGTTTATTATCAATTTATAAATAAGGGCTTCGTAAGTCGGCTTCCCACAGGGCTTTATCCCCGGCGAGCTTTCACTTCGAAGTATGGATGAAGCGAAAATGGTAAAAATTGGAAATATAGCGCTGAGTGACTTCCCGCTCCTGCTGGCACCTATGGAGGATGTGAGCGACCCGCCGTTTCGTGCAGTGTGCAAGGAAAACGGTGCCGACCTCATGTATACCGAGTTTGTATCCTCCGAAGGCCTGATCCGCGATGCGGCCAAGAGCGTTCAGAAGCTGGACATTTTCGAGTATGAGCGCCCGGTGGGGATCCAGCTGTTTGGCAGTGATGTGGAAACAATGGGCTCCTGCGCGGAAATAGCTTCGCGGGTTAATCCTGATCTCATCGATATTAATTACGGATGCCCGGTCAAGAATGTGGCCTGCCGCGGCGCAGGTGCTGCCTTGTTGCAGGACATCCCCAAAATGGTCAGAATGACCGAATCCGTGATCAAGTCAACGCACCTGCCAGTTACGGTTAAAACGCGGCTTGGTTGGGACGAAAATACCCGGAACGTCGAAGATGTAGCCGAACGCCTTCAGGACATCGGCATCAAAGCACTCTCCATTCACGGACGTACACGTGTACAGATGTACAAGGGTTCCGCCGACTGGTCGCTGATCGCCAGGATCAAGGAGAATCCGCGCATTACCATCCCGATCTTCGGAAACGGAGATGTGGACAGTCCGGAAAAGGCATTGGAATACCGGAATAAATTTGGCGTCGACGGCATCATGATCGGTCGGGCGACGATAGGAAATCCCTGGATCTTTAATGAAATCAAACATTACATGAAGACCGGGGAGAAATTGGCTCCACCCACTATGGAACAGCGCGTGGACGTCTGTCTCAGGCACCTGGAATTCTCCATTCGATGGAAAGGGCCGGTTGCCGGTGTGTTTGAAATGCGCAGGCATTATACCAACTATTTCAAAGGGCTCGAACATTTTAAACCATACCGCATGAGGCTGGTAGAAGCAATGACTTTTGAAGAACTGAACAGCATACTTAAAGAAATTTCCAACGATTACAGCGAAGCATTATGCTGAAAGTAAACGTTGCAAACGGCCCCGCAGGAGATTCCTCTCCTGCCCTGTCACAAAACAATCCATTTGAAATCGACCACGGAAAAGAGGGGTGGTCTGTCAGTGGCAATGCGTTTGATGGTGATATCGAAGCCGTCGGGCCGAACCGCTTCCACGTTATCTGGAATAACAAATCCTACAACATTGAGGTTGTGGATCAAAACGCGGCGGAAAAAACGGCCCATTTACTGATCAATGGCCAACATTATTACACCACTGCCAAAGATCACCTTGATCTGTTACTGGAAGGAATGGGCATGCAAAATGGTTCTGCTCAAAAGATCAACAATGTAAAAGCACCAATGCCGGGACTGATACAGTCCATCACCGTGTCGGAAGGCGACCATATCAATAAGGGCGACAACCTGCTGGTGCTGGTTGCTATGAAAATGGAGAATGTGATCAAATCTTCCGGCAGCGGCGTGGTGAAAACACTGAAAGTATCTCCCGGACAGATTGTGGAAAAAAACCAGGTATTATTGGAGTTTCACTAAATTACTTGTGAATCTGAACTTCACACGCTTATTTTTACGAATCAAAACACCACATCGCTACCATGCCGGAACCAAAATTCAAACGTTTATTACTCAAACTCAGCGGAGAAGCACTCAACGGGGGCGATAAAGCCCAGGTCATTGACTTTAACATTCTCGACAATTATGCCAAGGAAATCAGAAGGATTACCGAGGTAGGCGTACAGGTTGCGATCGTGATTGGTGGTGGAAACATTTTCCGGGGCGCATCGGTCGAAAAATCCGGAATCGACCGTGTTCAGGGTGATCATATGGGCATGCTGGCAACGGTCATTAACGGTATGGCTATCCAGAGCTCCCTCGAAAAACATGGCATGAATACGCGCCTGATGTCGGCCATTAAAATGGAACAGGTATGCGAGCCATTGATCCGCCGGCGGGCTATCCGCCATCTCGAAAAAGGACGCGTGGTAATCTTTGGTGCAGGAACCGGGAATCCTTACTTCACGACGGACACCACTGCGGGGCTGCGTGCCATCGAATCAGAATCGGAGGTTGTACTGAAAGGGACCCGCGTCGATGGCGTTTATACTGCCGATCCGGAGAAAGATCCGACCGCGACGAAATATGCTCAGCTTACCTTCGACGAAGCACTGTCTAAAAACCTCAAGATCATGGACCTCACTGCATTCACACTTTGCAAGGAAAATGACCTCCCGATCATTGTATTCGACATGAACAAGCCTGGTAACCTGTATGACCTGGTGATGGGCGAAGATGTCGGAACCCTGATATCGAACCAATAGAAATATACAGCTTACTATAAAACAATGGAAGAAATAGAATTATATCTGGATGACGCCAAGGATACCATGGACGGCGCAATCAAACACCTTATTATTGAATTAGGTAAAATCCGCGCCGGAAAAGCATCCCCCCAGATGCTGGAAGGTCTTCAGATCGATTACTATGGCTCGATGACGCCGATTCAGAATGTAGCAACGATCAATACCCCCGACGCACGTACGATCGCTATCAAGCCTTTTGAAAAGAAAATCATCAACGATATCGAAAAGGCGATCCGCAATAGTAACCTGGGTTTCTCGCCTTCCAACGACGGCGAATTAATCCGTATTTCCGTTCCGCCATTGAATGAAGAACGCAGACGTGAGCTCGTAAAACGTGCCAAAAACGAAATAGAAACCGCGAAAATCAATGTCCGCAACATCCGTCAGGATGCGAACAACTCGCTCAGAAAGCTAACCAAGGAAGGCGTTTCCGAAGATCTGGTAAAATCGAGCGAAGACCGTGTCCAGAAACTGACAGACGGTTTTGTGGCAAAAATCGAACAGATATTCTCCGTCAAAGAAAGGGAGATCATGGAAGTCTAAGACTAATTCCTGCTTTAACCAACAAAAAACCCGCGAAATGCGGTTTTTTTGTTGGTTAACTTTGGCTTTCGGCCGTCGGCTATCGAACTTTTTTGGCTGGCTGAAAAACAAAGTTTAATAGTGCAAAAAGCTCGACAGCCGAGAGCTGAAAGTCGAAGTTCTTCTTATTTTGCGCTGAATCCTTCGAAACCGCGGTGGTTTGACTCTTCATACAAACGCTCGGTAGGC
>CBFGMV010000009.1:0-151249 GCA_965649915.1 uncultured Dyadobacter sp.
ATTTTGTTTGTTGGTTAATTTCGAATGTTGAATGACTTAATGAGTGAATGAGCCGCAGTGTAACTGGGAATGAGCCGCAGTGGAACTGGGAATGACCGAATGAGTGAATGAGTTAATGAATGAATGAATGAGCTGTGGTGAATTGGGCGTGATATTAGTACGAAATCTATGAGAGACCCGCATTTGATTTACATTGTGGACGATGACGGTGATTACCGTTTTCTGGTCCAGCAAGTTTTTAAAATGTTCCTGCCGCAGCATCAGTTGCGGTGTTTTGCCGATGGTGCCGCGCTGGTTGAAAATATGTGCCTGATCGCAAACCAGAACACTCCTAAACCGCATGTGATTTTATTGGACATCGATATGCCTGTACTTAATGGGTTCGAAACACTTTCGAGGTTACGGGAGGATATCTACTGGAAATCGGTCCCGGTTTTGATGAGTACCAATCGCGACCAGGCCGAATTCCGGCAGGAGAGCATCCGGCTTGGGGCAAGCGGCTTTTCTTTGAAACCAATGAGCCTGCCTGAAATCAAAGCGCTGATGACCGACATTTGTAATTACGAGGGCAACTTCGCCGCATTTTCCAGCCAACCCTAGGCGGGCTTCCCGCAAAATCCGGCAGCAAAAAAGGAGCGCTCCATGTGTGAACGCTCCTTTTCCCAACTACGCTATCAACTACCGGATGGAATCCTGCATCATTTCGGCCATTTCCAGGTGATGCTGCAGAGTAGGCAGCTTGCCGGAGGCCCATGTTTTTAGTTCATTGTCATCGCCTCCGTTAGCTTCCGATTGGAACAAACTGACCGTCTCCTGATGTGATGAGACCATCATCGTGGTATACATCCTATTGAATACCGCGCCACTTGCAGCCGAAAGACTGTCGAGTTTTTGCTGCTTCGCGGTACTCAAAGTTGCCGGTATAGCCACTTCCCGCCGGTCTGCGAGTGTTTTCAATTCGTCATTGGCCTTGCTATGGTCCGTTATCATCGACTGTCCAAACGATTTCACGCTCATAGAATCGGTGTGAACCATGTGGTTCATCGAATCGCCCTTTGCCACTGCCAGTTCACCGGCCTTCACTTCAAACATGCCGCCATCGGCTGCATTCAGCATAAAGGTTCTGTCCTTGTCGGTTACCATGTTGGATGCACCGTCGCCGTCGTCGTCGTCGCTACATGAGGCTGCTACGAACATCATCGCAGCGAGCAGTATCATTGAATTTAACTTTTTCATGATTCTTGGTTGGTTTAAATAAATTGGAAATCATTTTCGTCTCAGCAGCGCGACGATCAGCGTCACGACTGCAATAGTGCATACCGCTTTCTTGGCAAAGCCTGCGGCATTGTGTTTTAATTCCGCCCGGCCACCGAGTTCGGAAAAGATATCGGGCACATGCCCCGACTTGAAATCGTCGGCCACTCCTTCAAACATATGAACACGGTCTGCAATGAGCAGCGCGATCCAATGCAGTACGTGGGACTCGCTGTACCTGAATGCGAACCGGCGGATCTTCCCGCTCACACCCGACGGTGGAACAGGCGTCCCGAAGACTGCCGACACGCTTGGTCGCTCATTGGAATGCAGGATCTCGACGGTAACGGGCTGCTGAGCGGGTCTTTCCCAAACCATGCCCTTGTTGTCGTTTTCGGTGCGCTGCTTCATCGGATAGGCGGGCACGTCGATGGGGTTTTGGTCAATTCCCCATCCATTGATATGGCTGTAATCTTCTTTTGTCTTTTTCATAATCATTTCATTTTCTGGCTGATGGCGGGATCAGGATGGTTTTGATACAATTGTCTAGTTTGGCGGAAAAAATATGGTAGGCGTCGGACACTTCTTCGAGGGGAACACGGTGGGTGACGATCGCTTTCGGATCAATGCGCCCCGCCTGCGCATGCTCGATCAGCCGCGGCAGAAGCCGTTTCACCGACGCCTGGTTGGCCCGGATCGTGATCCCTTTGTTGACCACATTGCCGATGGGGATAATATTTCCCGTCGGCCCGTACACGCCCACAATGGAAACCACTCCCCCCTTTTTCACCGCATTGATCGCCCAGTGCAGCGCCGTTGCCGCCCCTGCCTGTAACATCAGTTTCCGGCCGGTGATGGTGTGAAACGCGCTCCCCGCCGCCTCGCATCCGACCGCGTCAATGCACACGTCGGCGCCGATCCAGTCGGTTGTTTTTTTGATAAAAAGCACTGGATCTTCGAGCGACCTGAAATTGTAGGCTTCGCATTGTGCATACTGTTTGACGAAATCCAGGCGGTATTCGATGTGGTCGATCACGATCACGCGGCCCGCGCCAAAAAGCCAGGCACATTTGGCGGCCATAATCCCGATCGGTCCCGCCCCGAAAACCACCACGGTGTCTCCCGGCTTGATGCCGGCCATTTCGGCCGCCTGGTAGCCTGTGGGAACCACGTCGGTCAGTAGCACCGCATCGTCGTGGTCCATATCTTCCGGGATGACCATCGGGCCCACGTCCGCGTAGGGAACGCGCACGTACTCGGCCTGTCCGCCGTTGTAGCCGCCAGCCGTGTGGGAATAGCCGAAGATACCGCCCACCGCAGTCGCCTCGGGGTTGGACTCGTGGCAGTTTCCGTATAGCTGCTGCTCGCAGAAGACGCACTTGCCGCAGGAGATGTTGAAAGGGACCAGTACGTTGTCGCCAACTTTCAGATTGCGCACCTCCGCACCCACTTCTTCCACCACGCCGATAAATTCATGGCCAAACGTGGTCCCAATACGCGTATCCGGCACCAGGCCGTGATAGAGGTGCAGGTCGGACCCGCATATGCAGGAGCGGGTAACCCTCACGATCGCATCGCCCGAATGCTCGATCTGCGGCATGGGTCTGTTGCGATCCGCGCGGACCCGGTATGGGCCGCGGTAATTCATTGCTAGCATAGTAGTCGGTTTTAGGTTTTGATGAAAAGGAAATTGGTGGCGGCACTCAATAAAAATCATGCCTGGCACATATTTTTTCAGAGCCGGCTTCAAATGAAAAATCCTTGATTGACTCATTACGAAACCCATTCATTTCATGAAACCAGTCAGTAACACTATCCTGGCAGCCGTGGCGGCCACATCCGCCATGACGTTGTTCAGCTACATCGCTTCAAATCGTGAGGGAGAGAATTTCCGGGAACCGGAGCTGCTCGCATCTTTTCTGAAAAAATCCGCAGACACGGGCGAAACGTTGTCGCCGCCTTTGGGATGGGTCTCGCATTACCTGGTAGGAGCCGGCTTTGCGGCTGGGTACAAGCTGTTGCTCCTGTTGGCGGGCAAGCGTCCGTCGGCAGAAAACGGTCTTCTCTACGGCGCATTCGCAGGGGCGACGGGGCTTGCGTGGTGGAAGATTTTATTCGATAACCATCCCAATCCTCCCAAGACCCACCGCAAAGGATTTTACGCGCAGCTGATAATCGCGCATTTGATATTCGGACTTACATTGTCCGCTTTTAAGAATAAGCAGAAGTCGTAGCGACATTATACAGCAACACTAAACATGGTACTTGCCGCAGGCGGGATGACATCGGCTTGACTAAAAACGTGGGGATAAGCCACGTTTCAGGTCTTGCCTTTGCCATCCCAATGGTCTTTCAGGATATTGCCGCTTTTGTCACGTATCAGAACCCGCGCAAAGCGTTCGCCTTTGATCTGCCCCGCCCCGTTCCGCGTACCGATAAAGAGCAAAATTGGATTTCCGTCTTCGTCGGTCTTGAAGCTGATATCATACCGTTCGAACTTCTGATGTATCATTTGCTCAGGTTCATACTTTTTGTTGAGCCTTTTGAGCAATTTTTCTCCCACTTTCATAAACAGTTTGTTAAAGATGTGGCGGCTTTGTCTGCCAGATGCCGGGCGATCAGTTCCTGCCCGGCCGACAGCGCTGCCGCCGAAGGCTGGTGCAGAACCCTTCCATACTTACCCGAAAAATCCGTATCCCAGATCCCCGAATGGTGCCAAACGTCCAAGTGGTCCCAGTCGGGCCGGTCGATGATCGGGTAAAGGCAAACGCCCAACAATGGGACATCCCGGTCAATGACCTTCGCGCATTCGGATGCGATCATTCGTAGCCAGATCGGCCTGTCTTCTTTCGGGTGACTGGTTTCAGACAAGAAAACAGGCTTGCCATACCGCTGGTAAGCAGCTTCCATCATATCCGACAGCGGTTTCCACCGGGGATCGGGAATGGGGTCGTTCCAGCCCAGGAACTCGTAGCTCCCCATGATCCATTGGTTGTTATAGTAGTAATTATAGCCGAGTATGTCTGCCAGGTCCTCGTTGCCCCCAAGCTCCGGACAAATCCTTCCGCAAAGCATGTCCACGGCCTGGAACTGCAATTCATTTTCGGCCGCGGCCGCCGCCAGTTCTTCCTCCGTGGGGTCCGGGCCGGGCACCATATTGACCATCGGCTCGGTCGTCACGATTCTGACCAGACTGCTGATCCGCTTCATGGCCGCAGCCCCGGCAATGTATGCCCGCATCAGCGCGTACTTTACTTCCCAACCATTTTTTGTACAGTAAGGCACCGTCGCACCTGCCTCGCCTCCCAGCCAGGAGATGAAGCTCACCTCGTTGACCGGCGTTACATACAGAATTTCCCCCGGATTATTTTCTGTATAAAAAACAACAAATGCCTTGCAAAGCGCGACAAAACGGGCGGTAAAATGCGGGTGGAGCGGGCTGAGGTCGGACGGATAACCGAAATGGCAGATGTCCCAGATCTGCTGCACTCCGTATTCCCTGGCAGCCTGCATCATATCCAGCACAAACCCGAACCGATAATGGTACGGCATGTACTCCACCACACTCCACCTGATACCCTCACGCACCGTACGGATGCCCAGGGAACAGATCCGGGCGTAGTCTTCACGGACCAGGTCGAGATGCCCCGTCATTTGAAGCAGGTCGACCCTGTCGCCGCTCGCATTCAGCTGATCGGTACACTCAAACCCGGCCATCCAGAAACTCCTGAACTGATGTTCCACTCGTGCGGACTCGTTGAAGGACATCATTAACTCGCATGTTTAAATTCACTCACCAGCGCCACAGGTTTCGCCTCTTGTCTCACCATGAACATCAATGCAAGCATGGACGCGAATGTGTGCTGCCATGACTTGTCGGCAAGATATTCGTCAACCGCCCGCAGCCATTGCTCGTCCCCCGCCTTCTGCAACGCTTCCCCGATGGCAGCGACAAAATCCCCGGCGTCTTCGCCGATGCTGACCAACCCCATTTCGCCATAAGGAAAAACGACATCCCGGATGGGCGTGGATACCACGGGCTTTCCGGCGGCCAGGTATTCGGGCGTTTTGGTGGGGCTGATAAATCGGGTGGATTCATTGAGCAGGAAAGGTATCATTGCGACATCCCAGCCCGACAAATACGCGGGCAGCTCCTGGTAGCTTTTACATCCAAGGTAATGGATATTGTCCGCGGAAGGCAACGTCCCGGGGTCGATCTTGACCACCGGCCCGATGAGGATGATCTGCCAGTCGGGCCGCAGGGCTGCGATCCCGCGGATCAGCTCCTGGTCAAATCGCTCATCGATCACCCCGAAAAACCCTAATTTTACACCGTTGATCCCGGCCTGATCCTGCGGTTCGGGTATCCCAGCCCTTGCTGCGCTGAAATGAGCCTTGTCGATACTGCTTGGAAAGGGATAAATGTGATGGTGGCTCGCCTTTTTGGCTTCATACAGGCTCACACCCCCGGTAAAGACAAGGTCCGCCTGTTGAAGAAGCTGCTGCTCGATATCGCTGATCCGGGGCGGGGCGAATTTGAAGGCAGACAGCTCATCCATGCAGTCGTACACAATCATGTGCGGTGTAAACGACCGTGAAAATTCAAAAGCCATGGGGGTGTAATACCAGAAGATGAAACTGCTGCAATCACGGTCCCCTAAAAACGAGCCCAGGAGCGTCTTCATCATTCCTACCGTTTCTTCGGGCATAAGGCCCGACCGCAGGTGAGGCTTAACGATCCATAACCCCTCGCCTCGTTGTTCGAATGTAAGACAGGGTTCGGCGGCACAGTCAAACAGGGGCTCTTCCAGGAAGTAAACATTTCCGATTTCGGCGAAGCGCGTCATCAGATGTTGCGGGCGCTGAAATACGAAATCCCACCGGAGGTGGGAAAAACAGAGCAGGTCTTTTTGTAAGTTGATGGACATATTAATCAGGTGTCAAAATAAAAATCCACCCGCATCAGTAAGAACTGTGCCAGAAACTTCCGCGCCCCTCGGCCAGGCCGGTTGAATGCAGCCAGGTGCCAGATACAGGGATAATGAACTGTTTTGTTGCGAACAACTATTTATTCCGCTGCTGCTTCCACAGCCAATTCCCCAATCCGGGCGGGTATGGTTTTTACCAGGTCTGCGCCTCACAAAACAACAATCCTATGAGAAATCTGACAGACGCCACACACGGCGAGGGCAAAGTTGCCGAAGCAATCGAAGAACAAACATCCAAATTACCTTCGGACATTTTCCTGTGGGCTTCCATGGGTGCGATGGGCGTTTCGCTTGCCCTCAAAATCATGGGGCACAAACACACCGCTTTGTTCGTGGGCCAATGGGCGTCACCCTTTTTATTACTGGGTATCTATAATAAGATCGTCAAGACCCACGGACACGACCAGGAGGATGAATAGTGCAGACTTGCTAAATTCGTACGCACTGCATGAGCGACATCATCGATAGTGTCATATCGCATGAAGCCCACCCTACCAGCATGTCCAATACGGAATGCGTTAGGGTGGGCTTTGTCGCAACGTTGGGATGAATCCTTACTCGCTTTTCTTCTTGAAATACATCACAAGAACGATGGCGATCACTACGATCAATACTACAATGGGTAGATACATGTGTTCTGGATTAGGTAAAACTGCATTCATTGATGTTTGTGCACAGCTGAATCAGCTTTCGGGGAAGGTGCTTATTTCCCGGTGCTTTTGGGTGTCGCCGGAAACAGTGCTTTGGCCATATCCAGGTGATGTTTCAATGCCGGGATCTTGGAATCTGCCCATTTGCGGAAATCGGGGTCCTGGCCTTTGTTGGATTCGGTCTGAAAGAGCCCGATCGTTTCTTCGTGAGAAGCGATCATCATGTTCATATAAAGCATATCAAACTTCTCTCCGGATTGGGCCGCCAGACTATCATACAACTGTTGCTTTGCGGTGGTCAGCCGGCCGGGTACTGAAATTTGCTTTTTGGCGGCCAGTGTTTTCAGCTCGTCGTTGACCTTGGTATGGTCGGTGATCATCATTTTACCAAAGTCTTTGCATTTGGGCATCGTCGCTTTTTTCACAGCCAGTTCGCCCAGTTTTACTTCCAGCATCCCGCCGTCGGCGGCCGCCATGACGAATACCTTGTCCGGGGAATCGCTTTGGAAACGGTCTGAAAAGGCCAGGACCGCTGCAAGCAGCGCGCAGGTGATCAATAGTAAACTCGCTTTCATGAGGTTGGTTGGATTAAGTTAAAAGTTATCGAAGCCGGTCTTACCGGTGCATTCCACTATCCTCACGAACGCATGGCGATCGTGGGACGAATGATCTGGCAGTCGCCGGCAAAAATTCGCATCGATGCGTAAAAACTATGCCAAGGCGCACCCGCATCCGGTCGTCGGGAAGAATAGTATGGCCGGATTTGCTGAATAATGTAGCTAACGGGTGGTGTCAATGGCCGGTATCCTGTGCTGCGGACATCATTTCGTTGTTGATAAGCTGGTCCTGTGTCGTCAGGTTTGTGTTTTCTATTCCCAATACGCTATCGTCAAGCAGCGTGCTGAATGTCCGGCCGGTCGGTTCGAGGAATGCACCGAGATAACGCTGGCGGGCCAGGTCGCCGATTTTAAGCATCTCCTCTGCACGCCCGATGTCTGGCTTGGCCCAGTACAGCACGTACATTTTGACCTTCCTGTATTCCGACGGGTCGCCCGGCAGCTGGACATAGGATACGATCCTTTTGAGAAACACCGGGTGCAAGTTGGCACAGGTTTTTATAAGGGCCGGAATTCTCAAACAAAAACCAAAAGTTATGTTTTATCACGTCAAAGAATTGCAGTTCAACGCAAGGGTGCCCAAACCTGATCCGAAACCGACGCATAGCGGATCACCCACGACAACGCGGGGAATTTATTAACGGACTTTAACCAACACTGAATTGGACTTGTCAAAACATCAGGCGGATCAGGTTGCCTGCAACGAGATCCGTCGCTTTCCGATCATGACCGATTACCGGCCCTACGACGCATTGGTACAGGCATTTGAACAGTTACAATTCACTTGCGCTTAACAACCGGTCGGCCCCGATCCGCTATCGACACCATCAAAACATAGAAATACTTAAAAGTTTAAATACCACGTGCTATGGACAAGCGAATTGAGAACGAGCTGCTGCAATCGCCGGAAGAGCTGAAAGTAAAGACGCTTCCCGGAAAACCCTATCCCCTGGGCGCGACCTGGGACGGGAAAGGAACGAACTTCGCCGTGTTCTCCGAGAATGCCGAAGGCGTAGAGCTCTGCTTTTACAAACCGGAGAATGAAAAGGAAGAACATATCAGAATCAAAATCGAGGAGGTAACCCACCACATATGGCATGTGTATGTTCCCGATCTAGGGCCCGGAACGCTTTATGGGTACAGGGTACATGGCCCGTACGAACCGGCGGACGGCCACCGCTTCAACCCGAATAAACTGCTGCTCGATCCTTATGCGAAAGCCATTAATGGTACCGTGCAATGGGATAACGCCGTTTTCGGCTACGAGATCGGGGATTCGGGGGAAGATATGAGCTTCAACGAAAGTAACAGTGCGGATTTCATGCCCAAGTCGGTGGTCGTCAACCAGGACTTCGACTGGCAGGGCGACACGCGGCTCGAAATTCCGTATCACAACACCGTCATTTACGAAGTTCACGTAAAGGGCTTCACCAGGCTTCGGGAAGAAATCCCGGAACAAATCCGGGGCTCGTACGCGGCAATCGCCCACCCGGCTTCCATTCAACACCTGAAAGACCTGGGCGTCACCGCCATTGAACTGATGCCGGTCCACCATTTCGTGGAAGACCAGCATTTGCTTGAAAAGGGACTGACCAACTACTGGGGTTACAATACGCTGGGCTTTTTTGCTCCGGATGCCCGGTACAGCAGCAACAAGGAACGCGGCGGGCAGGTTAATGAATTCAAGGAAATGGTGCGTGAGCTGCACAAGGCAGGCATTGAGGTGATCCTCGATGTGGTGTACAATCACACTGCCGAAGGCAATCACATGGGGCCTACACTCTCATTCAAAGGGTTGGACAATGCTTCCTACTACCGGCTTGTAGAGGACGACAAGCGGCATTATATGGACTATACCGGCACAGGCAATACACTCAACGTCCAGCTCCCGAATGTATTGGCCCTGATTATGGACAGCCTTCGCTACTGGGTAACCGAGATGCACGTCGACGGTTTCCGGTTCGACCTCGCGGCCGCGCTCGCCCGGACCCTGCACGATACCGATAGCCTCAGCTCGTTTTTCAACATCATTCACCAGGACCCCGTCATATCACAGGTCAAACTGATCGCCGAACCCTGGGACATTAACGAAGACGGCTACATGGTCGGTAAGTTTCCCGTCGGATGGGGAGAATGGAACGGCATTTACCGCGACCAGATCCGCGACTTCTGGCGGGGGCGCGAAGTAGCGATGACCGCATTTGCGCAGCGTTTCACCGGCAGTCCCGACCTCTACCAAAGTGATTACCGAAGACCCACGGCCAGTATCAATTTCATCACGGCCCACGATGGCTTTACACTCACCGATCTGGTGAGCTACGACGAGAAACACAACGAGGCCAATGGCGAGGACAACGGGGATGGTGAAGAAAACAATCACTCCTGGAACTGCGGCGCGGAAGGGCCGACGGACAACGCCGATATCAACGCCCTCCGGGACAGGCAAAAAAGAAATTTCCTGACCACCATGTTCCTCTCGCAAGGGGTACCAATGCTGGTAGCCGGCGACGAGTTGGGCCGAAGCCAGCATGGCAACAACAATGCTTATTGCCAGGACAATGAAATGTCGTTGCTCAACTGGGAAACGGCCGACCAGCGGCTATTGGAATTTACCAGGGCGCTGATCCGGTTCTGTGAAGACCACCCTACCTTCCGGCGCAGGCGGTGGTTCCAGGACCTGCCGGTAACCGGTTCGGATGTCAAAGACATTATGTGGTTCCTGCCGGATGGGAATCAGATCCCCGACGAAGCCTGGGAAGATCACAAAGCACAGTCATTTGGGGTGTTCCTCAACGGGCAGGGTATCCGGTGTGTGGACGGGAACGGGAACAAAATCACCGATGACCACTTTTACATTATTTTCCATGCCGGCGACCAGCCGGCGGATTTCGTATTGCCGAGTGAGGAATGCGGTTCGGAATGGCATATCGTCATCAATACGGCCGAAAACTTTATCGGAGAAAATGAATATACCATCGGATCGGCAGACAGCCTGAATGTGACCGGACGCTCGGTCGTTGCACTAAGGTGTCTGTCGTCGCCGTCTTAACTATTGCCTGTATCTATGGACTTTATTGAAGGACTCGGCCTGGTTGCCGGTATTTGTACATCCTCTGCGCTGGTGCCGCAGCTGGTTACCACCATTAAAAATAAGAAGGCTAGCGAAGTTTCCATGGCGATGTTCATCGTGTTGCTCACCGGTAATGCCCTGTGGGTGTATTACGGAATTGATAAAAGTGACCTCCCGATCATCTCCACAAACATTTTCAGCATTGGCCTGAACCTGGTGATGCTTTTTTTAAAGTACAAATACAAGGGCAACGGCTAACGGCACTGCGAATGAGCAATGTGATTTTGAAGTAATACAAAAAAGGAGCTGCCAGCGAGTGCAGCTCTTTTTTTGTGACGGTACAATGCGGCGTTACTTCCCTGTTTCCATATGGGCGGCGTCGACCGGCTTTGATTCAGGCGATCCTTTTTGGCGGAGGAATATCGAAAGGATCACAATCGATGCGACCGAAAGAAACTCACTTTGCCAGTTCTGGAAGGTTTCAAACCAGAAATCGGGCTCGCCCAGGAATGCCCTCAGCGCCTGCTGCGACTCACCTTGTAGAACCTTTTGCTCATTGTGATCGATGTAGCTGCCATACAGATGCCCGATCCAGCTCAGCACGAAAAGCAAAACGAATGTGATCGACAGTGAATGCTGGTATAGCCACAGCTGCCACCCTCCCCGCTTCACCGGTCCGGGTGCATCCGCTTTGGAAGGATCCGGTTCACGGTCGACCTCCTCCGCCTTGACCAGGTCTTTGGACTCGGCCGAACCGATCTGACGGAGTGAAATGGTGAGTATCACATACAATGCCATTTGTAGAAATTCACTTTGAAAGTTTTCAAAAGTGGAGGAAAAAAAGTGGCCGCTGGAAAGATATGGCTTGAACGCGATCGGGCCGGCACCCAGCTGCATCAGCTCGTCGTTGTGTTGCTTCCAACCAAAGAAGGCCTGTGCTATCAACGCGGCTATAAAAAGCGAGATGAAAACGATCGACAATCCATTTCTATAAAAGAAGTGTGTTTTCTTTCCGGACATAGCTGTGGTAATTTTAAAATTCGCAGTGTGAATGAGAAAAACATGCCAGATAGGCTGCTTTTCCCCGTTTGTCTGGCACAAATTTTAATGGGACTGAACCAGACTCAATTTGTATGCTATGCCCGGAAAAAGTGTATTTCAGCTAAAAGAAGATAGTTCCCAAACCGTCAGCGTCGCCCTGGAAGAAGTTCTGGAAGTAGTTCCCGACGCCGATTTCAGGTTCAGTCTGCTCATTCTCCATGACGGACAGAAGATTTTTGTGTGCGGAACGAAAGAAGAGGTGTATCAGAACTTCGACTAGGCGTAGCCGAAAAGCTATGACTTCATTTTACAAAATTGCTCTCATCCTGGCATTATACTTCGTCGGCCTGAGCCTGGCGACGGCGCAGCTGACCGTGTTTAATGTTCCTTCTTCCGAAATCACGGATCGGGGCCGGCTGAGTTTTCAGCACCAGTTTGAGATCAGCCATCAGAAAGGCAGGCTAACCATGGGAGTAAGCATTCACCTGTCCAAACGGCTTCCCTTGTCGCTGGGCTGGCAGCGCATGAATAGTGATGGTTCGCAGGCGGCCGTTGTCCAGCTCACTGTACTTCCGAAATGACAAGCCAGCAAGAGCGCCGGACATGACACCCGGCTACCCTGCCAGTTGTGGGAGCACATTCGCTCCGAATGCTTCTATGAAATGCTGCTGATTCAAATTGACGTTGTGCAGAAACAGCTGCGACACGCCCGCTTCGATGTCTTTGGCCAGCCACTCCACATGCTGATCGGTGCTATCCGAAATCCTCACGGCGCTGAACATGTCCTCGGGCTTCACCATGGCGCCCGCGGCGTCGAAGCCTTCTGGAGACCGGATGTCCGAGAGCAGGGAAGAGTGAAAAATATTGTTATGCCATTGCTGATGAGCGCCTTCCGTTGCCATTGCCATCGTGGTATCGTATGATAGCTGGACTTTCAGATAAATGGGCTTGCCCTCGCCGCCGCCCCGGTGGAAAGCTTCGACCATCCGTTTGAGCTGCTCCTGCGGCCGGGAGGTGGTGATCATGGCATCCGCCCACCCTCCTACCCATTCGGCAGTCTGCTCGGTCAGCGCCGCGCCGACTACCATCGGCATATATCCGGGCAGCGTATAAAGCTTGGCGTCATAGGTATCGATCATCCCCGCGTGAGTCACGGATTCGCCCGCCCATAGCGCACGCATAATGTCCACACACTCTTTGAGCCGCTGGTTCCGTTCGGCTTTGGATGGCCATCGTTCCGCCGTGATATGCTCATTCAGAAACTGTCCGCTGCCGACTGCGATCCAGAACCGCTGCGGGAACATTTCGCACAGGGTCGCTACCGCCTGGGCAATGATCGCCGGGTGGTAGCGCTGGCCGGGTGCATTGACGATACCGAATGTGAGGTCGGTAGCCTGCATGGCCGCGCCGAGCCAGCTCCACGCAAAGCCGCTTTCGCCCTGCGTCTGGCCCCAGGGAAAAAAATGGTCGGAGGAAAGAATCTGAGAAAAACCTGCGTGCCGGGCCAATTTCACAAAATTGATTAACTCACTCGGTTTGAACTGCTCATGGGAGGCGTGGTAGCCGATCCTGATCTTACTCATATACTGTGTTTTAGTTCCATCCATATGCTAATGCCGCAATGTGTTTGCGCACCTGGCCGTGCGAAGGCGGTGATTCGACCGGCCGCGTACGTATAGGCCGTTGGGCAAGCGCGTGCATTGATGCCGCGTCGTAATCAATAAATGTGCCAGAAATAGCAATCAGCAGAGGTACCGGTACGCTGCAGTATTTTTCGCGACATACTTATATTTTTTCCCGGTTTGACAAAGATGTGGCCCGGTTTTTGATGCAATGTGCGCCGAAAAATGCCGGGAAACGATGTGGGAAGAGCAACGGCCCTGACCGCCAACTCGCTACACCGCATCGAGCGGTTTGAAACAAAAAAACCAGATATGCATCACAATTCCGACCAGCTACCGACTATCAAAGTCGTTTACTACACTCACCCATTATGCGTCGATAGCTGGGCCATGCAGCCCTGCTGGGACCAATTGATCCAAAACTTCGGCGAATTACTGAGCTTCCATTTTTGTATGACATCCGCGCCAACCTCCGCGGAGGACGCGATACCCGCGCCAGGCACCTCGGCTGCTAAGAGCACGCGTGATGTGGCCAGCCTCGCTGTAAAAGCGGCCGCACTGCAATCGCAACGCGCCGCAGACCTCTATCTGGCCGGGCTCAGGAGGGCCGCGATGGCCGAACAACAGGATATTTCAAGAATGGATATTCTGGTAGAAGTAGCCCGTGAAGTGAGCAAGTACCACAGAAATATCCTCAATTTACACCAGTTTGGAAAAGATTTCGATTCGCGCGCAAGTCGCCAGGCGCTGTATGAAGACCAGCAGAAAATCCGTCTGAACGGGATCCGTACCGTCCCTACATTGACCTTCACACTCGAAGGCAAGGGCATTAAAGTAAGCGGAGTCAACAGCTACGAACGACTGACAGGCATCCTCGCCAAGCTTTCGCCCGACGCATTCAATCACTTCAAACTGACGGGGTTTAACTTTCATGCCAATCTGAAGGGCGGCCACGATCAGGATGATGCGATCAGCCAATAAAGTGTTCGGACATCAGACCCTATTACTACTTTAAATGAAGGTTCCGCAGCAATTGAATGCAACGGCATGAATATTGTGTACCTTTCTGTTTCCAATCCTTACCAAAATGAACGGGTCCAAAACGATTTTTCTTGTTGATGACGATGAAGACGACCGAATGCTGATGCGCCAGGCGCTGATCAAGACGATCAGCCCGATCAACGTTGTCGACGTGGTGTGTGGAGAAGACCTTTCGACTGCTTTGGATCATGCATCCGATGGCCCGAAACTGATCCTGATGGATATGAACATGCCGAGGATCAACGGACTGGAAATGCTTGCTTCGCTTAAAAGCGATACGCGCTACAAACATATACCGGTGGTGATGATATCAACGACCACCAACCAGGAACTGATCAGCCGGGCATACGACCAGGGAGCGAATGCCTTCATTGTCAAACCTATTTCGCTGGAAGAATACGAGCAGGTTTCGCATGGTATAGGATTATGTTTTCTGAATAATTACCGGTGGATTACCACTACGCCGGTGTCGGAGAGCTCCGGGAGCAAAACGATCATCGTCGTTGAAGATAATGATGACCACTGGCATCTTTTAAAGACAGCACTCCGGAACAGCTCGATCAAGTATAACGTCGTCAGGATGAATACCCGGGAGAGGGCCCTGGCCTTTGCCTATAATGAGCTGACGGACTTTCTTCCGGCAGTCGATATGATCCTGATCGACCTGTACCTGCCCGAGCGCGAGGATGGACTGCAACTGCTCTCGGCTATACGTAACTCCGTGCACGCCCACCATCTGGAACACATTCCCATTGTAATTTTCACTTACTCGGACCGTATCGACGACATCGACGAATGTTACAGGCACCAGGCGAACGCATACCTTGTCAAACCGCTGGACATCAGCGGGTGGCGCTTTTATTTTGAAAACCTGCTTGAATTCTGGTCCAAAACGATCAGGCCGGCTGACTACCGCGCCGATGCCAGACGGAAAACCCGGCGCTGAGCCATCGCGGAGCGTTTCACTCGCACTTACGTTGCGTGAAACGTTCGATCAGTTCCTGCAAAAACAGGTCGGTGGCGGTTTCGTCCGACAATGCCGCGCCGAGCAGGCGCCGGGCATCCTGAAGACCGGCTTTACCAGCCATCCCCAGCAAACTTTCATAACAGCTGATCTTGTGCTGAATAATCCTGGCAACTAACAGGGTGAGCGACAGATCCCTCATTCCTCCTGGCTGCGGACCATCCAGCGCTCGCATGATGTGCTGTTCGATATCTGCCATTTCCGGGCCTAGCCGTTTGCCGGGTTTGAGGCCAAACTTCCCGGTAATTTTGAGCTGATGCTGCTCAGACAGCGCTAATGCGCTCCGAAGCGCCCGCGAAAGCTCCGTCGACCAGACGGCCTGCATGACCCTGGGGATAATGCTGCTGATCTGTTGTTCGGCCTGCATCGCCTGGCTAAGTGCCGAGCGCAGGGAAACGCTCGCGGGAATTAATGTGGGTACAGCTTCCATCCAATACTTAGGTTTAATGTAAAAATCGACGCGTCATGTAAAAAACCGTTCCCATTCGCGGCCGTATTCCCGGCGATGATGAGCTGCGGTTGTTCCACAGCCAGGAAAATGGGGACAAGACGCCTCCCGGGGTCATTTAGTGAGCAAAATTTGCCACTAGCTGACTGCCGCTGCCGTTTCGTCGCTTCCGCAACTGGCACACCGCGCATCGCGTTGTTGTGTCCGCACGAGTGCGCCGCATTGCTGGCAGGCAAGCCGGTCGGTGGGGCGGCATACACTGGCTCTAAATTCACTGTCATTACCGGGTAATACGCTCAGCCCGGGCTGTACATCTTCGGCTGGAATGAAGGTAAATGCCCCGCTGGCCTCAAAGTAAAGTCGTTTCACCTGGCCAAGGTGCCTGATCCCATTGCCCCGAAGCTGCGCAAAGGCACGTTCGGTGGTAATACCGGTCTTTCTCATGTTGTCCAGTTTCAGCTGCCCGTCCGCAATCAGCACGGTAAGGTCTCCCTGCATGACCGATTCAAGCCTCTGATTGCGGATAGCGAGCCAGGCAGCCAGTTGCTGGACCGCGATCACCACCGCAGCAATTACCAACGCTGCCAGAATGCCGCGGTCGGGCGACTGTAACGGGACGCCAATGGCTGCCGCCAGGGACACCATCGCAATCATTTCGTTACGACTCAGCTGGGAGGCCATGCGCTTGCCCATTAATCGCATCGATACCATCAGCACCAGGTATATGATCGCAATCCTGAGCACGACTTCCCAGTAGAAACCCGCGGGCACATCTCCGATGAACACGCGCTGCCAGTCCCCCAAATGAATATCCTCTTTTTTCATGACGTTTGTTGTTTAACCTCAGACCGCGTTGAAATGTTGGCCTTGCCCCACTGATCCGCACCGCATTCCGGGCATAAGTCCTGCCGATGCTCCTGCTCGGCGACCGTGCCGCAGTTGGCGCAAACCACCGTGCCGCTCTTCACTTGCTGGCCGAAGCCATTCATACTTTCGTCATCGGGCGGAAAAAGCAGCAAGCCGGGCCATGCCCCATCCTTGCGGTAAATGCTGAACAGCCCGCAAGCTTCGAGGTATACGCGCTCCACTTCGCCAAGATTGTAGATTTTTTCGCTCCTGAGGGCTGCAAAAAGCTGCTGACGTGACACTTTAGTACTGCTCATGACTTCCAGTTGCATCACCCCATCCTTTACGAGCGTGCTGGCAACGCCCTGACTTCGCGCTTCGAACCATTTGCTTTTGAATTCGAGCCAGTTGATACCCCGCTGGAAAATGAGGGCACACAGGAGGATCAGCGTACATACCAGCAGGCCGGTCTGCGGCATTTGCATTCCCGGTGAAACGATCGCACCCAGGGTGATCATAACCGCCAGTTCGGCGATCGTCAGCTGCCCGCCCATTCTTTTACCCATGAACCTGACCACTACCAGCAGTACAATGTAAATAATCAATGTGCGGATCAGTACTTCCAGCATAAATTCCACCGGGGCTTCTCCAAATAATATCCGGTAAAAATCTCCCGGGACGATATCTTCCTTTTTCATGATCAATCAGACTTAACGGTAATCCGGCTTGTCGGGCAGCCGATCCCCAACGATTAATACTATACGTCAAATTCAGGTTTTGACCACTGGCCCGGATTGATCATGTGAAGGATGCTTTGAAGTAAGCAGTCCGGCTGAAACTTCGAACAGGCCCATGAGCAGGTGTGGGAGAAAAACCTCCTGGGCAAAGCCAAACAGCCAGGGCGACGAGGCCAGCAATGCGCCGGAAAACACATCGGCCGTCAGGTGGACGCGCATGGGGATGCTCCGGACCATTCCGCCCTCGTAGTCAGTAAAAAGTGATAGCATCAAAGCGAGCAGGCCAGCGGCGATCACTGTCCAGGTTGCGCCAACTGAATCTTTGAAGCCAAAGATCCACGGGGAGGCCATGAAGATAATGCCTGCAAAATAGTCGATTTTCGCATGCATGGCGGTGCTGAGTATTTTCATCCTGATTGGTCATTAAAGTGATAGACAGCCGCGCCGGCTTGCCCGCCGGAACGGAAATTCCGCCGGGCTGATAAAATTCCGTGCCAGTCGACCAGCAAAGCCGGATCATCAGAATGAATGTTTTAGCGCAGCAAGGTCTCCGTGTTATACCGGTTCCTGTATTCGACCGGCGTTAACCCTGTGATCCGCTTAAATATCGTCCTGAAAGTTTTCAGGTCGTTATAGCCGACATCATAGGTAACGGAGGCAATGTTCGATTCACCGGCTTCCAACGATTTTTTAGCTGCCTCCACCTTGATTCGCTGAATGTACTCGATCGGGTTCAGCGTGGTGGCGCTTTTGAAACGACGGATAAAATTTCGTTTGCTCATGTTGACCTCCGTGGCGATCTGATCCACTGAAATATCTGCCTTGAACTCGCTTTCGATATAGGATTGCGCCCGGTGGATCTCCTCATCGTTATGACTGCGCTGGCCGGAGAAAATGGTGAAGATACTTTGAGAAGTTCGCCCGTAGTCCAGGGCGTAGTATTTACTCAGGCTGATCGCAATGGCCTTGCCACAGCTCTTTTCGATGAAGTACAGCAGGGCATTTAATGCGGAAAAGCCCCCGCCTCCTGTAATGATCGCTTCGGACTGGGTTACTACCTGCTCAGGCCGGAAGTTGACCAACGGATATCTTTTCCGCATATCGTCGATAACGCCCCAGTGCGAAGTGGCAGGCATACCATTCAACAACCCGCATTCCGCTACGAAATAGGCCCCGGTGCAAAGACTGATGATCCGGGCCTTCTGCTGGTATTTCGCAGCAAGCCAATGGATCAGCGGTTCGTTTTTCGCCAACAATTCTTCGATGTCCTCCCCTTCCGTGTTCATGGGAGGCACGACGATAATGTCCGTATCGAAAACGTCGGACAGGGTTTTTCCACAATAAAACTGAACCGGAAGACCCAGCCGAATATCATTCAGATGCACGCCTACGAGGTCGATCTGAAACGGAGCGGGCCGCCCGTCCCTGACCACCGCCTCATTTGCTCCTGTGAGCAGCGCAACCGTGCTGGAAAGTGCTGTCAGGAGCACATCCTCGTACACGACAATGGAAATATGTTTCATAAACAACTGGTTACGGCCCTGATCAAACCTACAACAAAGTTGGCACAAAATACACCTTTGAATGTCATTTTATCACGCGGACCATCTTCGGGAGCCCCGGTAATTTTGCCTCATCAACTAACAACAAACAACTATGAAAACGATTTTTGATGCAGCAACCAGGGACGAACTCGTCGGAAGAATCCAGTCTCTCAGCAAAAGCAACCTGGCGCAATGGGGTAAAATGAATGTGTATCAAATGGTGAAGCATTGCATCATCTGGGACGAATGGGTTTTAGGCATCCATAGCCCAAAGTATAAGCAGGAGTTCCTGGGATTGATTTTCGGCAAAATGGCTTTGAAGAGCTTTGTAAAAGATGAGCGGCCTCTCAAGAAAAATGTGCCTTCGGGCAAGGCATTCATCGTCACCGAGCCGGATGGCGATCTGGAAGCCCAAAAGAAGATCTGGATCGGGCGCATCAATGGTTACGCGGATTTTGCAAACGAGGCATTCATCCACGACTTCTTCGGAAAGATGACCCGGGAGGAAATCGGAATATTTGCCTACAAACATGCGGACCACCATTTACGGCAGTTCTCCGCCGGCGAACCAGTCAATGCCGGGGAAATCCTCGCCACAACCTATCCACGATAATACATGTGAAACGGTCTTCACTGCATCAGATCCGCACATGGCTGATCTGCCCATTGCATCGGGGTCATGCTGTTAAACACGGTGTACGTGTTTAACAGCATGACCCCGATTCTCTTCCAAATAAAATCACCAATGATTTGATCCTTAGAATTTAATATTATCTTTGTTGATAAGATACTTATTAAATAAGATATAAAATGGATGACGAGCAACTCAAAAGACTGAGAAAACTGAGCCAGCATTATGCCTACACCTCCATTCAGATGCACGAGGCCATTGCACGCAAGGCCGGGCTTTCGGGAACAGACCATAAGTACCTGGGATTTCTGATAGAAAAAGGGCAAATGACGGCAGGCGAGCTTTCCACTTTGACAGGCCTGACAACAGGCGCCGTAACCGGGCTGATCGATAGACTCGAAAAGAAAAAACTGGTGCAGCGCAAATTCGCGGAGGACGACCGAAGGAAGGTGTTCATAGCGCCGAACACAGCCGACATCATGGCACTCTTTGTACCGCTTTACAAAGAGTTCCGAAGCAGGTCGGAACAACTCATCGCTTCATTTTCGGATGCGGAAAGCGCGGTCATTGAAACGTATTTTCTGAAAGCGATTGCAATCATGAGTGAAACAACAGACCAAATCAACAACAAATCCTAAAAACGATGAGCGCCTACATACTTGGTTTTCATGAAATCGACAGGTCCATGCTTGCGAGTGTCGGGGGCAAAGGTGCCAACCTGGGGGAATTGTCCCGGATCGAAGGCATAGCTGTGCCCGAAGGCTTTTGCATTACGACGGAAGCATATCAGCAGCTTACCGGCAATAGCGAAGCATTTCATTTACTGCTTGGCCAGTTGGCCTCCCTCAAAGCGGATGACCGGAAAAGTATCAGCGAAACCAGTGCAAGAATCCGGAAATTGATCGGGGAAATACCGGTTCCAAAAGCAATGGGCGACGAGATTACAAAGCGCATTGAACAACTCGGTGAGGGACATGCATATGCGGTTCGGTCCAGCGCCACGGCCGAGGATCTGCCCACCGCCTCTTTCGCCGGCCAGCAGGAAACTTTTCTCAACATTATCGGTCCCGGGGCGATACTGAGCCACGTCAGCAGGTGCTGGGCTTCGTTGTTCACGGACAGAGCCGTTACGTACCGTTTGCAAAATGGGTTTGACCATGCCAGGGTGAGTCTGTCGGTGGTGATCCAAAAGATGGTCTTTCCCGAAGTGGCCGGGATCATGTTTACAGCCGACCCGGTTACTTCCAACAGAAAGGTCGTGTCCATTGACGCCAGCTTCGGGCTTGGTGAGGCACTGGTCTCCGGTCTGGTAAATGCTGATAATTACAAAGTATTCGACGGCAAGGTGACCGGCAAAAAGATATCTGCCAAGAAGCTGGCCATTTCTGCCTTGGAGGAGGGCGGCACGGAGGAAGTTGAAATCGAGCCCGGGCGTCAGGCCTTACCTGCATTGACAGACGAGCAGATCTTACAACTCGCGCGCATCGGCAGAAGCATTGAAACACACTTCGGTACCCCGCAGGATATCGAATGGTGCTGGATTGACGGCACATTTCATATTGTCCAGAGCAGGCCCATCACCACTTTGTACCCGGTACCCGAGGTGGATGATCAGGAAAACCACGTGTACGTGTCGGTGGGCCATAACCAGATGATGACCGACGCCATGAAACCGCTGGGTCTGTCTTTTTTCCTGTTGACAACACCCGCACTCATGCGCATTGCCGGTGGAAGGTTATTTGTGGATGTCACCCCAATGCTGGCTTCATCTGCGGGCAGAAATACGTTGGTGAATGTGCTGGGAAAATCCGATCCGATCATCAGGGACGCACTGACGACCATTTTACAGCGGGAAGATTATGTAAAATATTTACCCGACGATGAAAACCAACCGGCTTCCGGCGAAAGCGGTAAAGCTGTGCCTCCTCACAATTACGAGGCATTGAACGATTACGACTCGTCGGGCGGTCCGGCGGCCGTCGTCGCCGACCTGATCAGGCGCAACCAAACTTCGATCGCAGCATTAAAAGAGCATATCCGGCCGAAATCAGGACAAGAGTTGTTTGATTTTATCCTGGAAGACATCCAGCAATCAAGGAAAGCCAATGCCGCCTCGGAGAGCTTCGGTGCGATTATGACCGGCATGAATGCTTCTGCATGGATCAATGAAAAGATGAACGAGTGGCTGGGCGAGAAAAATGCAGCCGACATCCTTTCCCAGTCCGTGCCCGATAACATCACTTCTGAAATGGGCCTCGACCTGCTGCATGTGGCAGATGTGATTCGTCCGTACCCGGAGGTGATCGCATATTTGCAACACGCCAAGCATGACCATTTTTTAGATGACCTGGCTCAGCTGAATGGCGGACACGATGCCCGGAAGGCTATCCAGGCTTATCTTGAAAAGTATGGCATGCGGTGCGCCGGTGAAATTGATATTACAAAAACCCGTTGGAGCGAAAAGCCGGTCACACTTGTCCCTATGATCCTTAATAATATCAAAAACTTCGAACCCGGTGCCGCGCACCGGAGGTTTGCGCAAGGGAAGAAAGAGGCTCTGGCAAAGGAGCAGGAGTTGCTGGACCGGTTGATGCAACTCCCGGATGGTGAGCACAAAGCGCAGGAAACCAAACGAATGATTGACCTGGTCCGGAACCTGATCGGCTATCGCGAGTACCCGAAATACGGCATTGTCAGTCGCTACTTCGCTTACAAGCAGGCCCTGATGAAAGAAGCCGAACGACTCGTACAGGCCGGCGTCATACGCGACAGGGAGGATATTTTCCACCTCAGTTTTGAGGAACTCCGCGAAGTCGTGGATACGCACCAACTGGACTATCAGATCATTCGGAAGCGGGAAGAAGACTTTAAATTATATCAAAAACTGACACCTCCACGTGTTTTCACATCGGATGGCGAGGTCATCAGAGGCAGGTACAACCTGGAAAATATCCCGGGCGACGCGATCGTGGGCCTCGCCGTATCTTCCGGAGTCATCGAAGGACGGGCCCGCGTGATCCTGAACATGGAAGACGCCGGGCTGGAAGAGGGCGATATATTGGTCACCGCTTTTACGGACCCCAGCTGGACCCCATTGTTTGTATCGATAAAAGGCCTGGTCACCGAAGTGGGTGGACTCATGACCCACGGAGCAGTTATCGCACGTGAATATGGCTTACCGGCTGTGGTGGGTGTAGATAACGCTACCCGGCTGATCCGGGACGGACAGCGGATCAGGGTGAACGGAACCGACGGATACATAGAAATACTGTAAACCGGGACTGCGCCAAAAAAGAATGGTCATTCAATGCCCTAAATCTGAAATTCAGGCATTGAATGACCAATTAACTTATCAGCGACGTTGTTACTTCTTGTAAACGCGGTAAAGCCGGCCCTGGTCGGTCACTGCGTACAGAGCTCCGTCTTTGCCTTCGGTAATGTCGCGGAAACGCTGGCCTTCACCTGAAAGAAGCCGTTCCTCACCCACTACCTTGTTATTTTCAATGACGAGCCTCGCAATGTGCATGCTGCTCAAACCGCCGATGAACAGGTTGTTTTTCCATTCAGGAATGCTGTCGCTGCTGTAAAATGTAATGCCGCTTGGCGATACTACCGGGTCCCAGTAATAAACAGGCTGCTCCATCCCCTCCTTTACCTGGATCGAATCGCCGATCTTTTTGCCGCTGTATTCGATGCCGTAGGTGATCGTCGGCCAGCCGTAGTTTTTCCCCGGCTCGATGCGGTTCAGCTCATCGCCTCCGCGCGGGCCGAATTCCACTTCCCACAGATCCCCCGTTACCGGATGAAATGCGAGTCCCTGCACGTTCCGGTGTCCGTAGGAATACAGTTCCGGTTTGGCACCGGCTTTCCCTTCAAACGGATTGCCTGCAACAGGTTTCCCTTCTTTGGTAATGCGTATCACTTTTCCCAAACTGGAATTCAGATGCTGTGCCTGTGGCCTGGTAATGGTATCAGAACGTTCTCCGGTGCTGATGACGAGGTTATTATTTTTGTCGAACAGGATACGTCCGCCATAGTGAAGATTGCTGGCGAAAGCCGGAGTCGCACGGTAGATCACGACCGCACCTTCTATCTTTTTCTCGTCCGCCGATAGCTTGCCTTTGGCCACTGCCGTGAGGTTACCACCCTTCCCGGCCTCCGAAAACACCCAGTATACCATTCGGTTTTGGGCGAAATCAGGGTCGACACGAATACCGAGCAAACCGCCCTGTCCTTCGGAATTCACTGCCGGGATCCCGGTAATGGCACTGCTTAGCACACCTGCGGTAGTCGCGATGCGCATCGTACCTGCTTTCTCGGTAATGATCAACCTGCCGTCCGGCAGACTTGTGATACCCCAGGGATTTTTAAGGTCGCTGCTGAGCACTTTGCCTTCATATGCAGTGGTCGATTTGACGCTGCCGATTCTGGTCTGTCCCTCAAATGCGGGTTTGTAATCCGAATTAGCCTTTTGGGTTTCAACAGGAGCGCCGGTACTGTCGGCTTCTGCCGCATCGGAAGTTTCCGCCGGCTTTTTTTGACAAGACGCGAGCGCAAAAGCAGCCCCGGCCAGGATCAGCAAAATACTTTTAGTCATGTTTTTTAGGATTAAGAGATTTTCAATAAGACGTTGTTGCCTGCAATTGCACAAGATAGCTGTTCCAACAACTGCAAGGACTGATTTTAAGGTCAAAAATAAACGAATATAATTGATATGGCATGCAGCCGTGCAGAGTTTCACCGGCAAACGTCGTCCCGATCACCCTGCATTGTCCCCCTTCTGAATTTCCGGTCGTCAGGAAAAAAAACGAAACGATGGAAAACCTATTCAGCACTTTTCAACTCAAATCACTCAGCACGAGAAACCGGTTTGTAATGTCTCCCATGACCCGCTCTTTCTCGCCGGGCGGCATCCCGTCCCCCGAAGTGGCGGATTACTACGAGCGAAGATCCGCCGCGGAAGTTGGCCTGATCATTTCCGAAGGCACCGCTATCCGCCGGCCGGCCGCCGTGAACGACCCCCATGTTCCTCACTTTTACGGTGACCAGGCTTTATCAGGCTGGAAACAGGTGATAGACCGGGTACAGGGCAAAGGCGGACAGATGGCACCTCAGCTTTGGCACGCCGGCATTCAGGACAAGCACGACACAGGCTGGCTGCCCGGCGCACCGTTCGAGGGACCTTCTGCCGCAGGCCATGGTGTGGCCATGGACGATACCGCCATTGCCGACACCATTGCGGCCTATGCGCATGCTGCCAGGGCGGCCAAAGACCTGGGATTCAATGCCGTCGAAATCCAGGGGGCACACGGATACCTGATCGACCAGTTTTTCTGGCATTATACCAATGCCCGTTCCGATACGTTCGGAGGCGGCTCGCTGCCCGAAAGGAGCCGGTTTGCAATAGAGGTGATCAAGGCGACCCGCAAGGCGGTCGGCGACGATTTTGCGTTGCTATTCCGTATCTCACAATGGCGGTTTGCCGAAACCAAGGCTAAACTGGCGAATACACCACAGGAACTGGAAGCATGGCTGTCGCCATTGGCTGATGCCGGGGTCGATATTTTCCATTGTTCGAGCCGCCGCTTCTTTGAGCCGGAATTTGATGGCTCCGACCTGAACTTCGCCGGATGGACTAAAAAGCTGACAGGCAAGGCTACGATCACCGTCGGCTCGGTCGGGCTGGACAAAGATGTATCCACCCTCTTCTCCGGCCAGAACGCGAACCCGGCCCCATTGGACGAGCTCCTGCGCAGATTCGACAACAAGGAGTTTGACCTGGTAGCGGTGGGAAGAGCATTACTGTCCGATCCGCATTGGGTCCAAAAAGTGAGAGAGAACCGGACAAGCGAACTGGAAGCCGTCGGTATGGAAGCGCTGGGCAAACTAATATAAGAACACGGTTCAGGCGATTAATGCTTTTATCACCTTGCCATGAACGTCCGTCAGGCGGTAACGCCGTCCCTGATGCTTGAAAACAAGCTTTTCGTGATCCAGACCGAAAAGATGTAAAAGGGTTGCCTGGAAATCATGCACATGCACGCCGTCTTTCACGACGTTGTAGCTGAACTCGTCTGTTTCTCCGTAGACCTGGCCGGTTTTCACACCCCCGCCGGCCATCCACATGGAGAAACAGCCGGGGTGATGATCCCGGCCATAGTTGTCCGACGTGAGTTTTCCCTGCGAAAAACTAGTCCGCCCAAACTCCCCTCCCCACACCACCAGCGTGTCTTCCAATAAGCCGCGTTGTTTCAGATCCTTCACCAGCGCCGCCGAAGCCTGGTCCACATCCCTGGCCTGCTTGGCTATATTTTTGGGTAAATCGCCATGCTGATCCCACCCCATATGGTACAATTGAATGAACTTCACATCCCGCTCGGCCATCCGACGGGCCAGCAGGCAATTGGCGGCAAACGAGCCGGGTCGCCGGGCATCTTCCCCGTACATTTCATAAATGTAGTCGGGCTCCCCGGAGGTATCCACGGCATCGGGCACAGAGGTCTGCATTTTGTAAGCCATTTCATACTGGCTTATCTTCGACTGGATATCCGGGTCACCCCAGAGCGTATACTGATGTTCATTAAGCTCTTTGATACGATCCAGTGCTCTCCGCCTGTCTTCCTTGTGCACGCCGTACGGGTTTTGCAGGTAGAGTACCGGATCCTTCCCCGCCCTGAGCTGAACGCCCTGGTGATGGGACGCCAGGAATCCGTTGGCCCAGGCGGCTGTGCTCAACGGCTGGTCACTCACTCCCTTGGAAATCAACACCATAAAATGGGGCAGGTTCTGATTGTCCGACCCGAGCCCATAGCTCAGCCATGAGCCCATCGACGGTCGACCGCTTTGCTGCGAGCCTGTTTGCACAAACATCACCGCCGGTTCGTGATTGATCGCCTCGGTGTACATCGATCGGACAATGCACAGCTCGTCGACGATCTGCGCGGTATAAGGAAAAAGCTCGCTCACCCACGCCCCCGACTGCCCGTACTGTTTGAAATCATAGATGGATTTTACCAGCGGAAACGTCGATTGCCCGGCTACCATCCCGGAGTTCCGCTGCGTTCCCCGCACCGAATCCGGAATTTCCTGGCCATGCCATTTGGCTAGTGTGGGCTTATAGTCGAAAGTTTCGAGCTGGGATGGACCACCGCTTTGAAACAAGTAAATAATTCTTTTCGCTTTCGGGGCAAAGTGGGTTCCCCGGATCAATGCAGCGGCTTCCGAATACTCCTCGCCCTGCCGTCTTTGCGCAGGTGAGGTTCCGGCCTGTAAAATACTCGACAATGCGATGGAACCGAATCCAAGCCCTGCTTTGGTGAGGAAGTCCCGGCGGTTGAGTTGCGTTAATACTTTTTTCAGATCTTCCATATTCACATTCATTTACGGGTATACCCCTCGTCTGTGTTCATGACCGCATTTGCTACTGTCGCCAGCGCCGCAATCTCTTCCGGTTTCAGCGTCGCGTCCCATTTTGATGATCCTGTACGGAGGTATTCCAGCATCTGTGCGGGTTTGGCGCGAAAACGGCTTAATTCGTCGGCATAAAACCTGCCGAGTATCTGCCGCTCGGTCGCATCGGGCCGGCGTCCGGTGACCAGCCTGAATACCTGATCGACCGCATTCGCTCCATCGCCTGCTTTCTCCCGCAGAACGCGTTGCGCCAGCACCCGTGCGGATTCGATATACTGCGGGTCGTTCAGCATGACCAGCGCCTGCAACGGCGTATTGGTCGAGCGTCGCTTCACGGTGCACTCGCCACGCTCGGGTGCGTCGAAGATCAGCATGGAAGGCGGTGGCGAAGTCCGTTTCCAGATGGTGTAAAGGCTTCTCCGGTACAACCCCTCCCCCGGCTCCTGGGCGTACCGGTACCGCCAGATTTTATCGCTGAGCTCATCCCAGAGTCCTGCCGGTTGATACGGATAAACACTCTTTCCACCCACCTTATTTACTAAAAGACCACTGATGGCGAGTGAGTTGTCCCGGATCATCTCGGCTGTAAAACGGAACCGGGCACCTCTGGCGAGCAGCATGTTATCCGGGTCCTTTTCGAGCAGTTCCGGAGTTGTTTTCGAAGTCTGGCGATAGGTTGCCGAAAGCATGATCAGCTTGTGCAGCCGCTTGATATTCCAACCTGAATTTACAAAATCTACCGCAAGCCAATCCAGCAGCTGCGGGTGCGAAGGCAGGTTCCCCTGGTTGCCGAAGTCCGCCGCCGAGCGTACGATCCCGTGGCCAAAATGCATTTGCCAGATCCTGTTCACGAACACCCGGGCGGTTAGCGGATTGTTTTTGTCAAATAGCCAGCGGGCCAGTCCCAGCCGGTTTTGAGGATATTTCCCTTCAAACGGCAGCACTGACTCCAATGCACCCGGCGTGACTTGCTTACCCGGTGCATTGTAAACACCCCTTGTTAACAGGTAGGTGGGCCGTGGTTTGGGTAAATCTCCCATGACCATCAGTTCCGGAATGCTGTTGACCAGTCTATTTTGCTCCTCCCTTTTCATTTTCAATCTGACCTGCAACGCTTTCCGCCCTGCATTGAAATTCGCGAGGTAAAAGTCTTTCAGCATGGCAATCCCACCGGTATCCGTCCTTTTCAGCACTTCCGTGGCTTTGTTCGTATCATGGTTATAGAGTACTTCGAGTGCGGTCAGTTCCTTGTTAAAGATCTTCAATTCGTCGATTCCACCGTCTTTGAACGGGATCAGCAGATTGCGCTGGCCCAACAGGAATCCCTGGAATCCGTAGGTATGAATATCTTTTTCGTATAAAATCCCTTTGTAAAGATTGTCATAATCCGCTGTCGCCGGTGCCGCCTCGCCATTCACGTAGATCTTCGCTCCCGAGGCTTTGCTGGACCCGTCGTAGGTAACGGTAATATGCGTCCACTTTTTCACCGGTACTGCCGCAATCGTGCTTACCTGAATCGCATTCTGCGGGTAGGAATGGGCGATGATAAACTGTAATTTGTTTTGGGCAAGCCGCAAAGAATAACCTTTGTAACCCAGCCTAATGTCTTCGCAATGATAAAATATGCCCGCATCGGGGTAAACCGTGTTGGGATTGATCCATAGTTCAACCGAAAAAGGTTCTGTCCTCTCGTGCCATCCGATGTTGTTCCCAAGCCTGATGGAATTGTAGTCCGACACAAAATAGGCATTACCCTTTACGCCCGGCTTTAAAATCACCTCATTGCATTGCGCCGGCTGCGCCCTGTTGACGGTGTTCGGTGTGATACGCTTACCACCTGCCGTCGCAGTGGCTTCATCAAACGGGTAATGCGCCACCATCCCTTCACGGATCTGGTTTCCGATCAGCTTTTCCGACGGCTTTCCGGCGCTCATCCATTTCTTAAAATCTTCCTCCGAACCGGTTTGATGATCGGCGAACTGTCTGTCCAGGCCGGCTATCTGCTGATCCATAAAATGCAGGAGCTGTTCATTTTCCTGCGTCGTCAGCAGCATTGCGGGGCCGGGTGTCTGGTCGGGCCCGTACACCGGACTTCCGATTTCGTTGGTACTGTTGAATAGCCCGAACATTTTGTAATAAGCCTCCTGACTAATGGGGTCATATTTATGGTCATGGCAGCGTGCACACTGCACCGAAAGGCCGAGTATGCCCTGCCCCAGCGTTTGTACCCGGTCCGCATTGTATTCCACCCGGTATTCTTCAAAAACGATTCCTGCCTCGGAACTCTTCTTGTGCAGCCGGTTGAAAGCGGTTGCCAGTACGCTTTCCTTCGTCTTGCCCGGCATCAGGTCGCCGGCGAGTTGCATGGTGATGAACTTGTCGTAGGGTATGTTGCGGTTGAAAGCACCAATCACCCAGTCGCGCCATGGTGAAAGATCGCGGTGTTTGTCGTCCAGGTAGCCATCGCTGTCCGCATAACGTGCCACATCCATCCATTCGCTGGCCATGCGTTCGCCATAGGCCGGCGATCTCAGCAGGCGGTCAAGTACTTTATCATAAGCGCCCGGCGACCGGTCGGCAACAAATGCGTCTATTTCGGCAAGTGTCGGCGGCAGGCCCGTCAGATCGAAGCTGGCGCGCCGGATGAGGTCTTCCCGGCTTGCCTCGGGCGATGGGACGAGGTTTTCGGTTTCCAGCCTTTCAAGAATAAAATGATCGATCGGCGATTTGGCCCATCCGGCCAGCCCGGGTTTCGGGATTCCGGGTTTTTCCGGCTTAATGAACGACCAATGCGGTTTATATTCTGCTCCCTGTTCGATCCAGCGGGTGAGCACTGCGATTTCTTTCACGGACAGTTTGAGGTTCGAAGCCGGAGGCGGCATTTTCAGCTCGGGGTCGTCTGCGATGAGGCGGCTGTACACTTCGCTCGCGGCCAGGTCGCCCGGAACGATCGCGTGCCGGCCCGCAGTTTTTTTCAGGGCCTTGTAAGCGCCTTCCTCGGTGTCGAGCCGTAGGCCGCCCTTTTGCTTTTTTGCATCGGGACCATGGCATGCGAAGCATTTATCGGAGAGGATAGGCTTCACATCGTAGTTGAAATCCAGGGTCTCGGGTAAGTCTTTCAATGCCAGCTCTACCTCCGCCGGCTTTTCAACGCCGCAGCCTGCCAGCAGGATCAGACACACCCATGCCACAGCGGAGACCGTTCTCCCATTCAAAAAAGGATGCTTCCTCATCTGCGACTTCACTGAATTATTCGTCATCACGTATCGGCGAAAAGCTCAAAATGATTCCCGGTGTAACACTTTTAAACTAAAAGCGCATCAGACCTGATTCTTAGTCATTTGTTACCATAAAGTTTTCAATTTCGCATAAAATGTAACCGATGGAGGCAAATTTATTGGTCGGGAGCATTACCAACCACTTTCCCATGTACGCCGAAACACGTGAGGAGCCCACATAAAACCGCGATCGCCAGCCCAGGCATAAACCAGGCTGGCGACCGCTTATCCATGATTTCCCCGGCCCGGCGCTGATCGTGCCTGCCGGGCCGTTCATCATCTAAAAATCAATTACAACACTTTTCAAACCACCTGTAAATGGAAAGGGCGCTTTGTAGCTATCTGAAACCGCGGTGTTGTCGTCCCTTCCGACGGACAATCCATCCCAGGCGTCCTTAAACGTCGCATCTGCAAACCGCTTTTCGCCTACCTTCTTATCATTGATATAAATGGACGCCGTTCCGTTTTGAGCGGCTTTGTCGGCCTGAAAAACCAGTTTTACGGTCGATTTACCCTTAGGCAGGTTTTCGCTGCCCGAATTCAGCGTCTCTACCGCGGAACCGGCATTGTGGGCGACCTGCAATTTCCGGTCCTGCACAAAAAGGCTCAATCCTCCGAACTGACCGCCGACAGCAAAAATAACGCCCTCCTGCTTTGAATCGGCCAGCTCGACGTCCGCGGAAATCGTGCACGACCGGTTGTTGAACACCGGCGCTTCGGTCAGATGCGAGAGTCCGTTGTACAGTACGATATGTTTTTTGCCGTCAAAATAATCCGGCTCCTTTTCGTTTTCATTTCCGGCCCCGTTCCTGAGCGGAAAAACGTTGTATTTGGTTGCCTCCGAGTCGAATAGCGCTTTGAGCTCCGTCAGCTTGCCGGGGTTGCTTTGGGCCAAATCGTTGCTTTCATTAAAATCCTCATCAATTTTGAACAACTCCCAGCGATCGCCCTCGAATGCTCCTCCCCTTTTATGAAACGCACCGGCCTTCCAGCCATCCTTGTAAATGGAGCGTGCTCCCCCGATCTCGTAATATTGCACATGGTGCTGATGGGGCGCATTCCGAGTACTAATGGAACCGGCGAAACTGGTACCTTCCAATGCATCTTGCCGGATACCGTTGATAGTGGGCACCGCTTTGAGCCCGGCCAGTTCCAGCGTGGTCGGTAAAATATCGATCACGTGCGTGTACTGGTCCCGGATACCGCCTTTGTCTTTGATTTGTTTAGGCCAAAAAACAATGAGCGGGTTATGTGTGCCGCCTTCCCCGTTGGCTTCGGCCTTGAAGTAGCGAAAAGGCGTGTTGGTTGCCTGCGCCCAGCCGATCGGGTAAAGGACATTGGATTTTTCGGTTCCGATGAGGTCGATGTTGTCCAGGTCTTTCCTGAATTCGTCAGTCTGACCGGCTTTTGAGCCCGTGCCAAAATTACTTCTTCCATTCACGCCCCCGGCCCGCGCCGATCCATTGTCGCCTATCGAGAGGAATATCAGCGTATTATCCAGCTGATCGATGCCTTTCAGATATTGTACCAAACGGCCTATCTCGTGGTCGAGGTGCGCAAGGTAGCCGGCATATACCTCGATGTGACGGATGTAAAGACGTTTCTCGTCGGCGGATAAGCTCTCCCATTTCTTCACATCAGCATTCCCTGGTGCTAGTTTCACATAGGAAGGCACCACGCCCAGTTTCTTCTGGCGGGCCAGTACCTCCTCGCGGTACCAGTCCCAGCCTTTGTCGAATTTCCCTTTGAATTTATCGCTCCACGACCTGTCGACCTGGTGTGGTGAATGCGTGGCTGCCGGTCCGTAATACAGGAAAAAGGGCTTTTCCGGGGCCACCGACTTCTGGTTGGCAATGTAATTGATGGCCCGGTCGGTCATCAGCTCCGACAAAAGCTTTGGGTCGTCATACCCTTTTTCGACCTTATTGGTACCCTCCCACAATATCGGACGGTACTGGTCGGTGGCGCCGCCCAGAAACCCGAAGTACTTCTCGAAACCTCTGCCCACAGGCCACCGATTGAATGGGCCTGCCTGGGTCTGGTCCCTTTTGGGCGTCAGATGCCATTTACCTACCGCGAAAGTATTGTATCCCTGTTCCCGGAGGGTTTCGCTGACAAACCCTTTCTCGAACGGAATCACACGGTCGTAGCCGGGCGTCGCCGCGCCTGCATTGCTGCCCACATGCGCCGAGTGGTGATTTCGGCCCGTGAGCAATGCCGTGCGAGTCGGTGAACACACCCCGGTGGTGTGGAAGTTGGTATAACGCAGTCCGTTATTAGCCAGGCTGTCGATATTCGGCGTGGGGATCAGCCCCCCGAAGGCGGACGAAGCGCCATACCCGATGTCGTCGATCAGGATGTAAATCACATTGGGAGCGTCCTTAGGGGCAGCAATCTGATGCTCTGTAAACGACGTCTGCGTCTCGGCGATCGTCTTCCCGATTTTTCCCTGCCATGGCTTTTGGGGAATGTATTGTGCATGTGCGTACGGTACATGCAACCCGCCGGCCACCACGGTTGCCGTCAGGAGTTTCAAAGCAAAGTTCGCTTTCATAGGAGCTATTTAGGGGTGTTATATTTTTTCAATGACAATGTCCCGGAGCCGGCCGGTGAAGTTGTAGGGTGCTTTGTAGGCTGGCGTCACCGTAGTGCCCACATCTCGCCCGACCTCTAATCCTTCGTATCCGCTGGCCGCATTCGCGATCGCGCCCAGGTTCAGCGTTCCGGCCTTTTCGTTGTTGATGTACAGTGTTACCTCCTTATCCTTTTTGTCAGCGCCGTTCACGACTTCGGCTTTCAGCGTAATTTCCCCGGCAGGCACAGGCTTCGCGGAGGTCAGTTCCAGCACTTTCCCTTCGGCATTATATGCGAACACCAGCTTGTTGTTTTTTACATAAAAACTCAATCCGGATAAGGTGTTACCATAAGAGAGCAGAACGCCCTCCGCGCCTTTAGCGGGGATCACAGCACGGGCAGTGATCGTGAAGGATGCATTTGCGAAACGGAAGGCCGAGCTGCTCGTGTAATGCGCTCCCGGATACAATGTCACTTTCTTTTTCCCATCATAAATGCTCTGGCTCGCTGTTTCCCACTTATCTTTCAATGGATACACATTGTATTTCCATGCTTCCTGGTCAAACACCTCTGCGAGCTCCTTCACTTTTTCGGGGTGCTTGTCGGCCAGGTCGTTCAGTTCGTTGAAATCCTCTTTGAGGTTATACAAATGCCACCTTTCTTCGCTTTGCGGGATTCTTTTCGAGCGGTCGCGGGGGAAAGAAGCTTTCCATCCGTCCTTGTAAATGGCATAGGAGCCGGTCATTTCATGGTATTGCACATTGTGACGTTCGGCTGCATTCTTTTCCTGTGCCCCGATGGAATAGGCCAGGCTTATCCCTTCAACCGGCTGTTGCGCATATCCGTTGATAACGGCCGGTACCGTGGCACCCGCCAGTTCGAGTGTAGTGGGAAGAATGTCGCTCACATAGGAGTACTGGTGCCGGATGCCTCCTTTGTCCTTGATTTTTTTAGGGTAAAAAAGGATCAGCGGGTCGTGCGTTCCGCCCTCGAAATTGCCGTAGCTTTTGTAAAATCGAAACGGAGTGTTGGTGGCGGCTGCCCAGCCGTCGGGATAGAGTACAGATGAGTTTTGCGTTCCGAGCTGATCCAGGTTCCTGACGTACCGGGCTACGGTTTGTTCCTCGGTTTCACCGCGCTGATTGGCTAAAAAACGGCCGATTTCGCGGCCGGCACCTTCGGCCCCATTGTCGCCCACCAACACGACCACAAGTGTATTATCCAGCTGCCCGATCTCCTCGATGTGATCGATGATCCGGCCGATCTCATGGTCGGTATGCGAAACAAAACCAGCGTAGAGTTCGATGTACCTTTCAAAGAGCTTCTTTTCGTCCGCCGACAGCGCATTCCAGTCTTTCACGCCCGGATTTTTCGGGGCCAGCTTGGTATTGGCGGGGATCACGCCCAGTGCTTTCTGATTCTTCAATACGATTTCCCTGTACTGGTCCCAGCCGCCGCTGAACTTACCCTTATACTTGTCGATCCACGCCTTATCCACCTGCAACGGCGCATGAACCGCACCGGGAGCAAAATAGAGGAAGAACGGTTTGTCGGGCGCAGCCGCCTTCTGGCCGGATATATAGTGAATAGCCTCATTCGCAAGCAGTTCCGTCACATGACGTCCTTTCGGATCCTCCGGTTCGCGCTGCGTGTCACGGTAGAGTGTCGGGTGCCATTGATCCGTTGCCGCCACTTCGGGAGAAAATCCAAAGTAATGATCGAATCCCCGGCCCGTCGGCCAGCGGTTGAATGGCCCGGCCTGGGTAGCGTCTGCGGGATGGGTAAGGTGGTATTTGCCCAGCGCAAATGTGTTATACCCGTTTTCCCTCAGGATCTCAGCTATCGTCGCTTTTTCAAATGGAAGGTAGCCGTCGTAGCCGGGCGTGTTGTAGGAGTTGCTGGCAAAGAACCCGAAATGCACCGAATGCTGATTCCGCCCGGTCAGCAGCGCGGCTCTGGTGGGTGCGCAGAATGCGGTCGTATGGAAGTTGGTATACCGCAAGCCCTGATTGGCCAGGCGGTCAATGTTGGGTGTTTCTATCAACCCTCCGAATGCGGATATCGCCCCGTAACCAATGTCGTCGATCTGGATCCAGACGATATTGGGAGCGCCAGCCGTTGCGGTGGGATTGTTGTGGGGGGCCGATTCGGTGGTGGATTCCAGGTTCTTCCCTATTTTCCCCTGAAATGCCGGGGTCGGGCTGTGCTGCGCTAACGCATTACCCGTCAGCACAATGGAGAGAAACAGTAATGCATTTTTTCCTCTGGTGATAATTCTTTTCATATAAACGGTTATTGGTTGAAATGCCGGACTAAAAACCATCCCGTTGCCCGGATAGGCGAACATGCTCAGCGGTACTGCACAGCCAGGCATCCGCCATGAGCACCCGAACAGCTATAACGAATATTGATATACGTAAATAACCTGACAGACTATCCCGCTGCCATAGCCAGGGAAGCACGTGGCCGAATCAGGAAATAATGCTGAGATCAGATGCCGATACCCGCGGATATGGGAATGGACGGTAGTGTAAAAAAAGCCGCCTCAACAGCTGCAACAATGTCGCTGAGGCACGAGAGCAAGCGCGTCGGAACCGCCCTTGGAAGGTGATTTTGAGTGAAGTGGCGTAAGCAGATTCATGTGAAGATGGTATTTGAATTAATACGCAGCCTCGGGTGGTTCGATGCTTTTTATTTTATCTATTTAACTTATAGACAAAGTAAACTAATTAGTTTTGAATTCCCAAACAGATGCGCGCAAGTTTATCTGTGCAGGATCAAAGTAAAATCCGGCAGTAGCGGTATAGCAGCGATGTTGCTATTTTTGGTATTGACAAACCCATAACTAAATCCAGCGTATGCGACAGTGTTACATTTTGGCTGTACTGTTCCTGGCTTTCGCCATGAAATCGTTTGCCCGGCAGCCGGTCAACATTATTTTTATCATTGGCGACGATATCAGCTGGGACGATATCGGTGCTTATGGCAATACCAAAGTCAAGACGCCAAACCTCGACCGGCTGGCGAAGGAAGGCATGAAGTTTACCAACATGTTTCTCACAACCAGCTCCTGCAGTCCCAGCCGCACGAGTATCCTCACCGGCCGCTACCCGCACAACACCGGCGCTGCCGAGCTGCATTCGCCCCTGCCTGCGCATCTGAAATTTTTCCCCGAACTGCTTCAACAAAAAGGATACTTCACCGCGCTCGCGGGCAAATGGCACGAGGGGCCGGTTACGAAGCGGGCTTACGACACCCTGCTGGTGAACCAGGAGCTCAATGGGGAAGGAGGCGAGGAACAATGGATAAACCTGCTGAAATCCCGGCCGAAGCAGAAGCCGTTTTTCTTCTGGCTTTCCCCTTACGATGCCCACCGCCCCTGGTCAAAAACGACCAACGGCCCGCAGCACGATCCCGGTCGCGATATACAGGTGCCCCCAACGCTGGTCGACGACTCCGGGACCCGGCAAGACCTGGCTTCCTACTACAATGAAATTGCCCGGCTCGACCATTATGTGGGCTTGCTGGAAACGGAGCTGGCCGCACAGGGGCTTTTGGAGAACACACTCATCATCTTCACCGCAGATAACGGACGCCCGTTTCCGGGTAGCAAGACGCGGCTTACCGACGCAGGGATTAAAACCCCGTTTCTGGTCAAATGGCCTACCGGCATCCCGCCCGGCCAGGTATCACAAAGTCTGGTAAGCGCGATCGACATCGCACCTACCTTACTGGAACTGGCCGGGGTTCAGGCAGGCGTGACCTTTCAGGGACACAGCTTTGCGAAATTGTTTAAAAATCCGCACCAGGAGTTCAGGAAGTACATTTTCGCAGAACATAACTGGCACGACTATGAGGCTTACGAGCGGGCCGTGCGCACGAAGGACTTTCTATACATCACCAACAAAAGGACGCAGTTCGACAATGGCGGACCCATTGATGCCAATCAGAGCCCGGCCGCGAAGTCATTGAAAGCCGTCCGCCAAAGCGGCAAACTTACCCCGTTGCAAAACGACGCCTTTATCGTACCGAGGTCAGCCGAATCATTTTTTGATCAGTCCAAAGATCCTTTGCAATCACTGGATCTTATTGAAAATCAGACCTATAATCATCAGATACAGGCGCTCAAAAAAATCCTGGCCCGATGGATACTGGAAACCGGAGATACCGTCCCGCAGGCGCTCACACCCGACTGGTACGACCGGGTGACCGGCCAGCCATTACCCGCCAAAGACCAGCGGGGCGAGATGCCGGGAACTGCAAAGCGCGCCGATCACATTCATGCAAAAGGTCCGTTTTAATCGACAAAGCCAGCGGAACAGATACTATTTCACCAACACCAGTTCGACTGCACGGATGTCCGCAAATCTGGCACCTTTGATCTCGGACGCCCGCAGTTTCAGCTCGCCTCTGCCCTTTTTCAGCTGTATCAGCCCTACTTCCTGGGTCCTGAACTCCTTTTCGTAGGATTCGGCCTGCCGCTTGACACGGTCCGGGCTGTCCAGCAGCGGAGGATCAAATGCATTGGCGACCTTTCCTGAAATACGGCTTTCATTGAACTCGATCGAAAAAGCATGACCCGGCTGCGGACTGGTGTACCGGATCTTGACCCGGTATCGGCCGGTCGTATGGACGTCCACTTTCCAGCTTACGTAAGAATCGGTATCATTCCAGTTGGCGATCCACGAAGAATTGGGCGCCGAGGCGCTGAACGAGAGCGTCCCTTTGGAAGATGGGTGGAGAACCGCGTCCTGCGAAGGCAGGGTTGCAGCCGGAAATTGTTCATATCCTACTGGCAACCAGCGTATTGAATCGATACTTGCGCGCATTTCGTTAAACCAGTTGTCGAATGCAATTCGGAGGCTGTCAGTCAATGCGGGGTGCTGGGCGGCAATGTTGATCTGCTGTGTGGAATCTTTGGAAAGGTCGTAGAGCGCATCGCCCTGATACAGGTACCGGCCTTTTCTAACACTGTTATTTTTATTAATGGATAAAAATAGGGTGCGTTCCGGCACTTCTGCAGCGTTTCCCGTCAATACGGGTTTCAGGCTGAGCCCGTCGAGAGGCTGGGTTCCTTTGGCTGGTATGCCTGCGAGGTCCGTGAGCGTCGGCAGCAGGTCGATGTATGCCGCATTGCCTTCGACCACTTTGCCGGCAGGGATCGTACCGGGCCAGCGGATCAGAAAAGGCACGCGCACGCTGCCTTCGCCATTGACGCCCTTTCTCCCCTTCATATCGCCATTCCATCGCCAGGAGTTGGGGCCATTGTCGCTGAGATAGATCACGATCGTGTTCTGGGCGAGTTTCAGCTCGTCCAGCTTCCGGAGGACCCGCCCTACATTGTCGTCGATGTTTTCGGTCATCGCCAATGCCGAAATGGTCACCTCCTCATCCTCTTCTTTTTTGTTATGACTAAACTGCCTGATCCCCCGTGCCTTCACACGGTTGTAATATGCATCGGGCACCTGGAAAGGAGAATGGGGCGTATTGTACGGAATGTAGCAAAGGAACGGCTTGTCTTTGTTCTTCTCGATAAACGAAATGGCATGATTCGTCAGATCGTCGGCAATGTAGCCCTTGCTTTTTGCCGGCTGCCCGTTATGATCCACCGTTGTGTTGAAATAGTTGGCGTAATGCCCGCTGAGCATGCCGTAAAACTCGTCAAAGCCCCGGCCATTCGGATGATAGGGATACTGGCTTCCATTGTGCCATTTCCCGAAACATCCCGTGGCATAATCCGCCTTTTTGAACAGATCTGCCAGCGTGACCTCGTCAAGGTTCATAAACTCCCGCGAACTGGAAACGCCCCACACTCCGGCGCGGTAATGGTACCGTCCCGTGAGCAGGCCAGCCCGCGTAGGCGCACAAAGCGGCGACACGTAAAACCGGGCAAAACGCGCGCCTTCCCGCCCGATCTGATCGATATTCGGCGTCCGGACATTCCTGTTTCCATTGATGCTCAGATCACCCCACCCCTGGTCGTCCGCCAGAATGAGTACAATATTGGGGCGGGACTGCGCATTGGAAAAGCAGCTCATGGCGGAAAGGCAAACCACGAGCAATGTCCGGGTCGCCGGGATGGGCAGTTTCAGCATAAATTCGATTTACTGGACAACTATTCTGTAAAGCCGGAACGCAATTTCTCCGGTCGTCCCCAAAGAAAATCAAAATTTAAACTAATCCATAGACTTCATGGGGAACTGAGGCTGTATCATTAATGTACCAAATAGCTCCTTGATGTCATGTTGAGCGAAGCGGTCGCCGCTGCGGTCGAAACATCATTTGCACGACGCAAACGGCCTTCGACTTCGCTTAACATGACAGCCTAATGACATTTTAGACACCCTACCGGAGTATAGTGATTAAATACTCGCCTTGACTACCGGCAGGCAAACCGGCATTTCGTGGTTGTGGCTTTGCTTGAAAGTCAGCTTTTTGATCAGCAGTTTTTCTGGTCCGCTCCCTTCCCGAATCTTGATAAACTGGTTGGCTGCGATGTGTTGCAACTTCTGAACCTTCCCGCTGCCGTTCCACCGGATCTCGATTTCGTCGATCATCCGGGCTTGCCCAAGGCCGATCTCCCGTTTGAACGGCGCAGAGCCGAAGCTTCCGCCCGAGGTAACATTCCGGTAAACGCTTCTGGACTTGCCGTTTTCAGTAAAAGTGACCTTGATTTGCGATCCGACGGCCGCTTTGTTGGCTGTTACGCCTTCGAGATTAATGGAGATCCAGTTGTTGTCATTTTGTCCCGGGTTCATGAAAAACGAGTTCTGGTAGGCATCACCGACGTAGGCCCCGCCCATTTCGATGTAGATATCCTGATCGCCGTCGTTATCCATATCGGCAAAAGCCACGCTGTGCCCCTTCTGCAAGCTGCCCACCTGCGCGGAGGTAGTGACATCCGCGAAGCCTTTACCCTCAATGTTCCTGAACATTTTGTTCGGGATCAGCGACTTGTAGCTCGGGTTGCCCGTCCCTATAAACAGGTCGAGATAGCCGTCGTTATCAATATCCCCGAAATTCCCTCCCATCGCGAAACCGGTTTTGTCCAGTCCCATTGCCTTGGTAACATTCGTGAACGTGCCGTCGTGGTTGTTATGGTAAAGAACGGGCTGACCGTGAAATTCGGGAGAATTCCCCATCCGCTCGGCCGCTGCATAGTAGCTCAGGTTATAGTCCATGGTGTAGTCTCCGCAGAGGATATCCTGCCAGCCGTCGTTGTCATAATCCCAAAACCAGGTTGCGAAACTGCGATTCTGGTCGATATCCAGCGTCGCTTTCTGGGTCACATCCTCGAAACTGATGCCGCGGCCATTGCTGCCGCTTCCCATACCCTTGTTCCGCAGCAAAAAGCGGCGACCGCTTAATGTGGAGATGAACAGGTCGTTCCAGCCATCGTTGTCATAGTCGGCCGAATTGACACCCTTCACAAATGCGGCCACATCGGTATTCGTCAGTTTCGCTACTTCTGTAAATGTGCCGTTTTTGTTGTTCAGATACAGCTCGCAGGGGTGGTAGTTCGCACCGATCGTCGTTTCGTTTCCGATGAAGACGTCCAGCCAGCCGTCGTTGTTGAAATCATTCCAGGTTGCTGTCTGGGTGGGATGCATCGACAGCAGGCCGCTATCGATCGTTACATCGGTGAAAGTACCGTCCCCATTGTTCCGGAGCAGCGAGTTGGGCTGCTCACCATAAGGCCCGCTCAGCCAGGCTCCCCGCAGGACAAAAATGTCCTTGTTGCCGTCGTTGTTGTAGTCGGTTTGCATCATATGCAAGCCGCCGGTGAACTTGCTCAGCCCAGAATGCTCGGATCGGTCCGTAAACGTGCCGTCGCCATTGTTTTTGAAATAATGCATCGGTTCACTCAGGTCCCAGCCCGACATCGCCAGATCCAGGAATCCGTCGTTATCGAAATCCTCGGTGACCACCCCGCCGGCCATATTTCTGACATCCAGTTTCAAATCGGGCGCGATGTCCTGGAAAGGTTTTATCGCATTAGGGTCCGGGGCATCCATGGCGGGGATCAGCATCGTCTTGGGCACACGCGACGGATATTGACCCAATGTCATATACGCAATATTCAACAGCCACAGCGCTTCCAGGTCGTCGGCTTTTTCGGACAGCAGTCTCTTGTAGATATCAACCGCCCCCCGGGAGCCTTTGGTGTTCTGATGGATACCGCCATTTTTGATCGGCAGGATACAGGCATCTACGGAATGATTGTTGATACAGTTGATCTGCTCTCCGAAGCGCAGGTAAGCTACCGCCATGTCGTCGCTTACTTTCCGCAGCACGCCGGGCAATCCCAGGAAGGGGCCCGGATTACGTTCCAGGTTTTTCAGGATATTGATCGCGTCGTCCGGCTTGCCGAGCTGCAACAGCACATTGGCCTTGAAATGCTTGATCCTGAACCGCTGTGCCACTTCGCTTTCCGGTATGGCTTTCAGCAGTGAATCCAGGTAAAGCAGCTGCGCATCCGGGCAGAAGTTGTTCTGGTAGTTAAACGCCCTTTGCTTCGCCTCCTGCAACAAACTCAGCATTTTGTCCTCCGATGTCGGCTTGGTGCACAGGCTTATCGCCATCGCGCTTAACAGCACGACGGTCAACAGTAAAAGTTTTTGCCTCATTTTCTAAGTGTTACTCTGATTTTTTGAACAAAACAGTGCGTACAGTCAGCATCCCATCCCTGCACGATACAGCGGCAGCGAGGGGTGTTATGCACGGAATATGTCAAAAAATCACCTTGGCGGTGGGGACGCAACGTACAGAAGCGATGAAGGGAAAGTTAATACGATACTTTTGAAGCTGGTCTGATGCTCGATCCAGTCGATCACGAAGAAAAAGTGCTTTCTATTGAAGGTCAGGTAATCTTTCAGGAAATTTTTGAGCAGCTGAGGGGTCTTTCCCTTGCCGTCGGCGACGCCGCCCTTCACATGCTTGTCTACATGCGACACCAGGTCGAGATAACGGTCCTTCGCAGAGATATCGAGCTTGCATTTCACATACAGCGTATCGTTGCGGAGTTGCTGTTCGACGATCTGATAAAAATCCTCCCCTCTTCGCAAGCGGCCCTCCGCCTGCTCGGCTACCTGCCAGTCGGTCTGGTAAGGGATCATGATCGGAATTTTCAGGATCAGCAGCTCTTCGGGCGATACGGGGACCGGTGAAACAGCTCCGCTTTCTCCCATAGCCCAGTATTCTTCTATCCAATACATCAGCGGGAAGCCCATGATATTGTAGAGGAGTAACCCGCACATGAGTATGGAGAAAACCTTTTTCAACCGGTTCTTTTTGACCAAATGTAGGATTTTAAAACATTAAGTCATATATGTTCTACTAATATTTCCATACCGCTTTGCCGGCCCTAGCAGCATTTCAAGTGGTTGTGGTCGATTTTTCAGCCCGGGAGCGACGAACGGATCGTACTGCCCTATTCCAGTTGGAGCCCCCGGACGACGCCGATCACCCCGTCAGGATAAACACCAAGCCAGATCAATGCAAAAGTGAGGACGGACAGCACAACCATGCTGATGCCGAGAAAAACGGGGTATTTCGGGCGGGGCTCGGGCACATCGCCACGGGCTCCGGAGAACATGATCGTTACCACCCGGAGATAGTAGTAAAGTCCAACGACACTGCTCAGCACCAGTACAATGGCCAGTAACCAGAATCCCTGCCCGATACCGGTTGTCAGGACGAAGAATTTACCGGTGAAGCCGGCTGTGAGCGGTATCCCCGCCAGGGAGAACATCGCAATGCTCAGTATAGCTGCCAAAGCGGGATGCTTCCAGAACAGCCCGTGATAACGACTGAGGTCCTCCGCATCCGATTCCGCACGTGACAGGATCGTGACTACCCCAAACGACGCGAAGGTGGTGGTAAAATAGGTAAGCAGATAGAAACTGACAGCCTGAGGCATCACGTCGCTTCCCGGTATGAACGCTACAAGCACATAACCCAGGTGCGCAATGGAAGAGTAAGCGAGTAGTCGCTTGATGTTGGTTTGCCTTAATGCCAGCAGGTTACCCACGATCATCGAAGCAATGGCGATCGTGATCATAACCATCTGCAGCGGTTCCGACCGGAAACCGTCGATGGCCACAAAAAAGCGTAACAGCGCCGCGATCACCCCACCCTTGGAGGCCGTCGCGATAAAGGCGGTAACGGGTACCGGGGCACCTTGATACACATCGGCCGTCCACATATGGAAGGGAACCACCGCCAGCTTGAAACCCATACCGACGAGTATGAGGCCCAGGCCGGTAAGGAGCAATGGCGGCACGCTGCCTGTTGCCAGCACATGCGCCATGCCCGCAAATGACATGGTACCGGTCTGCAAATAAACCAGCGCCATTCCAAACAACAAGAAAGCGGATGAAAACGCCGCCAATACGAGGTACTTGATCCCGGCCTCGATGCTGTGGTTCCTTTTCCGCAGATAAGCCACGAGCGCATACAATCCCACTGTCAGGATTTCCAGGCCCAGAAAAACCGAGACGAAATGGGCGCTTACGGCCAGCACGCACGCACCCAGCGTACACAGGAACAGTAATACATAATACTCCCTGGGCCCTTCTTCTTTTTCCTGAAAATAAACGTAGGAAAACACATTGACCACCAGCCCGGAAAAAATGATCAGTCCGATCATGAAAGCGCCGAAACCATCGATCACGAACAGCGGATCTATGCGGTAAGGAAGCATTCCCCGGATATTGACCAGCGAAGCGAATGCGACGAAAAACAGCAGCAAGCTCGCCAGCTGGATCACGCGATGGCTCAGCCGCACGACGATCAGCAACATCACTAAAACCGACGCGCCGGCCAGCATCAGCAGCGGCATCAGCGCATAAAAATCGTTATTTGACATAAGACTGAAGGCGTGAAGTCTCTGTTTGAAGATGCATTAACCGAACGAGTTCCGTAATCGCAGGCCTGGCCGTGTCGATCACCGGCTGCGGAAATAACCCCAGCCAGACCACCGAAACCGTGAGCGTGGCCATGATGAGCATTTCCCTGAAAGACAAATCGGCGACAGGTTCCAATGCTTTTCGCGGCCCCAGGAATATTTTCGAAACAATGCGAAGGGAATACACAGCCGAAAATATCAGTCCCGATACCGCTGCCACCGCCACCCACGGCTGCGCCTGAAAAACGCCCAGCAGGATGAGAAACTCGGCGATAAAGTTGCCCAATCCCGGCAGGCCCAGTGATGCCATCGCAAACACCAGCCCCATGGTACCCATCCGGGGCATCGGGCTCCAGAGTCCTCCCATTTGTTCGATGTCGCGCGTATGCAGCCGCTCCTTGATCATCCCGGCCAGCAAAAACAGCGCCCCGGTGCTCAGGGCGTGGGTGACGAGCTGCATCACGACACCCTGCAGTGCAAGTTCGTTCAACGCAAAAATCCCGGTGATCACAAAACCCATATGACTGACGCTCGTAAATGCGACCAGCCTTTTCAGATCAGTTTGCGAATAGGCCATTACCGCGCCGTAGACAATTCCCGCCACGCCCAGCACCATGGCGGGAAGGGCCGCCTCGCTCACCGCCTCGGGGAATAGCGGCACCACAAACCGGAGCATACCATAAGCGCCGGTTTTGAGCAGCAACCCGGCCAGAATGAGGCTTCCCGCGGTAGGCGCCTCCCCGTGCGCATCGGGCAGCCAGGTATGGAATGGGAACACCGGCAGTTTAACGGCAAAGGCGATCATGAAACCCGACATCAGCCAGATTGCCGTCTTCAATGGAACAACAGTTTGTGCCAGTTCAAAATATCCGAATGTGTACACGCCGGTATCGCGGCCGTGGATGAAATACAGGCCCAGTATGGCCAGAAACATCAGCAAGCCGCTCGCTTGCGTGAAAATGAAGAATTTATACGCCGCATAAACCCTGTTCTCACTTCCCCATATTCCGATCAGGAAGTACATCGGGATCAGCATTACCTCCCAGAAAAAGTAGAAAAGGAACAAATCCATGGCCATAAAAACCCCGGCGACACCCGCCAGTATCCAGAGCAAGTTGAAATAATAGAAACCCGTCTTCACGCGGATCTCATTCCAGGAGCATAACACGGCCAGAATTCCCAGGAAAAATGTGAGTGCCAGCAGCAGCAGGCTCAGCCCGTCCACAGCCAGGTGAAAGGTAATGCCAAAGGAAGGGATCCAGGCTTTGCGGTACTGCATGATCCATTGTCCATCGGCAACCGAATGGCCGGACGGCGAAGTCTCAGCCCAAATGGATATAACCAACAACAGCCCAACGACGCAGGCCACCAATGCGATCCAACGTGGCAAATCCCTGTTCCACGTTCCGGCGACGACTGCTACAACGGCCCCCGCCATTAAAACCATGATCAGCAGAAAGAGTGTCATAGCATGATCTGAATACCCAAAATGAGAATTGCGCCAACGACCAGACCCATTATATACCACCGGAGCGATCCGGATTGCGTTTTGGAAAGCAGCCCGTACATTTCGTCGGCCATTGCGGCCAGTCCCGTATACAGCTTATCGACAATATCCTTTTTATTCACATTGACCATGTAAACGAACGGTTTCACCAGCACTTTGTCGTAAAACGTATCGAAACCCCAGCCCGAAAACCAGAAGCGGTGAAGTGTTACCACCAGACCGTTCTTCCGGAGATTTTCAATGCGTGCCGGGTTTTGGTAATAATAATAGTATCCCAAAAATATGCCGCCCAGCGTGGCTAATGCCGCCAAAAGCTGGAATAGCCATTCAGAAGGGATATTTTCCCGCATTACTGTTTCGGGCAAAACCGGGTGCAGCAAATCTGAAAAAGGCGTAAAATGCCCGAAATTATGCGGCAACTCTACAAACCCTCCGAAAACCGAGAATGCAGCAAGTACCACCAGCGGCATCGTCATGCGCCTGCCAGGCAAATGGCCGATCTGCGTGTGCGACTCCCCCCAGAATGTCAGGACCATCATGCGCGTCGTGTATGCGGCGGTGATCAATGCACCCGACAGGGCCACTGCCCAAAGTAGGGGGTTACCGTCCTGCGCCGCCCAGGCATACCACAGGATCTGGTCCTTGCTGTAAAACCCGGCGCTGATCAGCGGCAGCGCCGCCAGTGAGATCGCACCTGCCAGGAAAGTCCAGAAAACAACCGGCATTTTGTCCTTCAAACCTCCCATTTTAAACATATTATGCTCATGGTGAAGCGATTCGATGATTGCTCCGGCAGCGAGGAATAGCAATGCCTTAAAAAACGCGTGGATCATAAAATGGAACACCGCTGCCGACCACGCGCCCACGCCCAGCGCAAGGAACATATAACCGATCTGACTCATCGTCGAATAAGCCAGTACCCGTTTGATATCGTATTGGGTAAGCGCCGTAAACCCAGCCAGCAGCAAGGTTACCGCCCCGATAACCGCGACCACCAGGAGGGCAGTTGCCGAAAGCGCGAAAATCGCGTGCATGCGCGCCACCAGGTACACACCGGCTGTCACCATCGTCGCCGCGTGTATCAGCGCGCTCACGGGCGAGGGCCCCGCCATGGCATCGGGCAGCCAGGTTTGCAACGGCAGCTGGGCTGATTTGCCGAGTCCCCCGGCCAAAAGCAGCAAGGCAGTGATGGTGACGATGGTTCCGTTCTGCTCCCATATCCCCGAAGCCTGTGCTCCAATGTCGGAAATGACCAGCGTGCCGGCTTCCCGGAAGATCATAAAAAGCCCGATTGCCATCGCCGCATCGCCTATACGGGTGACGGTGAATGCTTTGCGGGCTGCATGGCCGTTGGCGGGTTGTTCGTACCAGAAGCCGATGAGCAGGTAACTGCAAAGCCCCACTCCCTCCCAGCCCAGGTACATCAGCAAAAGATTGTCGGCCAATACCAAAACCAGCATGGAAAAGACAAACAGGTTCATGCTGGCAAAAAAACGCGCATAATCCCGGTCGCCCTCCATGAATGCGGTGGAATAGATGTGGATCAGCGCGCCGATGAATGTAATTACGAATACAAAAACCATCGAAAGAGCGTCGAGCGAGAGCGTAATCTTTGCATTGAATGCCCTTACCTCGAACCACGTCCATAAAGTTTGCGTGTACACCTCGTTTTCCTGCATTCCGGATAAAAATGCGCTGCCTACCACGATCGTGACGAGCGCGGAAAGGCATAGGCTGCCCGCTCCGACCGTCGCCACCCATCTCCGCGAAAGAACGCTTCCCGCAAACGCGAGGATCAGGAATCCGCCGAGCGGGAGGGCGGGAATGAGCCACAGATACTTGTCCATGTGCTTTCAGTTAGCGGGTTACCTACCCATTCATTTCTTTCAGTTTATCGATATCCAGTGATTTGTGCTGGTGATAGATTTGCAGGATCAGCGCCAGACCGATAGATACCTCCGCCGCGGCCATGGCGAGGATGAATACGAACATCACCTGCCCGTCGGGCTGCCCCCACCGGGAGCCCGCGGCCACAAAAGCCAGACCGGATGCATTGAGCATGATCTCCACAGACAGCAGCATGAAAATGATATTTTTACGGATAATCACCCCAACGACCCCCAATGCAAACAGGAGGCCGGCCAGCAGCACCACCACTTCGGCTGAAACGGATGTTTTCATAGCACCATCTCTTCGTGTTTCTCTTCTTCTTTTTCGACTTCTTCTTTCAAAAACCGGTGCAATACCAGCTTTTTATGACGGCCGATGTGCGCAGCCCCTACCACCGCGGCCATCAGCAGCATGGCCGCCAGCTCCACGCCGATCAGGTATTCGCGGAACAGCGACACAGCCACCTCCCGCGGGCTTACCACAGCCGGGCTGTACGCGCTTTGCCCCGATGATAGAACCAGCATTAAAAACTCGGCAAACAAGATCGCAGCCAGCAACGTAGGCCCCACCCACACTTTCATTTTCAACCACTTACGCTCCTGCTCTGCCGTTTCTTTCCCGAGGTTCAGCAGCATGACCACAAAAATGAAAAGCACCATGATCGCTCCGGCATAAATGATGATTTCCAGCAGCGCCGCGAACGACGCCCCGAGCAGATAAAACAACATGGCGTGCGCCAGCAGCGATACATTCAGGTACAGCAATGCGTGAACGGGATTGTGCCGCGTGATCACCATTAGAGTGGCTACGATAGCAACGGCACCGGCGATGTAGAAGGCGATTTCCATAGATCAGGGGATTAAGCTGCGTATGTCAACCGGCGGTTCTTCGTTGGCACCTTCTCCCTTTCCCTTCACACCGGCGGCCAGCCCGGCTACTTTGTAGTAGTTGTACCCCGGATATTTCCCCTGGCTGTCGATCAGCAGGTCCTCCTTCTCGTACACCAGGTTTTGCCGGTTGTATTCACCCATTTCAAAGTCGGGAGTGAGCTGAATGGCGTAGGTCGGGCAGGCTTCCTCACAATACCCGCAGAATATGCATCTGGAAAAGTTGATCCTGAAAAAAGCCGGATACCTCCGCCCATTCTCATCCTCGGTGGCTTGCAGGGAAATGCAGTCCACCGGACAAGCGGCGGCGCAGAGGTAGCAGCCTACGCAGCGCTCGCCTCCGTCGGGATCACGCGTGAGCACGATCCGCCCCCGCCAGCGCGGATGCAGCACTATTTTCTCTTCAGGGTATTGAATGGTCTCCCGCTTCCTGAACATGTGCAGGAATGTAAGACCGATCGATCTGAGTAAGCTGATCATGACGCATCGGGTTAATGGTTAGTTTTTCAGCAATGTTAATGCACCCGTTATGAGCAGATTGAGCAAGGCAATGGGCAGGATGATTTTCCAGCCATATTCCATCAGCTGATCGTACCGGGGTCTCGGAAGCGAAGCGCGCAGCAGGATAAAAAATACAATGAAAACAAACGTTTTGAGTGTAAACCACACAATCGGAGGCAGCACCGGGCCTAACCATCCTCCGAAGAAAATGGTGACGACCATCGCTGAAATGAGGATAATACCGAGGTATTCTCCGATGAAGAACATGCCGAACTTCATACCCGAGTACTCGGAATGAAACCCTGCCACGAGTTCGCTTTCCGCCTCAGGAATATCAAACGGCAACCTGTGCGTTTCGGCTATTCCGGCTGTCAGAAAGAGCACAAAACCGACGGGCTGTGTCACCACAAACCAGTAGTCCTGCTGTGCCATTACAATGTCCGTCAGCCGGAATGAACCCGAAAGCATCACCACACCCATCAGAGAAAGTCCCATGAAAACTTCATAGCTGATCATCTGGGACGCGCCGCGCAATGCGCCCAGCAATGAATATTTGTTATTCGAAGCCCAGCCGCCCAGCACAATGCTGTACACCCCGAGCGACGACATCGCCAAAAAAAACAGCAAACCGATATCCAGGTCGGCCACCAGTATATCCGGCGTGAACGGCACCACCACAAAGCTCAGCAGCACAGCAGCCGCCACGATGGCAGGCGCAAAAATAAAAACAGCCTTTTCTGCGAACGGTGGTATCCAGTCTTCCTTAAAAAACAGCTTGATCGTGTCTGCTGCAACAATAAGCAGCCCGAAAGGCCCTGCACGGTTGGGCCCGTAACGGTCCTGCCATAGCGCCAGCATGCGGCGTTCCAGCCAGATCAGCCAGGCTGCGATCGTGGTCAGCGTAAACAGCAGGATGACGATCATCAATGTATATTTCAGGATCTCATTCATCGCGTTGGTTGGGTTAAAATGCCTTTCGCAGGCCATGTGACGCCCGACATCGCGGGCAGATTGTACGGCAGCCCGGCCAGGCCTTCCGGAAGTTCGTCCTTCCTGACTACCGGCAGATCGTAAACCAGCCCGCCGATGCGTACCTGTAACACATCTCCTTCCGCTACCTGCAAGCGTTCCGCATCCGGGTTACTTAGGGCGATGTACGGACGGGGTGAACGACTCGCTACAGACGGGGAAAGCACACTGAGCTCATCGGAACCATAAATATGGGCTAATGGCACCATGGTCATTTCATTAGGTTGCCGTTTGAAAGCAGCCGGAATCTGACTTTGAAAACCATTCTGAAACTGCTGCCCTGCTCCCGACAACCGAACGCCGGGATCTCCGCCGCGTAAAGCCCCGCCGGTTTCGGCCTGGTATTTATGAACCGACTGGCCGGAATTCCATCCGGGCGACCAGTAAAACGGGATCAGCGGAGCCGGCGGAATGCCGCGATAACCCTCCATGGTGAAGGACAGCGGTGAATCCGTGTCTTCCGGCGGCTTAGGTTCGCTTACGGCCACATGGGCCAGCATGGCAGTACGGCCGCTAAACCGGTGCGGCTCCCTGGGTATACGCTGGCCGTTGATCCGGAAGTCCGCAGAGGGTGCTGCGCTTTCAACTCCCCTGAATTGGGGCAAATCGGCTACCAGCTCTTCAAGAATGTTGTCGAGCTCCCGCAACTCGTCGGGAATGGTCCCTTTTTTGAATTGGTTAAACTCGTCCAGCCAGCGCCAGCTTTCCCGGATATGCTCGTTTTTTGGCATAAAAACCTGAAAAAACCGCTGTGCACGCAGCTCGTTATTGACGAGCGTCCCTTCACCTTCCGCAAAAGTAGCGGCGGGAATCAGGACCGTGGCTTTTGAGGTGGTAGCGCTTTCTACGTGGTCCAGTACAATAACATTTTTAAATGCATTGAAAAAATCGTCGATCTCGGAATACCCGGCCCGCCGGTACAGATCGTTTTCGAGCACGACTGCCGTGGTGAATCCACCCTTTTCCGCAACTTTCATTGCCGCGGCGAGCGACGGTGCCTGCATCATGGCCAGCCCGGCGGAGTTGCATTCGGGAAGCACAAAACATAACCCGGCTTTCCTTTGGTCTTCCAGTGCCTGCCCGATCTGATAGGCTGCCTGGATAATGTCTTCGTTAAAAAGCGTGGTACCGGATACGATGAGCGGCCTTTGCGCTTTTTGCAGGGATTCGGCAACACGCCTGGCCGACTCTATGGTTTGCGCATCCATATCTTCCGGTTCGGGCGCGTTGGTGTCTATATAATGCGCAATGGCAAAGCCGAAACGCGCGATATCTTCCGGGGCTGCGTGAAGCGTACCGGAAGCCACGTCGTCCAGTTTGGTGTGAATGGGATAGGCCGTAAAAAGTTCTCCCTTATCATCCTGGATCAGCTCCCGAATGGCCGAATCATGCCAGAGCGGGATATTCGATCCGGCTATGTGCTCCAATGGTTTCGTACGAACCGCCTGTCGCAATGCCAGTGCAAGCCTGGGTGCGGAATTGGTGGGGTCTTCGCCTAACACCAGTGTCACGTCCGCATATTCGGTCTCTTTTAGTGATGGCGTGTACACGTGCCCGCTGTGCTGTATCGCGAGTATTTTGCCGAGCAGCATCGCCTCGTTTTCGGGAATGCCCTGGTAAAACTGCTCCTGGCCTACCAGACGCCGCAATGCGAAATTGGCTTCCAAAGATGCCCTGGGCGAACCGATGCCGATCATGCGGCCTTCGGCCAGGATGCTGCTCAGGCTTTCGAACAAATTCGTTCCCTCATTTTTCATAGAAACGACAGGCTGCCTCACCCGTCCGGGGTCATTGACAAACTCATAACCATAACGGCCGCGGTCGCAAATGAAATAGCCGTTTACGTCGCTATTGAAGCGGTTGGTGATCTGCCGGAGCGCTCCATACCGCTCTCCCGCAATGATATTGCAACCCAGGCTACAATGCTGGCACACCGACGGGGCCATCGTCATGTCCCATTTCCGGGTATAATGCTCTTTCAGGGTCTTATCGGTAAAAACGCCTGTCGGACAAACCTCTGCCAGGTTTCCGCTGAATTCATTTTCAAGAATGCCATCTTTTTCCCTGCCAAAATACACGTGGTTGTGGGCGGCAAATACATCCAGGTCGTTCCCGCCGGCATAGTCCTTATAAAACCTGACACAGCGGTAACATTGAATGCAGCGGTTCATCTCGTGGTGCAGGAACGGGCCCAGGTACTGGTTCTGATAGGTTCTTTTCGGGAACCTGAAACGCCGGTAAGCATGGCCCGTCATGACCGTCATGTCCTGTAAATGGCAGGCGCCACCCTCATCGCACACCGCGCAGTCGTGCGGGTGGTTGCTCATCAGCCATTCCACATTCTGCGACCGGAAATCGCGGGCGGTGGCGTCGCTTACGGACAGGTACATATTGTCGCGCACGCCTTCCATGCACGCCATGACGAGGCGGCCGGTTGTGTCATTTTCATCTTTGAAAACCTTGACGGCACATTGCCGGCAGGCCCCTACCGATCCCATTGCCGGATGCCAGCAAAAATAAGGCAGATCGAGGCCCAGCGTAAGGCATGTTTCGAGCAGGTTTTTACCCGGCTTTACTTCAAAGGGCTTGTTATCGATGTAAATGCGTACCATGATAATTTACCGCCAGGGGCATTTTTTTTGATCGATATGCTTTTCAAAATCCTCTCTGAAATATTTCAGTGCGCTTTGTAAAGGCTCCATCGCACCGGGCGCCAGCGCGCAGAACGTATTGCCCGGCCCTAAAAGCCGCGTGTGCATTTCAAGCAGCTGCAAATCTTCGGGCTTACCCTCGCCGCGCTCCATCGAAAGCAATATTTTCTCCGTCCAGGGCAGCCCTTCCCGGCAGGGCGTACACCACCCGCACGACTCCTGTGCGAAGAAATGTTCGAGATTATGGACAAACCCCACAGGACAGGTATGGTCGTCGAGGATGATCATCGTACCCGTGCCCAGTCGGCTTCCCGCTGCGGCGACCGACTTGTAATCGAGGTTAATGTCCATATGCTCTTTGACAAGAAAATCGGTGGACGCTCCTCCGGGCAATGCGCCCCTGAAACCGTAGCCGTTGGCCATTCCGCCGGCGCAGTCTTCGATCAGCTCCCGCATGGAAACGCCCATCGGCAGTTCCCAGAGGCCCGGTCTTTTGACCCTGCCGCTAACCCCGTAAATCTTCGTCCCGGCGTCGTTTCCTTTCCCGAGGCTTTTGAACCATTCGGGGCCATTGTTGATGATGTGCGGGATATTACAAAGCGTTTCTACATTGTTGACAATGGTAGGCTTGCCAAACAGGCCGCTTACCTGCGGAAAAGGCGGTTTGGCCCTGGGCGTGGCCCGCTTTCCTTCCAATGCATTGAGCAAAGCCGTTTCCTCGCCGCAGATGTAGCGGCCGACGCCGGTATGCAGGTACATTTCCAGGTTATAACCCGTTCCCAGGATGTTTTTACCCAAATAACCCGCCGCATAGGCTTCTTCAATGGCATGCCGGAGCAGCCTGCCCGCTTTCTTGTAGGCCCAGCGCAGAAAGATGTACGATATATTCGCCTGAATCGCGAATGCCGAGATGATCATGCCCTCGATCAGCTGATGTGGGTTTCCCTCCATCAGCATACGGTCTTTGAATGTGCCCGGCTCCATTTCATCGGCATTCGCAATCAGGTATTTGACCGTAAACTGACCGTTCATCGGCACGAAACTCCATTTCATACCGGTGTTGAAACCCGCTCCTCCCCTGCCTTTCAGATCCGAAGCCTGCACTGTGCTGGTGACGGTTTCGGGCGACAGCGAGAGCGCTTTCCGCAATGCCTGGTACCCCCCGTTCTTTTCATAGTCGCGGAGGTTGTAGCAGGCACGGTCAAAGCTGATGTGCTGGGTTAATGGCGTTTCCATATCGTCAGTGGTATCTGTCCAGTATTTCGTCCAGGTCGTTCTCCGTCACGTCGCGGAACAACTCGTTGTTGATCATCAGTGCAGGCGCTTGGTCGCAGGTTCCCAGGCAGGCATTAGGCAGGAGCGTAAACCGCCCGTCGGGGGTCGTTTGCCCGAAGCTGATGCCGAGCCGGTCGCGGATCTGCCCGTATATCTTTTCATAACCCATTACGTAGCAACTAATGCTGTCACACAGGAGGATTACATTTCTGCCAACCGGCTTTCTAAAAACCAGGTTGTAAAACGTAGCCACGCTGTCCAGTTCTTCCGGCGACATGCCGAGGTAACCGGCTATCGCATGCAGGCTGTCGTCGGAAATCCAGCTCCGGTGCTGCTGCACGATTTTCAGCGCCTCGATGGCCGCCGCCCGGCGCACAGGCACCAGCGCGATCTCATGGTCGATCTCCGCCATTTCCTCTGTTGTAAGTGTCTCCTGGGCGATCATGGCAAAATAGTTTGTTGATTATCGGTCTATATCAGCCAAAACATAATCGATGCTACCGAGAATGGACAGCAGGTCAGCCACCGTGTAACCCTTACTGATATACGGAAGCATTTGCATGTGCGGGAACGATGGGGTCCGGATCCTCACCCGGTATGCCGACGTGTTACCGTCGCTGGTCAGGTAATAACTGTTCGCGCCTTTTGTAGCCTCAATGCAGCTCATGGATTCACCCGCAGGAATCACAGGGCCCCAGCTTACATTGAGGAAATGGGTAATGAGCGTCTCGATGTCCTGCATTGTATTTTTCTTAATGGGCGGCGTCGTCAGCGGGTGATCCGATTTATAGGGTCCCTCCGGCATATTGTTCAGGCATTGTTCGATAATACGCAGGCTCTGGCGCATTTCTTCCACGCGCACCAGAGCGCGATCGAAACAGTCGCCGTTTTGCATAGTCGGGATTTCGAAGTCAAAATTTTCATAACCTGAATAAGGCTGCTTTTTCCTGAAATCCCACTCAAATCCGCATGCCCTCAGCCCCGGGCCGGTTACGCCCCATTCAATGGCTTCTTCCAGTGTATAAATCCCGATGCCAACCGTCCTCGCCTGGAAAATGCTGTTGCGCAGCACCATCTGGTCATATTCGCGGAGTCGCTTTGGAAAATAATTTACAAAATCACGTACCAGTTTATCCCAGCCGGCAGGCAAATCCTGGGCCACGCCGCCGATCCGGAACCAGTTGGGGTGCATCCTTGCCCCGCAAATGGCTTCAATGATATCGAATATCTTTTCCCGGTCGGTAAACATGTAGAATACCGGCGAGAGCTGTCCCAGATCCTGGGCAAATGTGCCGTACCATACCAAATGGCTGGCAATGCGGAACAGCTCGCATAACATTACTCGTATCACTTCGACGCGTGGAGGTACCCGGATGCCCGCCAGCTTTTCCACTGCCAGCAGATAGGCCAGGTTGTTCATCACGCCACCCAGGTAATCCACCCGGTCGGTATAGGGTATGTAGGTGTGCCAGGACTGCCTCTCACCCATTTTTTCAGCCCCACGGTGATGGAAACCGATATCGGGTACTGCATCGACGATGTCTTCTCCATCGAGCTGCAAAATGATACGGAGCACGCCGTGGGTGCCGGGGTGCTGGGGACCGAGGTTGAGAAACATAAAATCGGCATCGGCGCTATGTCTTTTCAACCCCCATTCTTCCGGATTAAACTGCAATGCTTCCTGCTCCCGGTCCTGCTTTTCTTCCCAAAGCCGGAAAGGTCCCATTTCCGTCGCCCGCGCGGGATGTTCTTTTCTTAAAGGGTGGCCTTCCCAAGTTAACGGCATCAATATACGCCGCAGGTGCGGATGCCCCTCAAAGCGGATCCCGAACATATCGAAGACCTCCCGTTCATACCAGTTTGCATTTTTCCAAAGGGAACAAATGGATGGAATGGACGGGTACTCTCCGTGCAATGCGACTTTAATTCGGATGAACCTGTTGCGGCCGAACGAAAGCAAATGGTAAACCACCGTGAAATCCGGAGGTAAGGCTCCATTCAGCGCCGCCTTCGCCCTGCTGCGCTCGTCGATCGCGCTGAGGTCAAAGAGCATGCCGTATGGGTGGGCGATCTTCGTTTTCAGGTGCGTCAGCAAAGCTACTACCTGCTCTTTCCCGACGCGCAGTGTGGTTACCCCGTCTGTGGTAACTTGTACTTTGAAAGCTGTGTCGCCCAATGCGGCCCTCAGCTCCCCTTCGAGACCGGAATCGAATTCATCCATGTCAAACAGTGTCAGGCGTACGAAAATCAACGATCTTCTTCCTCTCCTCTCTCTTTTCAACCCGCATTACAGGCTTTTCGGGCCTGATAACGCCCTGGGGACCAATGGCCCAGCTCAGCGGCCTCTGCTCTTTCCCTACCGACTCGGACAGGAGCATGAGCCCTTGCATAAACGCGTCCGGCCGCGGCGGGCAGCCCGGTACATACACATCCACGGGAAGAAATTTATCCACGCCCTGCACCACACTGTAGATATCGTACATCCCTCCCGAATTGGAGCACGAGCCCATAGAAATGACCCATTTGGGCTCCATCATCTGCTCGTGAAGCCTTTTGATGATCGGCGCCATCTTCACGAAAACAGTCCCTGCGATCACCATCACATCGGCTTCGCGGGGCGTTCCGCGGATTACTTCGGCGCCAAATCTTGCCACATCATATTTGCTTGTGATGCTGGTCGCCATTTCCACAAAACAGCACGATAGGCCGAAATGGAACGGCCACATCGAATTCCGTCGTCCCCATGCAAGCAGGTCCTGCACGGTGGTAAGCATCACGCTCTGCCCCACGGCCTCTTCGAATGACCCTGTTCCCTGCGTAGCCGCGGTGGGGTCGGACGGTTTACTGAGCCACCAGTTCATGGTACGGTTTGCCTTTCAGCCAGTTTACGGTATGCTTTGAGGATCTTCTTGCCGTCGGGGCCGAAGTTGAGCGCGCCGATGCTCCATTCGTAGATCAGCACGGCAAACAGCAGCCCTATAAAAACACAAATGCCGAGGTACCCGGGCCATCCGAGTTCGCGGAATGCCAGGGCCCACAGCACGATAAATACAACCTCGATGTCGAAAATGACAAACATCATCGCGATCAGATAGAACTGAGCCGAAAACCGCAGCCTTGCCGAACCCGTTTCGAGAATCCCCGATTCATACGGTTGCTCGGACGCCGTTGTGCGGTGACGTTGCCCCAAAAAATAAGAAAGCGAAATAATCAGAGTCAATAATGCAAAAACCAGTAAAGTATACAGCCAAAAAGGCCATCCTGGCGTGCCAGACGCATTTAAACGATCCATAAGCAATCCTGATTAGAAAACGGGAACAGCAAAAAACTGTATTTTCTCAGATCTGCGTGGTCAAATGGTAAGATGTTGGGAACGGGAAGCTGCCTAGATGCCGGTGATGTAATGTTTCAGGTTGCCTATGATGTATTCCTGATCTTCGATGATGTATTTCACGACGTCACCAATGGAAATGATGCCTGTCAGCTTTTCATCGTCTATAACCGGAAGGTGCCTGATAAATTTGTCAGTCATGCAAGCCATGCAATCTTCAATAGATGTATCCGAAGATACCGTAAGGGGGTTGCTTGTCATGATTTCCCCCACCATTAAATCTCTAGAGGCCTTACCTCTCAGGATAACTTTTCGTGCGTAATCCCTTTCTGTGAAGATTCCGACGACTTCCTGTGCTTCCATAACCAGGAGTGCGCCGATGTTTTTTTCAGCCATCAGTTCCAGAGCTTCGAAAACAGTGTTGTCCGGCCGAATGGACACTGGTCCTGTTTTCTTTGTTTCGAGAATATTTCTGACTTTTCCCATAATTAACTCCTTCTCTTGACAGATTCAGCGATAAATTTAGGTTAATATAAATGTATCTATCAATCCGGTAAAAAGCTAATATTCAAGCATTTTTTTACACTATATCATGAAAATAACCGGATAGTGCCCTGTGGACACCAACCGGCACCTTCACAAGCGTCATACCGGCAAATACGGCCCGGCTGACCTGCCACGTGGCCGACACAAATGACTACCTCCAATGGGCTCTTAAAGGGGTGCCAGGCGATGGGCCTTCAGCACGCTTTCGTTCAGTTTGTGCCCCAACCCGGGCTGGTCTGGTATCCGGATATGCCCGTTCTCAAAATGCTCGGCCGGGCTAAGCAGCTCCGCGCGCCAGGGTACTTCTCCATAAGCATATTCCAGGATCGAAAAGTTGGGGATGGACGCACATACCTGTACGCTCGCGGCCGTGGAAACCGGGCCGCTGGGATTATGCGGCGCTATGGCCATGTTGCCCGCCGTTTCTGCCTGTGCCGCGATAAAGCGGAGTTCCTGGATGCCTCCGCAGTGCTTTACATCCGGCATGATCACGTCCAATGCGCGGTTTGCAATGAGCCCTGCGAAACCCTGCCTGCCAAAAATAGATTCCCCTCCGGCCGAAGTCTGTTGAATCGCCTCCGTGATCTCCCGGGTTTCCGCCGGGAATTGCTGCGGATCAATAGGCTCTTCGAACCAGTACAGGTTTGCCTTTTCGAGGCGTTTTGCGGTGGAAATGGCCAGGTCTTTGTTCAGGTGGCTGTGGACGTCGATCAGCAGGTCGGTTTCCGGGCCGATGGTGCTCCTGACGGCCTCAATGCAGGTCACGGCATAGTCGATGTCTTCCGCAATACGCCTTTGGTCTGAGGTCTTCAACGGCTTCATGTCGTCGAACGGAGCCAGCTTGACCGCCTTGAAACCGCTTTTCAGCGCACGCTCTGCATTGGCCTGGAATGCAGGGATCAGGCGGCGGCCGTTGGCGTCGCGCTCGTTGGTGGCGCGGTTGATATTGGCATACACTTTCAGCTCATTGCGCAACTTGCCGCCCAGCAACTCGTACACAGGCACACCCAGCGCTTTGCCTTTCAGATCCCATAGCGCATGCTCGATGGCGCTAAAAGCGGTAATGGCAATTTTGCCCCGCCCGAATGCATCCTGAAATCCCCGCTGGCGGTACTGCTCCACCGCAAACGGGGATTCGCCTTTAACCAGTTGAAACAAGGTGGCCAGCTCGGTACGCAATTGCTTTCCGCCATCCTTGACGGCCGCCGAAAAGCCGTGGGATGCCTCACCCAGGCCGGTAAGGCCTTTGTTGGTGAGTAGCTCCACAAAATGCCAGTTGCCCCGCTGGTTTACCTTTACCTCATGAATGCGAAGGTCGGTTACCAGCAGCTTTGCGTCCGCCAGCGCGGGGTCGAGCGCGAATGCAGGGAAAAGGACAGCGTTTTTGAGAAATTGACGGCGAAACATAAAAGAATATCGAATTGCATTTTTTAGATATAACAAACAATGGGCTGGTTACCAGGCCAAAAGCAGCACTGCCGCCCCGGAGGCTAAACGGTGAGCGTTTACGGGATCACCTCTTTGGCGGGCCGTTTGTATTGTCCTTTTTCGTCCAATGGGCGTGGATCTGCATAAGCGGGCTCGGCATAGCCTGTGGCCTTTTCCTGTTTGCCCAGCTCGCCCAGAAGCTGCTTTTTCAGCTTTTCGCCTTGGGGTGACTGGTACAGATTGGTGGTCTCGCCCGGGTCTCCCGAGAGGTCATAGAGCTCCGACCAGCCTTCCTCACCCGGGTATTGGATCAGCTTACCCGTTTCGGTGCGTATCGCCTTGATCGTCGGGGTGTTGAACCCATTTTCATAAAAATACTCGTACAAGAACGACGTCCGCCAGTTTTTGACCTTGTCTTCGATGAGCGGCACCCAGCTTTTACCCTGGAACGATGCCGGTGCCGGAATGCCGGCCAGGTCCAGCAATGCAGGCGCATTGTCGAGGTTCAATACCATCTGATCGATCTTCTTACCTTTTGGAAAACGGGCGGGGTACCGCACCAGCAACGGAATGCGGATCGACTCCTCGTACGCTGCCCGCTTGTCGCCCAGGCCGTGTTCTCCGAAAAAGAAACCATTGTCGCTCGAAAAGATCACGACGGTGTTCTGGTCGAGCCGCAGCGAATCGAGCGTGTGCAGGATTCTGCCGATATTGTCGTCGACGCCTTTCAACGCGCCAAAGTAATTGCGGATCTTCTGGTCGTTATTTTCAGTCCACGACGCACTTGTGCCGGTGTTGGCGCCAGGGCGCTTGCCGGTATCGATCTGCCCTTTGTAGGGTGCCGACAGGCTTTCGGTGCCCGGCCGGGTCAATTCCACCTTTGCAAATGTATCCCGGTGACGCACTGGCGGCTGGAACGGCCCATGTCCGGATTTAAATGCCAGCGTGACCAGGAAAGTCTGATCGCGGTGTTGCCTGATGTACTCAATCGCATTGGTGGTGGAAACATCGTCCACCCAACCCTTGCTTGGTTCCGGCTTGCCGTTGATCTCGATCGGACAGTCGAAATACTGTCCCTGGCCGACAAAACTGGCCGAATAATCAAAACCCGGTCGCTTGCCGTTTTCTTTACCCATATGCCATTTGCCAAAAAAGGCCGTCAGATAGCCCGCTTTGCGCAGTTCGGTCGCATAGGTCACTGTGGTGTCTGCCAACCCGGTGTGGTTGTTGGCGATCCCGTTCACATGGTTGTATCTTCCGTTGAGCATGGTGGAGCGGCTTGGCGAGCAGAGCGAGTTGATCACAAATGCATTCCGGAAACGTACACCCTCGTGAGCCAGCCGGTCGAGGTGAGGTGTATGAAACCATGGAAACCGGGCCTTGCCGCCCTGCTCCTGCTGCACGACGCTGAGGGCATCATACCGCTGGTCATCGGTATAGATCAGAACAATGTTAGGGCGCGTCCGCGTCCCGGGCTGCTGCGCAAGCACCTGCATGGCGGTGAAGAGCAGCAAGGTTGTGAATAGGAGGTGCATTGTGAGATGGCTATCGGCTTTCGGCTGTCGGCCGTCGGCCTTGTTTTAATGATTAACTTTTTGGACCAAACCTACGGTCGGCCCTGTTTATGATTCTGGTTACTTAATGACGAGAATGGTAGCTGGTTGCCAACGGCCAAAAAGCCGATAGCCGACAGCCGAAAGCTACCTCGGCTCAATCGGCAGCGGCAAATAATCGCGGTTCAGGATCATCCATTCCTGCAAGCGGGCTTTCAGGTCGTGCTCCACTTCGCGGACGGCCTCGGTACCGGTGAGGTTGTTGGTTTCGTCCGGGTCTTTTTCCACGTCATAAAGCTCGAACATTTGCCGGCGGTCTGCGAAAAGCAATTGGTCGTACTTTTCGGCGAGCTTGCCTTCCGCGTGCTGCTGTTTCAGTTCCAGCCAGAAAGGCTGGGCGGCGAAGTCGACGGGATGGTAAGGGATTTGCCAGATCGCATTGTAGATCAGCTTGTATTTTTTGTTAAAAATGGTTCTTCCCAGGTCGAAATTCGACGAATTGGTAGGTAACCCCTGCCCATGCGCGCCCCGAATGGCAAAGATGTAATCGTGCCCTGTATGCTGCGGGTTACCGAATGCGGGCGTCAGGCTGGCACCGGTAATGTCTTTGGGCACCGCGATGCCTGCGATCGTCAGGAAGGTGGGGGCAATATCGATACCCGAGACCAGTGCCTCGCTCACCTGCCCGGGTTTGATCAGCGCAGGATGGCGCATGATCAGTGGGACGTGAATACCCAGGTTGTACAATGTGCCCTTGCCCCGTAGCAATGCACCGCCATTGTCGCCTATGAAGACGACCAGCGTATTTTCATCCAGGCCCCGCTTTTTCAGGTCGTCCAGCACCCGGCCCACATCACTGTCCAGCCGCTGGATTTCGCCCAGATACGCAGCAAAATCTGCGCGAACACCCTTGGTATCGGGCCAGTGAGCGGGCAGCGAAAGCGTCTGGGGATCCGGTTCGAAGCTTTTTGCGTTGAAGATGCGGTGCGGGTCACTGTACCCTACCTGTACAAAAAACGGCTTGTGTTTCGGGGCTCTGTCGAGAAATTCGGTGTATTGCTGAAAAATACTGTCCCGGTTGCCGGTGGCGTTCAGGTAATCGACCCGGTTTTTAAAAGTTTCCAGCCCGTATTTTTCCAAGACCGTCACCGTTTCCGGAACGCGGCGGTTGCCGTCGAGGTGGAAGTTACGGCCCAGAATGCCGGTATGGTAACCTCCCTTGCGCAGCAGTTCGGGGTAGGCCGTCACCGAAGCGTCGAGCGGAGCCGAAAAGCGCGTCATTTGTATATCGAGCGTATTGCGGCCCGTCATGATCGCCGCCCGCGACAGCACGCATTGGGGTGCGGTGGTGTAAGCCCGGTTGAAGCGGATACCTTCCTGCGCCAGCCTGTCGATGTTCGGGGTCCTGATCTGCGGATAGCCGTAACTGCCCAGAAAGGGCGCGCTATGGTCGTCCGAGACGATGAGTACGATATTGGGTGGCTGTGGCTTCTTCTTTTGGGCGTGCGCGTTCCATGGCCCGGCTGCAATCAGCAATGCAGCGAAAACTACTTTCTTAATCATAAGCATTTATTTACAGATAAACTTTTTAAAACGCCCGTCAACGGGGCTGCGCGGCGAACCCATTCCGCCATTGCGCGAGTTTCGCCTTCAATTCGGTTGCCTTTTGCGGTTGGCTCGCCGCCAGATCGGTCTGTTCGGAAATATCATTTTTCAGGTCGTACAGCTCCACCGTTCCGGTATCGAAGAATTCGATCAGCTTAAAATCGCCGCTGCGGATGGCCCCTGCGGAGCGCCCGCCCAGGAAATGCGGTTTTTGCAGCGGGTAATGCCAATAAAGGTTTCTGGCCGCGATCTTGCCTTTACCCAACAATACAGGCAAAAAACTGGTATTTTCATCCGCGCCGCCTGCCGCCACCGGTTGCCCTGACAGCTCCGAAAATGTGGGAAAAACATCCAGTGCGCTCACCGGCGTATCCGTCCCTGAACCTGCTTTAATTGCCCCCGGCCAGCAGGCGATCAGCGGCACACGGATCCCCCCTTCATAGAGCTGCGACTTGCCGCCGCGCAAGGGCGCATTGGAAGTCACCTTCGTTTCGCCTCCATTGTCGGAAGTAAAAATGATCAGCGTATTCTTTTCCAGACCGAGCCGGCGCAGTTCGGCCACGATCCGGCCTACGCCGTCATCAATGCTTTCAAGCATGGCGGCGAGCTCCGGGTTATTACGGTCGGTGCCGGCGTCGGGGCGGTTTTGGTACCGCGCCAGCTTTTCCGGTTTGCCTTTTAGTTTGGTATGGACCGAATAATGCGAGAGATAGAGGAAAAATCTTTGATCCTTATTCCTTCGAATAAAATCCACTGCTTCCGTATTGAGCCGGTCGGTGAGGTATTCGTTTTCGCTCCGGGCAGGGAGCTCGGGCATGAAGAAGTAAGGATGGTAGTAAGCTCCTCCCGCGATATACCGCGTTTCGGAACCTATCACCTCGTCCCAGCCATGCTTGTCGGGTGAGCCGCGCTTTTTGTCGTAATCCCCGGTAAGGTGCCATTTACCGATCAGACCGGTGTGGTAGCCTGCTTTACCCAGCTGTTCGTTCAGGGTGAGGTAATCCGGGGAAAGGAATTTGTCGTCCCTGGCGTCGAGGTAATCCGTAATGCCTACCCGCGCCGGGTGCAGGCCCGTCATCAGCGCGACACGCGTGGGTGAGCACACAGGTGCGGGAGCATATGCCTGCGTGAAGCGTATGCCGCGGCGTGCCAGGTCGTCCAGTTCCGGCGTGTGGTTGAACCGGTTTCCGTAACTACCTAATTCCGCCCAGCCGAGGTCGTCGGCCATGATGTAAACGATGTTTGGTTTGGGAGCGCCTTGCGCCACCGCTTTTGCGGAGATCAGGAGCAGGATCATCGAAAACCAGGCTATGTTGTGCTTGATCATTTTTTAATAGTCTTTGATAAGCTGATTTCCAGATAGTAAGGCCCCGTTACGCCACCTGGCCCCTCAAACCACGATTCCACCAGGTAATCACCCTTTTTGAGCCAAACCTCACGGATCACCGCCGCATTGTCATCTCCTTTGGCCACCACACTCCGCTGCACTTGCCCCAGCCGCACGAGGCTACGCGTGCCCTTCGCGATGGGACCGGTGTGGATCGACCGCAGATCATAATACCCGTCGCGTGCAACGGTAATGTTCCAGTAACCGGTAGCTTTGTCGGCCAGCCAGTTGCTCATCGCAGTGCCATTCAGATCCTGGCGCGTCAGTACCGTAAGCGGCTCGTGGGTGGAACCTACAATAATGCGGCGCTGTGAAAGATGCGGACTTCCCGCAAGGTCGGTGTAGACGCTATCGAGGCCTTTCTTCAATTGTCTGGCGAGTTCGGGGTGCCGCTGCACGAGGTTATCCTGTTCGAAAGGGTCTTTTTCCAGGTCAAACAATCCGAATGAATGGAGCTCGTCCCCATCGGCATTGAATGCGACGAGCTTGTGCCTCCCTTTGTAAAAAGCCGCATTCCGGTAAGGTTCCGGCCAGCCGCGGTTCCAGGCGTTGTAGAAAATGCGCGGTGACGCGGCCTGTTTCCCCCGGATGGTTTGCAATGCCGGACGTCCGTCTGTTTGGAGCGCAGCCGGCAATGGTATTTTCACAGCTTCCAGCAATGTGGGCAGCACGTCGATGTGCGCCAGTAATGCATTCACTTCACGGTTTGGCTCAAACAGGCCAGCACCGGAAATCAGGAAGGGTACGCGGGTACCTCCTTCGTAGGCCGAGCCTTTCAATCCTCTGAAACCGGCATTGTAGCGGAGCTGCTGGTTACCGTTGTCCGTGAGGAAAATCACAATGGTGTTCTCTTCCAGTCCCTGCTTTTTGAGCTCACCGAGAATACGACCAACGTTATCGTCGATGTTGGTGGCCATACCATATACTTTCCGCGCGTCGGCTTTGTCCTTATCGGTCATCGAGGCCCAGGCTTTTCCTGGCTGGCGGTCGGTGTCGGTGTCGAAGCGGAGGTCCTTGTACATGTCTTCGTACCGTTTGGGGAGTTGCAGTGGCGTATGCGGCGCATTGTACGACACGTACAGGAAGAAGGGAGCCGATTTGCTGTCGCGCAGAAATTGCAGGGCCTGATCGGTAAAAATATCCGTGCAATAGCCCTTCCTGGCTACTTTCCGGTCGTTTTCAGCCAGGGTGGTGTTGAAATAGCTGCTATCGGTGCGCACGAAATTCTCGTAGAAGTCGCCCGGCTGTCCCACGCCGCCACCGCCATGGACCAGACTGTACTGAAAGCCCTGATCCGATGGCCTGAACGGATAATTGTCGCCCAGGTGCCATTTGCCGACAATACCGGTTTTGTAGCCGTTTTTGCCCAGGATCTCGGCCAGTGTAGTCTCCGCTGCGGCCATAATCGCTCCACCGTTATAAGTGTCGTGCACGCCCGTTCGCTGGTGATAGCGCCCTGTGAGCAGGCTCGCCCGTGTAGGTGCGCACACGGGAGAATTATGATAGTTGGTCAGGCGCGTCGAACGTGCCGCGAGTTGGTCGATATGCGGCGTTTTCACGTGTGGATTACCCGTAAAACCGAAATCGCCGTAACCCTGGTCATCGGTCATGATCAGTAGGATGTTGGGGCGTGCTTTCTGCTGGCTGTGAGCAGGCAGGCCCCAGCATGCGCAAAGCATTATCCAGGCAAGGAATCGCTGCTTCATCTGGTTTCCTGTTTTTTGGTGTACACCCTGTCGATGGAAGCCCCCTGGTCACCCTGCTGTTTCATCCACGCTTCCAGCTCCTTTTGCAGGGAAGCGATGCGCGCGGCATGTTGAGGTTCTCCTGCCAGGTTGGCGAGCTCGAACGGATCCTTTTCGGTATCATAGAACTCAATGGCAGGCCGGTTTACGAAGCGGTCGGTAATCCTTTTGGCCTGAACGTCGGCAGTATCATCGATCCACGAAAACCAGACGGTATTACGGTCCTTTCGCTCGCGGTTCATCATAAAGCGGTTGTAATACTGCTTATCGGGCATCAGGTTCACGATCAGCTTGTACCGATGATCGCGAATGCTCCGGATCGGATAGGGATCACCTTCGGGAATGTTGTTGTGAACGCCGTAGACATAGCGCCTGGCCTCCTTGTTTTTACCGGAAATCACCGGCAGAAAGCTCCTGCCATCCAGGCCCGCAACAGGCTTGCCGCCCGCAATGTCGATCAGCGTCGGGGTAATGTCTTCATATTGTACCAATGCATTGGTCTCGGACGAAGCTTTCACCCTGCCCGGCCATTTGACAAGCATCGAGCTCCGCTGGCCCGTATCGTACAGGTTCCATTTGGCACCGGGAAACTGGGCTCCCTGCTCGCCGAGGAAAATCAGGATCGTGTTCCGGTCCTGTCCGGTTTCTTTCAGCAATGCGGTAATATCGCCTACCTGGTCGTCCAGGCGCCGCACTTCCGCCAGGTACTTCACGTATTGCCGGCGGGTAATGGGCGTATCCACCCAGTCGGCAGGCAGTTTCAGTTTTTGGGAATCGAATTCAGTGGTATCGCCTACCGTCCACGGCGCGTGGGGGTTGATACTCATGATGAAAAGGCAATAAGGCTGGTCGCTTGCCGTGATGTATTTCCTGACATCTTCGAGCTGGTAGTCATCGGTAGGTGCGACGCAGTTGGGTTCAAATCCGGTTACGATGTCGAACGGAAAGACGCTTTTCGGCTTCGTCACATGATCCTTGCCCGTGAGCCCGACGCGGTAGCCGAGGTCGCCCAGGTAATGCCCGACGCTTTTCAGATGGTCGTAAACCGGCTTATGGTTCTGGAACGAGCCATGCCGTACCGGATACAAGCCTGTGAAAAGCGATGCCCGCGTAGGCACGCACATCGCTTCGGAGGTGTAGATGTGGTTGAACTTCAACCCATCCTTCGCCAATGCATCGATATGCCTTGTTTGCAGGTTCCGGCCGCCATAGCAGCTCAACTGCCGGCTGTCCAGGTCATCCGCCATAATAATCACGATGTTGGGCCGGGCCGCGTTCGGTGGGGCCGCCGACGGCCGGGCCGCGTTCGGTCGGGCCGCGTTCGGTCGCACCGCGGACGGCACGCCCCCGGAGGGCTCTGCCCGAAGCCGGCGGCCATTGTACTGATCCGTCCGCAATAATGTGGCATGAATAGTACCCATGGCGCCAAGCGACAGCAGCACGTTGAGAATAATGCAGAGTTTGAACGTTTTGAGAATCATAGGTGGCTGTCGAAAGTTGGCTATCAGCTTTCGGCTGTCGGCCGTCGGCCTTTTTGTTTTTAGTTAAAAATTACAAACGCTCCCATCCTACTCCTGCCCGCCAAAAGCCGACAGCCTACGGCCGAAAGCCTCCCTACCATCCCGCATTCTGTTTTCCCTGAAGTTTGGGATTGTTGTCGATTTCCTGTTGCGGGATCGGGTACAGGTAATGCTTGGGCTGGGCGTTGGTTTTACCGGCGGCGTGCAGGGACTTGATCAGGTAGGCATCAGGTCCTTCGAGCGGCTTGTAGCGGATCAGGTCAAACCAGCGGGAGTATTCGAACACGAATTCCAGCCTGCGATCGATCCGCAGCGAATCCCGGAACTGCGCCTGGGAAAGGCCGGGTGTCAGATTGTTTAAACCCGCCCGCTGACGCACCTTGTTATAAGATGCATAAGCGGCCGCATTCGGTCCATTCTGCTCATTCTCCGCCTCGGCGTGGATCAGCAGCACATCCGAAAAGCGCAGGATCGACACATTCGCAGCCGACTGTGAAAGGTTGCCTGCCTGTGCCGGATCCCACCACTTGTTGAAATGCGGGTTGGGCTTGTTCTTTCCGGTGGCCGGATCTTTCACGGTCAGCTGGTAGGTCTGTCCGTTAGCAGGGCTTACGATCGATGTAATGAAGGTCACGTCGCGTCTCTTGTCCCCGGTCGCATACAACTCATACACACCCGGCATGGGCTGTTCCGCGAAATTGCCGTTCAGTCCCGGGATACCGGTAGGCGCCTCCCGCATGGCCTGGTTGTTTCCGTGCGAGTCGGCATTCGATTCGAACTGGGCGGAGAAGATATGTTCCACCCCGTTTTTATAGGCGGGCAAAAAGGCGTGCGCGTAATCCGCAAACAAGGCATATCCGAAAGTACCGTCGATGACTTCCTTGCTTTTCCGGATCGCATTGGCATAATCATAGCGGGTCACATACACCTTCGCCAGCAACGACCGCGCTGCACCACCGGTAGCACGTCCGGCGTCCCCCGCCGTGTATTTCGCGCCCGATTTCGCAAAGGGTTCGTTGGGCAAGGCTTCGGCGTCTGTCAGGTCCTGGATGATCTGCTGGTACACCTGCTCGGCGGGCGTCCGCTCCACGTACAGGTCGGCAGGACTCAGCGAGTTCGTTTCATGCAGGATCAGAGGCACATCCCCGTAGAGGCGCACGAGATTGAAATAAAACAATGCCCGCAGAAATTTGGCTTCCAGCACCAGCCGCCCGCGCAGGGTTTCATCCATCGCAATGGCCGGGATCCTGTCAATCGCGATGTTGGCACGATTGACCGCGTCGTAATGCTGCTGCCAGATTTCCCGCACGCGCTGACCGGTGGACGAATGCGAGAGCACCGACTGCGAGCGCACATCGGCATTAGTCGCCCCCGGACCGGGCTGCACGTCGTCGCTCATCATATCCATTCCCGTCGAGAAAAGAACGTGGTAGGGCGTCTGTCCGGTCGAATTGAGCCGGAAATAAATGCTGTTGACGCCGGCAAGGGCATCGGCCTGTGTTTTGAAAAACTGGTCGGAAGAAACGAACGATTTCGGTGCTTCGTCCAGGTCGACGCAGCCGGCCATTGTCGCGGCGAGTAATGCGGCCAGCAGGCTTTTAGGTAATTTATAATTCAATTTCATCATGGTCATATCCGGATAATGCACTGTTGTCAGAATGTAAGGGTCAAGCCGCCGAGGAATGTCTTGCTGGCCGGGTACACGCCGTTGTCGACGCCCTGAGTCAGCGTGGTCTGTTCGTTGCGACTTACTTCCGGATCATAACCGGTATACTTCGTCCACGTGATCCAGTTCTGGGCTGTCACATAAAAGCGGAGCTGGCTGATGCCCAGGTGCGAGAGTACCGAAGCCGGCAGCGAGTACCCCAGGCTGAGGTTTTTAAGGCGCAGGTAAGAGCCGTTTTCGATGAAACGGTCGGATACCGTCACCGCCGGGTTCTCAATGGCGCGGTGGATGACGTTGCTCGGATTGGTGGGCGTCCAGCGGTCGAGCATGGTCGTAGAGGCATTGATATACCCTGTTCCCAGTTCGAGGTTGGCCTGGTTGGCATTGTATACCTTATTGCCAGACTGCCCTTGCAGCAGGACATTGAGATCGAAGTTTTTGTAAGAAAAATTATTGGTAAGACCGAAAATAAACTTCGGCTGCGCATTGCCGACAATCACGCGGTCGTAGGCCTGCGTAATGGTGCCGTCGGGCTTTCCATCGGGCCCGCTCACATCCACGTACCGCTGACTTCCCGCTTTGTCGTTCGCGTTGAACCTGGGCAGCTTGGCCACGTCGTCACCGCTTTGGAAAATACCATCGGTTTTCAACACCAAAAAAGAACCGAGCGGGTAACCTACCTGCGCGATCGACACGCCCGAGATGACCGACGATACCCCTGGTCCAAGGCTTACGACTTTGTTACGGTTGGCGGAAAACACCAGATCCGTCGTCCAGCCGAACGCCCCTTCCGAGTTGACGGTGTTGATCGACAGTTCCACCCCTTTATTGCTTACGCTGCCGTAATTCTGGAATGCATTAGGATAACCGCTGGTGTAAGGAAGCGGAACGTCGAGCAGCAGATCGGTCGTCTTCTTGTAATAGGCGTCCAAAGTAACGGTGACACGGTTTTTGAACAAACCCAGATCGATACCGGCATCATATTGGGCGGTCTGTTCCCAGCCGAGATTAGGGTTGGCAATGCCGTTGGGCGCGTAACCCGCCACCAGTTTTCTGCCGAAGAGGTAGCTGTAATATGCTTCCTGGGCGAGAGAGGTGTAGGGCGCGATTTCCTGGTTCCCGGTCACACCGCCGCTCAACCTGAGTTTGAGATTACTGATTTCCTGAATGTTGCGAATGAAATCTTCGCGACCGAGGTTCCAGGAGAATGCGGCAGAAGGGAAAAAGCCCCATTTATTCTCCTTACCCAGCCGCGATGAACCGTCGGCACGGGCTGTCAGCGTGAGGTTATACTTGCTGCGGAACGTATAATTGACGCGTCCCAGGTAAGAAAGCAAGGTCCATTTGAAATAGTTGGAAGAGGAATTCTGGAAGGTCGTACCGCCGCCCAGATTATGGTAGCCAAACTCGTCGGTGACGAAGGTTGCCGCGCGGGCCACTGTATTTTCGGTGGTAGAGGCCTGCTGGGTGATCCCCACCACAGCATCCAGTGCATGGTCGGTGTTGAAGGTTTTGTTGTAGCTCAATGTGTTCTCGTTGAGCCAGCCGATCGTGTTTTTGTTCCCGATGATGCCCTGGCCGTTCAGTCCGCTTCCCTCCTGCAAGGTCGAGGGCAGGTAGCGGTTCTGTTTGTTGAGCAGAATGTCGGTACCCAGCGACACCTTGGCTTTCAGGCCGTCGGCGATCTGGTATTCGCCGTAAGCATTACCGAAGCCGCGAAAGATATGTGTTTCATTCACTTGCAGAAACAATGTCGCGATCGGGTTTGCCAGCGGACTGTCGTAAATACTCCGCAACGTAAAGCCGTTAGCGCTCGTGGGGTCGTACACCGGCATGGTCGGCGGCATTTGCAACAGGTTGGGAACGACGTTTTCCGGGGCTACCTGCGCGGAGGATTTACTGCCCGAAAAATTGAAACCCAGCTTGAACCGCCTGCTCATATCGCGGTCGATATTGATACGGAAAGAATATCGCTCGAAATCGGTATTTTGGAGGATCCCGTTCTGTTTGAAATAATTACCTGACAAGGCGAAACGGGTTTTGTCGTCACCGCCCGAAAACGAAAGACTGTGGTTCTGGATCGAAGCCTGCCTGAACGCCTCATCCTGCCAGTCGGTGCCTGCACCCGGCCTGCCCAGGCTGTCGATCTCCGCCTGACTGAATGCCGGTGCTTTTTTGGAATCGGCCATGGCGTCGTTTTTCAGCAATGCCCATTGCTGTGCATTCAGGAGCGGGAGCCTTTTAAGTACTTTTTGAACACCATAGTAGCCATCGTAGGTGATCACGTTCTTTCCTGCCTTGCCTTTTTTGGTTGTGATGATCACCACCCCGTTGGCTCCCCTGGAACCATAAATGGCCGTCGCGGAAGCATCTTTGAGAATGTCGATCGATTCGATGTCGCCAGGATTCAGCGTGGATAATGCGTTGATCGTCGGGCCATTAGTGACACCGGCATCGGCATAGCTGTTGTTGTTGTAAACCGGAAAACCATCGATCACGTAGAGCGGTTCGTTAGCGCCATTGATGGAATTGCCGCCGCGGATCTTGATGCTCACCGAACTGCCTGGCTGCCCGGACGACTGCGTAACCTGCACACCCGCCGCTCGTCCCTGCAAAGCCCGGTCGAGCGAGCTGATGGGCACGCCTTTGAGGTCTCCGGTCGAAATGGATGATACCGAGCCGGTCAGATCGCCCTTTTTCTGGGTACCATAGCCGATCACCACCACCTGATCGAGTACATTGGAGGTTTTAAGGTGTACTTCAATGGGTGCAGTGCTGAGTTCATATATTTCGACCTCCTGCTGCTGATAACCCGTGAGACTGATCTGAAGCGTAAATGGAAAGTCCTTCCCGGCCGGAATGCTGAACAAACCGTCGGGGTCGGTGACGGCGTTGCGGGAAGTGCCTTTCTGCACCACGGTAGCGCCCGGGAGCGTTTGTCCGGCGTCGTCGCGTACCACGCCCTGGACCAGCTCCTGCGCGTAGAGCGAGCCGGTCAGCCATACGAGGATGACTGACAGTATCAGTTTTTTCATGTCAAATGTTTTAAGATGAGTAGTTGAAGGTAGGTGCGAGCGCTCGGCCCCTTCCGGATGGCGAACGCCCGCGTTATACGTTTGCTAGCGCGTGCCCGTGCGGACATTTGCCTGCCGCGTCGCGGGCTGCCCTGCCGGCGCACCGAATGGATTGGCTGGTTTGATCTTGTCATAATCCACCACACCGGTGCGCTCCGCCCAGCGGAAATATTCCGCCGACAGTTCGTTAACGATGTCCGTTCGGGAAGCTGCGAGGTCGGTGGTTTCGCCACGGTCCTTTTCCAGGTCGTAGAGCTCCCATTTATACGATGGGTAGGTTGATACAATCTTCCATTTACCCTTCCTTACCGCCCGGTTGCCCGCGCGTTCCCAGAAGATCGGCTCGGTGCGGTCTACTTCCTCGGCCTTACCGGTCAGGACGGGCACCAGGCTTCTGCCCGGTAATGTGTTGGTTTTAAGGCCGTTGAACGTGGCAGGGTAGTTTGCCTGTGCGAGGTCGTAAAAAGTCGGGGCGAGGTCGATCAGGTGACCGGTACCTTTCACGATGCCGCCTGCCTTGATCTGTTTCGGAAACCACGCGATGAACGGCGCGCTGATACCTCCCTCGTGCATGTTGTTTTTATAATGCGAATGCGGCGTGTTGGATACGTATGCCCAGTTCTGGTCCTGGTAGCTGTAAGAGCCCGCCGTTCCGACCGGCCCGGTGTTCCGCTGCGGCTTACGACGCGAGGTGCCCGAGTAACCGCCTTGTGCTCCATTGTCGGAGATGAAGACGATCAGGGTGTTTTGATCCTTCTGAAGTGCTTTCAGCTTTTCCCGGAGTTTGCCCACATTCTGGTCCACCCGATCCACCATGGCTGCGTAAACCTCCATTTTAGTCTGCCAAAGCTGTTTTTCATCGTAAGGAATGTTATCCCAGGCTGGAACCTCGGGGTCACGAACAGCTATGGCCTGATTGGGGTCCGCAATGCCCAGCGTTTTCTGGCGCGCAATGCGTTCGCTCCGGAGCGAATCCCAGCCCGCGGCATACCGGCCTTTGTATTTGGCAATATCCTCCGGCAGTGCCTGCAAGGGCCAGTGCGGAGCATTGAATGCAAGGTAGAGGAAGAACGGCTTGGCCGTTTTGCTTTGCTCGTCCAGGAACTGCAATGCGTGGTCGGTGATCTCGTTGGTCAGGTATTTGTCTTTCGGCAAACGGCCGCGCTTATTATTCTCTACGAGTTCCACCGGCGGCGCCTGGCCGTATCCGCCGATATCAAAGTAGTTGCTTGCGCCCCCGATGAAGCCGTAGAAACGATCGAACCCACGTTGATTGGGCCATGCGAGGCTGTCGTCGCCTACATGCCATTTGCCGCTCAGAAGTGTGCTGTACCCTGCATTACGCAGCACTTCGCCGAAAGTGAGCGATTCTTTATTCAGGTAACCCTGGTAAGGCGGTAGCCCCAGATTGACATTGAAATACCCTACACCAGCCTTGTGCGGGTACTGGCCCGTGATAAGCGACGCGCGGGTTGGTGCGCAGATCGAATTGTTGTAAAACTGCCTGAAACGGATCCCCTCAGCTGCCAGCTGGTCGAGGTTGGGCGTTTTGATCTCCGAACCGAATGCTCCGATGTCGGAGTAACCGAGGTCGTCGACCATGATGAGGACAATGTTTGGGCGGGTGTCGGGTGCAGCCTTTTTCTGGGCGATGGCCTCAGGCACAAATGCCCCGGAAAATCCGGCGAGTAGCCCTAGGGCAATGGTAGAAACTTTCATAAATAAATGGGTGACCGGCAGATCGCATTGCGCGCCGGGACTTAGGATATGGTGAAAATGACTTGGATTCGCGGGAAATTACTCGCAGGAATATCGGCCGGGCGACGATGCCCCAGCGCAGCCCAAAGGCTATGTTTCCATTATGCCTGTCGAGATCGGGACTTCAACAACAGCCCGACCAGCAGCAACAAGAAGCGGAGGAAGATACCACGCGGAGGTTCAACAAGATAACCTGTTCTGAATGCGGATTCATCGTAAATGTTATGTTGAATATGGAACAAACTACCTGTCGGTGGTTAACAAATAGTTAATCTATTAATTAGATAGGACAAATATAGTCACATCCTTTTCCCTAAAACAAGCTTAGGTTGTCTTTTTTTGCCCGAAGCTGAACTTCTCTGTCCGGCAGGCCTCTCCCAGTTCCTTCAATCATCGTCTCGGACGGTGAGAAACTCCCGGGTGAATGCCTGCCCGGCCGCAAGTGCCCTACCCTGCAATTTTAATTTTTCAAGGTTTTTTGTTTTTATTTGTGGAGGCACTGAACTTTTTTGAAAACGGACACCGGACATACAGACGATGAGATGCTTTGGGCGTCCATGAGGGAAGGTGACGAAACCGCTTTCGAGTTGCTCTATAACCGCTACTTCCAGGTTTTATTCAGTTATGGTAAAAGGCTGGCATCGCAGGATATTGTCAGCGACGCCATTCAGGATCTTTTTGTTGCCATCTGGCGCAACCGCCTTACTGTGGGTCAGGCTGTTTCCGTAAAATTTTATCTGCTGCGTTCCCTTCGCCGGCAAATCGTCAAGACGCTGAAATCCGACGGAAATGGTCATTCAGATTGGGAAGCGCTCGACGAAAAGCTCCTGCCGGTAGAGATTTCACCCGAATCTGCTTATGCCGACCATGAGGAGATTTTCGAGCAGACCGAGCAGCTTCGGGTTTGGCTCAGCCAGCTCCCGCCCCGCCAGAATGAGGCGTTGTTGCTGCGCTACTATCACAACCTCGAATATGCCGAGGTAGCGCAGGTGCTCAACATCAAGGAACAAACCGCCCGCAATCTCGTGCAAAAGGCTCTTTCCATCCTGAAAAGGATCGCCATTGTCCTGATTTTCAGCCTGATTAAATTTTATTGATTTTTTAGGTAAAAAATAGTGCTTTTGCAAGGTTAAAATCAGCCCGGCTGCGCTCTGTATTCAAAACGGGAACAACCAATCTCCCGGTACAGACATGATGAAGTACGCAAACCATTCGGTCAGTGATTTCCTGGAAGATGCCGATTTTCGCAAATGGGTGCAAAATCCAGCCACCGATTCCGATACTTTCTGGCAGCAGTTTCTCGGTGAATATCCCCAACAGGCAGCAACTGTTGCAAAGGCTCGTGAGGTTTTGCTTGCGCTGGACGAGGAAGTTAATGCCGGCTTTGGCTCCCGGCAGCATCAGGACCAGGTTTTTCGACAGATCAAAACACAGATCCACACCGAGCAAGAGCGCCCGGTGAGGAGGTTACCCGCCTGGCCCTATTGGTCCGCGGCGGCCAGCATTGCCCTGCTGCTGGGTTTGTGGTTTGTCAATAGCCCCCGCCGGCAGGCGCTTACCTACGAATCCAATGTTGCGGAAGCCAGGCAGCGCCTCGTCGAAAAAGTAAACACGGGGGATGTGCCCATGTCCGTCCTGCTGTCCGACGGCAGCAAAATCCGGCTGGCGCCCGCGAGCCGTCTGTCCTTCCCGGAGCAGATCAACGAAGGCGATACCAGGGAGGTATACCTGAGCGGGGAAGCCTATTTCGACGTCGCCAGAAATCCGGACCGCCCCTTTTTGGTATACTCCAACGAGCTGGTTACCAAAGTTCTGGGCACCAGCTTCAATATCAGGGCTTATGAGCGCGACCAGGATGTGGTCGTGAATGTGACATCGGGCAAAGTCGCCGTTTCGATTTCGGATGAGCTTGGAGTGGATCGCAAAACAGGGAACGGGAAAGTCCGGAACCTGCTTCTTTTGCCAAACCAGCAGGCCAGGCTGTCTCGCAAGGATGTGGAACTGGTCAGATCTGTCGTGAAAGAGCCGGTTCTCGTGAAGGGTGCTAGCCTGCCGAAGCAGTTTGTTTTCACCAGGTCCCCTATTCCGGAAGTGTTTGAAACGCTTGAAAAAGCTTACGGAGTGCCCATTACCTTCGACGCGGACCTGTTCGCACAATGCGAGCTAACCGCCGACCTGACCATGGAATCGCTTTATGAAAAACTGGACGTGATCTGCAAATCCATCGAAGCCGAATACAGGAGTACCGACGGACGGATTGTCATCAGCGGACGCGGCTGTAATTAATGTAAACCCTAACCCCCCGGCTATGTAATAAAAGTACATTCATCCCCCAAAAGAAAAGCCGGTGATGCAGGAACATCACCGGCCCTGAAATCCCCATTCATGTTGCCATGACATCGCTTGAGACCCGATGCGGGGTGCTTTGCTTCAATGTTGGTTAAATCAAAACAATCAAAATTATGAAAATAATTGACACTATCCCTTTGGGGGTAGTCAAAACCATGCGATGGACTATTCTACAATGTTGTCTTGCTGCCTTGTTTGCCAATATTTCCTTTGCCGCTGATGTCCGTGCACAGGAATTGCTGAACAGGAAAGTGTCGGTAAAGGCCTCCAACCAGCAGATCTTTACGGTGCTTAGCTCCATAGAAAAAAGTGCTGACGTGAAGTTTTCATACAGCTACAACCTCATCCAGGCGACCCGCAAGGTATCCCTGCAACTTTCCAACGAGAAGCTTTCGGTGGTACTCGAAAAGCTGCTCGCGCCATACGAGCTCACCTACGAGGTCGTCGGCCGGCAGATTATCCTCAAACGCAATTTACGGGAAGAAAAAGAAGATGGCAGGCAGAAAGAAAAGATAGACGAAAAGGCTGCTCTGAAAATTACCGGTGTGGTTTCCGATCCGGCTGGCATAGGTTTGCCAGGCGTCAATATCCTCATCAAAGGGACACAAAGCGGCACCACGACGGACGAGAACGGGAAATATTCCCTCGAAATCCCCGACGGAACCACGGTCCTGGTATTTTCATTTGTGGGCTACATCTCCCAGGAAATCACGACAGGAACGGGCACGGTCGTTAACGTGACACTCAAACAGGACGACAAGATGCTCAGCGAAGTGGTGGTCGTCGGTTATGGGGTTGTCAAGAAGCGGGACCTGACCGGATCCGTGTCGTCCATTGGTGCTACGGAACTGAAAGAGCAGCCTGTGAGCTCCTTCAACCAGGCCTTGCAGGGCCGGGTCGCCGGTGTACAGGTCACCAACTCGTCCAACGCGCCGGGGGGCGGGATCACCATCCGCGTAAGGGGCGGCAACTCGATTTCCGCCAGCAATGATCCGCTGTACGTGATCGACGGTTTCCCGGTAACCAGTCCCGATCCTGCGAGCGGGGCAAACAATTCGGTTGCCTATGTGAATCCGCTGGCGGCCATCAACCCCAACGATATCGAATCCATTGAAATACTCAAAGACGCCTCCGCGACCGCCATTTACGGTTCAAGGGGTGCCAACGGGGTAGTGCTCGTCACCACGAAGCGCGGGAAGGAAGGCCAGGCCAATGTAGATTTTGACATGTATTACGGCATTCAGCAAATCACCGGAATGCTGGATATGGCCACCGCCGCGGAACACACGGCCGCAAAAAACGAACAATTGCGCAACCTTAACTTCGCGGAACGCTACGGCAACCCCAACGGCGCCTATCCCAAGGCCCCTGCGGAATACGGTGTCGGAACCAATTGGCAAAAAGAAATTTTCCGCAGCGCCCCCATTCAGAATTACCAGCTATCGGTGTCGGGGGGTTCCGACAAGATACGTTACCTGGTCAGCGGCAATTATTTCAACCAGGACGGGATTGTCATCACTTCCAATTTCAAACGCTTTACCGCGCGGGTCAACCTTGACGCGAATGTCAGCAAGCGCGTCAAGATCGGTACCAACTTCACCATCAGCCGCAGCAACAACAACAGCGTGAACGAAACCGGCGGGAGCAGCCTGGTGGGTTTGACCCTGCGGGCATCGCCGGCCAGCCCGGTTTATGACGCCAATGGAAACTATCAACTGCTGAATGTCGGCTCCGGCTCGGGTTTCAGCTCCATTGCCAATCCCGTGGCTGTCGCCAGGACTTCGACCAACAATCTTTTGTCTGATCGTATATTGGGTAGCGTTTTCACTGAAATCGCCCTTATGGAAGGACTGAGCGCCCGGATCAGCCTGGGTGCCGATGTGCTGAATACCCGTCGCAACATTTTTTACACGCCGCAGACATTGCTCGGCAATACCCTGAACGGATATGGCAGCAATGGATCAGCCAACAACTTGAACCTGCTGAATGAGAACGTACTCACCTATTCCCGTTCGCGCGGCATCCACGGCTTCGACGTTGTGGCCGGGATCACTTTCCAGAGCAACCGGGAGGAAAGGGCCTATGCGGAAGCCCAGGATTTCCCCAGCTACTCGCTGGGCGCCAACAATATCGGGCTGGGCAACAAGCCGCTCCCGCCCAGGGGCGCACTGAACAAATGGGGCCTGAACTCTTACCTGGGACGCGTCAACTACCGTTTGTCAGGCCGGTACCTGTTTACATTGACCGGACGTATCGACGGTTCGTCACGTTTTGGAGCTAACAACAAATACGGCTTTTTCCCTTCGGGCGCCTTCGCATGGCGCGTGTCCGATGAGGCATTCATGAAAAGTGTCCGGGCGATCAGCGACCTGAAATTCCGCGTGAGCTATGGTGTGACCGGTAACGACGGCATCGGGCTCTATAACTCGCTTTCTCAGTACGCCACTTCCCGCACGGTTTTCGGCGACACGGAAGCGCTTGCCAACCAGGCTTCCCGCATTGCCAACCCGGACCTGCGATGGGAGAAAACGGCCCAATTCGATGCGGGTTTTGACCTTGGGCTGTTGGGTAACCGCTTGCTGATCACGGCCGATTACTACATTAAAACCACCACCGACCTCCTACTGCCTGTCGAACTGCCTGCCACGACCGGGTTTACCACGGTGACGCGTAACATCGGGAGTCTTGTGAACCGGGGTTTTGAACTGGGGATCAACACCGTGAATACGGACGGCGCGCTGAAATGGAAAACCAATGCAAACTTTTCGCTGAACCGTAATAAGGTTTTACGGCTCAATACGTCGGACCAGATCTTTACCGCCAGTTCCATTGTAAAGGTGGGCGAATCGGTGGGTTCGTTTTACGGAAATGTTTTTGACGGGATCTGGCAAACCGCCGAGGAGATCAAGGCAGCCGGTAACCTGGCCAGGGCCGGTGACCTGCCGGGGGCGATCCGCTACAAGGATCTCAATGGCGACGGAGTTTTCAATGAGGCCACCGACCGCCAGATCCTCGGCAACGGCCTGCCCAAGTTCATCTTCGGCATGACCAACAATGTTTCTTTCAAAGGTTTTGACCTCTCCGTTTTCATCCAGGGCGTGCAAGGGAACAAGATCCTGAACGAAACACGGAAATCCATGGAGCAATCGGATCCGAGCGACAATCTCCTGAAAACGGTCATCGAAGGTGCCTGGCGGGTGGATAAGCCCTCCAATACCCTGCCTTCGCTCCGGCAATGGCGGACCACCAATACCGATTCCTTTTACATTGAGGACGGCTCCTTTGTCCGGCTGAAAAACGTTTCGCTCGGCTATGTGATACCGTTGAAACCGGGCTGGATCAAACGCGTCCGTGCCTATGTCAGCGGTCAGAACCTGGTGACTTTGACCCGATACCGCGGCTTCGATCCGGAGGTCAACTCCAATTTCACCAGCAACACGCAATACGGGCTGGACAGTTACGCCTATCCGGCGGCACGAACCTATACGCTCGGCGCTTCCCTGTCCTTTTAACCCCGCTCAAACTTTTTGGAAATGAAAACAAAATACCTTCTGACACTCATCGCCACACTGATCATTTCGGTGTCCTGCGAAGACAACCTGCAAGAAGAACCCCTCAGCTTTCTGGAAGAGTCTAATTCTTTCAAGACCGCCTCGGACGCGACATCGGCGCTGAATGCCGTATACGACCGGCTGAGAGATGTTTACGGCATGACAATGATCGACCTGGCTGACCTGAACGGCGATGAATGCGAGGTCCGGGAAGAGAACGGCGGCGGCAGCGAGATCCATAAAAATCTTTTCAACAGCGGCTCCCGCGTTTTCGATGCTTTCTACACCGCCAGCTACACGCTGATTGACCGCGCCAACCGCGTCATAGCCAATGTCCCCGGCATCAGCATGGACGCTAAAGTCCGCGATCAGATCGTGGGGGAAGCCAAATTCCTGCGTGCATTGGCCTACTTCAACCTCGTCCGGGCGTTCGGCGACGTGCCGCTGGTAACTGCTGTGAGCAACGATGTGGTCAACGTGGAAATGCCCCGTGACCCGGCGGAAAAGATCTATGCCCGGATCATTGCCGATTTACAGGAAGCGGAGAACATTCTTCCCGCCAAATACACGGTTGCTTCCGAGACCGGAAGGGCTACGTCGGGAGCTGTGAAAAGCATTCTGGCCAAGGTGTATCTCACGCGCAAAGATTGGGCGAATGCGGCGGCAAAAGCCAAAGAAGTGATCGGATCCGGAACATACGGCCTCGTCCCCGATTACCGCGACGTGTTCGTACCGGAAAAGGAAAATGGTCCGGAACATATCTTTTCCGTGCAGTACAGCTGCGTCCTGCCGCAATACGGAAGCGGGATGGCCGAGAACTTCGCAATTTATTTCAGTTATCCGATCAACCTCAGCGGCGGCACTTACCAGGTGGTGCCGGCCCACGCAAGTTCTTACTCCGAAGGCGACTATCGCCGCGAGGTGACTGTTATTGAAGAAAAAAAGATAGCGAACGGAACGGTTGTCAAGTCACGCACAGGGCCGCATGTCGATAAGTACTGGGACCCGCAGGCATGTGGTGCCGGGCGCGCCCGTAACAATTTCATGGTCATCCGGTATGCGGATGTTTTGCTGATGTACGCCGAAGCTCTCAATGAAACGGGCGGGCCGACGGCCGATGCCTACGCGGCCATCAACCAGGTGCGGGCACGGGCCAGGAACGGTAAGCAGCCCACAGTTCTCCCCGACCTGAAAAACCTGACACAAGACCAGTTCAGGGAAAGTGTTTACCACGAGCGGAGCTGGGAACTTTGCTTCGAGGGGCATCGCCGGTGGGATCTACTGCGCACAGGCCGGTATATCGCCCGAATGCAAAAACTCGGGATCGTTGCCGAACAGCGGCACTTGTTATACCCTATTCCGATACAGGAAATCGACGTCAATCCTGCATTAGAGCAAAATCCCGGTTACTGAACCATTTAAGATATCTATCATCGTCCGGCAAGGCTCCGCGGAGACCCTTGCCGGCTTACTCCATTTTTATGAGATATATTCTTGCCTTGTTCCTTGTGTTTAAAAGCTTCACCGGTATGGCCGGGGAACAATACGACGTCATCGTCTACGGGGGTACTCCCGGAGGCGTGATAGCCGCGGTAGCTGCCGCACGGGAAGGCGCCAAAGTCATGCTCATTGAACAGACTGGCCATGTAGGCGGCCTCAATACCAGCGGCATCGGTACCGCTGAGTCGGAACACATGATCGAAGAAACGATTTCGGGCCTCCCGTTGGAATTTTACGCTCGCATGAGCAAGTTTTACGGAAAGGACAAAACCCAGTTCTATTTCGAATCGCATGTGGCCGAAAAGACATTCAACGACCTGCTATCGGAAGCGGGCGTGAAGGTTATCTTCAATGGTTTTGTTCAGAAAGTTAATAAAAAGGCGGCCGCCATTACGTCGATCCGGCTGACGGACGGGAAGGATTTTGCCGCGCGGGTGTTTATAGACGGCACCTACGAAGGTGATCTCATGGCGCGATCGGGCGTGTCGTACACCTACGGGCGCGAGAGCAAGGACGCTTACGGAGAATCCTACGCGGGCGTCCGGTTTATGGATGAACCCATCGATGCTTCGCCCTATGATGATTCGGGAAAGCTCATGCCCGGTTTTGTCGAGCGGAGCACGCTGACGGAGGGTCAGGCTGATCGGCGCGTGATGAATTACAATTTCCGGGTCATGATGTCCACGCTGGACAACCGGGTGCCATTCCCGAAGCCAGAGCACTACAACCCAGAACGGTTCATACTGCTGCGACGTCTTTTGAAAAACAAACCTGAAACTAAATTCCGGGACATCATCGACCTGTATGCCTGGAACTATCCCGCAGGAAAATTCGAGACTAACAACAAGCAAAAGTCGGTTATTTCGCTGGGGCATTTTGGCGGCAATACCGAGTATCCCGATGCTGATTACAAGAAACAAAGGGCCATTTACGACGATCACAAAAACTGGACGCTCGGCCTGCTCTATTTTCTGGCCAACGACCCGTCCGTCCCCAAGGCTTTACACGACGAGGTGAACCGCTACGGACTCACGGCGGATGAATTTCAGGACAATGGCAATTTCCCCTACTATTTATACATACGGGAGGCCAGAAGAATGCAGGGAGCATTGGTCCAGACGCAGCACGACATCCTGGACCAACGGTCCAAGCCGGATGCGATCTGCCTAGGCTCGCATTGGATCGACAGCCACCATGTGCAGCGCGTGGCGGTTTCAAAAACACAGTTTGTCAACGAAGGAAGAATCTGGCATTCGACCACGGCGCCGTATGAGTTTTCCTACCGGACCATCACGCCCAAGTCCTCTGAATGTACCAATCTGCTGGTGCCGGTATGCCTTTCGGTTTCGCATGTCGCATTCTGCTCGGCGAGGGTGGAATCCACCTGGATGCAGCTGGGCAACAGCGCCGGGATAGCGGCAGCGATGGCTGCTTCCCGGCAGCAAAACGTACAGGCCATCGATGTCCCGGCATTACAGACCAGGCTCAAAGGGAAGGGGGTCATTATCAGCATCGACCACCAGCGATGGGACGGCGACAAAGACGTACGCAAAAATTAAACCTATGAAAAAATGGATTCGCGGACTGCTCCTGCTTGGAATTGCATTGCCTGTGCAGGGGCAGTCAAAATTCGATGTGGTGGTGTATGGCGGCTCGGCGGGTGGCTATGCATCGGCGATACAGGTGGCGCGGCTCGGTAAAACGGTCGCGCTGCTCGAACCTTCCGCACATATCGGCGGGAATGTGGTAGAGGGCCTCGGCGGGGCCGATATCGATAATCACAAGGAGTTCCGGAACAGCCCTGCCGTGGGCGGGATTGCACTCGAATTCTACCGGCGTGTAGCCGGCGCATACGGCCGTCGCGAAGCCTTCGAGCAAATGCTCAGGGAGCAGCGAAAAGATCCCGGCTTGTGGCGAATGGAATCCAAAGTGGCTGAAAAAGTGATTAGGGAATGGCTTTCAGAATACAAAATAGCCATTTTCCCCGGCACGCTCCTGGCCGAATCGGCTGATGCGGTGACAAAGTCGGGCGCGGTAATAACGCAGATACGGGCATCCGACGGCCGCACATTTTCGGGAAAGGTCTTTATCGACGCCACGATCGAAGGCGACCTGCTGGCCGCTGCCGGCGTCCGCACCGTGGTAGGCCGGGAAGCCAACCGTACCTATGGCGAAACCCTGAACGGCATCCGCGGTGAAACCACTCATGCGCAGTTTTCCGTAAGGGTCGACCCCTACCGCACTCCCGGTGATCCCCGCAGCGGGCTGATCCCGACCATTCAGGACGAGCAGCCGGGCGTGCAGGGCGAGGGCGACCACAATATCCAGGCATACTGTTTCCGGGTTTGTCTCACCCAAACTCCCGCCAATCGCCTCCTGTTTTACAAACCGGACGGCTACCGCCGTACCGACTATGAAATATACCTGCGCTACCTGAAAGCCGGCGGCAAATTATATGTGCCGGGCGCGCAGCTTCCCAACGGAAAAACGGATCTGGGCGCGTGGCACGACCTTTCGCATAACCTTTACGGGATGAATGCCGCCTACCCGGAAGGAAGTTACGCAAAGCGGCAGCAGATCCTCAGATACCACGCAATTTTTACAAAAGGGCTATTTTACTTTCTGGCGACGGACCCGGAGGTGGCAGCACTGGCACCGGAGCTGCAAAGGGAATGGGCAACCTGGGGCTATGCGCGGGATGAATTTACCGACAATGGTCATTTTCCCCGGATGTTCTACGTGCGCGACGCACGAAGGATGGTATCCGACTACGTGATTACCGAGCATCACGTGCGAAAAGAGAACCCGACCCCGGTAGAAGACCCCGTGTGCATTGCCTACTGGCCAACCGACGTCCATAGCGCGCGCCGCATCGTACGCGATGGTGCCGCCTATAATGAGGGATTCGTGTTTGGGGGAGATTACTGGCGACCATTACCGGTATCGTACCGGTCGATGGTGCCGCGGGCCACGGAATGCACCAATTTGCTGACACCCACCTGCATTTCGTCCAGCCACATTGCTTACGGGGCCATACGGCTGGAATGGACCTTTATGCTCCTTGGCCAGGCTGCCGCGATAGCTGCTGTTCAGGCGATAGAGGCCGGGACGACGGTGCAGGCAGTCCGGTATGCAGCATTGAAGGCCGAACTGGTCAAAAATGGCGCCGTCCTTGCTCCCGGAGCTGTGGGGATGCCTGCCTATTGAAGGGTTCTCTTCTGCGATGTCAGCACAGTCACTATCGTTATAATAAATTATCGACGCTGGATAGCGACCTGGTCAATTTTCAGAAATGAATAGCCAGGTCGCAGGCCCGCCTATTCTTCGATTTGTACCTCTTCCCGCGACCGGATCAGTTTTACCAGGTAGTTGTAATGCAGTCGCCCGGCCGCCTCCACGACGATCACGCCCACAAAATCACAGCCTTTGCTGATCACATTGAGGCGCTGGATCCGGATCCCGTTCACGGACTCCATCAGAGAGGTAATATGATGCAGGCTGAATGTGGCCGGGTATTTCAGTTTAAGCTGATAAGTGTTCTTCATAGCGTTGATAGACAATCTATTATTTAACAGATTTAATATAAAAATAGGCAACGATTCCTTTCCGGTGACGCATCAGGCTTCGCTCGTAATCTTGTTCATGCTGAGATATGAATTCACCCAGAAATAGTTTCAGGGCTTTTGACAAGCCTTTCTTGTCATTCCCTGAGCTGTTCTTCGTAAGCGTCGTCGTTCGGGGTGAATGCGGATAACAGGGAGACAGCCGCCAGCCCGATGAAATGATAAATGTCTCTTCTCATTTTCAGGTTTTGAGTAAGTAAGCTATGATGCTTCCGGCACCCGACGGGCGCACAGCAATACAAAATGGTGGTGGCTGATGTGCAAATTTAATTAAACTATTTAATCTACCAATTTAGTAGTATAATATTTTAAAATAACTTTACTTTGCCCATCAAACAAGTGTAGTATTTAAAGCACATCACCCATGATTAAAATTTTCCGTTCAAATCATTTCCGCTTGATTTGGGCTCTGCTGGGCGGCTTTGTAGTTTTTCAAAGTCATGCCCAATCCGTTTCCATTCAGGGAAAAGTTACTTCGGCGACCGATCAGTCGCCATTGCCAGGGATCAATGTCCTGGTCAAAAACAGCACCACCGGTACTACTACCAATACCGACGGTAAATTTGAGATAGAGGCTGATTCCAAAGCTATTCTGGTGTTTTCCGCCATCGGGTACATTACCCAGGAACTGGAAGTGAAGGGACGTACCCAGTTCAACGTTCAGCTGAGCGACGACACAAGGCAGCTGAATGAGCTCGTGGTCGTCGGATATGGCACCCAGAAGAAGCGCGATCTGACAGGTTCGGTGAGCTCACTCGACAGTAAGGACTTCAATAAAGGCGTACAAACTTCCGTCGACCAGCTCATTGCAGGGCGTTCCGCCGGCGTACAAGTGACCCAGTCGAGCTCGGAACCTGGCGGCGGCGTGACGATCCGTATCCGCGGGGCCAACTCGATCAATGCCAACAACGAACCATTGTATGTCATCGACGGATTGCCGGTCAACAATTCCTCTGTAGTGCCTTCTTCCACGTTGGTCAATGAACAGGCGCCGAGGAACCCGCTGAATGCATTGAACCCCAACGATATCGAATCTGTGGAAATACTCAAAGATGCGTCGGCAACGGCCATTTACGGTTCCAGGGGAGCCAATGGGGTGATCCTGATCACGACCAAGAAGGGTACCAAGGGTAAGTTGAACGTCAACTACTCGGTATCCGGCTCGGTGTCGGAAGTGACCAAACGGGTGCCGATGCTCAACGCCACACAATATATGGCACTGCTCAACGACCTGCGCTCGGATCAGAAACAGCAGCCCGAATTCAGCGCCGAGCAGATCGCACAGGTGGGCAAGGGTACCTACTGGCAGGACGAAGTTTTCAAAAAAGGCTACCTGCAAAATCACCAGCTATCATTCTCCGGCGGCCAGGACAAGTTCACCTACTACGCTTCCCTGAATTACCTCGATCAAAAGGGCGTCGTGATCAGCTCGGGGATCAAAAAGTATGTGGGAAGAGTGAACCTGAACTATACCGACGACAAATTCAAATTCGGACTGAACCTGAATTCCAGCCAGGTGAAGGATGATTTCGTGCCCAACGGCGTGAGCGTCAACGAAGGCGCAGGGGTGATCAACACGGCCATTTTCCAGGATCCTACCCTGACGATCAAAAACCCGAATGGCACCTGGACCCAAACACAGATTGTCAACCTGGAAAACCCGGTCGGGCTTGCCAACGAGGTCAGCGACTTCGCTACGACCAACCGGACATTTGCCAGCGTGTTTGCAGAATACTACTTCCTGCCGGAGCTTTCGGCCAAGATCAATTTCGGGACCGACCGCCAGGATTCCCGCCGCGACATCTTCACTTCCCGCCTAACCAAGCGTGCCGAAGGGACCAAAGGCATTGCCAGCGTGCTCACCAGCAATGCATCCAACAACCTCGTGGAATTCACGGCCCGGTACAGTAAGGCCATCAGCAAGGGCCATCAGCTCGAAGTCCTCGGCGGGTACACTTATCAGGAATTCGAAGTAAGTTCGCTGACTGCCGGCGCGCAAAATTTTCCTCTGGACGCGTTGGGCACGGACAATCTCGCGGCCGGTGCGCAGAGCACCTTCCTGCTGGGCTCGGGCCGGACGAAAAATCAGCTCCTCTCCTACCTCGGCCGGGTGAATTACAACCTGCTGGACAAATACCTCCTCACCGCATCCATCCGCGCCGACGGTTCGTCACGTTTTGGCGACAACAAGAAATACGGCGTTTTTCCATCGGTCGCCCTTGGCTGGCGGATCAAGGACGAGCTGTTCCTGAAAAATGTGAACGCATTGTCTGATCTGAAACTCCGGGCCAGCTATGGCATTACCGGAAACCAGGACATCGGCAGCTACAAGTCGCTGGTACTGCTCGGGCCGCAGGGGCAGGCTATTTTCGACGGCACGCCGTATGTGGGCATTTCCACCACCCAGCTTCCCAACCCCGACCTGAAATGGGAAACAACTTCTCAGCTCGATATCGGTGTCGATTTCAGCCTGTTTGCCAACCGTCTTTCGGGTAGTATCGACTATTTCCACAAGCAAACCAAAGATCTGCTGCTGCAACTGCCCGTTCCCCGCACCACCGGCTTTTCTACGACCTTTAAAAATGTGGGCGGCTTGAAAAACAGCGGGTTCGAATTCGCGCTGACGTCCATTAATGTCACCGCCCCATTTACCTGGCGGTCGGGCCTGAACTTCTCCGTCGTGAAAAACGAGGTGACCGATCTGGGCGCATTACCGTACATCCTGGGTGGCTCGGCGGGTTTTACCAATGACTTTACGATCATCCGCAAAGGCGACCCGCTGAATGCATACTACGGCTATGTTGTCGACGGTGTTTTCCAGCAAAACGACGATATCGCCCGATCAGCGCAGCCGCTGGCACGTCCGGGCGAATACAAATACCGGGATGTCAATAAAGACGGAATCATCAATTCCGCCGACCGGACGATCCTGGGTTCGCCCTTTCCGGATTTCACTTACGGGCTCAACAATGATTTCACTTACGGGCCGTTCAACCTGTCGTTTTTCTTCCAGGGCGTTCAGGGCAGCAGCCTTTTCAATCTGAACCGCACCGAGTCGGAAAACCCGATCTCGTTCCGCCGCAACCGGCTGGCCGAAAGCTACACCGACCGCTGGACGCCTTCTAATCCCACAAACCAGAACTCCTCGGCTGTTCCGGTGGCTGTTTCCTACACGAGCAACGTGAATAGCCGTGCCGTGGAGAATGCCTCCTACCTCCGGTTGAAGTCGGTGCAGCTGACTTACAACTTTCCTTCCGGCAGGTGGAAGCATATCCGGGGCGTGCAGTTGTATCTGACCGGCCAGAACCTGTTTACGATCACCAACTATTCGGGTTACGACCCGGAAGTAAGCGCATTCGGCACCTCCAACGTCCGCGCCGATTACAATGCATTCCCGCTTTCGCGTACGTACACCGCAGGCGTAAGCATCAATTTTTAATATCGATCAGACAATGAAAAAGTTACTTTATATATTAATGCTGCTGGGCACTGCCGCCTGCGACAAACCGCTCGAAGAAGAGGTGTACTCATCTTTCGGTCCCAATAATTTTTTCAAAACCGCGGACGACGCCGAAGCATTGCTCAATGCGGCCTATGCGCTGGAACAGAAGCAGGGTACGGACGGCTTCCGGAACATCTTCGTGATGGCCGAAGTAACCACAGACCTGCTCATTATCCGCGAAGGAGGCTTGCGCGGGCTTGCCCAGCCGCTGGAAGATTTCACCTGGAATGCTTCCCACGAGTTTTTCGATGTGGCCTGGACACGCTATTACAGTGCCATTTACCGCGCCAACCTGGTGATCGACAATGTGCCTAACATCGCATTTGACGAGGAACGGAAAAAACAGATCGTTGCAGAGGCCCGCTTCCTTCGCGCCAGCGGCTACATTTCGCTTTATGATCTATTCGGCCCGACACCGATCATCACCAACAGCGTAAGCAACAGCGACGACCGTCCCGCCCGCGCCAGCAAGGAGGAATTTGTCAAATTCGTGGCCGACGAACTCAATGCCGTCAGCGACATCCTGCCCGTAACCGCCAAACAGTACAGCCGTGCGACCAGGGGTGCCGCACTCGCGTTTCTCACCAAATTTTACCTGAACAACAAAGACTGGCAAAAGGCCGGCGAAACGGCCCAAAAGGTGATCGACCTGAATGCGTACAGCCTCTTCAATGCAGCCAACCGCACCGATCTGTTTAAACTGGCCAATGAAAAAAACAGCGAGTTCATTTACGTCAGGCCGCACATTGCACAGCCGGGACTGGGAACTAACTACCTCCCCCACGCTGCGCCGCCCAACTACAAATACAAAGGGGCGGTAAAAGCCAATTATGCAACCCAGCTCAAAACCTTGTCGGCATTCTACGATTCATTCGATCCGAAAGACCAGCGGCGCGGCGCATTCCTGACCGAGTACGACGATCTGAACGGCAAGCACATTCTCCTCGGACAAGACGACAAGCGAAGTTTCAAATTTGAAGAAGACCTCCCCGCCACCGGTGCCGACCTTGGCAACGATTTCCCGGTCGTGCGCTATGCCGACATCCTGCTCAGCCGGGCAGAAGCATTGAACGAGCTGCAAGGGCCGACTCCGGAGGTGATCGCGCTCATCAACCAGGTACGTGCGAAAGCGGGCATTACAGCGCTTTCCATCGCCGACTTCGCTTCCAAGGAAGCGCTCCGGGCACATATTCTGAAAGAACGCGGCTGGGAGTTTTTCTCCGAGGAACTGCGCCGTCAGGACCTGATCCGCCACGGCAAATTCATCGAGCTGGCCAAAGGCAGAGGAAAAGTAGCTTTCGACCACCAGGTTCTTTTCCCATTACCTCAAAGTGAAATCGATCGCAACCCGAGTTTAAAACAGAACGACGGTTATAAGTAAATACAAGCCTCTTTCAATACAAAAGCCCGTGTTGGAAGGGGCTGTGTCATAAAAAGCGTAGCGCCTGCCGGGCGGTCGAAGGCCGGCACTGCAACGGCCTTCGACTCCGCTCAGGCTGACAAAAACGAATGCGCGAACAAGGCCGTAAAGTCAACCGTCAGTCTGAAAGAGCTCAATTGTCAGTCAGGAGCGGAGTCGAAGACAGTCCATACGGCACCGTGAATATCGAGCTAAGCCGTCCGCTCAGGATGACAAAAACGAATGCGCGAACCAGGCCGTAAGGTCAACCGTCAGTCTGAAAGAGCTCAATTGTCAGTCTGAAAGAACTCAATTGTCAGTCTGAGCGGAGTCGAAGACAGTCCATACGGCACCGTGACCGTCATGCACGGCCTTTCGGCCGACCCGGGGGTCCGGGCCGCTCAGGCTGACATACGTACACACCCCCTCCCGCAATAACCACATTTGATTGACTCTCCTTGCCGGAAAAATTCCGACTTTTGCCCCGGCTAAAACAATCGTCCAGCCCGCCGGGCACATTTTCCTATGCAAAAAAGTAGTTCCGCATTGCTTCTCTTCGGATGTGTACTCCTGAGTATGGCTTTGGGCATGGGTATCAGCTTGCTGATCACTCATTTCTATGTGACCGGGTCGGCATCCGGTGACGTGCCTCTCGCATTGCCTCCGAAACAGGGAGATCAGTGGTATCTTGAAATGCTTTTACAGGTAATTGGTCACGCGTTCACTTTCCTGGTCCCCGCCATTTTCTTTTGGTATTACTTTGAAAACCGTACATGGAATGACTTTTCGGGAACGGGATTGCGCTCGATAACGGCCATGTTGCTCGCAATAGTCATTGTCATAACGCTAATACCTGTAAACCAGCGCATTATTGACTGGAATCAGAATATACATCTTCCGGAAACCCTGAAAGAAGTAGAAAGCTGGATGCGTATCAAGGAACAGGAAAAGACTTTGGTAACGCAAAAACTGCTCCAAATCGACGATCTCTCCGAATTACTCGTCGCCCTCGCTGTGTTCAGCCTGATCGGTCCCTTGGGAGAGGAAGTAATGTTCCGGGGCGTTTTGCAGCGGAAGTTGAGTGATTGGGGGCTGAGCCCCGTCAAAAGCATCTGGGTTGCCGCAATGCTATTCAGCCTGATTCATTTTCAGTTCTATGGCTTATTCCCGAGATTGCTGCTGGGTGCATTGTTCGGGTATTTATACCTTTGGTCCGGCAACCTGTGGCTTCCTGTGCTCGCGCACGTCGTGAACAACGGACTTTACGTGCTGACCGCATTCGCCCACCATAACTGGCCCTTGGCAGACCGGTACCTCCATATTTTCACCACCAGCCCGATAGCTCTGATCATCGCCCTTCCCCTGTCCGCCCTCCTGCTGGCACGGTTTCGCAAACAACACACAGATCCGGCCCACGAATCGTAGCACGAAGGCCCGTGAAGGCTTCACAAATGGAATGCGGTATCAGCGTCGCGTCGATCGGCGTCGGACTTTCGGTTGCCTCCCGTTGGATTTCCTACACATTCAGGCGGGCGGGGCGACAATGCACCGGGCATCCACGGGAGCCTTCCCCGGGCGTCTTTTTATGAATAATTACAAAAAAAATAAAAAACTTCACAAAAGGAACGAGGGTAGAGCCCTGTTGACGGACTCTTATGGATAACCTACTTCCTTAATCTGTATGAATCATAAGTATACTGTAGAAAGTAACCCAGGTATCACCGGAAAAACCAGATTGAAAACCGATTTCCCGGAGGTCAAAACGGTGCAAACAGATTTTGTGGATTCAGAGTTATTCATCAGGCAGGCATTTGAGGAGGATCCCGGCAGGGGTTACGAACTACTGTTTAAGCGGTATTACAAGCAGCTGTGCAGTCATACCGTCCGGTTTGTCTACTCTCGAGATGTTGCCGAAGACATCGTGGTGGAGGTATTCGGGCAGTTCTGGTCCAGGCAGCTGCATACGGCGGTTACCACCTCCTACCGGTCCTATTTGTTCACCACCGTCCGGCATGCGGCCTTTCGGCACATGCGCAAAAACTTCGGAAAGGAAATGCTCACCGGTGAACTGGACGATCTGCCGGTGCCAGCTCCGATCAGCTCTCCCCAGCAGGAAATGCAGTTTCAGGAACTGCTCCTCAAAATAGAGCAGGTCATCCGGTCACTACCTGCCCAGAATCAGAAAGTATTCCTGATGAGCCGGTTCGAAGGAAAACGGAATACGACCATCGCCGAAGAGCTGGGCATTTCGATCAAAACCGTGGAAGGGCATATCACCAAGGGCCTGGCGATACTCAGGAAGGCCTTGCAGGATCATGGATTGCTTTCTGTTATCCAGATCATGCTGCTGTTCATCTAAATGCAACCCGGGAGATCGCCTATGTATCTCGCACTGACTTTAAACCAAGTATGAAGAAATCTCTTCTTTCAAAACAGGTGATCCGGAACTTCTTCGAGGGGAAAACCACCCGGATGCAGCACATTCTGATTCAGGAATGGCTGGATAATCCCGTCAACCGGGAGCTGTATTTTCAGTGGCTGGAAGAATGGGAAGCCGAGAATCCGCAGTTCACGCCGGATGTTGAGCTAGCCTACCGACGTTCACTGCATACCGTTCCAATTAGCGGCGATGTACCGCAAGCTTCCGCCGCTGCGGGGGGAGCACTGGGGTCGTTGAGGCGACGGCTTTTTATGTTCAGATGGGCGGCCGCCGCTTCTGTGGCAATGCTTTTGGGTGCCTACCTGCTTTCCGATTTCTGGCTCTACACGCGTTACGAAACAGGCTATGGAGAAGTCCGCACGGTGCGGCTACCCGATAGCAGCCGGGTCACTCTGAATGCCAATTCCATCCTTACCGTGCCGCGTTTCGGCTTCGGAAGCGGTACGCGGGAAGTGCTGCTGGAAGGGGAAGCCGAGTTTGCCGTCAGGCATACCACCGACCACCGGAAGTTTGTCGTCCGGACACCCGATAAGCTGGAAGTGCGGGTGCTGGGCACCGAGTTTATCGTTTACAGTCGCGACCGGGGCTCGAAAGTGGTCCTGAGCCAGGGCAGTGTGCAGCTGCGGTCGCTTAATGAACTGAACCCCAAGCCCGTCCTGATGAAACCCGGCGATATAGCCACGCTTTCAACCCAGGGAAAGCTTACGCTGAGTCACAGCCAGAGCCTGTCCGCGCACCAGGCCTGGAAGCAGCACCTGTTTATGTTTGAGAATACCCCTGTTTCCGAAATCGCCTACCAGATCAGCGAGCATTTCGGCGTGAATGTCGCCGTGCCCGATTCCACACTGGCGAAGCGAACCCTTGGCGGCACGTTTAATGCGAGCGATCCCGCCCAGGTACTGAAAGTGCTTTCGGATGTCCTGAGTGCGCGGGTTACGCATTCCCCGCGAACCGACGACAATCCGGAGACCTTCATCCTCCATTCCAGTCAATAGTACTTATCTAAAATTTTGAATGATCATGACGAAACTATTACACGTTAAAGTGCTGGTAACCTTGACGATGGGATGCCTGTTGGGTATACCGCCGCTCAAAGCCCAGCTCATCGCCCAGAATCGTGCGAAAAGCAGTCCGACCCCCATAACCTCTCCCGCCAGCAGGCTGACATTACGGGACGCGCTCATGCAGGTAAAAAAGCAGTTCAAGGTGGATATTCTCTTTGAAGAAAAATTGCTGGAAGGCGTTTTTGTAGTTCCCTCTCAAATTCAATCCGGACAATCCATTGAAAATAAACTCAACAACATCCTCGCTCCTGCCGGCTTACGCTACAAAAAAGTGAGCAAGCAGACGTATCTGATCCTGACCAATGCGGAGGACAATAAAACAGGCGTGCAACAGCCGGATGAAAGCCCCACCGACCTGCCGCCTGCCATGCAGCAGCCTACCACGGCCGCGGTTCAAACTAATGCGCCGGATCCCGGGCCCATCGGTAAAGCAGCCGACAAAACCATCAGCGGCGTGGTTAAAGGCGACGACGGCGGAGTACTTCCTGGCGTAAGCGTCCTCATCAAGGGAACGACCAGGGGGAGCACAACGGACGTAAACGGCAGGTACAGCATTACCATCGGCGATGATCTGAAAGGCGAAGTCACGCTGGTTTTTTCCTACGTCGGCTACCGGAACCAGGAGATCATCGCCGGGAGCCGGTCGGCGATAGACGTTTCGTTGCTCCCCGACCTGAAAAGCCTGGAAGAAGTGGTGGTCGTAGGGTACGGTACGCAAAAACGGGAACAGATCACCAGCGCCATTGCGAGTGTCAAATCCGAAGATTTTGTGAAAGGCCCGGTTCAGGATGCGGCCCAGCTCATCCGGGGCAAAGTCGCCGGATTGAGCGTCATTACACCCAGCGGCGACCCGACCGCCCTGGCGCAGATTTCACTGAGAGGTAATGCTACGATCAATGCGAGCTCCGAACCGCTGATCCTGATCGACGGCGTGCCGGGTGCCCTGAATACCGTCGCGCCGGAGGACATCGAGTCGATCGACGTCCTGAAAGACGGCTCTGCCGCCGCGATTTACGGTACCCGCGGCACAAACGGCGTAATCCTGATCACGACGCGGAAAGTGAAGGGCGAAACGCCCGCCACACTGGAAGTGAACTCCTACTTCACAACCCAGCGATTGACCCGCAAGCTGGATTTCATGAATGTAGACCAGTACCGCGCGCTAGCGGCCCAGGGCAAACCCGGGGCCATCGATTACGGCCACAGCACGGATTGGCTCAAACAAGTGACGCAAAAGCCATTGTCACAGGTGCACAACATCAGCCTGCGCGGCGGCTCCCGCACTACCAACTACATCGTGAGCATGGAGTACCGGCATTTGAACGGCATTATGAAGAAATCCGACAACACGACGGTCTTTCCGCGCATCGAGGTCAATCATTCGATGTTCAACGGCATGCTGAAAATCAATGCGAACCTGAGCGGTTACCAGCAGAAATTCTTCTCCATCGACGACGGTGGCCCCTACTCCGGGCTGGTTTACCGGAATTCACTCACCTTTAACCCGACTGAGCCCTTGAAGGACGAAAACGGCAAATGGACGGAACGTACGGATAAAACGGACTACATGAACCCGCTCGCACTCATCGAAGAATCGCACGGGCAAAGACGTAACAACAATCTCCGGACCTACGGGACCATTTCGCTGGCGCCCATCGAGGGACTGGAAATCATGGGGCTCGTTGCCCGCGACATGTACAACAGCACAAGGGGATATTACGAAACCAAAAACCACTATTCCACCAGCCGCAACGGACGGAACGGCTTTGCATCCCGCGCCACTGTCCGCTCCCAGGACGACCTGTTTGAATTAACCGCCAACTACAATAAAACCATTCAGAACCACAATTTCGTGCTCCTGGCCGGCCACACATGGCGCCGTTACAACCTGGAAGAATACGGCATGCAAAACTGGGACTTCCCAACAGACAATTTCTCCTACAACAATATCGGCGCAGGCCTGGCCCTCAGACGCGGACAAGCGCCAGAATCCTCATTCCAATCCGAAAACAAACTGATCAGCTATTTTTTCAGGGTCAATTACAGCTTCATGAACAAATACCTGCTGATGGCCAGTGTGCGCCACGAGGGATCGTCCCGCTTCGGGGCCAACCACAAATGGGGAAGCTTTCCGGCGTTTTCGGTAGGCTGGAACCTGAAAAGGGAAGCATTTCTGGAAAACTCCGGCACAGTCTCCAATCTGAAAGTAAGAGTGGGCTACGGCGTAACGGGAACCGAACCCAAAGACTCCTACATTTCGCTCAACAAGATCAACTTCAATACGAATGTACTCATCAACGGGCAATGGGTGCAGGCCATCAACCCCTCCAACAACGCCAACCCCGATCTGCGCTGGGAACGCAAGGAAGAGGTCAATATCGGAGTGGATTACGGCTTCCTGAATCAGCGGATCTCAGGCTCGGTGGATGTTTACCGCCGCACGACCCGCGACCTGATCGCCAATTTTCCGGTACCCACACCTCCTTATCTGTACAGCACCATCACCGCCAATGCCGCTTCGATGGAAAACAAAGGCGTCGAGATCCAGGTGAATGTGGTCCCGTTGCAAACGCCCTCGTTCAGATGGACCACTTCTGCCAATTTTTCTACCAACTCCAACAAGATCCTCTCGCTCTCCAATGACAAATTTGCGCTGGCCAGCGGCTACTTCGACACCGGCAACACCGGAGAGCCCATTCAGCAAACTACCCACCGCGTGCAGGTAGGCCAGCCAATCGGAAACTTTTGGGGTTTCAAAACCATCGACATCGACGAAACCGGGTACTGGATCATCGAAGGAAAAAACGGAGAAGCCAAATCCATTGCCCAGCAGCAAGCCGACGACAAAAAGGTGATCGGCAACGGGTTGCCCAAGCGCTACCTGAACTGGAACAACACCCTGGCCTACAAGAACTTTGACCTGAACATTACCATGCGCGGCGCATTCGGGTTCCAGATCCTGAATATGACCGAAATGTTCTGGAGTGCGCCCGTTATGCTCACCCGGGGAAACCTGCGCTCCAATGCCTACGACCCGATTTACGGTAAACGTCCGCTGGCCGATGATCAGTCGCTGAACTACGTAAGTTACTATATCGAAAACGGCAACTACTGGAAAATCGACAACGTGACGGCGGGATACAATATCAACCTGAAAACGAAGTACCTCAAACATGCTAGGGTTTACCTGGCGGTCGCTAACCTCTATACCATCACAGGCTACAAAGGCATCGACCCGGAAGTCGGGATCAGCGGCCTGGCTCCGGGGGTAGACGACAAAAACCGGTATCCCGCGACAACGAGTTTTACCGTCGGAGCAATGCTGACATTCTAGTTTTAACAACATTCAAAGACCTGAACGATGAAGCCATTCCACTCAGCTATATGTACCTTTTTACTGGCCATAGCCGCCAGCGCCTGCAACAACGACCTGGAAGAAAAAATTTACTCCGAAGTCACCGAGGAATCGTACAATTATTCCAATGCCTACCAGGCGATGAGCATCGGCTATGCCGGCATGCGGAACCTGATCTCGCATACGCATTACTACATGGCACAGGAATCCACGACGGATGCCATTGTAATGCCCGCCAATGCGTCGGGGTGGGACGACGGCGGCATTTACAAGCGCATGCACCTGCATACCTGGAACTCCGAAAATCCGCAGATCAATAACATGTGGAATACCTATTATTCCGGTGTGATTAATGCCAACCGTTTGATCGAACAGTTGACGAATGGCAAGATTACCATTCCCAATGATGCTACGAAAGAAGCACTGATAGCCGAGATGCGCACCGTGAGGGCGTTCTTCTACTGGATGCTTTGCGATAACTTCGGCGATGTGCCGCTGATCACCGACCGGTCGGACGCGCTCCTCGAAAAAACCGGCAGGAAGGATATCTATCTGTTTATCGTCAAAGAACTGACGGAATCCATTCCGAACCTGAGCGAAGACAAGAACACGCTGATGTACGGCCGGTTCAACAAATGGGCTGCTAAAACCCTGCTCGCCAACGTGTATCTGAACGCAGGGGTGTACGCGGGCGAAGCCAAATGGAACGAATGCCTCGCACAATGCAACGAAATTATTGCTTCCGGGAAGTACAAGCTGGAAACCAGCCTTTCGGCACCGTTTTTGACAGAAAACCAAAATTCACAGGAGATTGTGTTCGCAATTCCCTTTGAAGAGAACCTGGCAGGCGGGTTCAGCGCGCATATGTTTTCATGGCATGCGTCGCTGAAAAACAAGGTCAATATGCTCGCAACTCCCTGGGGTGCGGGTTCGGCGAAGGGCATTCCGCAATTTGTCGATACCTACGACCCGGACGACAAGCGCCTGGCTGCGACCTGGATGACAGGCCCTCAGTTCGCAGCCGATGGCATTACGCCCCTGAAAGGCTCTTACGACCAGGCAGGTAAAAATGTAGTACTCACCAATGCGCTGCCCGACGGGCTGTACACCGGTGAGGCGGAAGGTTACCGCATGAACAAGTTTGAAGTAAAATCAGGTGCAATGGGTAGTTTAGGTAACGATTTTCCACTTTTTCGATATGCCCAGGTGCTGATGATGAAGGCGGAATGCCTGCTGCGTACAGGCAAGGCGGCCGACGCCGCGGCGGTAGTTTCGGAGGTTCGCGGCCGTGCGTTCGCCGGGAAGCCCGCCAAGGCAGCCGTGTCCGCGGCCGATCTGCAGAAAGGGAGCAGTTACCAGTACGGTTATGTCGAAAATTACAAAACCGTCGACCCCGGAAACACCGCTGCGATCCAGTACGGGCGGATGCTCGACGAGTTGGGTTGGGAGTTTGCCTGGGAAGGTTACCGCCGCCGTGACATGATCCGGTTTGGTGCATATACCACGAAAAGCTGGTTGTCGCACAAACCCAACGGGGATTTCAGGGCCGTATTTCCAATACCCCAGATCGCCATTAATTCCAATCCAATGCTTAAACAAAACCCGGATTACAAGTAGATGATAAAGGAAAGCCTTATTTGCTGCATTTTATTGCTCGCCTCGGCGACTTGCTTTGGACAATCACCGGACCAAGCCACAGTGAGCCCACAGGTAATGCAGGATGTATTTGAAAAAGTCAAAACGCCTTACAAATACGGTGTAGTCATTCCACAGCCCGACAGCAGCCGGATGGTCGACAGCCCGACCGTTTTTCGACTGAATGACAAATGGTATATGACGTACATCACCTTCGACGGCAAGGGCTACGAAACCTGGCTCTCCCAAAGCGAGAACCTTTTAGCATGGACGACATCGGGCAAATTGATGTCCTTCACGGACGGCACCTGGGATGCGACCCAGAAAGCGGGTTACGTAGCATTAGTCGACACGGAATGGGGCGGTTCCTACCAGCCGGAGCGGTTCGGGAACAAATACTGGCTTTCGTACCTGGGAGGTTCTGAAAAAGGTTATGAAGCAGGCAGGCTGGGCATCGGGATCGCAACCAGCAGGGATTTAACCAAACCGGAAGAAGCAGACCGGTTGCCCCGGCCCGTTCTGTCCGCAATTGATAAGGATGCACGCTGGTACGATGATAAAACGATATACAAAAGTCTCGTCATCCGCGACAAAACCCGGAAAACGGGCTTTCCCTTTGTGATGTATTACAATGCAAAAGGAGAAAAAACGGATGCGAAAGGCAGCGGTTTCGAAAGCATAGCCATGGCGGTTTCCCATGACATGGCGCATTGGAAACGCCTCGGCCAAAAGCCGCTGATCACCCGCAACACCGGGATTTGCGGGGACGCGCAAATTACGCGGATGGGCGACCTGTACGTCATGTTTTACTTCGGGGCGTTCTGGAAACCCGGAGCGTTCGAACGTTTCGCCTGTTCTTACGACCTCGTCAACTGGACCGATTGGGACGGCGCGGACCTGATCTCATCGACCGAGCCTTACGACAAAACCTATGCGCACAAGCCCTGGGTAGTCAAATGGAACGGTGTGGTATACCATTTTTATAATGCCGTAGGCGACCAGGGCAGAGTCATTGCCCTGGCTACTTCGAAAGACCTGCGCGATAGTACGACGGGTAATTAGTCTCCGGATATGATAATAAGGATCATCGGTTTCCTGATTGGAACAATAGGCATTTGTACCGGCCAGGCACGGTCGCAGGGCATTGTGCTCCAACCGGACCATTTCAAATCCTACGTCGCCGGGTTCAATGCAGCGGACGAAGAAATTTACAAACAGCTGATCCCGAATGAGCAGGCTTGGGCATTTTTAGCCAAAAACATCCCGTTGTTCGAGTGCCCCGACAAGCAACTGGAACAAACCTATTACTTCCGCTGGTGGACCTACCGCAAGCATCTTAAACAAACGCCGGCGGGCTACATCGTCACCGAATTCCTGCCGGATGTGCCCTGGGCGGGTCAATACAACTCGATCAACTGCCCGGCAGGCCATCATTTTTACGAGGGCAGATGGTTGCGCGATACTACGTTTTTGAAACAGTACGCCCGTTTCTGGTTTCGGAGTGGCGCGAGTCCCCGTGCTTACTCCTCATGGGCCGCAGATGCGATACACGCATTCACGCAGGTACATCCGGATACCGCGTTCCTGGTGAACCTGTTGCCCGACCTGGTGAACGACTATCGGGAATGGGAGCAAACACACCTCGACTCGACGGGTCTGTTCTGGCAGACCGATAACCGCGACGGTATGGAAATATCCGTTTCCGGCGCTTACGGGCAGAAAGACCAGGGATATCGGGCGACGATCAACAGTTATATGTTCGGTAATGCCAGCGCATTGGCCGGCATCGCCGGAATGGCCGGTGACCGGAAGCTCGAAAATGAATACAGCCAGAAAGCATCCCGCATCAGGAAGCAGATTTTGGGTAAACTCTGGGACGAACAGGCGCATTTTTTCAAAGTAATCCCGCGCGGGCTGCCCACTTTAACACGTGCAGATGTCCGGGAACTCCACGGCTTTACACCCTGGTATTTCTCCATTCCCGAAGAAAAACATGCCATTGCCTGGGCCCAGCTAACCGACGAAAAGGGTTTTGCCGCTCCATACGGCCCCACCACCACCGAACAGCGTCACCCAGGCTTCCGGATTGCGTATGAAGGACATGAATGCCAATGGAATGGGCCCAGCTGGCCTTTTTCAACCACCATCACATTGACATCGCTGGCCAATCTCCTGAACAACTATAACCAAAAAGTAATGACCAGGCGCGACTTCTGGCAATTGCTCACCACATACAGCCGCTCCCACCAGCGGATCCGGGAGGACGGCACGCTGGTGCCCTGGATCGACGAGAACCTGAATCCCTACACGGGTGACTGGATCTCCCGGACACGGCTGGCGACGATGGAAAACGGCAGCTGGTCGGCGAGGAAAGGCGGGCGGGAGCGCGGAAAAGATTACAATCATTCGGCCTTCGCCGACCACGTCATTTCCGGTCTCGTCGGCATACGCCCTCAGAATGGCAACAAACTGTTGATCAACCCATTGATACCCGACAATGCCTGGGATTATTTCTGTCTGGACAATGTGTCTTATCATGGCCAAAACATCACTGTCCTTTACGACAAATCCGGAAGAAAGTATCACAAAGGCAAAGGCCTGCGCGTGTTCGTGAATGGTGTAGAACGGGCCTCTTCCCCAACCATCCAAAAACTGACTCTTTCCCTTTAAAAACACGCGTGCGAATTTACGTCCGCCGATGCGGTGCATTCGTGGCAAAAACCAAAACCCATGAAAAAACCGAAACTGCTATGCGCCCTTTTCCTGGGCATCTGCCTACACGCTACCGCGCAACCCGCTAAGGAAGCGACTTACACCGGCAGCCGGGCGCCCCTCCGTTCCAACCCATACAGCGAACTCCCGCTGGGAACCATCAAACCGCAGGGGTGGCTGAAAGAAATGCTGGTCCGCCAGAAAAACGGCGCCACCGGCAAACTCGACGAACTTTATCCATTGGTAATGGGAAAACGGAATGGCTGGCTGGGCGGCGACGGCGATCAATGGGAACGGGGCCCCTACTGGATCGACGGCCTGCTTCCGCTGGCTTACATACTCGACGACCAAGCGCTCATCGCCAAAACGAAACCCTGGGTGGAATGGGCCATCGCTAGCCAGCAGCCCGACGGATACTTCGGCCCGTCCAAAGACTACGGCCACGAGCCAGGCGTGCAGCGCGATAACAGCCGCGACTGGTGGCCTAAAATGGTGATGCTGAAAATCCTGAAACAATACTACTCGGCAACCGGCGATCAGCGCGTCATTGGCCTGATGACCAATTATTTCAGGTACCAGCTCAAAGAACTGCCCGCTAAACCCCTCGACCACTGGACGTTCTGGGCCCGCTACCGGGGAGCCGACAACCTGATGATCGTATATTGGCTCTACAACATCACCGGAGACAAGTTTTTGCTGGATCTTGGTAACCTGATCCACCAGCAGACTTTCGACTATACCGGTGCCTTTCTAAACACCGACCTGCTATCGACCCGCGGCAGCATCCATTGTGTCAACCTCGCGCAGGGGATCAAGGCGCCCCTGATCTATTTCCAGCATCACCCCGAACAGAAGTACCTGGACGCGACCAAAAAGGGGTTTGCCGATATCCGCAAATTCAACGGCATGGCGCATGGGCTGTACGGAGGCGACGAGGCGCTGCACGGCAACGACCCCACGCAAGGATCCGAGCTGTGTTCGGCGGTTGAAATGATGTTCTCCCTCGAAAGCATCCTGGAAATCACCGGCGATGTGAGCTATGCCGATATGCTCGAAAAAGTCGCATTCAATGCCCTGCCGACGCAGGTTTCGGACGACTTTATGACCCGCCAGTATTTTCAGCAGGCCAACCAGGTGATGATGACCCGCCATCACCGCAATTTCGACGTCAATCACGGCGGCACCGACGTTTGTATGGGACTGCTCACGGGCTATCCGTGCTGTACTTCCAACATGCACCAGGGCTGGCCGAAACTGGTACAGAACCTGTGGTACGCCACCGCCGACAAAGGCATCGCGGCATTGACCTACTCGGCGAGCGAGGTTAAAATCAAGCTTCCGGGCGGAACCGAAGTGGCTGTCACGGAAGAAACCTCCTACCCATTTGAAGAAACCGTCCGGTTTACCGTCAGTCCTTCTTCGAAATCGGTATTCCCGTTCCATTTGCGGATTCCGGCCTGGTGCCGCAAAGGATTGGTAAAAGTAAATGGGAAAGTGTGGCTGGAACCGGAAGGAAATCAGATCGTGAAATTAACCCGCGAGTGGGAAAAAGGTGACATAGTGGAACTGACATTGCCTATGCATATTTTCAAAAATACCTGGGTGGAAAACTCCGTTTCGGTGGAGCGTGGACCACTTACCTATGCATTAAAAGTGGGGGAAACTGCCAAAACGGTACAAAATCAAAAGGACCCGATCGACTACGGAACCACCTACCAGGAGCTGCGCCCCAATACGCCCTGGAACTACGGGCTGATCGTGACTCCGGACAGCAAACTGGAAGAGCAATACAAATGGGAGGCGGTGGGACCGGTTTCGAACTACCCCTGGAATCCTGGGAATGCCCCCCTGCAAATCAGGACCAAAGCCAGGCGCATTCCGTCCTGGGGCCTTTACAATGAAATGGCAGGCCCCATTCCATACAGCCTGACCTACCAGCTGGAAACGGAAGACAAGGAGGAGGACATCATCCTCATCCCTTACGGTTGCACCAATCTCCGTATCTCCCAGTTTCCCGAAATCCGGAAAAAGTAATATTTCAGATCTCAATTTCACTTCCCATGCCCAGCACTTTCAAAATAGCCAGCTTCGCAGCCATCACGCTCTGTACCAGCACCATACCATTTGGCGGTCAGGCACAGCGCATTCAGCCGGTACGCTTCTCGGAAGTGACCATCAACGATCATTTCTGGAAGCCCAAGCAGGAAAAAGTGGCCACCGCGACATTGCAGGCCTGCATTATCCAAACCGAGGAAAAATCCGCCCGTATCCGGAATTTTGAGAAAGTAGCCCGCAAAAAAGGCGAACAGCACGAGGGCATCTACTACGACGACAGCGATGTGTACAAAGCCATTGAGGCGATCGCTTACTCCCTGAAAAACCGGCCCGACGCCGCGCTGGAACACAAAGCGGATGAATGGATCGACAAGATAGCCGCAGCGCAGCTACCCGACGGCTATCTGAATACCTATTATACACTGACCGACCTCAGCCAGCGCTGGACCGACATGGAACGGCACGAAGACTACTGTGCCGGGCATTTGATCGAAGCCGCCGTGGCCTACTACAACACCACCGGCAAGCGAAAATTACTGGACGTTGCGATCCGCAATGCCAATCACATCGACTCCACATTCCGCATTGCCAACCGTCCCTGGGTGTCGGGACATCAGGAAATCGAACTCGCATTGATGAAGTTGTACCACCTCACCAAAGAGGAAAAGTACCTGAAACTGGCCGACTGGTTCCTGGATCAGCGCGGACGGGGTTACGGGAAAGGCAAGATCTGGGATGAATGGAAAGATCCCAAATATTGCCAGGACGACATTCCCGTCAAGCAGCAACGTGAAATCACCGGTCACGCCGTGCGGGCCATGTACCAGTACACGGGTGCCGCGGACGTCGCCTCCGTGACGCAGGATCCCGGCTACATGAATGCCATGACGGCCGTTTGGGAAGACGTCGTGTACCGGAACATGTACCTCACCGGCGGCATTGGCTCTTCCGGCCACAATGAAGGATTTACGGATGACTACGACCTGCCTAACGGCGCGGCATACAGCGAAACCTGTGCGTCGGTCGGGATGGTGTTCTGGAACCAGCGCATGAATGCATTGACCGGCGACGGCAAGTACATCGACATCCTCGAACGCAGCCTTTACAATGGTGCCCTGGATGGATTGAGCCTCAGCGGCGACCGCTTCTTTTACGGCAATCCGCTGTCATCGGCAGGAAACAATGCACGCAACGCCTGGTTCGGAACGGCCTGCTGTCCTTCCAACATAGCGCGGCTCGTGGCGTCGGTCGGCGATTACATCTACGGCAAGTCCGGAAATGCAATCTGGGTTAACCTGTTCATTGCCAGCAATGCCAGTTTTCAGATCGGGAAGACCACCGTGCCGCTCCGCATGGAAACCAACTATCCCTGGGATGGAAATGTCAAAATAAAAGTCAGCCCGGCTCAAAAGGTGAAATATGCACTGAACATTCGCATTCCCGGCTGGGCGACCGGCAAACCCGTCCCCGGTGAGCTATACAGCTTCGCAGGGGCAGCGAATACCAGGGCCGTTGTGCTTCTCAATGGAAAGCCCGTCGATTATAAGGAAGAAAAAGGCTATGCTGTCCTGGACCGCATCTGGCAGCCCGGTGACGAAGTGGAAGTACGGCTGCCGATGGAAGTAAGGCAAATAAAATCGCGGAAGGAAGTCAAAGCGAATGAAGACCGCATCGCGATCCAACGCGGACCGATCGTGTATTGTGTGGAAGGGGCCGACAATGCGGGAGAAGTATGGAACCTGCTCGTCCCTGAAAACCCGACCTTTCAAACTCAAAACAGTCAGATACTGGACGAGTCACTGATGACCATCCAGGCCAACCTGCTGGAAATCAAAGCCGCATCGGACGGACTGCATGTAAAAACAGAACCCAGGCTCGTGACCGCAATTCCTTACTACGCCTGGGCCAACCGCGGCAAAAGTCCGATGCAGGTATGGCTGCCTTCCAAAATCAAAACGATCCGGATCGCCGAATAGCTGGTTGAAAAACCCTGTTGGCTTGCAGTGGGTTGTCGATCCGACAGCCCACTTTCATTTCAGGGCAAACCGGCGGCAACCACGTCAATTCCAATGGAGCCGGCATTTATTCCAAATGTGCCTGTTTCCGTTCAATCACTGCTCCGCACCCGCAGATCACTATTTTAATAATATTTTTACTTTAATTTAGGACGCGGATGATTAAATGATTGGGATTACAGTGAAAATGAATGACAGCGAATCGGTAGTATGGGGTAAATTCAAGGCAGGAGACCGGGAGTCTTTTGCCAGGATATACCAGAGCTACATCGCCGAGCTGCTCAGCTACGGGTACCGCGTCACCTCCAACCGCCAGTTGATCAAGGACAGTATCCAGGACGTTTTCCTGGACCTCTGGCAGCAGCGGGAAAACCTCTCCGACACAGCCTCCATTAAATTCTACCTTTTCCGCGCGCTCCGAAACCGCATTCTGAGAAATCTTTCCGTACAAAAAAACAATGCAAGCACTGGTGCGTCTCTCGAAGAACTGCTTTTCGACCTGCCCTTCGAACAGTCGTGGGTAGAAAGTGAAATGCAGCAGGAGCAGGTCCAACGCCTCCGCCACGCCATCGATCAGCTTCCCAAGCGCCAGCAAGAGGTGATCCAGCTGCGTTTCAACCAAAATTTCAGCCTCGAAGAAATCGCAGAAATGATGCAGATCAGCAACCAGTCGGTCCGCAACCTCTTACACCGCTCGATTACGGAGCTACGCCGCTTTTTTCAGCTTGCAGGCTGGATCCTGCTGCTTGTCCTGTTGCTTTCGTAGCCGATATTTAATTTTTCAAATAAAAAATGAGTACAAACCTATTTCTCCATGATCTAGGGGTTAGAAACGTGTAACTATGACCGAAAAATACGCCACCTATTCACTGGAAGACTTTCTGAAAGATGAACGTTTCATCGGATGGGTCAATGCCCCCACCAAAGCCGATGACGCATTCTTCGCGGAGGTCATCGTCGGCTACCCCGGCCAGCAGCCTGTGATGGCGCACGCACGGCAATTGGTTTCCCAGCTTTCGGAAGCCTCGGCGGTGCACTTTCCGATGGATGACATCGACGAGATATGGGATGGCATCGACACCAGGCTCGCAGAAAGGCACCTGGATTCCAAACCGAAACACTGGCTGCTTTCCTTTCGCATGGCGGCAGCGTCGGTTGCATTGCTCCTGGCACTGGGATGGGCCGGATATAGTTTGCTCGGTCCCGACAAAGCCATTGGATACAGCAAGCTCGTCGGGCAGTCCGGGACGCCTTTGAAGGAAGTTGTCAATCAGGGCGCGCAGACCCTGGAAGTGGCGCTTCCCGATGGCAGCCGCGTCTTCCTTGCAAGCCAAAGCAAGCTGAGCTACGCCCGGGATTTTACCCGGCAAAACCGGGACGTGTATTTGTCGGGAGAAGCGTTTTTTGATGTAGCTAAAAATCCGGAAAAACCTTTTACCGTTTACGCCAACGAGCTGGTTACCAGAGTGCTGGGCACCAGCTTCACCATCAGAGCATTCGAGCAGGACAGCCGTGTGACTGTCGCCGTCAAGACCGGGCGCGTTTCGGTTTTCGCCAACCGGCATCAGGACGATGTCGATCCGGAAACTAAAGGCATTATCCTGATCCCGAACCAGCAGGCTGACTTTCAGCGCGAAAGCGAAACGATCAGCCGGTCGCTGGTCGACCAGCCGCGGGTAGTGATTGCTAAAAAGGATCTCGACAAGTTCAATTTCAATGACGCGCCGGTAACCCAGGTTTTCGATGCTATGGAGAATGCTTACGGGGTAGACTTCCTGTTCGACCGGGAAGCACTCGCCTCCTGCCGCGTAACGACCTCCCTTTCAGAAGAGACACTTTTCGAACGACTGGACGTCGTGTGTGAAGCTGTGGGTGCAACCTATAAGGTAGTAGATGCGCAGATCGTCATCTCAGGCAAAAAATGCGACTAACACATAAACCCTTAAACCCTTGATGATAAATATGATATAAAGTAAAATCTACAAAAAAGCCGGCAGCGGTTGCAGCGTTGCCGGCCTGAGAACCCCATCCATGTTTCCGAAAACATAGCATCTGCTTTCGCAGATGAGAGGACTGTTATTGCTTTTTCTCAAAACAAGAACAAATCAAAGCTAATGAAAAAACATTTCGTAATCCAAAAGATACTCTATTCCGCCATGAAAATCTCGCTTCTTCAGACCTTACTGGCGGTGATTTTTACCGGTTTGTCATGGGCCGCTCCCGCCGACGCGCAGGATCTTCTGAGTCAAAGGATCTCGATCAAAGCCAGGAACCAGGAGTTGATGGTGATCCTGAAAAATATCGAGAAGCTTGCCGACGTGAAATTCACCTATCGACCCGACCTGGTCCGTGAGGCAGGCAGGCAGAGCGTCGAAGCGGAAAACCGCAAACTGGGTGAATTGCTGGACGAAATCCTGCGCCCGCTGGAAATCAAATACAGAATCGTGCGGCGGCAGGTTATCCTGACAAAGATCGAAAACAACCAAAGCGTGATCCCGGCTATCGAGCTTTTGAAACCCAGGCAGGCCGCCGACCGTGAACTGACCGGCAAAGTACTGGACGAAAAGAACACCGGGTTGCCGGGGGTCAGCGTCGTCATCAAAGGCACCCAAAAAGGCACCACCACCGATATTGAAGGTAATTTCAAACTGAACGCCACCGAGCAGGAACTGACGAATGCGGTGCTGGTTTTCAGCTTCGTCGGCTACCAGGGCCAGCAATTACCTGTGGGAATTTCGGGAACGATCACCGTCACGCTAACGCCCGAAGACCGCTCTCTGAACGAAGTGGTCGTAGTCGGTTACGGAACCGTTAAGAAGAGCGACCTGACCGGGTCGGTGGCCCAGGTTAAGGCGGAGCAGATCAATGCCTTTCCCACTTCCAATGCGTTGCAGGCATTGTCGGGCAGGGCTGCGGGCGTACAGGTAACGCAAAGCAACGGCTCCCCCGGCGCGGGCATGAGTGTCAGGATACGCGGGACTAACTCCATTCAGGGCAGCAACGAGCCCCTCTACGTCATCGACGGCTTTCCAACTACCGGCAGCAACCCGACCATCCTCAACAATGCCGATATCGAAAGTATGGAGATCCTGAAAGATGCCTCTGCTACGGCCATTTACGGTTCGCGGGGCGCTAATGGCGTGGTGCTGATCACCACCCGGCAGGGTAAGGCCGGCAAGACGCGCGTCGATCTCGAAACCAGTTACAGCTCGCAGACCCTACGCAAAAAGCTCGATCTGATGAATGCCACCGAGTATGCGCGGTTCTACAACATTCAGGCAGCCAATGACAAGCTGACGCCCTATTTTACCGAAGAACAGATCAACAACTTCGGCGAAGGCTTCGACTGGCAGGACCAGGTTTTCCGCCGTGCACCCATTAAATCCACGGCGCTGACCGTGAGCGGCGGCAACGAAAAAAGTCAGTTTTCGATATCAGGCAGCTTCTTTGGTCAGGATGGGATCATCAAGGGCAGCGACTACGACCGTTACTCGCTCCGGACCAATTTCAGGCACAGTATCAGCAAAAAGCTCACGCTCAGCCTGGCCACGACGCTATCGCGGCTCAAAACGGCAAGGCGCGACAGCGAAGGCGGGGCACGCGGAAACTCGATGATATCGGCCGCTATCTCCACGCCTGCGACCCTGACACCCTACAACGAAGACGGCTCGTACCGGGTAATGGCCACCTCATATCCGTTCATTGCCACAGATTTGATCAACCCGCTTGTTTATATCAACGAACAGGAAAATGTGATCAAGGCTAACCGGATCCTGGCCAATGCGGCTTTCATTTACAACCCTATCCCTGAAATTTCCATTAAAATCTCGGGCGGGATCGAGAATGCCGACGACCGGAACGACCGTTACACGACCCGTAAGTTTGTCAATTCCATTGGTACCGCGTCTGTTTCCAGCAGCCAGGCCACCAGCTTTCTCAACGAGAACACGATCAGCTACGTCAAGACGTTTGGCAAGATCCACAGCTTTGCCGCCGTGGCGGGCTTCACTTACCAGGATTTTCTGAATACGGGTGTTTCGGCGGGAGGGACCGGATTTCTCAGCGACGTGACGGAAACCGCCGACCTGGGCTCCTCCGCTACCCCGGCCATTCCGGGTTCATCGTATTCCAAGGCAGTGCTGCTTTCCTACCTGGGAAGGGTTAATTACACATTGAAGGATAAATACCTGCTTACGGCCAGCATCCGGCGTGACGGCTCGTCGCGGTACAGCACCGGCGACAAATGGAGCTACTTCCCTTCCGCAGCCCTCGCATGGCGGATTTCGAATGAGGATTTTATGAAGAACAGCACCGGCATTTCGGACCTGAAGCTAAGGGCCAGCTGGGGCCTTACCGGCAGCCAGGCCATCAGCCCGTACGCAACACTGAACCGCCTCGATGCCGGCCGTACCGTATTCGACGACGGCATGTATACGACGCTCGCACCGGCGACCCAACTGCCGAATAACCTGAAATGGGAGACCACCGAGCAGAAGGACATTGGTATCGATATGGGAATTTTTAAAAACAGGATTCTGCTTTCAGCCGACTACTACATTAAAAATACGCGGAATTTGCTCAATAGAGTCAACCTTCCTTCCTCGCTGGGCTATACCTACACCATACAGAACGTGGGCGAAATGCAGAATCAGGGGTTTGAGTTTGGCATCGACAGCCGGATCTTCACCGGCGCTTTTAAATGGGACCTGAATGCAAATATTTCCCTGAACCGTAACAAGGTCGTGAGGCTGTACGACAGCGGGGACGTGCTGGGCGGGAATGTCAATGTGGTAGTAATCAACGACGTCACCAGTATTTTAAGGGAAGGCAGGCCTGTGGGCCAGTTCTGGGGATACCTCGAAGACGGGTACGACGAGCAGGGCAGGCTCCGTTTCAAGGACCTGGACAATAACGGCTCCATTACCCAGAACGACAAAACCTATATCGGTAACCCGAACCCGGATTTCATCTACGGAATCAATTCCAGCATGTCGTACAAAGGTTTTGACCTGACCTTATTTCTTCAAGGCATCCAGGGTAACGACCTTTTTAATGTAAGCTCCATCGTGAACACGATCGACTATGGCTTCGGGCTGAACATGCCGCGCGAGGTCCTTTACAACCACTGGACTCCGGAGAATCCCAATGCCAAATATCCCCGCATTACCCGCAACGCCAATGCACGGGTGTCCGATCGCTTTATTGAAAACGGCTCATACCTGCGGCTGCGAAACATTCAGTTGGCTTACAACCTGCCGCTGGAAAAATGGAATGTGCGCGCCATGCGGAAAGTACAGCTGTATGTGAGCGGGCAGAATCTGCTGACATTCACCAAGTACTCCTGGTGGGATCCGGAGGTGAATTCAAAAGGCGGAGGTGCCGTCGCATTGCAGGGTATCGACCATAACAGCTACCCTACCGCCAAATCCTGGACAGCCGGTATCCGCGTCGGATTCTAGTCGTGTTGATTGATTGTATCACTGAAAAAGGAATGCTCATGAAATTTTCAAAATATATCCTTCCCTTTGTTTTTCTGACCGCACTCAGCGCCTGCGAGGACTTGCTGGAAGAAAAGCCCAGATCTATTGTCGCGGAAACGTTCTTCAATACCGCCGCAGACGTCGAATCGGCCGTCAATGCGATCTATTCTCCGTTGCGCGACAACAACTACGCCGTGTATGAGACCACCCTCGAATGTCAGGCCGACTATGCTTACGGGCGGGGAAGCTGGGCCCCCCTGCACGAGTACCAGGGCTTCAACGACGCCAACATCAGTCGTGTAGCTGGACTCTGGAATGCATTTTACCTCAGTATCAGAAACGCCAATCTGGTGATCCTGAATGCCCCGAAAGGCAATGCGATCGGTCCGGCCGATGTGACCAGATATGTAGCGGAGGCGAAATTCCTGCGTGCATTCAACTATTTCCAGCTGGTAAGAAACTGGGCGGGTGTTCCCCTGCGGACCGAAAATAACATGGCGGAGATTAATCTTCCCAAAAGCACCGCCGAGCAGGTTTACGCGCAGATCCTGGCCGACCTGACCGAGGCGGAGCAAAATCTGCCTGAAAAAGCGGCCATGTCTGGCAGGCCCTCCAAATGGGCGGCGAAAATAGTACTGGCGGATGTGCACCTCAACCTGAAACAGTATGACAAAGCCCGGGACAAGGCACGTGAGGTGATCCAATCGGGCAAGTTTACGCTGGTACCGGTTAAAGCACCAGCCGATTACCAGACCAATGTCTTCGGGCCCGAGCTGGTTACCACGAGCGAGGAAGTATTTTTTCTTAAATATACCCGGCAGGTGGGCCAAGGCAACTATATGCTCTGGATCACCAACCACCCCAGCACCGGTCTTTTCAACTTCGGCGGCGCATACGTCGTCTATGGACAGACCGTCGACCCGTTTTACCAGGCATGGGATGAGAAAGACATTCGCAAAGGGCTTTGGAATAAAGTCAATATAGGTCTGGGCGCGAACACGCTGCTGAGCTCCAAGTTTGTAGACAAAGCGGCCATCAGCCAGAGCGGCGCGGGCAACGACGATCCGGTATACAGCTATGCCGACGCGCTTTTGATCTACGCGGAAGCCGCGGCTATGGTGGCCAATGCACCAACTGCGGAGGCCATGGACGCATTGAACCAGGTCCGCCGCCGGGCATACGGCCTCGCTTCTGCCAATGCCGCGCCCAATGATTACCGGCTCGCGGACTATAATGCAACGACCTTTCAGGAACTGGTGGCGCGCGAAAGAGCCTACGAATTCCACTACCTGGGCAAACGCTGGCTGGATTTGAAACGCACCGGCAAAGTCAAAGAGGTGATCCAAAAATCTAAGAATATCACCGTGGCCGACAAGCATTTGCTCTGGCCGATCCCCAATTCGGAAATGAACTTCAACAAAGCGCTAGATCCGTCCAAAGACCAGAATCCAGGCTATTAATTGTATAAAACACTCAAAACAATGAAGAGAAGATCAGCATTAGCATCGATCGGGGCGATATCACTGGGAATTGGTTCCAAAGAAACTACCCCGGCAGAGCTGACAAGAGCACCTTATCAAGTAAAAAAACAAAGCCTGAAAACCGACATTGTCGTGGTCGGTGGCGGCACGGCAGGTGTAATTGCAGCCATACAGGCCGGGAGAGCCGGCAGAAAAGTGATATTGATTGAAAACGGCAGTCAACTCGGCGGCACCACTACCACAGGCGGTGTGGCCTTCCCAGGCATCTTCTTCGCCTGGGGCAAACAGGTCATCGGCGGGATCGGCTGGGAACTCGTGCAGCAGGCCGTCGCCCTGAACGACGATACCCTGCCCGATTTCTCGATCCCGCACGGACGCAACCACCCCCGGCACCAGGTGAGACTGAATGGCCAGCTGTATGCGATGCTCATCGAGGAAAAGTGCCTGGAAGCAGGTGTGCAGCTCCGGTTTTACGAAACGCCGGTCCGCGCCGTTCCGCAAAGCGGCGGCTGGACGGTAGAAACCGTAGGCAAGGGTACCCAGACTGAAATCACGTGCAAACAGCTCATTGACTGCACCGGTAATGCCTATGCCGCACATTTGGCCGGCTACAAGCTTTTACGCGAAGCCCAGACACAGCCGGGAACCCTGATGTTCCAGATCGGCGGGTATGATTTTCAGTCCCTGGATCTCAAAATGATCCGCAGCAAGTATCAGGAAGCCATCAGCAACGGTCAGCTGGTAAAAACCGATTTCCGCAACAACATTGTGGGGCTTCTTAAAAGCCAGGGAGACAATATCCAGCACATCCTCGGAGCCGATTCCACCACTTCCGAGACGCATTCTCTGGCCAACATCCAGGGCCGGACGGCGCTGCTGAACACCCTGCGCTTTCTGAGAACCCTCCCGGGCCTGGAAAAAACGAAGCTGATCGACATGCAAAACGAGACCGGCGTCCGTGAGACCTACCGCATTGACGGGCTTTACAAGATCACCCACGAGGACTATGTGACCGGTAAACTGTTCGACGACGCCGTTTCTTATTCGTATTACCCGATCGATGTGCACGACGAAAACGGCGTCGTGCCGGACCATCTCAAAGAAGGCGTCGTACCTACCGTCCCGCTAAGAGCATTGATACCGAGAAACAGCAAAAATTTCCTGGTCGCAGGCAGGAGCGTTAGCAGCGACCGGCTGGCCAATTCGGCCTTGCGCGTGCAGGCGTCCTGCATGGGAATGGGCCAGGCGGCGGGAGCGGCGGCGGCACTGGCCTGCCAGCTCAACAAAACACCGTCCGAGCTACCTTTCGCAACGCTTAAACAGCTCATCGCCGAGCACGGTGGCATCGTACCGGGTATCGTTTGAAAAAACAATGGGCAAATACGGTGTAATTGTTTTGTGGTTATTACTGGCATGCGTTGCTTCGGGCTTTGGTCCGGGGCAACGCACCAGGTATTTCCTGTCCGCTACCCTGCCATTCGAGGCTGTGAAGGTCCGGCCATTTACATTTGATTTCAGGGACGAGCTGCCGGACGACACCCTTTTTCAAAGCCTTTCACCGGAAGGCTACCCGGTATCCTATCACAGAAAGCTCCGGGCAAGCGTGTGCTTCGACGGCCAATGCCGTGCACTCGACGTCGATATTTACTGGAACATCACCGGCCGGTACCTGGGCATCGAATTACCGTCCGGGGAGTATCTCAGTAAGACAGACCATGATCCCTTCGACACCGACGACTACCGGCGGCTCAACGCGCTGCTGGCCGACCCGCAATCGCCCCTGGGCAAAATGTCCTACGAGGAGCTGGTTGCCAAGCCACCGCTTTCGGTGAAGGGAGTGGACGCCGTTACCTCCGCCACTTCCAAAAGCGTGCTGGAATACATTGTGAAAGGGGCAGCATTTACCACCTACAAAATGTGGCACTTCATTTACGGCACCACCCGTGACCGCGTCGCCGAACTGACCATTCAGTCCTTATCGCCCGAACTGATCCTGCACATTCTTCAAAGCCCCGACCCGTCGGACAGGCTGTGGGCCCTCAATCACATCGATGATTATGTAAGCCTTTCGCCCGAACTCAGCGAAACCTTGCTGAAACTCGCCGACAGTGAGAACTATACGCTATCGGAAAGAGCGCTGAACGCAATCAATGCAAAGCATCTCCGTCCCGAAGCCATGCAGCTCGCCCTGGTCGAGAAATTCAGAAATGGGGATTACAGTAAGAGAAAGCTGCTGATCGGCAAATTGAAACAAGTGCCTGTCCTGCATTCAGCCGCAAAGGACCGGCTCAACAGCCTGCTCCCCCAGCTCAACGGGGAACTCATCGGGGATGTGCTGGCGATATACCAGCATTTGAAAGTCAGCGATCCCGAGACCTGCCGCATCGTGGCCAAATTGCTTCAAAAGGAGAATAAATTCATCTCGTCCAAAGCCCTCAGCTTCCTCAAAGAAGCCCATGTGGAGGATCCGGCGATCCGGGCACAGATCACCCGGTACGAAGCGCGTACGAACTGAAACTCATCTATTTACCTTCCTGCAAATCTGTCGGGAGTTTCCGCCCGTTACAACAGTAAAAAACACAACATCCGTTGTTTAGGTTAATGATCGCCGATGTAACCCGGCGACCCCTTACCCTTATAACCCACCCATACCGTTCAGGCGACAATGCTTACTGTGACCACATATCGTAGCGATCCGATAATGCTTCACAACCCGCATTTCTTCGCAACAACCCAGTTGAATTGACTCTTCTGAATAGTAATATCCAGAGGGGAATGCCGATGCCGTATACTTTACCCTGAAAAGGATAGTCAAGACCGTTAAACCCGACTCAATCAAAAGCATATGCACCCTGAACAAAGCCCATTCGACGACTTATCGGAAATAAAGGAGGAGATGAGAAGGGATTTCCATCAAGGAGGTTTTCTCCTGTCAAATCCACATTTCGAGGTCGGCCGACAGTTGCACATCAAGCAATTCTACTATGCCAAGAAATACCTGTCCAGTGTACCGAACTCCGTTCAGATCGCGAACCATATCGCCAAAAAAATAACAGCTCTGCAAATACCGATACAACAGCTATCGATAATTGGCTCCGGCGATTTCTTTGCGATCACATTAAAGGCAACTACCGATATACTCAACAGCGGGGTGGGTGAAAGCGGGCGATGCAATTATGCCATTGTCGATAACCGGTCCAGCGAGTTGTCGTTCCTCTATCAGCCGGAGCTCAAAAAAAACATTCTCATCATCCTGCCGCTTTCATGCACTTTTGCCACGGCGTTTGAAATCATCGAGTTTATCAGAAAAGCGGATAAGGTCGGAGAAATAAATGTCATCCCGCAGATCATTTCCGTCTTCCTTGCGGCCGACAGGAAGCTGCCGTTTTTTTACACGGATAAAGAAAAGACTATCGATTTTACTTCCGAAAACCTTCAATCCGGCGAAAGCAGGATGGCCGACCTTTCCAAACTTTACCGGAGTTTCGGGTGGATACGGATTACCGACGGTGTCATTGAACTCTCGCCCAGAGATACAAGCGAACCATTCCTGGGGCATTACCTCATCAGCCTGGAATCCGATCTGTATTTAGCGGAAAACTGCCCGCTCTGTTTTCCACCCAAAGAACTGAGCAGTTCCGAAGTGCTATTTCCAACCCGGATCAACAGGGACACGCCCAATCTGATTTTCGGGCTACCAAAATTCAAAAATAGAAGGGGCGAAATAAAGACGCAGGACTTCAACGATGTATTTAAAAACACCGAGAAAACTGGTCATTTATACGGCCATCTCGACCATGATTCAACTAGTTACCGTCACTTTATCGAAACGGATACGTTCTATCAAAATAACAAAGAGGAGATTCTGGAATTCTTTTCCGGGCAGCTGCGGGAACGTTATCTGAGCGACAACATCAAAACGGAAAACATCCTGATCATTACACCGTCCAATGGCTCATCGTCGCGCTTCATGGAAGATTTCTGTGCATTGCCTTTATTCGAGGGCAAAGTGATATCCATTAAAGCCGTCAATCCGCACATCGAGTTCATTGAGAACTTCCTCTATGACAACGTGCATTCCATTGAAAGATACGATAGGGTATTTTTCTTCGATTATGTTATTTCCCGGGGCAAGACCTTCAAACTGATCAGCGATTATCTCAAGGCGAGTAATCCTTTCGAAAAAGGGTTCGATGCTTTGTTCACTTTCATAGACAGAACCACTACTTTTTCTAAAAGGGAGATTTTACGAAAACTATATTCTTCATCCAATAAAGATGATAAGTGTTTTATTGCCTTTTCAAAGATCAACGCTCCCGTCGTTGATGCCGAATACAGCGGCAATCCAATTAATGAGATCAATAATATCCTGATCAACATGTCCAGGGAATGCCATTTTGACTTTCTGAAAGTTGACATTAAACGAAAGCTTTTCGATGGGCGTGCGATGGCCATTGAAGATCTGAGGATAGCCAATGAAGGATATGGACCTGACAAGCGAAGCAGGTACCTTCAGAAGCTCAGGGTTACCCATGAAATAAGTGCGTGGTTTTTTGAATTTAAAAATATCCCTAAAATAGAAAGCTTTACCATTGATGACCTGCATCTGCTCATTTCCTGGGTAACGGATAAGTCGAGCGTATATTACCCTGGTCCGGTAAGTGATACGAATGAGATCATCATCAAAACGCTTTCACAATCACCATTTAAATTCTATAAAGACTTATACTTTGCCGTTTCAAAGTTTGTTGAAACGCGTATCCTTGAAATGATGCAGGAAATAGCAGTCAGCGGATACAGCGAAGTAAAATTGACCAAATTCAACTTCTACATCAAAAGGTCGGTAGAACTGAATTCCAACCTGATGATATCTACCGAGTTCATATTATGCCTCAAAAAAATATTTGAAAACTATAAAACAAACTACGTTTCTTTTAACACTTTCGTCCGGTATTATAAAGAGCTGATATTGAATAGCCCCGAACGGGCGATCAAACTGGAAGAACTGTTAAACAGCAAAGAGTTGTTGCCCCGTGCGATCAGCAACAATTCTCAATCCATTTCCGCCACTTTTGCAGACAAGTTTTATCAATTCGGGCGAATTCTGAAATCCGAAAACTCCAACATTCTCAGTGAGATCAAGGAAGATTTCAAAGCAATCCCTAATTCAACGTTTAACGACGTGAATCTCGATCAGTTTATTGAGCAAAGGTACTTTCACCATGCATCTTCCCGGGCAAACATCACAGTTAAGAATTTGCAGGATTTTCTGAAAAAATCGAAGGAAAACGTAGGAATGCATGAATTCAAGAGGGAAATCCCGCGCATCGTGGCGAACTCTGTGACCCACATGCTCAAAACAGTAAGGCTCATCAAGCAAAAGACCCAGGTTTCTGTCAGCTTCGACGAGGATATTCTTGAAATTTTAAAGAGCGCCTGTAAGATCGTGTCCGATGGAGAACTGAGCTTCTCTTTTTGCATAGAATTTCGTGACTACGATGGTATCACAGCCGATGAAATTGCAGAAGGTATGGCACCCAACATTTATTCCATCAAATCGTCGCCCGATTACGATTCACTGAGCGGAGTAAGCACCAAGGGCTTAGCATATAATTTATTAAAGGGAATTCACGATCAGACCCAGGATAATCTTCAAACTTTCCTGGCGATTGCAAAAGGCCAGGACGGAATCTACGAGTCATTTTCCAACAAGTATCGTCGAGGTTCGGGCACAAAAGGAAATGATGACCGATACGATGAAATAGATATTAATGAGGCAATACGGGAGGACATTCACGCATCCAACCTGGTGAACACCAATTCCGGACTCTTATTATACTTACGTCTAGCGGAGGTGGATATGGCTGATGACCGACTATCGCGCGGCCACGCCGTACTGATCATCTCGATGGACAAACCAGCCACTACAACGAATCTGATCGACTTCATTAACATCGAGCGGTTAAGGAACCTGCTTCTTGTCAAAGACGAGTTGTTGCAGTATTTGATGTCCCAGTTTGAAAACGGAGCATTTATCGGTCTTTTGGAAGGCAAACGTGAACTTCAGGCCAAGAACGCCATGGAACACATGGTGGGTAAATACTTTGATGCACTGGATTACATTGTGAACGAAAAAGGTGAGGACGACGACCAAGCTATCATCAATTATGATGACATGGTGATCATCAAATTCATCCACAAAACTATTTACAGGCACATCCGGTCAGTTAGCAGATTAAATATCAATGATAACAGAAACAGCTTCGCAGATGCGAAGGAAATAGAGAAATATAATGAGGGAGATTTAAGCAGTCTTTTTTCAAGAATTGCGTCGATTCCTCACCTGGCCCGTCGCATTCTTGTTAATCCATCACTTCTCGTAAATGTCAAAGAGTTTGAATTACCACTTGTCATTTTCGAACAGGTAATTCCGGAATTGATGATCAACATGCGTAAGTACTCGCTCACGATTCCTGACTGTGATCACATTTTCGAAATTTCACTTGATGATAAAATGCTCTCTTTCTCGAACCGATATGATCCTCATATTTGCCAACATCCGGAAGTCATAAAGACGAATGGGGGAAAAGATATGTGTAATTACCTGTTGCGCAGTTGCGGAATGGAGCCATTGATGCAAACTTTCAACGAAACCTCAAAATTATTTACGATCTCAATAATCCTCCGATGAAAAACAAGATCCTGATTTTTGAAGATGACGAAACCTATTTTAAAATAATCTATTATGAACTGGCCAAATATGACGTCGACATCTACCCTACCCCAGGAGATGAATTTAACAGGTTCTCGAACTCGATGGTATATTATGCGAACAAACCAAACGATAAAAACTTCGGGAAAATCAAAAATTATGTAGTGGAATTCAATCCCAATATTGTAATACTTGACATTTGCTTTGACGACAACCGGTGGGCCGACCAGTCGGGAATGACTGTTAAGACCAATCTGCTGGATGTAGATTACCCCGATACCGTGGTCTACTATTACAGCAAACGCATCAAAAGCTATGTAGATGAGAATCTGCAAATAAATAAATCGCCGCATTTGCATGCAGACGTTAAATACAAAATAGCGGATGTATTTGGTTTTGGGCTTATTAATTCAAAAAAAACGGTATTGTCGGAGCAGCAAGTGTTCGCCACCGCATCCAAGGAAGGCACTGTGAATGCCGAAGCAGGGTCACACACCAACGGCACGGTTGGCAGCGGGCATTTCGAAAAGGCCGAACCAAAAGAGCAAAACAGCGATAGGCCCGGCCCTCCCCCTGCCAAACGGAAACGGATCGGGTTTCCCGAAAGCCTTAGCAGATGGGCGGAATTTGAGCGCTACAAGCTAAGCAGCTGGTTTTCAGAAGTGACCGATAAGTTTATCATTTACATTTTTTACATCCTGATCGTCATTTCATTCGCCCTGGGCGGCTGGCGACTCCTGTACAGCTATTATCAGTATTTCGACGACCTGATACATGTAGCCGAATACGCCTTCACCGCATTTCTCCCCCTGCTGATCATTGTGAGCCTTTTTGCGCTTTACAAGCATTCCTTGCGCGGGTACATACTCGATGACCCGCTGGCCCCGAAAGACATTGAGGAGGGAAGCAAATTGATGATGTTCTCTAAAAAACTGTTCATATCCAGCCTCGCATCTTTCCTCTTTTTAAAGATGATAGAGCATATAGATTCCTATTCCGACTACAGTGCTGCGGTTTTTCTGACCAAACTCGGCAGTTATTTTGCAGGCATTTTTATCCTTGTGGGCTATTACATTTACCTCAACTTGTCGCACGGACATAAAAAGTAGACTCACTGAACCCGGATACGTCTCCGTCAGAAAGCCCGGTTACGCCCTGCCCGCAGTACATGAGGGCAGGGCGTAACCGGACTTTCTGACGCACTGCCGTTTTCCCTTCTGCGTCGCCCAGGCAGGACGGATCTACCAGGTCGATACACCTTCATCGCCGGCAAATATTTCGTCGCGGATCTCAAACCATTTTTCCCGACTGGCAAGCTCGGAATCTCGCAGCCACTTCTTCTCCGGCGGGCAGACAATTGTACGATATTGACATTTTATCTATGATCTCCATTGAGAAACCTCTAAATATCAAATGTCAAGCCTAGCCAAAATAGACACTAAATGGTGTGTATCAGCGGATTATTTTGGAAAAATTAATTCACCATCCACGCTATCCGGCTAACAATTACTCCAATGACATATTTGCATTCATTAGCATAGCTCCATCACGCGCGGATACGTCTTGAAGACAATCTTGCGGCATCCATTTACACTTAGCGGGACGAAGGAGAAGGGATGTCAAAGAAATTAAAAAAAAATTAGAAATCGCATCATTGTAATTCTCATACTTTTTAGATCTTTATGCTGTTTCAAGACAATTAATCCCTAACAAAATAACAAACCATGTCCCCTATCAATATTTCACCTTTCAGCCCATCACGGCTGGCCCGATCCCTGAGCCGGCAAACGTATACCAACCCAAGTAACCGAACGTATCTCAGTTAACCTTACCGCTTAGTCCCGAAAATCGTGTCCCCAGGTGGGCAAATGCCACTTGACCGAACAGAATGTCGACCGGTTACAACCATGGCTCGTACATGTGTGTCACGTGTTTGGTATACCTGCCTGTAAAATCGGTGACATCATGAGTTTCCGGGCTTAGCGATACCGCCTGTGCGGTCATAAAGGTATTTATGGAAAAAAATTTGCATGATCAATGGATTCTGCTCCGGCAACCTCGCTTGTCATAGCCACCTATAATTGGGCGGAAGCGCTGCAATGCAACCTATTAAGTGTTACAAAGCAAAGAATTTTACCGACGGAAGTCATAGTGGCCGATGATGGATCAGACAGAAGGACTCAAGTGATGGTGAATGAGATGCAGCAAAAATTCCCTGTTCCGCTGGTGCATGTCTGGCAGGAGGATCTCGGTTTCAGAAAAAGCCGGATTTTGAACATGGCTGTCGGCCGGAGCACGGGCACCTATGTGATACAGGTTGACGGGGACGTGGTATTGCATCGGTCTTTTGTAGCAGACCACCTTGCTGCCGCAGAACCGGGCACTTTCGTACGGGGCAGCCGCGCGCGCCTCACCCCGGCCAAAACCGACCAGTTGCTCGCAAGCCCGGGAACGGATGTCCGCTGCTATTCGAACGGAGTGTACAACAGGCTCAATGCCATTCGATTACCCGCATTCCGCTCGCTGGGACAGCGCAAGGAAATGAAAAGCACCAATGTCCGCGGCAGCAACCTTGCCTTCTGGAAAGACGATTTCCTCCGGGTCAATGGCTACAACAATGAGCTGAACGGATGGGGCCATGAGGACGAGGAGCTTGCAGCAAGGTTTATTAATAACAATATCGCTAAGAAAATAGTGAAGCTAAGCGCGGTACAGTATCATCTGCATCATCAGGAATTACCAAGATCCAATGAGCCACTTCATCGCCAAGTAATTCAAGACACGTTGGTAACAAAAGTTAAAAGATGCCTTAATGGATATGAAAACCTTCTCTAGAAGCTCGCTGATCGTTTCCACCTATAACTGGCCAGAGGCATTGCGGCTTTGCCTGCTGAGCATCAAAGAGCAGTCGGTATTGCCGGATGAAGTGATTATTGCCGACGATGGCTCGACGGAAAAAACCGCTGAGGTCATCGATGCCCTGCGACCGACCTTCCCGGTCCGGCTCGTGCATATCTGGCACGAAGACGAAGGGTTCCAACTTTCCAAGATCCGCAACAAGGCCATTGCGGCAAGCTCGTTTGAATACATCATCCAGATCGACGGCGACCTGGTTTTGCACAAGCATTTTGTAAAAGACCATCTCGCATTGAGCAAGCCCGGGACATTTGTTGCCGGCAGCAGGGTGTTGATGAACCAAATGCTGTCCGAAAAATTGCTGCGTTTACAGAAACCCGGTATTCACCCCTTCAAATCGGGACTGGGCAATTTTTGTAACCGTTTTAGCATCAATTGGTTAAGTAAATACATGGCCGACCGATACAAATCCCGGGATATCTTTGCGTTGCGGGGTTGCAACATGGCTTTCTGGAAAGAAGACCTGATCCGTGTAAATGGTTACAACGAAGTTTTTCATGCCTGGGGACGGGAAGACAACGAAATAGCCGTACGACTGCTCAATGCAGGCCTGAGGAAACGGGCGATCAAATTCGGCGGGGTCGTTTTCCATATCCATCACCGGGAAGTGGACCGGAGCGGGTGCCTGGAAAACGAGGAATACCTTTCCGATGCGCTCCGGCACAAATCCATATATTGCAGCGAGGGCCTTCATCAATACATGGGCATGTTTGCCCAGGTCCGACACTCTGAAAATGAATTTGCCGTTTAGCCAGCATGGGCAGTAATCACCTGATTTCAATCATTCTGGTCACCCGAAATGCTGGAAAATTTTTGCAAAGATGTCTCGACAGCATTTACGCGCAGGCGCATCCGTCGATCGAGATCATCATCATGGATGGGGCCAGTACTGACAGTACCCTGAGCATTCTGGAGGAAAATTCAGCCCGGCTGGCTTTTTGGAAAAGTGAAAAGGATAAAGGGATCTACGATGCCATGAACAAAGCCCTCGACCATGTGCGGGGGCAATGGGTTTATTTCATCGGAGCCGACGATACCTTAACACCTTCATTTTCTTTGATGGTAAAAGAATTACAGGACCCCTACTCGATCTATTACGGAAGCGTTTTAAAATCCGGCAGGAAATACCTCGGTGAGCTTTCGCCCTACAAACAGGCCAAAACGGGGATCAACCACCAGGCCATTATCTATCCGGCCAGGCTTTTCTCTGCACACCGCTATGATACAAGCTACCCCATCTCTGCCGATCATGTATTAAACATGTCGTGCCACAGCGACGCGCATTATCACTTTGCGTTCAGGGATTTTGACATTGCGGTTTTCAACGACACCGGCATTTCTTCCGTCCAAAAGGACATTTATTTTGAAAAACACAAAGCCGGGCTGATTCTGGAACATTTCGGGTTCCTGATTTATCTCCGTTTTCAATTCAAAAAGCTGAAAGAGCTTGTTTCCAGCCACTAGTTTCGCGCGCTGAGAACGAGTCCCTGCTCCCGGTCAAAAACAATTTTCGGCGGCAGATCCAGCAACCGCGCGAGCAGCCGATCGCGCCATTTCTTTTTCGGGACCCACTTTGCAAGGCCAATCAGGATCCGCAAGAATGGTGTTTTGGGAAACCGTCTGTTCTCCTGTCGTTCCCGCGTCAGCAATGCTGCCACCTGCGCCAGGTACTGATCTCTTTGCTCGTAACTCTTCTGGTTTTCCTTTCTGAACCGAAACCCACCCAGCATAAAAGAGGTGGTATAGAGCTGCTCATGCCTGAAAAACCGAAGCCAAAGTTCAAAATCCGCGGCCAGCGACTGACTTTGATCCATCACACCACCAGCCCTTTCCCACAGGTCGCGGCGCCAGAAAACGGACTCCTGCTGTATAAATCTGCCGTCAAACAAATGCATCCGCGACAGAGACCAGCGTTGAGAGTAAGGCAAGTCGTCATAAAGAAACGGATGACCGGCCTCGTCAAAAAAAGTATTGGTACCCATCAGCCATTTCACCTGGGTAAACCGCTCAAAAATTTCCGCAACCCTGAACAGGCTCCTGGCATGGTACATATCGTCCGCATTGACCCATGCCATGATCTCGCCGGTGGATCGGGCAAAACCCTTCTGAATGGCATCGTATAGCCCGGCATCCTTCTCGCTGCTCCAATGCGCCAGCTGCTGCTCGTACTTCCGGATAATGCCTACCGAATCGTCGGTGCTGCCGCCGTCGATGATAATGTATTCGAGATTGGGATATCCCTGCCCCAATACCGAACGGATCGTTTCTTCGAGGTACTTTCCCTGGTTAAATGAAGGTGTAACGATGGTGATTTTCGGCAGGATCGAGGACATGATCGGTCAAAAAGTTCAATACAACTGGTGTGTCGGTACCGCCTCACCCGGATACGGTTCATAAATGTAGTCTTCCGGATCGAAAGGTTCCGAAGCGAGCACCATCAATATGGATTCTTCCGCCAAATCGTGCATCTGATGCCAGTCTTCGGGAGCCAGCAAAAGACATTGGTCGGCAGCATTCAGAACAAATTCCTGCTCGTCGGTACCGTTGTGGTTAACAATCCTGCAACTTCCTTTGAGGCATATCACCGCCTGGACGGTCGTTCTGTGCCTGTGTCCTCCGCGTGCGGAACTGTCGACGCCGTAAATGTAAAAGATTCGCTTAATTTCAAATGGGATGACGCGCTCGATGACGGTCAGGTTTCCGCGTGTGTCTGAAAATGTTTTCAGATTGATCAGCTGAGCCAAGTGTTCTGTTAGGTTAGGGTGAGTGCTTTCTTCTTTGCGTAATTCTTGTATCGGCCCCTGATACCGAATTGGATCTTGCGGGACAAACTGACCCTTATCCATCGAAGGGCCATTGGATTCTCATGATAAACAGCCCTGCTATCGGCCGCCATAACCTGCGCACCCGCAGCCACCAGAGCCCTCGCATAAGGGGTATAGACATGCCGGATCACGTCCCTCTGCAATTTATACTGCTCTGCCGTCAACCGGAAACTCTGGTCGACGCAATACCGGAAATCGTGAAAATGGTAGAAAACCAGCGGAGCCTTCCCCGACTGCGGGCTTTGGACAAATACCTGCCCCGAAGAATTGCTAAATGCATAATCGATGGAATTCCATGGCGCAAGTCCCCCGCCCGCGTGTTCCAGCACGTGAATGCCCTCAAACCGGTCGGTCCAATCGTCGAGATACTTCTGGTCGCCGTATTTTCCGTCTTCAAAACGGTCGTAGCACCATTCCAGGCAAGCTTTTCGCCACCAGTCGAGCACTTTCAGCCCTGCCTCCGTATTGCGGAACGTAATAAATTGAACGCAATACACTCCGCTCAATTCGGACTGGTCATACCCGGGGCTGTAACGGTGTTTCGTAATCAGCACGTCGTTCTCTCCCATTTCATCGGTCAGCACCTGTGGATCAGCGAAGAACAAAAGGTCCGCGTCCACATAGGTACAATGGTCCAGCGAATAAGTGTGTATGCAATGCCAGATCGTAAAAGAAGTGCACGTCCAGCAGTACTCCCCCGGTGTGCGGCCGTCCTTGACCGAAAGCAGTTCCGGCGTTTCAAAAGCGCTCAACGGAATGATGGTCGCATCAGACAGGTTCAATCGGCGAAGTACATGATAGCAGTCGTCGTCGAATGCGAATATATACAAATGAAAATCAGCTCCCTGACTCAACAGAGAGTTATACATGGCCAGGCCACGCGAAAGATAGAACGAGTTAAAGAGCGTACAAAAATGCTGCATCGAACAGACTACACTTAAGAAGAGGGGACACTTTGCCGTAAATATCAGCGAATATAATTTATAAGGCGCTAAATTGCGCTGTACCCTAATCTATATGTATGTCGTTTTTTAGGCCTAAGAAAAAGAAAAATCCTTACGGTTGGTTCGGTGACTACGAAAGCTGGGAAGCATTGACTTCCGTCTCAGGCGGATATGAAGCCGGAACCATATTGGAAGTCACGAAAACGTCGCTCCTGAAAATTAAAAACGGCGAAGCGGTATATGAGCGCGACTCGGTACTGTTCGATAAAAAAGTGTACCCGTATTCCATCATTTCGGCGCTGCTGTACGCGGCCATCGAATGTGGTAACGAACTGAATGTACTGGATTTCGGCGGGTCTCTGGGCAGCACCTACTACCAGGTGAGAGACCTCATTCCGGCTTCCGTCCAGCTCAGTTGGAGTGTGGTGGAGCAAGAAAACTACGTCAGATGCGGCCAGGAGCTGTTTGAAGATGAAACGCTCCGGTTTCATTTCAACATGGAAGAAAGTATGTCGCATCAAAAGGCCGACGTCCTGCTGCTATCGAGCGTCGTTCAGTATCTCGAAAAGCCGCATGATTTTCTGAGGCAGATCATGGACCACGATTTTAAATACATCATCATTGACAGAACTTCGTTCATCCAGGGCGACCGCCCCGACCGGCTTACATTGCAGATAGTGCCCCCGCAAATTTACGAAGCCCGGTATCCATCGTGGTTTCTGAATGAAAAGCAATTCCTGCAACATTTTCAACAATACGAAATCCGGATGGAATTCGCCTCTTTTGTCGAGGGAGAACAGGAAATCGAAATCGATCATGTCAAACTGGGTTATGACAAAGGCTTTTTCCTGATCAAAAAACCATAATGCAGAGCGCTGCCATGCGCCCATAACTACCTCCACCATCTTTTTGTAGTCACGGCGCAGCCCGCCATTTGGCCTGCGCCGTGACCGGCACATCCTTCCCGCAAAGGAACCCTCCAAAAACCTCACTGTATTTCGTGCAACAGTGCGATAACTAACGAAATACCGTAGTTATCCAAGATCCAAAAAACTACAACAAGCTGAATATAAGACCATTGACAATTGGCATACCAATTGAATGCTCCTGCCATCAACGTGACTTATTCAGATCGCGATCCACTTAATTCTACCTGCAAATGAATGTTCAATATACGCCGGTCGATGCTACGCGCTCGATGCTATCCGCCGTTTGGGAAGCCGTTGGACGGTTCGACGATGCGAGCTTCGGATTTAAAATCCCTGCCGGCAATGCCGCTCCCATGCTCCGGAGCATGGGCATCCGCACCCTTCCATCAGCCACCAGCCCCAATGCAGACACCACGCTCCCGATACCAGGCGCCCTGAGGTGGCGCAAGATCAGCGCCCAGGTCGGCTTAGCGCAGCTTCGGACTGCATTCTCCGGCATCCGGGTAGTCCCTTTCTCCGATTGGGCCAGCGTTCACCAGGCGGCCGACCTCTGGTCCGGGCTGCTCGCGGACGTCATCAGGCCGCTTGCACGCAACGACTGGGAGTTTATTTTTTATCTCGGAAACCCTGAGAACCGCCATTTCTTTGACGTCGACGAGATCCTGGACGTCATAAGCAGTTTTTCCCGGACCGGCCGTGTGACCCTCGCCCTGGACGAGCAGGAAGCGTCAGGAGCCTGGTCGATCCTTTTCGGGGCAAAATCCGCAACGGCGTTCGGTTTCCGGCACCCCGAGGCCAAAGCACGATACCGGGCCATTTATCAGACGCTGGACATCGCGCGGCTGATCGTATACGCTCAGGACCGTGCGCTGATGATACTGCCCGATACCCATTTCGAAATCACCAGGCCATCGGTTCCGGATACCGGATCCGGCAGGGATGAGCGGGGCGAATTCATAGAAGGTTACGCGATAGGGCTGGAGGCGGGCCTGGAACCTCCCCTTTGCCTGGCTCTCGGCATAGCCACCGAAGGGGCCGTATCGACAGGCAGCAACAGACCTACCCCATCACAGGTCAGGGATTTCCTGGCGCGTTGGCTGGAAAGCATTTAAGTATCCATGATACAAACCGGTGATATGAAGGAATTTCTGGAAAAACAACGAAAAATACTGCTGGACCTGAGCGACGACATCACCCAGATCCGAGAAAAAAACGACCTGATCACGCTCTTTTCATCCCGGATCAGGAACCTGTTCTACTTCAAGCATACGATTGTCACACTCATCGACAAAAACCGCGAATCCTACCGGCCTTTTCTGCTCGACCCGGCCTCCTCCCCCATTGTGGCAAGCCCCGAATACAATCGTCTGATAGACTCCGACTTTCCCCTCGGCGAACCCTTTATCGAAACCGTTCTGGCTGCGGGCAAGCCTACCTGGTTCAAAATGGAGGATATTATGGACGAGCCGGGAAGCCCCAAATTTCTCCGCGTCAACTATGACGGCGGCATCCGGGAGATCCTGATGACTCCCTTGAAAAGCAAAATGGAAACCATAGGGTTCCTGCATATGTATTCCGACCGGACCGGGAGCTTTACAGAAGAGTTTAAGAGCATTATCGAAGGCATTGCCCCGCAGATTTCCAGTGCAGTGACTAATATCATTAAAAATGAGCAGATACTGGAAAAGGAATGGATGAATGAAATATTGCTAGAATGCAGCATCGGCCTCGCCGGTGTGCGCTCGCGGGAAGAACTCGCAGAAGCGGTCAGGTCGTCGCTCCTCAAATTCAATCTGGTTCGCGGCTTCGGTATCAGAAAGATCAATGCCGATCGCGAAACCATGACAACCTACGTCCACGACCCTGGTATCAACAATGCAGATAGCAACGAAATGGAGGAGCTGACCCGAACGCAGTTCGCTATTCACGACGGACTGCAGAACCGTGTGCTGGACAGCGCTATTCCACTCCAATTCAACGTCGACGCCGAGATCAGACGGGGCGTAAGCAGCCGATACCTGTTTGTCTGGCAAAACATGGGACTGAAGACGGTGGTGGGCATTGCCCTGCGCAACGGGCCCGTAACGCTGGGCATACTCTGGCTGGGGACCGAACAGGCCAACCTTTCGCTCTTGCAGGCGATCGGCTCCCAAATCTCCGTCGCGATGTCCAATGTGCTGGCCATTGAAGGGATTACCGAACGGGAGCGTGAAAAGGCATTTTTGCTCGAATTCAGTAACGATGTGGCCCGCGTAAGAACCAAGGAGGATCTCAAAAATGCCATTTTCAAAGTGCTCAGGCGGGTATTGAATGTAAAACTGGCGATGATCGGACTGATCGGCGATGATGGTTTCACTATAAAGCCTTTCATGTTCGACAGGACACTCTTCGAAAATGCACTCGAACAGTTCGACGCATTGCTTGGAGCTCCTAACAGCATTCAAGAGCCGCTTACCGCAAGCGTGTTGGCCACGGAAGATTATGTTCTTTTCAATGTCTCGGAGCAACTGAAAAAAACACCGGATAACACATTTGTGCAGCTTTGGGCTAAAATTGGCTTCAAATACATGTTCGCCGCACCTCTGCGCGGAGGTCAGACCGACCTGGGGACGCTCTGGCTCCTGACGAACGAGGTACAGCACGAGCTGCTTCGCGGCATTTGCTCTCAGATCTCCACGGCCATCGCCAATATCAGTGCCAATGAGAAGATTCTGGCCTACAAAAGAATGCTCGAATTGGAAAACAGTCAGTTAAAAGAGCAAATCAAAAAGAATTACAACTTCAATGAAATCGTTGGAAGCGGCCCCGAAATGCAGCAGGTGTACGACCTGATGAACATGGTGTCTCCATCGGCCTCCACCGTGATGGTCACCGGCGAAACCGGCACGGGCAAAGAGCTCATCGCCCGGGCCATTCACAATGCCTCTCCGCGAAAGGATAAGGTGATGATCAAGGTGAATTGCGCCGCCCTGCCCGCCAACCTGATTGAAAGCGAACTGTTCGGCCATGAAAAAGGCGCATTCACCGGAGCAGTGGAGCGACGCATCGGTAAATTCGAGCTCGCCGACAATAGTACTTTGTTTCTCGATGAGATAGGTGAAATGCCACTGGAAGCCCAGGTGAAACTTTTACGCGTATTGCAGGAAAAGGAACTGGAAAGGATAGGCGGCAAAACGACCATCAAAGTGAATGTCCGCATCATCGTAGCCACCAACCGGAATCTGGAAGAAGAGGCCGGCGCAGGTCGGTTCCGCTCGGATCTCTTCTATCGGCTCAATGTATTCCCGATCCATCTTCCGCCGCTGCGCGACCGGCATGACGATATTGTCCCGCTCGCGCATTTGTTTGTAGACCGGTACAGCAAAGCAACCGGCAGAAAAATCAAAGGCATTTCACCCAAAGTGCTCCATGAACTGACCAGCTACCCCTGGCCCGGTAATGTCCGGGAGCTCGAACACCTCATGGAACGAAGCGTTTTACTTTCCACCGAACCGATCATCAGGGAAGTTTATCTGCCTGAAAAAAAGAACGGTTTGCAGCCGCAACAGCCGGGAGTAGCCACGGGCACGCTCGAAGATGTGGAACGCATGCATATCATCGAAACCCTGAAACGATGCAGAGGAAAGCTCGCCGGCCGGGGCGGGGCCGCCGAATACCTCGGAATGCCTGCAACTACGTTACACTCGAAAATCAAAAAACTGGGAATCCATAAACGGCAGTATCTGACCCACTGAAACGCCCGGCCCGATCGCGCGATATTTAAAGCCGACCGATGTAATAGCCCGAAATATCGCGGGGTTTTTAATGTTGATAAATTTATAAAATTCTCACTACAAGCACATTAACATCTTGGCACAGCGATTGATTCTATTGATATGTTTTCTAACCAAAATCTTTAACACGCATGAAAATCGTAGTAATCGGCGGAAGTGGCCTCATAGGGTCCAAAGTCGTCACCAACCTTAACAACCTGGGGCACGAGGTTATTGCTGCCTCACCCGCCACGGGCATCAACACCATTACCGGAGAAGGCCTGTCAGAAGCGCTTACAGGAGCGCAGGTGGTGATCGATGTAGCCAATTCACCATCCTTTGAAGATCAGGCCGTACTTGAATTCTTCGAAACCTCGGGCCGTAACCTGCTCGCCGCCGAAAAAGAGGCGGGTGTCGCACATCATATTGCATTATCGGTCGTAGGAACGCAGCTTCTTTCCGAAAGTGGTTATTTCCGGGGAAAGATCGCCCAGGAGAAATCGATCCGTGAGTCAGGCGTACCTTACACCATTATCCACTCCACCCAGTTCTTCGAATTTCTGGGCGGTATCGCACAATCGGCCACGCAGGGGCAGATCGTCCGCTTGTCGGCAGCTTTTGTTCAGCCTATTTCGTCGGATGACGTGGCGGCGGCATTGACCGAAGTGGCGGCCGACGTACCGCACAACGGCATTATCGAGATCGCAGGACCCGAACGTTTCAGGCTGGCGGAACTGGTGCAGAAATACCTGAATCTGAAAGGAGACACCCGTTCCGTGGTAACCGATAGCCAGTCCCGCTATTTCGGCGCATTACTATCGGACGTCATCCTCCTGCCAGCCGGCGACGCCCGGATCGGCGGCACGAGCTTCGCGGACTGGAACAAGCAGGCTGTCCACGTATAAGCTGAATAGTCAGCGATCCTCCGGAACGAAGATGACGGGTGTCAGCTTGTGGAGGAGGCTGTAAGGGGCGTGCACTTTCCACCCGTTCGTGCACGGGACAACCCACGCCGGCGCGGTGTCCCCGCGAAATACCGGTCAGCTACACCACAAGGCCGAAGGATTTTTTAAATAATTTCTAAACCAATAAACGAGAGCGCTATGAACCTGTTTATGCATTTGATCCACAACGATGGCGTCAGCAACGACCCGCATCACCAAGCCGACGATGTAAATCCCGAAGGGCATCACCACCATGAAGACCACACTTTTGAGGGAAGCGAGTTTCTGGACGACGCGATCCGGATGACCGACCAACCCCTTCAGGACGAGTAAAATCAGCCGTTTCCTGATCAAAGGGGAGCATAATCAATCAATGCAGTTACTTCAAATTCAGTCATGAAGCATTTAAAAGTATCCAGGGTGTTTCAAACCGTCCGGTCGAGTGATCAGCAGTTTTCCGCCAGGAAAGTCCGATCGATCCATTTCGACGGACTTTCCGACCCGTTGATCGGCTTTGATCATTTCGAGCTTACCGCCGATGTGTTCGGTCCGCACCCTCACGCAGGCATGTCGGCGGTCAGCTATCTTTTCGAAGACTCAGCCCATTACCATAACCTCGATTCGTCGGGCACGAATGTTATGATCACGCCCGGGAGCCTGATGTGGACCTGGGCGGGACGGGGCATCGTGCATACCGAATTCCCGGTGCCGGAAGGGGCACGCGTGCATGGTTTACAGGTTTTTCTCAATGCGGCCGTACGCCGGAAGCAGCAATTACCGGAGGCTTTGTTCATCGACAGCCGCGATATACCCACCATACAGATGCCAGGCGTCACGGTGAGCGTAGTCTCCGGCAGCACAGAAGCCGGGCGCAACGCGATTGAGACACCCGACCCATTGACATTCCTCGACATCGTGATCGAAAAGGGCCACTCGTTTCAGCATGAGCTACCCATCGGCTGGACGGCGACAATGTATGTCATTTCCGGCGAAACTGTATTTTCCGCCGGCGATAAGTCCTATGACCTGGCAATGGGCCAGGTAATCGCCGCCGGCCGGTCGGGTCAGCAAGAGAAATTTCGATTCACGACACAAACCGGTACCCGCATAATCCTGCTGAGCGGCAAACCCCTGGATGAGCCGAGCTTCTCGGCCGGTGCCATGGTGATGGGATCGGAGGAAGAGCTGGGCAAAGCGATCTCCGACTTCGAAGAGGGACGGATGGGCTTCATCCGGATCGAGGGGGATACCAGGACAATTATTTCACCCATTTAAAACTCCTTCAACCATGTTACAATATCATGTAAAAGTGCTACCCGGCGACGGTTCGGGGACGGTCATCAGTATGCTCCAAGACCTGGCCCAAAGGCACCTCATAGAGCTCAATCCGGTATCGACGGCAGCCGCGCTCAGCGACGAGCAGGTACTGGAAATCATCGAGGAAGCAGATCTGACTGCACATTACTCGCTTGAAGAAGCCAAAGACATCCTGCATTTAGGAAGCAGGGTTTATTAAATCCGGTTATTTTTTTCAACTATCTAAATTCTAAAACAATGAATGATTTCATGTTAGCAATCCACCGCGATATCACCAGCGCCGATCCGGTACCAACACCAGACCAAATGCAGGCCGCACTCAAACCCTACCAGGAATGGATCGCCGGCATCGGTGCGAAAGGCAGGCTGGTAGCACCTCCCAAACGATGGGACGTCGGCGGACGTGTCATCAAGCAAGGTGATGTGGTAAGCAAAGGCCCGTATGCAGAAGTAAAAGAGTCGATCGGCGGGCTGTTCCTGATACAAGCCGAAGATTACGATGAGGCTGTTGAAATCGCGAGAGGCTGCCCCATCATTGAATTCGGCGCAACGGTCGAAGTTCGGATGGCGGTAGTTCCACCAGTGGCTAAGTAGGCCGCGTCAAAATACATTGCCCCCAAAAAGTTAACCGCGATTTGGGGGCAGTATAGGTTTGACCAATGTTTTGAATGTTTAACAAATGAAGTCGGCGGACCAAAAGTTCGGTACGGGCCGGGTCAGTTGCCTCTCAGCACCTCTACCACCCCGCCCCTTTCCAGGATGGGGCAATCTTTTGCAATGCCGATGGCCTCGTCGTAGTCGTTGGCCCTGATAAAAATCAGTCCTTCGATCGTATCCCGGTTTTCCAGAACTTCGTCAGCAGTCACTACAAAGCCGTGCGCGTCCCAACGCTGCACCGGCCTGGCCAGGTGTTGGCAGGCCGCCAGACTTAAAAACCAATCCTGCCAATGCTTGCGGTACATCAGTTGCTCGTCTGCTCCGGGCTGCCAAGGGCTGGTTTGAGGATCATTCTTGAAAACCAATATGAACTCCGTCATTTTTATTATTGAGCTTGTTTACGATCAGAATAGCAGGAATCGGGTGCGGGGTGGCCTGGTTCTCGTCCCACTTTCCAACGTGCCATAGCGTCAACGGTTACAAGTGCCATGCCAGCTCCACAATTCATTAATTGTGAGCAAGATACCATTCATACGCCCCGAATTTCGGCGCGATATTCCGACAATTGGCGATGCGGCTACGAAATGCCGCCACCAACGGCATGCCGGTCAGTAGTAATCGGACTTTGCAATTTTGAGTTTCTTAATCTTGGAATGCAGGGTTGTCGCAGGAACATCGAGGAACTCGGCAGCACCATCCGCGCCGGATATTTTACCGCCAAAATGCCGCAGTACCTCGATGATGTAGGAGCGCTCCACCTCGGAGAGCGTCTGTGTAGGCACTGCCGGGCTTGCTTTTTCTTCATTTGGCCGCTTAGGCAAATGAATTTCCCTGAGCATCGTATCGCCCGCCAATAACACGCTCCGCTCGATGAGGTGTTCCAATTCCCGCACGTTGCCCGGCCAGGAATAGGATTTGAGTTCCTGGATCGCTTTGGCGGAAATCGCCGTGATCTTTCGGCCGGAGTTTTTGCTATACCGGTTTACGAAAAAATTGGCCAGCGGCACAATGTCGTCAGGCCGGTTTCTGAGCGGAGGAAGTGTAATCGGAAATACATTGAGCCGATAATAGAGATCGGAGCGAAAGCGGCCTGCCCTCACCTCTTCTTCCAGGTCGCGGTTCGTGGCCGCGATAATGCGTACGTCGACTTTAATCGTGGTTTTGCCGCCGATGCGCTCCAATTCCTTCTCCTGAAGAATGCGCAGCAGCTTCGCCTGTGCTTCCAGCGGCATCTCACCGATTTCGTCCAGAAACAAAGTATTGTTATGGGCTAGCTCGAACTTACCGATTCGGCGCTCTACCGCCCCGGTGAATGCGCCCTTCTCGTGTCCGAACAATTCGCTCTCGATGAGGTTGTCCGGTAAGGCTGCACAGTTCAGTTTGATCATCAGCTTGTTCCTTCGGGGCGAGGCATTGTGGACAGCCCGGGCGATGAGTTCCTTGCCCGTGCCCGTCTCACCCAGCAGCAACACCGTCGACGCCGAATCCGCTACGAGCGACATCAGGTGGTAAACCTCCTGCATTTCTGCGCCGCTGCCCACAATCTCAGAAAAGTTATAGATCGTGCGGATCTGCTCTTTCAGCTGATCGTTTTCGATTTCAAGCAACTGTTTATAGGCCAGTACCTTTTCATTGGCCCGGATATTGGCTATCGCAATGGAAATCTGGGCACAAATGCCTTTAACCAGGCTCATATTCAACTCGTCGGCCAGGAAGAACATGGTCCCCAGGTTTTGCTGCCCCACCCGCAACGCAGACGCATACACATTTTTCAACCCCATTTTCTTCCAGAATTGAATGTAATGCTGGATGCGCTCTTTCCGCTCCTCTTCTGCTATGTTGATGCTGATAGGCTCGCTGCTGGCCAGCACCCGCGCAAAGAGCTGTTCGTGCACGGTAACCCTCCTCGACTTTAGGTCATTGAAACCATCCATCACACCGGCAAATTGCGCTTCGTCCCACAGGTAAGGCGTCAGCGTCTCGTCATCGTCTTCAATCACGCGGATCATCGACAGGCTCGTGTTTAGAAGGCCCCGTAAAGCCCTCGAAACGGCCGTTTCCAGATCTGCCTTGGTCCGGACGGCGGCGATGTCCTGGCTGAAATCCAGCAGAAAGGATTTTTCACTTTCCCTGGCGAGAATTTCCTCATTGGCCGAAATGTTACTCGCGGCTGTGGATAGCTGGCTGGCTATCCGTTCGATGATGTGGATCGCACATGCGTCGAAAGTCCCGTTTCTGTCCGAAAAGAGAATAAGGCTATGCTTAGGACCGTCCCCACCAGGAAGTACCTTGATCAACATCTCACGTGCACCAGCGGCATGGTGCAGCTTCACCCAAACCGGCGCATGGTCGATATCCAGCGTCCCCATATCGAACAAAACCGGCAGGTCCGATCGCGCCGCAACGTCGTAAATGCCGTCTTCCGCCGGATAAGGGGTGTTCATCGCCTCGGTGTAGGCGTGATAATCCCGGGATTTCGATTCGGGATCGGTCAGAAAGGCTTTGTAGGTCTGGCTTGCCTCATCCAGGATCGTCATCACGGAATGGGTGAAATGAATCACTTTCATCAGCCCCGAATCAATAGCTTGCAACAGGTCCCTTCTGTTCCGAACCTTGACCATCGTATGACTCAGTGCGAGCAACACCTCATTCACCCGCTCCTTTTCCAGCAATTCCTCATTTTTAATGATATTACTCACCGCGCTGGAGAGCTGCGGGGCAATGCCTTTGATCGTCCGCCTGAACTCGTCCGTAAAACTCCCGGGCTGATCGGAGTACATGTTCAAAAGGCCGATCGTCTCCGATCTGTTACGCAAGGGCGTGATCAGGATCTCCTTCATACCGGTTTCATGATTAATCCTCAGATACCGTGGACTTTCGGGCGCACGCATGACCTCTTCCAGCAAAAAAGATTGTGGCTCTCCTCCTTCGACAACCGCTGCGATGAAGGGCTCGTTCAATGTAAATTGTCTGCTGATCAAACTGGCAAATTCCTTGTGATTTCTGGCCGCTGCCGAAGATTCGTCGTAGAGGAACAAGCGGTAAATTTCCTTTTGCGGCTCTACCAGCATTACGACGGCATGTTTGAAGTAAAACAACTCTTTGATCCTGAACGAAAACAGCCTGATGAGGTCGCTCTTTTCGCGGACTCTGGTGATGTCGTCCCCCAAATCCAGCAGCGTTGCACGGTCCTTTTCAAGCAGGTCGATCCGGCCCTGCATAGTCTCGGCAGTCGAAGTCCCGGAACCAGATCGTGCATTTTCTTTTTCCATAAGGACAGCGCTTTTAGAAGTTACGGGCGGGGAAGCTTTCTTTTTTATCAATTCAATATATTAATAATCAGACAATTACATACAATTCGACTTAAAACCAAAGTTTCATTCCGTGTCGCCAGGCGTCTCTCGGCCGGCTACGTAGCCAGGGGTCCTACGATGCCACAAAGCTATAATAATAGCGTTGCGAGCGGAGCATTGTGGTTACATGCCTAATGGCATTTTGCACGTAACCGGTCAAAACGTTTTCTACCAATGTTGCATGCCTAACGGCACTTTTGATGCAACCGCCTGACAACGTTTTCTAACAATGTTGTATGCCTAATGGCATTTTGCCTCCGACCAATTCAAAAACGTCCACCCGTACAGCGCCGAATCGAACGTGACCACGATCCTGGGCCCGCTTTGGCTCCGATACGAATGCGTGATTACTGGTAAAGGAACATTGTTTCCCGCTCCTGAAGGTCCTCAGCCCATTGATCGATGTAGCCGATCAGTTCGTTCCTGTTCAAAGCGGCTCCCTGTTCGCTGCGCGACCCAAATACGATAAGACCCAGTGCGAGGCACCGGACAATGTCGAGCTGGCGTATAAAACCGATACAAAACCCCTCCATGAAATGCGCTCTTGCTTCGGCCGCTATTTCCAGCGACGGGGCCACCTTCCTGCGTGCCAGGAGCAGTTGCGCCTGGCGGGTGAACAGGATTGCCTGGGTGGCGGAATACACCAGCAAACGGTCGATGTTAATGGTCCTGAAAATGGAAATGTACTTTCGTTTCAAATCCGGAAAGGTCTGATTAGCCACATCGCTGTAAGCATGTACGCCATTGAGCACCATCCAGAGGCCGATTGCCTCTTCTTCGTCCAGGGCGACGGTTACCTGGCCGTACCCGGAAAAGCCGGTGATAATGTCGATGGCTTCCTCCACCTGTACAGTACGTTTGTCGAGGGGGTCGCCGAGGTAAAAAATGAATTCAGTCCCCTGTTTTCCTACCGGCTTCAAAACGTCCTGCAAGAGGGCCCTCCACAGATCAGACGCTCCCGCCAGGCTTGCCCAGTCATGAAAAGCAACGGTCCGGCAATTGCGAAGAAAAGGTTGTAAAACGCGGGAGACGGTATCGCTCATCAGAAATGCACGTTTTTCAGCGTCGTTAACCAGGCCGGTCATCGCTTCGCTGAGCCTGCGCAGGGGCTCAATACCCTGCCGGTCATACAACGTCACGCTCCGGATACCCAGCAGGTGCAGGATTTCAGGCAATGTACATTCACGAATGCCCAGCGGATTGACGCCGAAGTCGGTGCTCGCAACATCCGGCTGCCGGAGCGCCCCGGAATGTCCCAGGTAGCAACCTTGCGAAACAGAAAAGGATTGTAACTGCATCCGCAAGTCGGCTAAAATAGGACCGGGATTAAGGATTTCCAGGTTAAGAGCTTCCATTGAAAGTTTGGTTTTAGGTTAAACAGGTCCCTCTCAAGATTTCAGAGGACAATATTGTTCTGTGGCTTTAATTCTTCCGGTAAATCGCTTTCCCCGAGCATCTCGCGGAGCTCGATATTGAGTTGCTGGCTCATTTGCGAGATCGGCACATCGTTGGCGCTGCCCTCGAAAGGATTTTCGGTACTCTCCCCGACTTGTTCCAACGAAATGTACATCCATGAAATGAGCATGCTGAATGGCACCGTGAGCCAGGCCATATAGCCCTGAAGCGGTGCCGAGACCATTTCATTGAGGTTATCGAAATCACGGACAATGCCGAAAGGCAGCATGAAGCAGAAGGTCCAGACGAAAATATTATTGATCACCGCATACTGCCTCGGATAAGGCGAATCTTTCAGTTGCTCACCTTTCCCCTGCATGATGTAAAAATCCTTCACCATCCGCTGCAGTTCGGCGTACTGGGGTGCGATCACCTCCCCCCGGTCGTTGAGGCCCCTGATCGTCCTGCTCTGCAGACCCAGAATGGCGGAAGCTTTGTTCCGGGATGCGTGGATCATTTCCAGTTCATGGGCCGGCAAATATTGTTTCAATTCACTTTCCAATGGTGTGGCTCGTTCGGGAATGTGAAAAAACTGTCGGTATTCCTGGTTATGCTTTTTATCGACACTCTCCCAAACCCGGTCCTCCCGGAGATAGTATCGCAGCGCCGCCAGCCAGGCCAGGTGACGGTAGATCAGCTCCCTGCTCCTGCCCGGGTCGTTCAAAAAATCCAGACAGATGATACCCCAAAACCGGCTCAGACTCAGAATATCCGTCCAGATCCGTTGCCCTTCGGCCGCGCGGTTGTAAGTCTGGGCATTCTTGAATCCGACCGTAAATGCCGTTGCAGTGCCCAGGAGTGCCACCACCGGCCATGGAATCGTTAGCCATTTCAGCCCGCAAACCTCATGGAGCACCACGGGTATGAGCCCCAATACAAAAAGGCTGTATGTGTTCCGCCTGGTCCAGACCAGAAATTCCTTCAATCGATAAGATTTACCTACGTGCATGGTATGTTTTATTGTTCCTTATTATTTTTTCAATGCTATTTCGCAACGGCCGGCGTGCGACGCCCGGCGTGCGACGCTCGGCGTGCGACGCTCGGCGTGCGACCAGGGGAAGGCCCGGCCACCTTGTCGAGGAAGTGAAAGGTGAGCCGGGAACCTGGTCATACCGGGGCTGCTATTGGGCCGCCAGCCCTTTGCTTCCCGCACCGGTGGCCGCCTGCGCGATAAATGCAGCGACTTTCAGGGGTTGTGACAGCATCGGTACGTGGCTCGAACCGAGTTCAAGGGTCTGAGCCCTTATTTTTCCGGCCAACACCCTTTGCAATGCGGGGTTGATCATCCGGTCTTTCGCACCGACGATATACCAGGACGGCTTTTCATGCCAGGCGGCCTTTGCAACCTTTTCGGATGTGGTCAATGCGGCCCATTGCCCCTGGGTCGCCAAAATCAACCGGCGCTCGGCGGCAGGCAGATCCTGGGCAAAATCCTCGTGAATTCCCTTGGGCGTTAAAGACAGGAAACCGGAGGCGTCTGCCCGCACCTGCTCATTACCCGGGGCGGGAGAGGCGGCTTTGGCCACATCGTTCAGCGACTCACCGTTGTCGGGAGCGAACGCCGCTACATATACGAGGCCGGCGACTTTCGGATCATTGCCGACTTCGGAGATCACCACACCGCCCCAGGAATGTCCAACCAGCAAGACAGGGCCGTCCTGCAAAGCGATAATACGCCTCGTGGCCTCGACGTCATCGCCGAGTGAAGTCAGCGGGTTCTGCACCGCCGTTACCTTGAAGCCTTTCGCTTCCAGAAGCGGGATCACCTTCGACCAGCTTGACCCGTCGGCAAAAGCGCCGTGAACCAGTACGATATTCTTTACCCTTTTTTGTGCCGCGGCGGGCAGTTGAGCGACGAGCGAGAACAATGCGGTCGCGATCATTCCCAGGATGATAGTATGAGGTTTAAACATGATTTGTAAGGTTTGATGGAGATGTATTCCGATAAAAAATTGACATTACCGGCCCAGGTACTTTTTAAGTTCGGCGCCGATCTGTACCACCAGCGACCGTACTGCGGGCAATGTCGCCAGGCCGTTGAGCAGCCCAAAATCGTGTATCATACCATTGTACCGTACCGTCGTGACGGGCACTCCGGCCTCGTCCAGTCTGCGCCCGTAGGCTTCGCCCTCATCACGCAGGATGTCGTTTTCGGCCACCTGGATGAGTGCAGGCGGCAGGTCTTTCAGTTCGTCCAATGTTGCCTGCAAGGGTGAGGCATAAATCGATTTGCGCTTTTCGGGATCCTCGATGTACAGGTCGTACATCCATTTCATAAGGGAGGTGCTCAGAAAGCGGTCCTTCCCAAATTTGCGATAGGACTTGGTTTCGAAATCGGCATCGACGATCGGCCACATCAGCACCTGAAGTTGAATGTGCGGCCCGCCTTTTTCCTTGGCCATCAGGCAGGTAACCGTGCTCATGTTGCCTCCCACGCTGTTACCGACGATGGCCAGTCTGCCCCCATCCACTTTGATCTCCTTGCCATTCGCGGCCACCCATTGCGTAGCGGCATAAATCTCATTGATCGCCTGCGGATACTGCGCCTCGGATGTACGACTGTAATTCACAAAAACTGCCGCCATACCCGACTCGACTACCAGGTCCCTTACCAGCCGGTGATGGGTCGGGAAATCACCCAGGATCCATCCGCCTCCATGGATAAACATGAACACCGGCAGTATTTCATCGGTACCTTCCGGCCTTACGATGTGCAAATCGACCGTGTAGCCATTGTGGGTAATGGTTTTCAGGTCAATTTGCACACCGGAAACGTCCACTTCTACAGACGCCTGTGCATTCGCAAGCCCCATTTGCGCATCTGCTAGCGACAACGTTTCCAGGGCCGGAGCCCCGGAGGTGTTCAAAACTTCAAGGAACGCTTTCACCTCCCGGGAGAGCGCAGGGTCCGACGCATAGTCTTTGATCGCCGACTTCTGTTGTTTTTCTTTCTTCATTTTTTTCATCATTTCTGGATCTATTGTTGGTTGTGATTGGCCGACGGCTATTGAAAGGACAATTCGTATGCCAATTATCCAATACATTGATATACAAATACTTAATAAATTTTTGTATATCAATTACATAACGACATTTCGCCAAACCACTTCGTACAACTCCAAATACTACGCAGATCTGCCATGCGGATTCCAGGTCGCCACCGGCCGCGCCGCTCAAAAAAATCTGATAAAAAATTTGCGTAGTTATTTGACTACATATATATTCGTAGCCAAATAACTACGCAATGAACCTGAGACGAGACGTATTTCAAGCCATCGCAGACCCGACCAGAAGAGCAATCCTGCTGCTGGTCGCGTCGCAAGCCATGACGGCCGGAGCCATAGCCTCCAATTTTGACACAGCAAGACCTACTGTTTCAAAACACCTGCAAATACTCACTGAATGCGAACTGCTTCAACAGCAGCAAAACGGCAGGGAAATTTACTATCACATCAATGCAAAAGGAATGAAGGATGTAGCCGACTTTATCGAACCGTTCCGCCAGATGTGGGACGACCGTTTCAACAAACTGGAGAGCATTATGAAAAACTACAAACCAAAGCAATAAAATGGAACGGAAAACCAAAATCCAAGCCGAGGAAGGCAGACAGGACCTCGTGATTACCCGGGAGTTTGAGCTACCACTGGAACTACTTTTCAAGGCCTATGAAGACCCCGATATCGTTTCGCAATGGATGGGGACCAAAGTGGTAAAACTCGAAAACAAAAGGCACGGCGGCTACCGGTTCGAAACATCCGATCCCCAGGGCAACGTCGTGTTGCACATCAACGGGACGGTGCACGAGTTTGTACCCAACCAGAAAATCACCCGGACGTTTGAAATGGAGAACACCCCTTTTCCCGTCCAGCTGGAATTCCTGGAATTTGAACAACTCACCGCCGGTACCAGCAAACTGACGATGCATATCGTATACCGATCGGTGGAGTTTCGGGACCAAACGCTGAAAATGCCCTTCGCGCAAGGCATCAACTACGCGCACAACCGCTTGCAAGAGATCGTAAACAAGTTAAAATAACCAGGTCATGACTAAAAGAAACAAGATTATCTACTGGATCGCAACCGTCTGGCTCGCGCTGGGCATGACTTCGACCGGCGTCGTGCAGTTCATCAAAATGAAAGAAGAAGCAGATATGATGGCGCGTTTAGGTTATCCGCTCTATTTTTTAACCATATTAGCTGTCTGGAAATTTCTGGGAGTCGTTGCTGTCCTGGTTCCCAAATTTCCGCTGGTGAAAGAATGGGCATATGCAGGCTTCTTTTTTGCCATGTCAGGTGCTGTTTTTTCCCATTTTGCCATTGGAGATGAAGCCAAAGAGTATTTTGGACCCATATTGTTACTGGTGCTGACTGCGGTATCCTGGTATTTCAGGCCGGCGGACAGAAAGCTCAGCGCCGTTTAAACTACAAACTACATCTGCTATGACGCTCAAAGAAACGCTCGCCCGGCTTGAAGCACTTGGTCACGAAAAAATGCGGGCCTTTAACACGAAAAATGGTGCGGGGCCCAATCAGTTTGGCCTTAAAATGGGCGATATCCGGGCAGTGGCAAAAAAGCTCAAAACCGACCATTCTCTTGCGTTGGCGCTTTGGGATACCGGGAATGTCGACGCCCGGTTGCTGGCAACCCTGGTGATAGATCCTAAAAAGCTTTCGGCGGGGGAATTGGACAGGATGGTCAAATCCGAAAAGTTTGTGCACGTCGCCGACTGGCTGTATTCCAATGTGATCAAATTTCACCCGGAGTCGGAATCGCTCCGGCACGCATGGATGCAGTCGGACGATGTAATGTGCGCCCGGGCCGGATGGAGCCTCACAAGCGGATGCGTAGCCCGAAATCCCGACGTTCTCGACCTTCCCGCGATCCTGGACAGAATAGCATCCGAAATGGGAAGCGCGGCACCCGAGGTTCAATGGACCATGAACTCGACCCTGGCCAATATCGGCATCCGGTTCCCGGAGTATCGCAGCCGCGCATTGGCAATCGGAGAGCAGCTGGGTGTGTACAGAAACTACCCCGTGTCCAAAGGCTGCACCTCTCCTTTCGCCCCGATCTGGATCAATGAAATGGTGCGCAGACAGGAGTAAAATAATCAAAGTACTGAACATCAAATAACACCAACATGGCTAACCACAAAAAAGAACTGCCGTCAGAAAGACGTGACGAATTGCTCGGCATCCTGAAAACACGTTTCGAGAAAAATGCCAACCGCCACAAAGGCCTTGAATGGGCCGAAATACAGGCGAAACTGGAAGCCAGCCCCGAAAAACTCTGGTCGCTCAATGAAATGGAAGAAACCGGAGGCGAACCGGATGTAGTCGCCCACGATCCGGCAAAAGGCGAATACGTTTTTTATGACTGCTCACCGGAAACACCCAAGGACCGCAGAAGTTTTTGCTACGACCGGGAAGCATTGGATGCACGAAAAGCCAATAAGCCGGAAGACAGCGCGGTTGACCGGGCCGCTGAGTTCGGCATCGAGCTGCTATCGGAAGAGGAATACCAGGGATTGCAGCAACTCGGAAGTTTCGACACCAAGACATCGAGCTGGTTGAAAACACCTTCCGATATCAGGAAACTGGGCGGGGCGATTTTCGGGGACCGTCGCTTCGGCCGGGTGTTCATCTATCACAATGGGGCAGATTCCTACTATGCTGCGAGGGGATTCCGGGGCTCACTGAGGGTTTAATTTTACACCACGACCTACCATGACAATGAACAGCCTGAACCCAAAAGTCGACGCCTATTTAAGCGGAGCCCGGAAGTGGCGGGAAGAAATGGAACATCTGAGGACGATCCTGCTCGACTGCGGGCTCACCGAAACATTGAAATGGAGCAAACCCTGCTACGTTTCTGGGACCAGCAATGTCATTGTCATACAAGGGTTTAAAGAGTATTGCGCATTGCTGTTCTTCAAGGGCGTTCTGCTGCAAGACCCTGATGGCATTCTGGTCAAAACCGGAGAAAATACGCGGGTGGGACGTCAGATCCGTTTCACCGGCGTGCATGAGATCGTTGAATTGGAACCAGTCCTGAAAGCCTACGTCCGCCAGGCCATCGCAATAGAGGAAGCCGGTTTGAAGGTTGAACCCAAAAAGCCGACAGACCTGATCATCCCCGGGGAACTACAAGATCACATGGACGAAAAACCAGCACTGAAAAAGGCGTTTTATGCATTGACACCCGGGCGGCAACGGGCGTATATCATTTACTTCTCCGCACCCAAACAATCCGCGACCCGGGTGTCAAGGATTGAGAAATGTGTGCAGCGAATTATGAATGGAAAAGGGTTAACCGATCAATAACTGCTTCATGGTGAGCATGGTTTTCAACTTCTCATAATCCACTTTGGAATGATGCCGGGGGTCCCTTGGCATCTTTTTCAGCAAAATAACCTCTTCTATGGCCTCGTGAGCGGCACCTATCGCCGCTTTCGCCTGGTCCCGGTCCGCCGATCCTTTGAGCTCGGCGACGGCAATAATTTTGCCATTCCATAGCAGGATCGTGCCGGTTTCGACACCGTCGAGCGTTTGGAAGTGATTTTCAAACAGAAATGTGGGTAATATCTGGTCGTGCAGGCGGACGAGCGAATCGCATCGGCCGGTCAGGAATAAATGGCCCCTTGCATCCAGGTAGCCACTGTCGCCCGTCCGGTGCCAGCATTGCTCCCCGATAAAGATCTTATTGCGCAACAATGCTTCTGAGTTATGCAGGTAGTCACGCAAGACGTGGTTGCCCGAAACGATAATCTCACCGATCGCACCTCGCGGTAATCCCGCTGCTTCAAGTGCTTCAATGCTGGAAAACACCCTGTTTTCTTCGCTGATCCCGATGATTTTGACGGTGGCACTGGGTTCGACCTGCCCCACTTCCAGTCCGCGGGACATCGACGTCGCCTTCCCGGCTGTGAGCGCTTCCGCGGTTACCGAACTGATCGGTTCCGCCTCCGTCGAACCGTAGACTATTCGGATATCGGCCACCGGAAATGCGTGGCGGAAGCGCTCAGCCTCGGCCGGAAAAACAGGGGCACCACCCGTAAAAACCTTCCTGACTCCATTTAAAACCAGTCCTTTATGCATTAAATACCCCGATAGCTGGCGAAAGAAAAACGGGGAGGCAATCAGGGCATTGACTTCGTACTGCTCGATCTGGTCAATTACCTTCTCAGGCTTCATCGACAACGGCTTACGTGCATTGAAGTCGGCGATCACGGAAGTAACGCCTGCCCCAAGATTGATCAGTAACACAATGGGCAACACCGGCATACAGATATCGGCGGGTTCCGGCCGGATCAGCGGGGTTAAGGCTTTGAATTGCTCAAAAAGTAACCCATGCGTGCGGATTGCGGCCTTGGGTGTCCCGGTGCTCCCTGTGGTGAATGTAATCAGCGCGATGTCATCTCGGTTGGTTTCGGGTAATGTACCCGGCGTTTTGCTCGGATCATACTTTAATCCCAATCGCAGGGAAATCTGCCGTAACCCGGGCACAAGCCAGGCCAGCAGCAGCCCTTTGGAAGTACCGATAAATGCGCGGCATTCCGCCAGGCGACAACAGGCATTCAACCGACTGATACTGACCCATTCATCCAGAAAAACGGCCACCGCACCGATTCGCAACAGGGCAAGCACGACCCGGTACAGATCGTCGCTCATCGGGACAAATACGAGGACGCGATCGCCCTTCCGGATCCCTTTTTCCAGCAGACCGGCTGCCGTAGCATTTACTGCCTTTTCAAAATCGCCAAAGGTAATTTTTCTATTCCTGTAAATCAGCGCCGGCTTTTCCTGGTGCCGGCGAGCGGCTTCTGCGAAAAGATCGGCAGCATTGAATCGGTCGGACATGGTATTACGGTTAGCATTGTTTGGTTTGGTTGACAATCCTTTCTCTCCTGAACTCAGGAAACAGTTCTCCCGTACAGTACATAATCCCGGTACCGGGTGCCGGAAAAGTTAGCCGACAATCTGGTGGAAGTTCCCTGCTCATAAATAAAGGAATGAATGGTACTGGTATAACCTAACCCGACGGCCCTGCGGTACAACACATTACCGATCACATGCCCGAGTCCGCGCCATTCGGGATCGGGATGCCGGGCCAGGGTCTTCACGATCAGCGACTTGCTTTTTGTGTTGAAATAATCGTGCAGACAGAAAAAGTATCCGACCAGTTTACCCGACGCATCTTCGGCCAGCAGTGTAAGCTCCGGATTCATGTAGGCTTTGATGGGAATATACTTTTTCACGAATGCTTCCTTGCTGATCGGAGTAAAGAGAAAGTTTGTCCTGAAGGCCAGCGCATTGAACTCATAAATGCGTTCGATCTCCGCTTCAAAGTCCGACAGGTCGATGGGCCTGATGATCACCCCTTTCTCCTGCATGTCGCGCTCCCGCGCCAGAATTTCCGGACTATCGAACTGCATGAGGCGGTCGACATTGCTGTAATAATGTGCGATGGGTTCAAACCCTGCGTCGAGGAAATGGGTGTTGTAATATAAATGATGCGAGTTTTCGGTAAAGAAAAGCGGGTTTTCATCGCTGGTCTGGAAACGGTAGCTTTCCCAGGTACTCCCGCTCATGGGCCCGATCAGGTATTTTCCGCCCCAGGATTTCACAACCGCGACAATGTGGCCCAGCAATTCCGATGCGTAACCTACATCGTCGGCACATTCATAGTGGCCGATCGTGAATGCCTGTTCATCATGGTACCGCACCGACGGATTATCATACACACACGCCCTGGCGACAGCCTTTCCGTGGTCGGTCAGCACATAAAATGCCCGCAGGAAATCCAGCGGAATAGTTTCGGAGGCTTTGAACCGGGAACTGTCCGGCGGATAGATCGCAGACGGCAACCCGCTGAACAAATGGAAGTCGGGTTGCCCGGGGCCCGTTTCGACAATGCTGATCATAAAACGAAAATGAGGGTTAATGCTACGCTCGCCGGGATCGTCAGGTTATCCCAGCCCTTGACCCCTATCGCTTCCGACAATGTGGCGCAGAGGGGAACAAGTACGAGCAGGCCGGGATGGCTTTGGAGCACAGGCCGGCTTTCGTCAAACGCGAACACCATTCCGGCCGTAAGCAACACGGCTGTAAACAGAAACGCACACGAACCGGCACAGGTTTTCCGGCAGCCCCATATCCGGTAAGCGCCGAACGGGAATCGTTTTCCCGCAAATGCGGCAACCGGATCACAGATTGCCAGGATGAGCATCGGAAGATAGAACACAATCAGGCCATGCTGTGCGAATTGGAAAACCAGAAAACAACCATAAACCGCCACAGGATACAGGATACTTCCGACCGAGAACCGGTCGATCGCATTGATCGAAGGCAGCATCCTGAACCTCAGGCTCGCCAGCAGGACGAGCAGAAAGCTGCCGCACAGGAACAGTACTTGCCAGTGACTATGCAGCCAAAGCGGGAACAGCAAGGTAATGATGCCCGTACCAGCATGCACGAGCTTTCGCGTCCATTCGGCTTTTACCTTTCTCCGATGATAGAGCCATTCTGCCGCAGCAAACAATGCGAGAAAACAGCAGGCCAGTAACAACGGAGCGAGCATTACCTGTTTCATTTCCATTCAGGCAGTCAGGGCTGGTTGATTACTTTTTCTACTACGAATTCCTTATAAAAGAAACCCCTGTCGGTCGCCGTCAATCGCCCGGCGCGCTCCTCGCAGTACGCTGCGTGCGCGGGTAGTATCTGCGAGATCCGCCTCGGGACCATGAGGTTCCAGTAGGCCAGCATGCCCCCCTCTTCCATTCCCTCCACCAGCGACTGCGCCGTCCGCCGGAACAGGTCCATATCCATGTATTCGAAAATATCCGACAGGTTCATACAATTGAATTTGCCGTATGCGCTGACGGCATCCTGCGCGAAACCCTCCTTCAAGTGCAGGCGGTCGAGGTTAGCCCGGATCCGTCCGTAGTTTTCCGGCAGCAGGTAATGCGGCAGCAAGTCACCGAAACGTCCGGTTAATGTGTATCTCAAAATAAAATTGTCCTGTGCAGCGGCGGATCTCAGGTGGCTGGCTGCTTTATCAAAAATAAACTCTGAAACAGAGCCCTGAACCTGTTTCTGAAACTCAGGATCCCGGCCATATTTACCCATGACATATTTACTGAAGAAAACCCGGAACAACAGCCGCCAGCGCCAGGTATTCCATTGCTTACTGTAAAAAACGGCCTGCGCTTCCGCTGGTTTATCGGCCAGCAGCGCCTCGGTCACCCGGCTGGAATGTATCCAGGGCAGGATTTTCCCGCTAAACAACTGAAAGTATTTCTCAAATTTCCCCTGATGGATCACACCGCTTCTGATGACATGAATGTTAGATTCCCAATAGGCCCTGGCTGCCGCGCTCAGCTGGTTTTTCAATGCGATAAACACTTTTTCACGATCGTCCGCGTCAGCGAACCCCAGGAACGCCAGTGCTTCCTCCCGTTCCAGGTTGAGTATACAAACTTTTTTCAACTCGATCAGGAACAGCTGAATGCGGTTGATATCGACCGCCACCACCCATTCGGGATCAGTCGTCAACAACGAAAAACTATTATCGCCAGCTGAGCCGATCGAGAGAATGCGGCTTCCGCTTGCCGGGGAAAGCCCACGAAGCAAAACGTCGGCGTCCTCCCAGCAATTCGCATAGCGGATTAGCTCAAAATCAACACGTTCTGTTAAACTCTGTTTTGTCATCTGGAAATCACCCTGATTAAGCCTGTACTCCCATCCATTTCGATCTCATCACCGTCTTTCAGCATTTTCAGCAATCCCGTCACGCCCACGATACAGGGTTTGCCCATCTCACGGGACACAATGGCCGAATGGCTAAGCAGGCTGCCCCGTTCGACAATAATGCCCGATGCACCGGGGAAAAGCGTGACCCAGCCCGGATCCGTGCTGGAAGCGACCAGAATAGCTCCGTTCAGGGACGACACCTCACCGGGGTCCGCAACGACCCGGACCCGGCCCGTAACCCGGCCCGGCGAACATCCGACGCCTTTCAGATCGCCGTCCCTGAATTCTACCCTGGTTGTGTTGAAAAAGTCATTGCCATGGTAGGGAACACCGTAGGTAGCAAACCGCTCTGAAAGCGGCCCCGTCTTCCGGTAGGTTTCAAACGCTCTTTGCCGTAATGCAACCAGTGCATGGAGGTCCTGGGTCACTGCGGTACCTTCTATATAGCTAAAAATCTCGTCTTTGGTAAGATAGAAAATGTCGCGGGCATCGTGGAGTATACCATCGGCCTGAAAACGCATTCCGATAGCGGCAAAGAGCTCTCTTACCATTCCAAACGCCCGGGTTCTTTCGTAGCGCAGGTTCTCCCGCGCGCTCACGAGCTCACGCGTATAACGCAGCGTGAGATTCAGTTTCCATTTACTGAAAGCACGGCCACTCAGTTTTGCCTCCATTTCATGCTCCGCGTTCGCCCGGATCGCATGCTCGCGTGCGCCGGAGAACTGCTCGCCGGTAATGCCCGCTTCCACATACGATTTCAGGACCTTGATAAATCGGGGAGGGTCCTGGCTATATGAAACCGTTTCCAGTTTCAATTCGCCCACGCATCGTTCCCCGAAATCGGCCAGGTAGCGGTCGACTTCGCCTTTCACGTCGGCCAGATCCGGGTCAACGGAGAGTACATCCCATATCCGGGTCTCGTTTTCCGATATAAAAAGACTTTTCAAAGCCGGGACACCGGCGATCCGGGCGGCCAGCGCAATGCTCCGGTGCACCGGCTCTACCGAAATGATATCATTGCTCCCGCACAGCAGATCGTTATGCATATTGGAGTTTTCGCCCGAAAGTCTTTCGCATTGCTTTTGAAGCATACCAAACCCTATCATGGCAAAAAAGTCGTTCAGCAGCGGTGCTTTCCATTCGAGCAGCAGCTTCCGTTCGAAACGGAGATACAGCTCCATCAGCTCATGGGCATTCTTTTCCGAAAAGGGTATCGCCTTGTATTCGGCGATTGTGCCGTTCACGAGCGCCATAAACTCCCTTCTTTTCCGTGGCAGCGAAACAAAACGGACCAACATCTGCACGGCCATCCGGCCGATCCGCCACCAGGCCTTACCTTTCGGCAGGCGATAGCTTTCGGGGATGTCGAACTGTTCTTTAACGCCCATCATTTGCTCCATGAACCGGGCATTGATACTATACCCCGGAAGCATCGCCAGCATATGGTACCAACTCCTGAGATTGTAGTAAACCCGGCCATTGATCAAACCCAGCGTGTTGGCAAAAACCCGTTCGTTGGCTTCGATCACCCGCTCACTCACCCCCAGATAGGCGCTGAACAGCTTGTATGCAACTTCATAGGACTGACTGATAAATGAAAACGTAAGCGGGGTTGTGACACCCGGGTACGACTCGATGATGTTGCTGTTATCCCAAAGCACGTACGCTCCAGGTGGCCGTCCCCGGCTTTGCAATGTCGTGACAGGCCTTGTCTGCAGCAGGTAAAGTGCTCCGTCCCTGATGGCGAATTCAATATCCTGTGGTGTATGGAATGCCTGGTATAATGTGTCCAGAACCTCGCCGATACGGTACACCTGGGCGTCTTGCAATGCGGGCTGTTCCTGGCGACCGGGGGCGACGTCTGTAAAAACAACGCCGCGCTGCTGCGCATGGTCGAAAACCAGTTGGCGCGTTTTGCGCACGGTTTCCGCAGTGATCACCGAACCGTTCAAAGTGAACTGGTCTGCATTCAATTCGCCGGAGACCAGCCCCTCTCCCAGCCCGAAAACCGCATTGATGACTTTCTCCTGACGATTACCCGTTACCGGGTTTGCCCCGAACGCCACACCGGCAACCTCAGCATCCACCATTTCCTGCACGATGACGGCAATGCCCCGCTGTCCCGAAATGCCGTGATGCCGCCTGTACTCCGATACCCGCTCCGAGAAAGTGGAACGCCAGACGTCCCTGATCCGCCGGGGCAGATCTTCACGCGACACGAAAAGGTAACTTTCCAGTTGACCGGCAAAGGAGAAGGCGGCACCGTCCTCATCGGCCGCGGAGGATCGCACTGCAAAATATTTCGTATCTCCGAACACCGTCATCAACGCAGCAAGGAATCCGGCATCGACAGGAGCCTGTTCGATCTGCAACAGCATCTCCTGGTCCTCCGCATTTCGTGCAGCATCGGGAAGAAGGGTAAGCAGGGTTTCCCATGGAATAACGGCAAAACGGGGTACCGGCAAGCCGGCCTTTTTCAGGCGGAAAAGGTTCTCCGCCTTTCCCCCGATGGTAAAGTTCCCGGTTTCGTCTGTATCAAAAATGAAATGCATCAGTGGAACAGTAATTTTGAGATCATCGGCCCCCCGCCCAGGGTAAGATACATCGATATGGTCCAGAAAGCGGATGCATACTCGATCATTTTTGAAAGCTTGTGAGTCTTTGTATTTAAAAACAGGAAAGCAGGCAGCGAGCAGAGCACGAAAATGACACCCAGAACAAGCATCGCCGTCCGGCCATAGCCGGCAAATACTGCTGCCGTAATGCTAAGTAGCAGCGTAACAACCAACGTGCCTATCCAAAGTCCAACCGCCCTCGGGATGCCCAGCATGGCTGTGTAGGTCAGTACACCTTCGGATTCTTGTTCCGGCGCCCGGATTTTCCTTCCGATTTCAAGTACAATACCATTCATATAGGACACTGCGAAGAAGAAAATCAAGCCGGTCGGCGCTTTCACACCGGCCAGCAGCCAGTCGAGGCCGCTCGCGTAGATATCGACAAGCGGGATGATGAACATGTGCGAGGTTACATACCAGAACTGGTGCTTTTTGAGCCAATCAGCAATGAAAAACTCTTTGCCCATCAGCAGCAGGTAACCCACGACCAACGCATAAAGTACCAGCATTTCAGGAAAAAAGTACGCGTTGACCAGCACTTGCGCAACGGCCAGTACCGCACCGGTAATGGCCATTTCACGTAATGAAATGAGCCCACGCGGCACGGGAAGCTCCTTCCTGAACCGAGCGTCGTCCTCGGCATCCTTGAACTCGTCGAAAATCCTGACGAGGAAGAAGAGCGTTATCGTTGTAAAAACACCCACGGCGAATGTCGGCAGGGCCACAAACCCATCCGCGCCCCGGCATATGCGTGCGTAGGAGATGGCGGAAAAACTGAAGGCAGTTACCAACAGCCCATGCCCCAGCACAGGGAAACGTTCTTTCTGGTACAAAAAGAGTCTGAGCAGAAACGGTGCATTGTTTTCTTCGGCTTTGCTGAAC
>CBFGMV010000010.1:0-141408 GCA_965649915.1 uncultured Dyadobacter sp.
CGGTTTCTGTTTTGGGTTTAGCAAAGAGGGGCAATAAATGTCTTTTCCAGGTAAGGCTGGCTAATGTCGTGCCTGTTACCAGCATGGCTAGTAGCAGTTTGAGGTAGGTGTGTTTCATCGTGATCGTAGTTTGGGATTGAAAGAGAAATTGGAAAGAGGCGGGTATAGCCGTCCCAAACTTCGTGATCGTATCGCCCTGAAACGTAATCCAGTGAGCAGCGAACAGGAACTGCTTAGTAGACGGTCGATTCAAAAAATAACCTGCCAATGAGGATAAGCTCGCTGGCAGGTTGTATGACTTGCAGATGTACTTTTTGCGTACTAATGGATAAGAACTTTTTTCGAAGTCTGCGATTCGTCAAAATGGCTGATGATTAAAATGTATGAGCCGGGCGTCAATCCTTTTACATCAATCTTTGAAGTCGGGCTGTGCGACTCGACGACCGCTTTTCCAGCTAGATTGAATATTTTTACGCTCTTTATCAGGTCGGGATGGTCATGCTGGATATGAATTTCGTCTGTCGCCGGGTTGGGAAAGACGCTGATGTCAGCCTGCCATTTTTCAGTTACTGAACCTGTGACTTTCGGTCTGATTGTTTCGGACATTGCTTCTTGGGGTACCGGCGCATTGTTGTAGCCCGCAAGTTGTGCCTGCACGTACCGCCATGGGCCGTACATTTGACCTGTTATGGCCAGCACAGGCGAGTAACGCACACGTACGCGGACCTTGGTGCTGATGCCGTTTTTGAGAAGAACATTTCCTAAAAAATGGCTGACGCCGGACATGGTTGTGAAGCTGGCAGAGGCTCCCGTAAACTGAGTGCTGGTCGTGATAGGATAAATGCCCACTTTCGAAAAAGGTGTTCCGGCGCTTCTAGTTTCCCAAACCAGTTTGCCTTTGTTCTTTCCAATAAATGATTTTGAAAATAAACCTGCCACAAAATTGGGCTGGCTGAATTGATTGTGATTAATTGGCGGGCTAGCAAAACCGGTGTTGAGCAGCCGCACATTGTTTCTGAGGCCTTTGTTATTGTTGCCATAGAATACTGAGGCACTACCTACGTCGAGTGACAGACCGTTGTCGGCATGCGGTGTGCCAACTACGATATCACTGTATCCATCGCCATTTACATCGCCCACGCCGGAGACGGCATATCCGAGATTGGCTCCGTCCTTACTTCCCGCGATACTAAATGAATGGGAAGTTTTGATGCTACTACGGGAACCATGATAAACGAGCACCTTACCTTTGCTCGTATTGGCATTTGGTCCATCGAAATCACCAGCCCCCACAACGAGGTCAGCGTACCCATCCCCGTTCACATCTCCTGCGTTTTTGACAGCGTATCCGAAGTGCTGGTTTGCAATATCTTGTTCGAGTATGGTTGGGGCGGGGCTAACTTCACTGACTCCATTAACAGTACCGTAATAAATCGTGACGATGCCCTCATCCAATTGACCTTTGTCATAGCTTGGAGCTCCGACGACTACGTCACTGTATCCATCTCCGTTGACGTCGCCTACACCGGAAACAGACGCGCCCATATTTGCGTCTGCCTGGTTGCTTTGGAGGATTTTGGGGTTAGCGGCAACAACACCCTGGGCAGAGCCATGGAATATAAATGCCGCACCTTCCATATTCTGACCAACACTGTAATAAGGTGCCCCGACTATAATATCGCCATAGCCATCTCCATTGACATCTCCCGCAGATGATACCGCGATGCCAAAGTGAACGAATGCGAGGTTTGACTCAATGGTAGCGGACTTGACGGGACCATTTGCAGAGCCAAGATAGATAAAAACCGCACCCTCGTAAGACTGTCCGACCATAACTGTATATCCGTCGTCTCCGATGACGAAGTCTGCATACCCATCACGATTGACGTCGCCGGCGCCTGCTACTGCACCGCCAAAACTCGAATTGGCAATGTTATTGTCCAAAAGTAAATTCATTGCCGGATCAACGCCTGAGCTGGAACCGTAGTAGACAAACACGACCCCTTCATTCAGCTGACCGTTATCATAATCGCTGGCTCCAACAATCACATCGTCATAGCCGTCGCCATTGATATCCCCGGCCCCTGCGACTGATCCGCCAAAGTAACTGCCAAACTGGTTCTTGCTTAAAAACACTTTATTGGCTGCACTGATCCCGGTAAGCGAACCATAATATATCAAAGCAATTCCCCCGGTGACGGCACCGAAATCGAATTGTGGCGCCCCAACGATCACATCATCGTAACCATCGCCATTTACGTCCCCCGCGCTTGCAACTGAATAGCCAATCAATGCCCCGGTATCGCTGCCTGACAATGCCACGGACCCATTAGTGCCAATCCCCTCAGCCCCGCCATGGTAAAGAAACACATGACCCTCATCAATTTCTCCATTATCATAGGAGTAACTACCCACCAGGACATCGCTGTATCCGTCGCCATTCACATCTCCGGCGCTGGCAACGGCAGACCCAAACCCACCTTCTATTTGATTGCTTTCGATAATTGAAGCGGGAGTGTCCGAGATGCCGGAATTTGTCCCATGATGGATGAAAACGGCTCCTTCGTTGTTTAGGCCATTGTCAAAATACTGAGCGCCAAGCATAATGTCGGCGTAGCCATCACCGTTTACGTCTCCTGCGCAAGCTATGGATGTACCCAATTGGGCGTCGGTCTGATCTCCCTCAAAGATTTTTAAAGGAACAACATTGACTCCCGCTTGTGACCCCAGATGTAAGTACACTCTCCCCTCATTTAAGAGTTGGTTGTCATATAAATAGGCGCTCACAAGGATGTCACTGTATCCGTCGCCGTTCACATCGCCCGCGGAGCTTACTTTGTGTCCCATGCGCGCGTCCAATTGATTGCTTTCCAACATCACCGGGGTATTAGAAAGCAGGCCGTTAGCACTTCCCTTGTAAATAAACGCCGCACCTTCATCTTCCTGGCCCACGCCATTATCATATAACCTTGCGCCTACTATTACATCGCTGAATCCGTCCGCATTGATGTCGCCGGCGGATGCGACTGAGAACCCGAACATGGCGTCAGCCTGATCAACTTGAAGGTTTTGGACTGTCTTATAGTTGACAGGGGCTCCATAAAATACCATAGCGGTCCCCTCATTGATCTGACCCTGGTCATATTGATGAGCTCCTATGATAACATCGCTGTATCCGTCCGCATCGATGTCGCCAGCAGTGGCAACTGATACGCCGAAGTTGTCGCCGGGATTGCCTGAAAGAAAATCCTGCGGCGTAGAATTTGCGGTGATTCCCTGCACAGATCCAAAGTATAACTTTGTTATACCATCGTCGTTCCCATTCATATCATAGAAAGGTATCCCTACTAAAACATCACTAAACCCATCCCCGTTAAAGTCACCCGCGCTGGTCACCGAATATCCCATTTGTGCGGCATCCTGGTTGCATTCCAACGTTACTGCGCTTAAACTCAGTCCATTCGCTGATCCGGGGTAAATAAATGCAGCTCCTTCGTCGGTCTGTCCCTTGTCATATTGCGGCGCACCCACGATTATATCACTGTAACCATCTCCATTGACATCTCCTGCGCTGGATACCGAAAATCCGAGCCACATATTGCTTTGATTGAGCTCTATGAACTTGTCAGCATTTTGTGGATTGCCATTAGTGACAATAGGGTCGATTGTGATGGGATAAGCCGCATCGGTAACATCTACAGTCATTTCTATGCGGTCATTTATGTAAGTAAGCGTTGCATTCAGCAGTTGTTTGTTTGCATCCCAGCATTTGAGGTCATTGTAAACGAGCTTGTTATCTATTTCTCCCTTTTCGTTTTCAGTATAGAAATGGAGTTGATTTGCCGCTTCGTTCCGGACTTTGAGCCCTTTCGCTGCGAGTCGGACCTGCAACTGCTTTGTGCCTTCCGGCGCTTGATCAATGATAAAGTTCTGTCGGACGCCTTCTTCACTGTTGATAAATTCCTCCGTGAATGCATTGTGACTTATCCGAATCTGGTTCTCATTGTAATGGGCCTTTGCGCCCATTTTGGGAGTGTACAGCAGCTTCCCGTCGGCGAAAATGCCTTCGTTTTTAAGTTCCAGTTTGAAACGGTTCCCTGTCGTGTCGACACGCGTCTGAATAGTGAACTTGCCCGGTTCGTAGTAAGCCCGTATGTTGTGTTTCCGGTTGGGGCTTTGTAGTAGCTTTTTCTTTTCGTCAAAAGATATCTGGTACTCCTGTTTTTTCAGCATCGAGCGAATGTCGGATAATGTAGCCTCGGATACTTCTGCAGGCAATGGCGAAGCTGAGGTTGCCGATGTGTGCTTTGGGTGTTGGCGCCCCGGCTTGTCGATGCTGGGTAAGCTCAAAAAGAAAGCAGAAAGTGCAGTTGTCAAAACCATTCCGATGCACAGAATGGACATGTAACGATTCTTCATAGTGTTAAACTTTTAAGTTGAACAATGAATTATAGCAATTGCTGCTATAAGCTTACACGAGGGTTGAGTTTTCATGTAAACCCTTTAACTATCGGATAGTGGAATGATCAGAAGGCAAGGCAGGGTGCTTCCAATGCCTTTTTGTAGGCAGACATCGCTAGCGGCTAATGACTGATTGCCAGCGTCGTTCGCCCGGGCAATACGGATAGCGACCGACAGGTAATTGTCCTGAGGGGAAGATGTGCTAGATCAATGTCTTTCTAGCGTATACCTTGTGGGTTTCTGTTTTTTTGATTAGGACAAATCCCTTTGACTCCGGATGCCTTAGAAAGTTGTGATAGGTGGAGTCTTTGGCAAAATAGTGGTCCATTTTGTCGTTGATAATAACGCAATTGATTTTAAAGTCAGCCAGGCAGCCGGCCAGATTTTGGGGTCTTATGATGTCATAATAATAGAAGGTCCAGTCCTGATCGACATAGCGATCGTATGAAAAAGGGGCATCGCCTCCAAGCGCAGAAACAGGTCCATCGAGACGGCAGTTTCTTAGCATCAAAGCAAATTCTTTCAAAGGTAACGGCTTGTTCTGGGCATTCTCCCTGTATTTAGGGATGTAGAGGAGTATGATAAAAAACAAGTTCAGGCCTGCCAGCAAATATGCTGGCTCAACGGCCATGCTGGAAGGGAGTCTTTTAAAAGTAATACAGTTACAGAGCAATGCAAGTAAGTACAAATAGAGAAAGAAGTGATAAAGTATATAGTGTGTACGGGGGTAAATGAAAAAATTGGATATGTAAGTGGGGGCAAGGATGACCAGAAAAACGAGCAGAAACGGTAGCTTCTTCTTGAAAGCCTGAATGACATTCGCCCAGCTTCCACGGTAATCTATCCGAAGCAACACCAGCAGCCCCATTATTGAAAGCACGTATTTGCGAAAAGGAAACTGTATACTGTCGAAAATGATATTCTTGAAATGAAGCGGTAATGCAGTGAAGTAGCGAGTGATATTCAGCTTGATGTGCCAGAATACCAGTTGAGGGTCGGTGACGATGGCGTCTTTGATAGATACCAGCTTGTGACCAAAAGCACTGGTAGTAATCTGATTGAAATGATTCCACGGGGATAAATTCAATTGCGGGTGAGTGTCGATGTAATTGATTGAAAAATGATGCTTGAATGTCCAGAAGCTCCGGTCCCTTGCTCCGATGGGCGTTCCAAGTATATATCCGCAAGCCAGCGTAACCGCTATGATCACGAGTATGTAGCCAAATTTCTTTCACGAAAACAGATGAAGCTGGTTACCACAGAAAGTATAAAATAAGCGATGTAAAGTTCAGGCCTAACATACGACGCAAGGAAGATGCATAAGCTGCAAAAAAAGAATTTCCGAGGCTGTCCTTCAGCGTAGTTAAAGGCAAGAAGGGCTAGCAGCACAAAAGTAATGGCATAGTGTGTCAGCTTGGGTGTCAGCGGGTAATTGAGGCTGGAAAACATAAACATAAGCGAAATCCATACAGCCAGCCAGGGATTAATTTTATGCGCTCTCAGTAAAAAGTAAAACAGTATCAGCGGTACGGATGTTGTGAAGATATAGTTGATGTAGAAGGTTCGGATGGCGTCATGGGTTATGAGTTGCAGCAACAACTGAAAAACGTAGTACAAAGGCCCGTCATCAGCTCCTCTGTATTTTCCTTTCAAGAGCATCATGCCGAAAGAGAAGTACAGATCATCGTCATCCGAAATGATGTCCAGACGATTGGGATAATTGTAATTGATCAGGATGGCTCCTATTGCTACGAGCAAAAACGCGAGCGTTTTTGAAGGCATACTTTTAATGTTCATAGTGTGTGGTATCAAATGCGTTTGAGTATGGACCGGAAATTATTCATCCTAACTTCGTCACATCGTTATACCGATACTTAATCCGTTGAGCTGAGGGGCATAATCGTTTAGCTGCCGGTCATTTTGGGAAGATGTAATCTGCCAATGGTGATCAAGCCATCGGCAGATTACAGATACTTTCAACAGATGCTAGCGGATGACAATTCTTTCTGAGGCCAGCGAGCCGTCCGCATAATGAATAATAAGGATGTAGGAACCGGACATTATTCCTTTTACATTCATTTTGAAAGCGTCTCCCGATGATTCGATCATTACTTGCCCATTGGCGGCCAGTAATTTCATGCTACGGACCAATTTTGATTGACTATGACGGATATGAAGCTCATCCGTTGTTGGGTTGGGAAATACGCTGATACCCGTCTTCCATTTTTCAATCTCCGATGATTTTGCCCTGTTACTGATCGTTTCTGCCAAGTCGTGTGCTACTTCCTCCGGCACCGGCGCAGCACCATTCCCGAGCAGATAAGCCGACAAATAACGCCATGGTCCATACGTTTGCCCCGTCAGTGCCAGCACCGGATCATATTTGACGCGGACCCGGACCTGGGTGGATGCTCCTTCTTTCAGAACAAGATTTTTTAATTCAGAGCCTGACAAGCCAAGTGTGGCGTAATATTTCTGCATGGCGGTGCATTGTGTACTGTTGGTGATCAGGTCATTGGCCGCCTTTGAAAACCCCATTCCATTCGCTTTGGTCTCCCACACGAGCTTTCCCTTATTTCCTCCCAGAAAAGATTTGGCGTACAGGCCCACGCCAAAGTCACTTTTGGTTTTCTGGCTTTGATCGAGAAGCGACGAAAGATCGGAATTGTAGAGGCGGAGATTGTTTTGGAGACCGGCGCCGGTATTGCCGTAGTAAACGTGAGCCGCGTCCGCGTCTATTTGGGAGGAATTGAAATTAGGTGAACCCACCATGATGTCGCTGTAACCATCGGCATTGATGTCCCCGGCGCCCGATACCGACCATCCAAAAAAATCATAGGTATCATTCGCATTGCCTGCAAGGACTTCCGGACTACTTTGAATGCCCGATTCGGAGCCTGTGAAAAGCAAGACCTGGCCCGTAGGCACGGAAGTCTGTTCATTCACAAACCAGGGCGCACCAATGACTATGTCCGAATAGCCATCGCCGTTGGTATCACCGGCACCGGATACCGAAGTGCCCATTCCCGCCCCCATTCCCGGGTTGTGGGAGAACAAGCTTGTGAAATTGATGATATCGATTCCCGTCGCCGAGCCGTAGTACACAAACGCTGCTCCATCGCCACTGTCATAGCTCTGGCTGCCGATCACGATATCGCCATATCCATCCGCATTGATATCACCTGCGCCCGACACATCCCATCCTATTTGAGCATAGGGTTGTGTGCCTTTGATTGCTAATGCGGCATTGTTAACCAGTCCCGAGGCGCCACCATGATAAACGAATGCAGCACCCCGATCATCGTCTTCGAATGCATAGGCTCCCGCCACGATATCACCATAGCCATCACCATTTACATCACCTGCATTGGCGACCGAATTACCCAGACGGGCGTTGGTCTGGTCGCTTTCAACGATTTTCATTCCCGCCTGACTCGGGCCGGCCGGCGAGCCAGGATAAATGTAGAGCGCACCTTCTTCGGACTCACCATTGCTGTAATTCATCGCGCCCACTATGATATCCCCAAATCCGTCGCTGTCGAGATCTCCGGCAGCAGAAACCGCGCTGCCCATCCAGGAACCGGTTTTGTCGCTTTCCAGAATGGCAACCGGTACCGTATTCACACCGGAAGCCGAGCCTAAATAGATAAACGCAGCGCCTTCTTCATCCTGACCGTTATCGAAATGCATGGCGCCGACTATAACGTCTATGAACCCGTCACCATTGACGTCGCCCGCACCTGCAACAGCGCCGCCGAATTCAGCCTCCGGCTGACCCAACCCGAGCATTGCGGCAAAGTTCTTACTGATGCCGTGGCCGGTGCCGAGGTAAATGAATGCAGCCCCCTCCGCCGTCTGTCCGTTATCATAATGCGGTGCACCGACGATCACGTCGTCGTAGCCATCGCCATTGAGATCCCCGGCGGCCGCGATCGCATAGCCGTACCGGCTCATAGCCTGGCTGCTGGTCAGGGACGAAGGCTGCCCGGTTGCCAGTTTTCCCGCAGCACCATGGTATACCGATATGATTCCTTCATTCTTTTGCCCCTTATCGAACAGATAAGCACCGGTCACGATGTCGCTGTACCCGTCGCCGTTCACGTCACCCGCACTGGCTAGTGCGCTGCCCATATGCGATTGGAGCTGCGTGCCTTTGATGACGACATCCGGTTTTGATTTCAGACCTGGTGACGCTCCGTGGTAGATCAATGTTGCTCCTTCGTCGAGTTGCCCCTTTCCCCAATACCTGGTTCCGACCAGGAGATCCGCATACCCATCGCCATTGACATCTCCGGCGCTACTCACCGATGTGCCCAGTTCAGCATCCATCAGGTCGCTTTCAAGTACGAGGGAAGCGTTGGTTTGGATACCGGTTGCTGAGCCATAATGCACCAATACAGCACCTTCGTCGGATTGGCCATTATCAAAATACGATGCTGCAAGCGCTACATCCGAGTAGCCATCTCCATTCACATCCCCGGCACCAGCAACTGCCTTGCCTAGCCGGGCATGGGTTTGGTTGCTTTCGATTACTACGGGGTTCGTGGTGTTGAGTCCGGTGATCGAACCGTAGCAAAGGAATGCCGCACCTTCCCCTGTCTGGCCATTTCCATACAAGATTGCCCCGGCGACTATGTCGCTGAATCCATCTCCGTTCACGTCGCCGGCACCGGCGACGGATGAGCCTAGCCTGGCACCTGTTACATTGCTTTCCAGCACGGAGAATGCATTAGACGAAATGCCGTTTACTCCTCCGTAATATAGCAATGCGGCCCCTTCGTTCATTTGCCCCTGGTGAAAATATTTGGCCCCGGCGATGATATCGCTATATCCATCGGCATTGATATCTCCGGCCAGGGCAACGGCGGTGCCCAGTTGCGCATCTTCCTGGTGCTGCTCTAATACGGCGGCAGGGTTGGGTTTGATACCTTTTGCGGAACCCAGATAGACGAATACAGCCCCTTCATCGGTTTGGCCGTTGTCGTAATTTGGCGCACCTATGGCGATGTCGCTGAAACCGTCCTTGTTGATGTCGCCTGCGCTGGAAACGGCGAACCCCATTTGTGCATTGGTCTGGTTGCATTCCAGGATTGTCGGCACGGTGGTTGTGCCATTTGCCGACCCGTAAAACAGGAATGCAGCGCCCTCATCGCTTTGTCCATTGTCAAACAAGGGAGCACCTGCAATGATTTCACTGTAACCGTCCCCATTCACATCTCCGGCAGAGGCTACCGAAAACCCGAACCAGGCATCCGCCTGATTGGCTTCCAAAGTCTGAGCCGCATTGGCCGGATTGATGAATAGTGGGTCAATGGTGACGGGAAATGTGGCCTTTTCTACATTCACATGGATCCTGACCTGTTGATCGACACAGGTCAGGGTTGCGACCAAAGGTTGGTTGCGGGCATCCCAGCAACGAAGGTCGCGGTAGATGAGCCGCGGTTCCTGAGGCTGGTGATCTGTGAAAAAAAGCAGTTCATTGGCTCCTCCGTTTTTGACGATCAGCCCCTTGCAATCCAGTCTTACTTCCAATTTCCTGGTTTGCTGAGGTGCCTTGCGAACAATGAAGTTCTGACGTATGCCGCTTTCATCATTGATAAATTCTTCGCTGAATGCGTCATGCAGGATCCCGACCCTGTTTTGGTCGGGTTTGACATCTGCCGCAAGATCGGTTCTTCCAATGGGTTGCCCATCCGCAAAAATGCCCCTGTTGATCAATCTAAGCCGGAAGTTGTTTCCCGTGGAATCCATGCGGTTTTGGATCGTCAATTTGCCGGGCCGGTAATAGGCACGCAGGTTGTGCCTGCGGTTGGGGCTTTGGTACGATTTTTCGGTTTCGTCCCAGCTAATGCGGTATTCATGCGACGCAATGGACCGGAAAAGTGCCGCTTGACCGGTGCTGGTATCGGCTAATGCTGTCGGGACGGTGGTCGCCGATTCTGGTGCGTGTGCATGCCGTTCTTGGGGCTGGTTGAAGTAAACGAGAATGGATACCAATGCGACAACCGCCGCGATAGCCGGAGGGAGCGCTTTAAAAGCGTGTTTCATGGGATAAAATTTAGGATTATGAGAAGTGTAAACCGGGTCGGCCGACCGTGCCTTCAATATTGTATTAATCGTAAATTCTTCCTGAAACCAATGATCCGGTGGGGCAGCGATTATCAGACGGTAAAAACAGGTTTTCCAAAAAAATAGCCCCGGAATTAGTTTCCGGGGCTCGTATGAATAATTGTAAGTGATTTAATGCTGCTTGCAGGCCTGTGAGGCTATTTTTGTACCAGCGCTTCGAGCATTTTTTCTGCCAGGAACTGGTTGCCAGCCTCGGTCAAATGGACGCGGTCGGAGGTAAGGACACCCTTCTCTTTGTTTTCGGGGTTGTTGCTGCTCAGGTAGTCGAGGAATTGTTTGCGCAGATCCAGCAATTGCAGGCCGTTGCGTGTTGCGATCTCGCGGATCAGTTTGGAATATTGATTCAGATCACCATCCTGCGGATTTGAAGCGTCATTGCGCTCGCCAATTACAGTGGGCGTACAAACGATCACGCGGATATTCTGTGCCTTCATTTTTTTGATCAATGCTTCGTAGAACTTGACATATTTGTCGGGATCAGTTCCGGTTCCAGACGAGGTTTTGTGCCAAACATCATTGATACCCACATAAATAAAAACTACATCCGGCTTTTTTGCCAGTACATCATCTTCCAGCCTCAGGTACAGGTCATAAACCTTGTTTCCGCCTATGCCCGCACCGATCAGTTCATACTGAGCATCCTGGCCTTTGGCTTTGAGCATTTCACCTACTTTGGTGATATAGCCGGTAGGCCCTACACCAGCCTGGGTAATGGAATCGCCGAAAAATACGACGCGTAGTGGCTTGTCCTGGCGCATTGCCAGCAGTGGGAGCACGAAAAAGGCAACCTGAAGTAGTTTGGAAAGGATCCGCATATGGAGTTAATAAAATGTTTCTGAAAAAAAGACGATGTGTTTGAAAAGTTACCCTACTGTTTGCAGGGGCAGTTTATGGATCTATCATGCGTATGCCAGCGGGATCGGGTGTGTAATGCAGGGTAAATCTTCCACCCGGCCGTAGTTGCGGTTCGAGATGTGGCGGTAATGTCAGTTTCCGGACGCGGTTTTCGACCCAGGCCGTTATATGTAACATGCCGTCGCGGCGTTCGCAGGTCAGTACCTCGCCATAGACGATAATGCCGTCGGCGGGCATGGGCTCTTTGAGGTACACTTCTGCGGGAGTGCCGGAGCGAACGAGCTTGCCTTGTTCCATGACGGCTACCTGATCGGCCAGCCTGAAAATTTCCCCTATATCGTGGGTTATCAGGATCACCGAAAAGGGATTTTTGCGATGCAATGCCAGCAGCAGGTCCTGCAATTGTTGCTGCATTTCAGGGTCGAGAGCGGCGAAAGGTTCGTCCATCAGCAGCAACCTGGGTTGCCGGACCAGCGCGCGGGCTAATGCAACACGTTGCTGCTGCCCCCCGGAAAGCTGGTGTGGCCTGCGGCTGGCCAGTTGAGCAAGCCCGGTCATATCCAGCAACTGTTCGATCACCTGAGGATTGTCGTTCCTGGTCAGGGCAAAAGACAGGTTCTGCCGGACCGTCATGTTGGGAAATAAGGCGTAATCCTGAAAAACAAATCCGATATGTCGTTGCTGAACAGGTAAATGCACATTGGCTGAGCTGTCGAGCCATTGTACAGGGCCAAAGGCAATGCGTCCCGTCTCGGGAAGGGTCAGGCCTGCAATTTGCCTCAGAAGTGTGGTTTTGCCGGCACCCGACGGGCCGGTGAGCGCCATAATGCTTTTTCCGGGCAGCGTGAAATCCACCTCCATCGGTAAAACCCCGTGTGCGGTGTGCAAAGTATGCCGGATATGGACGTCAAGCAGATTGTCGGACACGGAGGAAGCGATTGTTGATCGAATAGACAAGCAGCAAAATAACGAATGTGATCGCAAAAAGCACCATCGCGTACTGGTTAGCGGCTTTGTAGTTCAATGCTTCCACTTCATTGTAGATGGCTACGGACGCTACTTTGGTGACGCCGGGGATGTTTCCCCCGATCATGAGTACGACCCCGAATTCACCGACGGTGTGTGCGAAAGTGAGGACGAATGCGGTGAGTATCGCAGGTTTGCAATTGGGTAAAAGCACTTGTAGGAACGTCTGCCATTCGCTTTTTCCGAGTGTGTAGGAGGCCTCCCGCAGCGATGCCGGCAACGATTGAAGCCCGGCGCGGATCGGGTACACCATAAATGGCAGACTATACAAAATGGACGCAATCACCAATCCGGGAAAGGAAAAAACCAATCTCAACCCAAACATTTCCTCGATCCAGGCACCAAACCAGTGAGATGGGCTAAATGCAAGCAGGAGATAAAAACCGATCACAGACGGCGGTAGTACCAGCGGCATCCCGAGCAATGCTTCCACCACGCCCCGTCCCTTGAATTTCCCGAACACCAGCCAGTACGCAATCGGCAAGGCGATTACGAGCAGCAGGATGGAGGTGATGCCGGCGAGTTTTAAGGTTAGGAAGATGGGTTGTAGGTTCACTTTTAATTTTGAATGAGCCGCCGTGGAACGGGGAATGAGTGAATGAGTGGATGAGTGGATGAGTGGATGAGTGAATGAACGGTGCGATGAGTGAATTCAGATTATTTGTAACCGTATTTCTTGAAGATGGCCTTTGCTTTGGCTGAATACAGAAACTGATAAAACTGCTCGCTCGACGCTTTTTTTGGCGAATCTCCGCTGTGTTTTAATAGGATCGCCGCTTGTTGAATTGGTTTATAGAGGCTTGAATCTACGATGACATAATGCCCTTTGCCTTTCATTTCGGGAGATAGGACAATGGATAATGCATTGAAACCGGCTTCTGCGGAACCGGTGGTGATGTATTGGGCCGTTTGGGCGATGCTTTCACCGTAAACCAGCTTCTTCTCTGTTTGCTCGTATAGTTTCAATGCATGCAATACCTGCACGGCAGCTTCGCCATAAGGGGCTGTTTCGGGATTTGCGATGGCTATCTTTTTAACCCTGGCGGATGTCAGTATTTCCGGTTTGAGCTCGGCCTCGGGAATATCTTTGGACCATAGGACCAATGAACCCGTGGCGTAAATTTCCGGTTTACGGTCAGAGCCTCCGTTTTTGAAAATCTCCTCGGGGTATTTGGTGTCGGCAGACACAAAAACATCGAAAGGAGCGCCTTCGCGTATCTGGGTGGTGAGTTTCCCGGAAGAAGCCACCACGATCTCGATCTTTTTACCTGATTCCTTTTCGAATTCCTGCTGAATTTCCTTCATGACATACTGCACGTTGGCAGCCGTGGCGATGACGATTTTGTCCGACGGTTTGGAACAGCCGGTAAGCAATGCAGCAAAAAGGGCCAGGATATAGAATTTGTTCATGTCGCAATTTAGGGAAAAATGGATGCAAGATTTGTAAAATGGCGCTTGCACGACGCAGTTTCCCGGCCCCGGCGGGGCCTCCTGTGCCTGTGGTTCCGTCCGGGAATACGCCGCGAATCTCCGTCTTTCAATGCGCTTTAAAACGTCCCCTCGCAAAATTGTCGTAAATTGCGCGCCGTTTCGCCGGGCTGTTCCGGACGGACGTTTTAACCGCTGATGGCCAATGGCTAAAAGCACAATTTAATTATAATAATGATCATAGAAACTGCACAGCGCACCAGGCAGACATCGGAATATTACTTTTCGGTGAAGCTGGCCGAAGTGCGCAAACTGATTGCCGAAGGGCATGACGTCATTAATCTGGGTATCGGAAACCCGGACATGATGCCCTCAGTAGACACTCTGAAAGCATTGACCGATGCTGCCTATCAACCACAGGCGCATGGTTATCAGCCTTATACAGGCACCCCCGCTTTCAGAAAATCAGTTGCAGATTTTTATTATCGTACCTACGGCGTAACACTCGATCCGAATACTGAAATATTGCCGCTCATTGGCTCCAAAGAGGGCATTACCCACATATCGCTGACGTTCCTCGATCCGGGTGACGAGGTACTGGTGCCTGAGCTGGGTTACCCGGCCTATCGTGCCGTGAGCCAGATGGTGGGTGCGGTCGTGAAAGAGTATCCGCTGCGCGAAGATTTTGGCTGGCAGCCCGACTGGAATGCCATGGAAAGTCTCGTGACCCCCAAAACGAAGATCATGTGGCTCAATTACCCGCATATGCCTACCGGTGCCCCAGCGACGCGTGAGTTGTTCGAAGAGGCAGTTGCGTTTGCTAAAAAACATCGCATTTTGCTTTGTCATGATAACCCATACAGCCTCATCCTGAACAAGAAAGCGCCTATTAGCCTGCTTTCCGTAGAAGGAGCTAAAGAGGTGGCGATCGAGCTGAATTCCATGAGCAAGTCGCACAATATGGCTGGCTGGCGAATGGGATGGCTTTCTGGGGCGAAGGAATACATCAGTGCGGTGCTGACGATCAAAAGTAACGTCGATTCAGGCATGTTCTGGGCGATGCAGGAAGCGGGTGCAACGGCATTGGGCAACTCCGCCGAATGGCACGCGGAGCGTAATGCAGTGTATCAGGGCCGTCTGGAAGCTTCCGAAGCGCTTTTGAAGACTTTGGGCTGCACCTGGGACGACAAGCAGGAAGGTATGTTCCTCTGGGGCAAGCTGCCCGATTCCACGGAGTCGGCGGAAGCACTCGTGAACAGCCTGCTGGTTGAAAAGCACGTATTCATCGCGCCCGGCTTCATTTTTGGTCCCAAAGGTCAGCGTTACATTCGCTTATCGTTGTGCCTGCCCAAGGAAAGGATCTGGCAGGCTGTGGAGCGGATCAAAGGGTAATAGTGGTTGATATTTTAAATTCAAAATAATGATAATCAGTATCATAGGGGTCGGCTTGCTGGGCGGGTCGTTTGCCCTGGGACTGCGCGAGAGATACCCGCACGTGAAATTCGTGGGGGTGGATAACTCAGCAGTCAATCAGAAAATAGCATTGGCGAAAGGGATCGTCGACGAGATCCTGACACTCGACGAGGCATTGCAGGTATCCGAGCTGAATGTGCTCGCGACGCCCGTGGATGCCATTACCAAGTTGCTGCCCTACATGCTCGATCACCTGCCCGAGGGCCGGACGATCATGGATCTGGGTTCAACCAAGGAATTGATCTGCAAACTCGCCGACAAGCATCCCAAACGCGGACAGTTCGTAGCGGCGCATCCGATGGCCGGTACCGAAAACTCGGGTCCGGGAGCCGCATTCAGGGAGTTGCTGATCGATAAGAACGTGATCATATGCGACAGGGAAAAGAGCAATCCTGATGCGTGGGGCCTGGTGGAAACGTTCCTGCGCGATGTTGGGATGAAAATCCATTATATGAAGCCTGTGGAACATGATCTGCATCTGGCCTATGTGTCCCATTTGAGCCACATCAGTTCTTTTGCATTGGGCATGACCGTGCTGGACAAGGAACGCGACGAGCGCGCGATCTTCGATATGGCGAGTACCGGTTTTTCGTCCACAGTGCGCTTGGCCAAGAGCTCCCCGCAAATGTGGGCACCTATTTTTGACCAGAACAAAAAGAACGTGTCGAAGGCGCTGGGCGATTACATCGAGTTGCTCAAAAAGTTTAAGGAAGCGATCGACGGCCGTGATCTCAATTCAAGCCTCAGTTATATGACCCGGGCAAATGATATCGGAAGGGTTTTGGCGGGGATTGAGAAGAAATGAATGAGTCAATGAGTGAATGATTGAATGAGTGAATGGGGCGGTGGTGAGTTGGTGGTTAGGAATTATTGAGTATAAGTCATTGATTATTAGAATATTGCAAATGGTTCTGGGATTTTTCGGAACCATTTGCGTTTTCTGGCCTGTTACGTTGGAGTTGTTTGAAGTACCTCTTCTTGATTGATTTGAATCGGATTTTTCAACAAAACAATAAGAAATGACAAAGGCGCAAGTGGTTTTGGTGGCGGTAATGATGGCATTAGGCATTTCCCTGGTTGGTCACAAGATATACTCATTTTCAGATTCTTCTACTTCTTCCCGGTTAACGGTCGTTAAAAAGGATTCGGTTGCGACGATGCCGGAATGGGCTTCGTTATACGATTCGCTCGATCTGAAAAACCAGGGATTGTCGGAACGGGCATTTTACTGTGCCTGGTTTGGGTTTCAAAAGGTTAAGCTGAGTAACCCTATCATGGCCATTGCTGACTTTACCCAGTCATCGCGCAATAAGCGGTTGTATGTGATCGATTTCCTGAAAAAGAAGGTGCTCTTCCATACTTATGTAGCGCATGGCCGAAATTCCGGTCAGGAGTTCGCCGAGCGTTTTTCCAATGCCAATTCTTCTTTTCAGTCAAGCCTTGGTTTTTACAAAACCCTGGGCACCTACCAGGGTAAGCACGGTTTATCGCTGCGGCTCGAAGGCCTCGAAAAGGGGATCAACGACCGTGCTCTCGAACGTGCGATTGTGATGCATGGTGCTGATTACGTGAGCGAAGCGTTCATTAAAAACACCGGAAGGCTTGGTCGGAGCCTGGGCTGCCCGGCGGTTTCCATTGCCGATTCTAAAAAACTGATCAGCCTGCTCTACAATGGCGCGGGGCTGTTTATCTACTCAGGCGATCAGCATTATATCAAAAGCTCTTCCTTGCTTGCCGGACTGGACGTGGCTCCCGACTTTCAGGTGTTAGGCGCTTCCCGTTTGTAAACATCCGGGAAGAACATCAGGTCACCTTTGGCATTACAATCGGCCGGGAGGTACAGCAGGAATACCGGCACCCTTGCTTTTAGTTTGTGCCATTTGGGAGGATGCGAAACCGAATCGGGCTCGGTCATGAAATCGCTGTCCAACAATTTGGTACCAGCCATGTAGTTGGCCAGATCGGTCGGATGTTGCACGCGCACGCACCCGTGACTGCGCCAGCGCTGATTGCTGGTGAAAAGGTACCTGGCATTGGTATCGTGCAGGTAAATGGCCAGCGGATTTTTGATCTCTACCTTCAAAAGACCCAGCGAATTATCTTCGCCGGTTTCCTGCCGGAAACGGTACGGGAACTTATCGGCCGTCAGGTTCTCCCATTCCAACTCTTCCGGATTGATCGCCTGCCCGTCTTTGCCGATTACCTGAATGCGGTTTTTGGCCAGATATTCGGGATTAGCGGCGGCTTTGGGGAAAATCTCCTTGATTGCGATGCTTTTGGGAACATTCCAGTATGGGTGTGTGACAATGCTTGTTGCATAGGTGTCGATCGTGGGTGTGGGCGTATCGCGCTTGCCTACGACGGTGCGCATGGTAAGTACATTCTGGCCTGCGGAATCCATGGCGGTCAGGTAGGCGCCCCGGATATTGACCATCACAAAACGCGGCGCACCCCGGATTTGCCTGTGAATCCAGCGGTAGGCATTCAATGTTTGGGCAACATAGGCTGCGCTATCCTTTTTGCCGGCCTTTATCAACCGGTCGTAATGTATTTTCAGATTATGATAAACCGGGAAAACGGGTTCCAGCTTTTCGAGTACACTCTCCACAGACTGTCCTTTGACCAGTTCTTCGGCCGCATCGCGGATCAATGCGGTGTCGGCTTTTATTTTTTTCTGCGTGAACCGAATGGTAGGTTTGTGGCCGAATGCGACCTCTTCCAGCAATCCGAAAACGGGCGCATTGCCGCTTTTTGCCTGGAATTTAGTAGGATCGATCCCGGCTTTGCCCGCCTGCGAAAGGAGTTCCTGGTAAATATCCTTGCTGCCGATCGCTTCGGCCAGTTCCTCGTCCGTCATTTCCTTCGGATTTTTCCGGCAGGACTGCATGATGGCAAGGGTAAACAGAATAAGGAGGGGGACATACCGGGCTTTGCCCAGACCGGACAGCATTTGCATTATGAACAGTGATTTGGTGCTGCAAGGTACTATGCAATTGTTATGCTAACCGTAAATGTCCTCTGAATCAATACCCGCTATTTAAAAAGATGGGGAATTAAAGTGGCATTACTGCACTTTAATTCCCTCCATGCCTTACTCATTCCGAAGGCTGCGGACCGGATCCGCCGTGGCAGCGCGGACAGCCTGAAAACTCACCGTCCCGATCGTCACGATTAATGCAGCCAGGCCTGTCACCGCGAATACCCACCAGTGGATCGTCGTCCGGTAGGGGTAACTTTCCAGCCACTTTTGCAGCGCAAACCAGGCCAGCGGCGAAGCTACCAAGATCGCGATCAGTACCAGTTTGACAAAATCCTTTGAAATCAATCCCACAATACCCGCCACCGACGCACCCAGCACCTTTCGGATGCCCACCTCCTTGGCACGCTGCTCTGCCGCCTGCACCACCAGCCCGAATATGCCTAATGCCGACAGGAACATCGTAAGCCCGCTGAAAAAGAGGAACAGTTCGTGGAGCTTGGATTCGGCTTCGTATTGTTTTGCGAGCTTCTCCTCAATGTTGTGAATGCGGAGCAGTTTGTCGGGAAAGAACTGTTTCCAGAGTTTGCGCACGCCATCGACGACCACGGCCTCGGTATTGGGCTGAATGCGAATGAGCATGCAGCCGTAGTCAAGCGATTTCTGGGCCAGTATCAATGTCGGTTTCATTTTTTCATAAAGCGATTCGTTGTGGAAATCGCCAATTACACCCACTGGTACGGAATAGGTGATCTCTGCCTGCTGACCGAGTTTTTTGACACCCAGCATTCGAGCCGCGGAGGCGGTTATCAATGAACGCTCATGGTTTCTTGCGTATTCGGCGGCTTCGGGATCAAGTTTGTCGAGCGAGTCGGAATCCTGACCATCGGAAAGACGGTCGCTGAACAATCGTCCATTCATCAGCTTGAATCCCATCGTAGCCGGAAAATCCGTATCGCCGACAATATACCAAACGTTTAGCCGCCGGTTGGCGTGAAGCGGGTCTGGAACCTGGCGTGTCATATTACCGCCGTCATCCCCGGGCTCCCAGCTGGAAAGGCTGGTGCCGGTAACTCCCGGTATGCTCAACAGCTCGCTTTTGAAAGTTTTGCCCTTCTTTTCCCAGGAAACATGTTGAATACTGAGCAGGTTGGTTTTGCGATAGCCGAGCTCTTTGTTCTTCATCAGGTCCAGTTGCTGCCATACTACGATGGTAGCCAGCAATACGATGATGGAAATGGAGAATTGCGCGACCACGAGCATTTTGCGAAGCCCATTCTGCCCCATCGAGGGAGTGAGTATCCCCCGCAATGTATTGGCCGGCTTGAATCCCGAAATGATCCAGGCGGGATAGAGGCCTGTCAGCAAGGCGGTCAATGCGAATAAGAGGATCGCGGCACCGGCCATCGCGAGGTTTGAAGTAAAAGTTAAGACGAGCCGATGTCCGAGGAAGTTTTCGACCGATTGAAGTGTGAATAGGTAAGCAAAAGTGGCAATGCACACGGAAATGCCAAAAAGCAGTAGTGTTTCTGTCAAAAGCTGCATTACGAGCTGCGAACGTGATCCGCTGAGGATTTTCCTTACTCCCGCTTCTTTCACCCGGGCAAAAGCCTTTGCGGTGCTGAGATTGACAAAATTGACACAGGCAATAAATAAAAGCAGGAGGGCGACCCCCGTAAAAGTGTAGATCGTATTTGCATTAGCCTGGACGCTTTGTCCGCGCGCGAAATCGGAATGCAGATAAATGTCCTGTAAAGGCTGAAAATCAAATCGGTAGTCATCCGTTTTCATAAAACGGGCGTACCATGCATTGACTTTCTCCCTGAAAACACCGATGTCGGTGCCGCGTCTCAGCAAGACGTAGTTAATGCCGTGCGAAACAACTCCGTTGGATGTGAGCGGTTCCAGGTACGTTCGTTTCAAACGCAGCACGTCCGCACGGAGATGGCTGTTATACGGAAGATCCTCGATCAACCCGGTAACCTCGTAGGGAATGGAGTCTGAGCTCACCGTTGGAACTTCGTGGATAATCTTGCCGATCGGGTCTTGTCCGGGAAACATTTTAGCAGCATAGGAACGTGTGACGAGCAATGTCCACCGGTCCCGGGTCGAACGAGCGAGACTGCCAGCTACCAGTTTAACATCCAGCATACTGCTTACGGTGGTATCAGCGGTCAGCATACGGGTTTCGACACCTTCGGTATCCCCGGTCCGGATTCTGAACTGCAGTTGTTCGAGTGCAAAGGAACACCAGGTTTCCACTTCGGGGTACGACTTCTGCAATTCGGGAGGCAAACCTACCGGGGACGTAACTTCGCGGTTGAATAAATTGACGCCCATCTTATTCACACTCACTACCCTGTAAATATCATCCTTCCGGCTCCACTGCCTGTCGTACGAAAGGCTGTCGATTACGACAGTCGCCACCATCATGCAAGCCCAGAGCCCGATGGAGAGGCCGGTTAAGTGAATCAGCGAATAGTTGCTGTTTTTGAGTAAAACCCGCGAACCGATCTTGAAATAGTTACGGAGCATATCCGGGCTGAATGCCGATGGCGACCCATATGGGGACGGCTTCCGTTTCATAATGGACGGCCGGAGCAATGCCGCCACCTCACGGATAAAAAACGAGTTTGCTCTGCGTGCGCCTGTGCGGCGGTGGCGCAATGCGTAACGTTCGTGCAGATCGCCAAGCAGTTCCTCGCGGAGGTGCGGAGCGCAGATGCGGGTGGCCAGCTTGTCCAGCCAGCGGGGAGGGAGTGGTTGCATGGTTCAGCTGTTTGAAAAATCGAGGCCCATTTTTGACAGTTCCGCAGGGGTAATGCGGTTCCAGAGGTTGTTCCTGACATTGCGTGCATCGCTCAGGACTTTTCCACCATGGTTGGTGAGGGTAAAAAGTCGCTTTCTCCTCCCGCCGCGCTCGTGTGTGGCTTCACCCAGCGCGGAGCTCAGGTACCCTTTTTGTTCGAGGCGCTGCAATGCGGCGTGTACGGCGCCGGTGCTTACTGCCTGCCCGGTTTCCTTTTCCAGCTCTTCGGCGATCATCACCGAGTAGGCCCCGGGCGATAGCGCCGCGACTGCCAGCAGGACGATTTCTTCAAATTCACCCAAATCACTTCGTCTCATGGATATTCACTTCAATTTTATTTCATCTATTTCCGTATGTAAAATATCTTGCCAGTACTGCCAAACTGCCTCAGCATTGAATTTATGCATATTTAAAAGAAAAGCCCCGTTCAAAAGCGGACAGCGGACGTCCGCCCTTGTACAGGGCACTATCAGGGAATGCAGCTTTCGGCCCGTCCCTGAAATCCTACTTCTTGCCGAAAAGCCGCTGCTTCGGGCTTTTCTTCTGCGTATATTCCTTCACAGCTTCTGCGGCTTCAATGGGTAAGTCCGATTCGAGAATGGATGCGCCATCCCGGGCAATGGCCAGGTAGGCGGCCTTTCGCTCTTCCGGTGTTTTTAGCTTGTCGTAGGAGGAAGCAGCTGAGATCATGCACATCGTGCCCCTTTTGTTCAGCAATGCATACAATTCCTTGTTCTCGGGTTTTACATGCGGACCTATGTAGGCGATCATCTGATTGAATGGCACACCCGCCTTTTGATAGTCCTCATACTCCTTCATGTTCCGTACAAATGCCGAAAATGTGTGGTTTTTGTTTTGGGATAAATAATACTGCATTTCGGCAGCACTGTGAACGGTAAGCATCACGAAGGCGTCTGCCTTGTGTTTTTTGATCAACGCGGCTGTCATTGCCAGGGGCACGTCTTTATGGTCGAGGTTAAGGACGGTTTTGCCGCGCGCCCATTCGATCACCTCCGAGAGCGTTGGGATCGGGAAGCTGGTTACGCTGCCTTCTGCGTCTTTCAGACGGAACTTTTTCAGCTCCTCATAGGTATATTCTGATAGTTTGCCCTTGCCGGTGGTGGTGCGGTCGAGCGTGGCGTCGTGCATGAGTACCATCACACTGTCCTTCGTCAGCCGCGGATCGATTTCGAAGAATGCAGGAGTGTGTTTCAATGTATTTTCAAATGTGGCAATGGAGTTTTCGGGAAACCCTTTGACCATTCCGCCGCGATGGCCGGCTATGAGCATCATGTCGTTATCGGCGTATTTAAAGAGCGCATGCAGGTCTTTGGCTGACTTGATTTTCAGTACATTCATTTTTTCCTGCGCCCAGGCAGGGATCATGATGGAAACCGCAAGAAAGCCGGAGCAGATAAGTGGTTTGAGAAAGTTCTTTTTCATGTCAATGGATTGAAATCAGGAACGGCAGTTGAGTTTGAGCAAACTGAATTCACCCTGCTCATCCAGGCTGAATAATGTAATGGAAGAATTTTCCTGGACGATCTGCCGGTAGTTTTTGAGCGGCATACCTAATTTCCAGGCCATATAAAAACGGTTGACGGCATTATGCGCCACCACAAGCACGGTACCGTTCGGATGTTTTTGTAATGTGTTTTTGAAAAAATCATCCACCCGTGTGACGATCTCCAGGGCAGTTTCACCTGTGCCGCCCGCACGGGCATGGTCGGGTTCCTGTGCCCAGGCATTCCAGAGATCAGGATTTTCGGCGATAAACTCCGCCCGTGTCTTCCCTTCCCATTCACCGAATGACGCTTCGATAAGCCGCTGGTCGACGGTAATCTGCGGGTTTTTGCCCGAGGCGATCGTGGCAGTATGGTGCGCGCGTTGAAGCGGCGAGGTATAAACCGCATCGAAGTGAATGCCTTGGAGCAATGTTGCAGCCGAGTGTGCCTGTGCAAGGCCCTTTTCGGTTAGTCCGATGTCGGTGATGCCGCAGTAGCGGTTGCCGTCGGCATTCCAGAATGTTTCTCCGTGACGGAGCAGATACACATGAAGCATGATCAATGGGTTATTGTGATTTCGCCGGAAATAAATCCTTTTTCTGTCAAAGTTTGGATGAAATTCCGGTATTGCTGCTCGTAGGCGGCCGAAAGGTCCGGGTTGGGCAGGATTGTTTTTTCGATGCGGGTCATGGCAGCGGAGGCGTGGGCGAGCGTGGCGAAATGTGTACCTGCGGCCGCGATGATGGCCGCTCCCGCTGCGCCGGTCACATTGCCGCATTTGTGGACGGGCCGGTTGAGGACGTTGGCGCGGATCGTCAGCCACACATCGCTGTTACTGCCGCCGCCAGCTGTGTAAACGGCGTTTACCTGCTCGCCTGAAAGTCTTTCGATCATTTCGTAAGCATAGCGCTCCACAAAGGCGACGCTCTCCATATTGGCGGCGAATGTTACCTCCCGGCTCGCGTTTTCGGGCGCGAAACCGCGGGCTTGCGGTGCGATGAAGGGAAAACGTTCACCTTGCTGCAACAATGGATAGGCGATCAGGCCGGTTGGGATCAGGCGGGAGGCTGCCTCGGTTAATGCAGAAAGATCGTCGGCGAAGCCTGCGGAAACCCAGTCGGCGCCGATATTGGCAGCTCCGCCGGGCATCCAGTAACCTTCGGGGTGGCGGTGGCTGTAAAGCCGTCCTTCCGGATCGTGCACTTCGCGGACGGTTACCCCTTTGACGACCAGCGTGGTGCCGATCGTCGTGTTCCAATCACCCGGTTTGACGGCCCCCGACGCTACCTGGGAAGCGCAGCCGTCGGTCAGGCCGGCAATGACCGGTATTTCGGACAAGCTCAGTTGCCGGGCGATGTCGGGCAGCAAGGTGCCGATCCTCGTTCCTGACGGTACGACGGTTTGGAGCCATTCTTGTTGCAACGGCAAGTGCTTCGTCAGATAAGCAGGCCATTCGCCGGTGCCGACGTCGAAGCCTGATTTCAATACATTGGTATAATCAGTGACCGAATAGTTGCCGCAAAGTTTGCCGATGATGAAATCGGTCGCGTGAATCCAGGTTTTGATCCTGGCCGCCTGTTCGGGAAAATGGCTGACGTACCACACCATTTTGGAAAGACCGCTCGATGCATTGAAGCCGGTGTAGCCGTCGGGGTGATATCGCTCCGCGGCTTCGCGGCAAAGTTTTCCTTCTGCCGCAGGGCGGGCGTCACTGTACATCAATGCGTTGTGTAATGGCTCATTGTTTTCGTCGAGCGGGATCACAGTGCCGGACGTGGAGGTGACCGAAACCGCTTTGATGTGATTCTTATCAATGCTTTTCCGGGCGCGGCCGAGCAGGTCTTGCAGGCATTCCGATGCCGATTGCCACCACAGCGCCGGCGATTGTTCCTCGCGCGAATGCGACGTGAGCGGGAATGTTTTCTCGCAGCTGCCCACCGTATTGCCCGTATCATCAAGCATTACCACACGCACACCCTGCGTCCCGACGTCGATTCCTATGAAATATGAATGCATTTATATGGCCAATGTTTTGATTAACAATAAATTATTTCCGTTCCTACAAATATTACGGTGCGCTGCACCTGACGTGGATGTTGTTTGATGATCCGTATCGCCAGGTGCAGCGCACCCAAATATTTGTAGTAACGTTTCCCGTCATTGACATTAATTTTCCCCAAATGATTTGAATGCATTTCGGGCGTATTTCCATTCATGATACCATTCCAAATGGGTATTGTTTCCATCCGGTTCGGTGATTTCGAGTGTTTCCGGCGCATAGTTTGGAATGCCTAGTGCATTGTTGCAGATCAGCACGCCGCCTGAGACGGAGGCCTGGCGGTAATTGGTCCGTATCATCACTTTTTTACCCAACAAATTAGCGATAAACTGCCTTAGCAACCTGCTTTGCACACCGCCGCCGCACATCCATACGTAGTCCTGCTCATGGCGGGCTACTTCGCGGAGCACCTGGTAGTTTTCAGAAATGCTGCACGCAATGTCCCAGAGCGTTGCCCATACGAAATGCGCCCGGCTGAGCTGGTGTGATACGGGGGTGTTGAAGATAAACCCGCCCCGGGTCAGGGGTGACTTTTCGCCCGCGAGCAATGAGCCCAGTGCGCCCACGCAATGGGTGTCACGGATGGCGGCTACTTCGGTTTCAATCAGCTCGTAAGGTTCGTTGGGATAGAAAATCTCTTTTAAACGCTGGTAATTCAGGCCGGTGACGCCCGCGTTGGCTTCGAGGAGGAAATTCGCAGCGTCGGTATGGCGGTTGGTCCAGGTGCGTTCGTGTGTGTCGGTGATGTAATGGCCGGCTATTTTAATGATGGGCGTAGTAGTGCCGGAGGCGATCACAATGTCCTCGACTGATGGTTCAATGCTCATGATCGCGAGCTGCGTGTCCGATCCGCCGACTATGACATCGGTCGTTTCGGGAATGCCCAGTTCGCGGGCTATTTCCGGCAGTACTTTCCCCAAAATGGTTCCGGAGCGAACCAGCGGGGGGAGTAGGGAAGTGTCAAGCCCGTATTTTGCACAAAGGCTTTTTGACCATTCGCCGTTGGCAACATCATACAGCAACGTTTCCGAAGCTTGCGAATGCTCGTAGCCCTGCACGCCGCTGAACATATATTGCGCCCAGTCGCTGATGCTTAAAAATGTATCGACCTGCTGCCAAACCTCCGGGCGGCGCTGGCGGATCCCCACCAATTTCAATGCGGAGAAAAGCGAAGTAGGGTAGCGGCCGGTGAGCATGTAAACCTCGTGTTTATCAGGTGCAATGTCCTCCCATTCACGACCGCGATGATCGATGTTCGGCATGCCAATGAGCGAGAGGCCGGTCTTGTCAATGGCTACAATGCCTTCGCGCTGGCTGGTGGCGGTGAGGGCCGTGATGGTTACCGCTCCGGCTTGTGTCAATGCAGTTTTGGCGAGACTTTTTATTTGTTCCCAAAGTGCGGCAGGATCGAAAAATATGGATTCTGGGTAATGTCCGTCTTTTTGGTAGCGCATATCGCCGCTCGCTACGCCGAGAATCGTGCCGGTAGTGTCGGTAACGGCGACGCGCACGTTGCCTGTACCGATGTCGGCCACGAGGTATGCCTGTTTCAATGTCATTGTTTTCGGATTAATGGGTTGTGGCAGACAGTACTTCGCGGTTCACCAATTGGCGGACATGCTGGTTGCCTTCCATGTAAAAGCCACGCAGGGCCTTATTCATAATGTCGGCATGGTGATCTTCCACCTCGAAAGTGGCCCCGGCAATGTGCGGTGTGGCGAGTACATGCTTATGATGGATGAGGCGATAGTCCAGTTCGTCGGGTGGCTCGTGGTCAAAAACATCGAGGATAGCACCGCGGATCGCATTGTTTTCGATGGCCGAAAGCAATGCTTCGCGTTTCACTACCACCGCACGCGCCGTATTCACGAAAATGGCATCCTTTTTCATGAGCCCGATCAGCGCTTCGCCGATCATACCTTCAGTCTCCTTATTCACAGGTAAATGGATCGATACCACGTCGCTAAGGCGGAAAACATCTTCCAGGCTTACCTTTTTGTAGTCGGCATCCTCGGATGTGTAAAAAGGGTCATAATACAGTATTTCGGCGGGGAAATGTCTCACGAGGTTTGCAATGGTTTGTCCCACAGCCCCAAAACCGACCATGCCGATCGTCTTTCCAGCAATTTCATTCCCTTTGAACTGCAAATAGGAGGTGTGCGCTCCGGCCTCCCAATGCTCGCCTTCCAGCCATGCGACGCCTTCAAATGTGTTGCGCAGGAGATTGATGAGGTTGGCAATAAACATTTCCGCCACCGCCTGCGCGTTGCGAGCGGGCGTGTTGAACACGGGAATGCCTTTGGCGGTAGCGGTGGCAATGGCCACGTTCGAAGGTGTTCCCCGGCACACACCGATGAAGCGCAGGTCGGGGAATGCTTCGATAACGGCGGACGTCACATGGTCGTGCTCCGTGATGAGCGCCTCTGCGCCGGTTTCGCGCAGTAATGTAATGAGCTCACCTTCATTGTAGGCGCGCTCCTGCAATTTCCATGGCTTATAGATGATCTCTCCGAATTGTTCTTTTAAAATCTGCTGCGCCTTTTCGTAATAGGGTGCTGTGATGAGAATTTTCATACTTGGTGTCGTTTTGGCTTTCGGTAGCCGCTTTGTAATGAAATTGGATTGATATTAATGACGGTCGTTCACGGCCAGCGCCGGGGTTTCTTTTTCCATGGGTAATGAGATGAATTTGGTCAGGATTGCGCTGATGAAATAGAGGATGGCGAGTATCCATGCAACACCTTCGCTGCCAATGACGCCGATAAAGATCCCTACAATGGCAGGGCCGATAAACACAGGCAGCCCGGCGCCCAGATTCAGAATGGCCATCGCGGCACCCTTTTCTTCCTTGACCAACGAAGGCACCAATGCCGATAAAGGCACGTATCCGGCCAGCAGTCCGCCCCAGAGAATGCCGGGAATGAGGATCAGCCAGAAGTTGCCATCGAAAAGGGCCGGCGAATAGTAAAAAAGCAGGGTAGTGACACCGCAGCCGAACCCGCCGAACCACATAATGGTGTTCTGCCAACCCAGCCTGTCGCCTACGAACCCGAATATGAGGTTGAAAATGATGTTACTCGTAAAGATCGTTCCCCAGATCCAGAGCCATTCCTGCGTCGAAAGCCCATGTTCAGCCATGTAGGTGGGCAGGAACACGGGGAATGCAAACTGGGCGGTGGTGTTGATGATCCGGACAATGCCGCCGATCAGTACCTTAGGTTCCTCCCGGATAATGGTGAGCCCTTTCAGCAGTTCCTTGGCTTTGCCTGCCGCTTCACCCGCTGAATGGAACTGGTCCTTATTCAATACCAATGCGATGAATGCGCCCAGGCACACCCAGAAAATCGAACTCCAGAGCGTGTTCTGGTAGCCAATGCGTTCGATGGCCCAGCTCGAATAGTAAGCGCCGAAGACGTTGAGTCCTCCTGTGAAAACAAACCAGAACCAGCCTACTGCACGCCCCAATGCGTTTTCGGGGGTACGATACGTGATCCAGACCAGGAACGAATAGGCAAACAAAGGATACCCGAACCCTCTGATCGCATAAGTAAGCAGCATCACCGGGAAATTCAGCGATTCCATGCCCAGCCCCACAAACCCGATCGTGCCGATCACATACAGCAGGATGCCCATAAGCATCGCTTTGCGGGGGCCGTAGCCTTCCGCCAGTACGCCCGAGAACCAGGACGAAATGGCAATGGTAATGCCGTAGACTGTGAATAGCGAAGCGGATTGCTGAATGGTCATGCCGCGGTCGAGGAGGTAGGGGCTGAGCCAGCCTTGTTCTACACCGTCGCCCATCATGAAAATCAGAATGCCCAGATATCCCCAGGCAAGATGCCTGGGTAATCCGATGCGGTCAAAGGGTGTCGTTGGTGTCATGTTTGGTTTGGGGTTAGGAAAATAAAAGGTCAGTTGAACGAATATCTCACACCCAGCTGAATCCGCCAGGGCGTACCGCCGATGGGCCGCGTAGCGATGTTCTGAACGGAGTAACCATATTGTTGCTTCGCCTGGTCGAATCCGGTAATGTTCAGGAGGTTGGTGTTGCCACGGTTGTAGTTGCGGCCCCATTCCTTGTTCAGAATGTTCAGGAAGTTGAATGCATCGGCGGAAAATTCAAGGTTGTGTCCCTTGACGATCTGGAACGATTTCGTCAAACGAAGGTCCACAGTCGTGTAGAATGGGTTTTCGCCTCCATTCCGTTTCGCTATCTGTCCGATGTTCGAGTTAATGTAGTCCTTCACACTCTGGTCTGTCTCCGGATTACTCAGCAGGTCGCTGATGCCCTTGCGGATGTTTTCGGGTGTACCGGGATCGTTCGGATTGAAGACGTAGGCGAGGTCGTTGTTCAGTACGAAATCACCGTTCAGGCTTGTGTTGCCGCCTACGAGGAAGCTGTACCGGCTGCCGCCGATGCCGATCAACGTCGCACCGAGTTGAAAGCCTTTCCAGGAAGGAGCTGCACCGTTGATGACGAGCTTGTTGCGGAATTGCTGGTCGGAATAGCCGTAGTTCAGGTTACGCGGGTCGTCTTTCACAGGCAGGAACGTCGAAGTGTTGGCCACACAGCAGTTGTAGGAAGAATTGTCCTTGGCAGAGTTAATGGTATAACTTGCATTGACATACCCATCCTTGCCAATGCGTACACTCGCATCCGCCACGAAAGTCAGTTGGTTGGAAACGCCGGTCGAGATCAGTTCGAGCACCCGGCCTACATCACCGGTTTTGCGGGACTTGAGCCAGTCGGTAACCCCTTTGGCAGAAATCGTTGACGCGGGTACAAACACACCACGGTTGTCCTCGTTAGCCAGTCGGAATGCGGGGTTATCGGCCAGGTTGCGGTCTACGTACACATAGTTGTTGGTCGTTCGGCCTACGATTGCGTTCAGCCCTACGCGGATGCGGTCGCCGAAGAAGTGATTATAATTGATATTTGCTTTATATGTGGTGGGTACCTGGAAATCCTTGTTGACCGCATTGATGGTCGAAATATAGCTTACACCCTGCGGAATGCCGGGGATGGTGGAAGGATCGTTGCGATAGGCGTTGAAATCGGGTTTGGGGACCGCAGAGCCGGTTACGTCGATCGCTCCGACCATCGATCCGCTGTTCTGGATGTTATTGACCTGCGCGTAGTAATGCGGCTGAGAGGAGAACATTCCGCCACCGATTTTCAGGATATCCTTTTTCCGGCCACCCATATCCCAGGTTACCTGGAAGCGCGGCTGGATGTTGTTCCAATCCTGCGGCTTGATGTCCGTGCGGACACCCAGGGTTTTGTCGACATTGGCATTGTATTCGCCATTGGTGAGGAACGCGGTTGCGTCATAACGCAGCCCTACTACCAGATTCAGGTCCCGGTGCGGATTGTATTCGGCTTGTGCGAATGCTGAAATGTCGAGTACGGTTTGTTCTACGATCGGCGCGCCTTTGAGTGGCACCTCGCGTGCATACCGGTATGGATTCAGGTTAGCAAGGTCGTTGAGGCTGTTAAAGAAAAACCGGCCATTCTGTTCGCTGGAAAGGTAAGTTTCCATGTAAGTGAGCATATTGTCCGTTCCGAACGTGAAGTTGATCTTGTCGGTGTTCAGGTAGGTGGTATTGCTGAGGTGGACCTGTTTCATCCGGTTCGACTCGGGGCTGAAACGCTGACCTCCGAACTGTACCGACTTCGTCTGCGTCGCGCTGGGGTTTGCCTCCGTTGGGAAGGGCGATGTTACATTCACGATCGCGCGGGGGATGTTCTGAAACGGCAGGTAGCTCTGGGGCGTCTTGGGCTTGTAGGAATACATATATTGTACCTTGAACTCGTTGGTCAGCCTTGGATTGAGTGACGAGCGCAGAGCGGCCATGGCCGTGGTCGAAACGTCCTTGAAATCGTTGTAGGATTCCAGTAGGTTGATATTCGAATTATCACCTTCATTGAATGGAGAAACGTACCGCGTTGTGTTGCTGCGAAGCGTTAGTTTGTGTTTCTGGTTAATCTGCCAATCGAGGCGGACGAATGCGGTGTTAGTGGTCGTTTTGCGGGGAAACTGACCATATTGTTTGCCCTTCAATCCATATAATTCCGAGGCAATGCGGATCAGTTTATCCAGCGTGTCTTTGCGGATTCCGTAACGTTGTTCGTCGTCCGCATTCTTAATGTCGGCGATCACCAGCGGCTGGCTTGCGTCCTGGCGGTCGTAGGCGACAAAGAAATGCAGTTTGTCCTTGATCAATGGTCCGCCGAGGCTGAAACCCGACTGGTAATTGTTGAAGTCCTGCTCCCGTTTCACCCCGCGGATATCATAACCGCTGGACAATGTATTGTTGCGGAAATAAAGGAATGCGGAGCCTTCGAGCTTATTCGTACCGCTTTTGGTCACGGCGCTGATTGCACCGCCCGACTGCCGTCCCTGTGTTACATCGTAATCATTGGTAATAACCTTGTATTCGCGGATTGCTTCCAGGGAAATGGCGTACGGGCCTTCTGCAACCGTACCGTTAGTCCATTGGTTCTTGGCGTTCATTCCGTCGATGGTCACATTGGCTCCAGTGGCGCGTTGGCCGCCGAAGCTGAAATTGTCGCCGCCCTGAAGAGGTGAAAGATTGTTCAGCCTGGTGAAATTACGCCCTTCATTCGGCAGGTTTTTGATCTGCGCTGCCGTGATGGACGTGGAAGCGCCCGCCTGCTGAACCTCCTTGGCAAAGCCTTTTTCCGATATGATTACTTCTTTCAGGGCTGTTTCTGAGGAGGATAGTGCCAAATCCACCCTCAGCTTATCGCCGTAATTGAGCGAATAGCCTGTTTGTTTCACCGTTTGTAAGCCTACAAACGAAGCACTGATGGAGTAAGGCTTGCCCAGGGGAAGCTGGTGCAGCACGTATTCGCCTTTGGCGTTGGTGATGGTATGTGTTTCAAAACCGGTAGCGTCGTTCCGGATCAGGATCGTCGCACCTGGCAGGAGTTCATTGTTCGTGGCGTCCCTGACTGTGCCGGTAATCGAAGCGTCGGTTGCCTGGGCTTGTCCGCGGTGCGCCGCTCCGAGGAGGATCAGTATCCAAAGCAGGTTTGTCAGATGGGTGAAAATGGGTTTCATAGGAATTGAGTAGATGTAAATTTTACATTTTTGGTAATGTTGTATTAAAATTTATTTCACTTTCCCGGCAGTCTCCGGCGCCTTGGAGCTTGCTAGGGCATTGTTTTGCACAATTGCAATATAATAAAGCAATTATCGGGGCTATTAGACCATGCAAACAAAGTGAAATTAAATTATTTAAACAAAATTAAAGTTTATTAAACTAATTGAAACAAGTGAGTTTTATAAATAACAATATGATAATATGCAGGCATAGCTAGTATTTTGGTTACTATGCGGGCTTTTAATTGTATTTTTTATATTAAAAAAATAAATATATCTGGTCTGGTATCACGGACTTTGCGAGTGGTCTTCCCGATTCCGGAAACTATTGTTATACTTGCTTTCAAAGTGTATCGAAATGACAATTACGGAGAGGCATCAATTCATTTTACAGGAGCTGAAACGCGCCGGCACGGTAAGTATCGTTCAGCTTTCGGAGCAAATGCAGGTTTCTGGCGTGACGATCCGGAAGGATCTGAAATTGCTGGAAGACAAAAACCTGCTGTTCAGGACGCACGGAGGAGGATCGCTGAACAATCCTTATGCCGTAGAGCGGCCGATCAATGAAAAGGAGTTTATTAATTCCGATGAAAAGCAGGGCATTGCCAGGGAAGCGCTTACGCTGATCCGGCAGACGGACTCGATCATGATCGGCTCCGGAACGACGGTATTCGAGCTCGCGCGCTGCCTGCACCCTTCGAAACATATTACGGTGATTACACCTGCCGTGAAAGTTACATTAGAGCTCAGTAACCGTCCCAATGTGGAAGTGCTGCAATTGGGTGGACTGATTCGCCAGAACTCGTCGTCCGTGGCCGGCTCTTATGCCGAATACATTCTGGACCACATTTCCTGTGGCGTTCTTTTTATAGGCGTCGACGGCATCGATTTTGATTTCGGGCTGTCGATCAGCAACCTCACCGAGGCGGGGCTGAATCAGAAAATGATCAGCACGGCGCAAATCGTGGTGGTACTGGCCGATCATACGAAATTCGGGAAGCGGGGGATTGGCAAGATCTGCGATTTGGACCAGGTGCAATACATCGTGACGGATTCGGAAGTATCACCCGAGTCGGTGCAGGCCCTGGAAGACCGCGGCGTGAAGGTGCTGGTGGCTGGGAGGTAAGGGTTTTTCGTTTCTAAGTTGCAGCCGTTCAAGCTTTTGAACGGCTTTTTGTTTTGTAATGGACTATCTGATTAATTACTAGGTAGTTACATTTTATTTGCTTCCGTTGGTTTATTGTTCTCCACCTAAGATTCATCAGAATAGGCTTTGTCATCTGAATAGGATCATCTTTGGCTTTACAAAAGCAATAATCACATTACACACGTAAAACAGAGAGCCTATGCATAGAGGAAAGCCGATTTTGATTAAAGTAAAACAATAAAGCTTATGCTGCACACACACATAATTATGATGCAGCGCTGTTGAATTTCAACTCATTTAGCGCACAAGACTTATGAAAAAACTGATTTTAACACTAACAATATTTTTTACAGGACTATTTAGTCTATATGCTCACGAGATTCCTTTTGCGAACGGTGCCGCATCACGCTTTGGTCGCCTTCGCGCCGGTTGGATATCTGTGACAAATTCCCCCAAGGTATCCGATACCGATCATATGGTCATGATTCAGCAGGGTAATTTTGAAAGCTGTCTTGCGGGAACCAAGCAGGTATTGCTGAGTAGTAATACGATTTCGATTGTCTACCCGTCTACCACAGTTAACCTGAATGCTCTTGTTACGTCTTTAAAACCTGCCGGGACCGAATACAGATGGTTTAGCAGCGCGGATCGTTCCGGAAACTTTGCCGCAGACCCGACTGCGGTTGCTGCTCCCGGCAGCTACTACGCATTTATTTATGACTATACCAACAACTGTTATAATACTGCAGCATCAAACGCGCTGGTTACTGTTACCGTCGAATGTCCTGCTATTGGTCAGGTTCCTTTGAAACCGAACAAAGAGTTTTACTGCCAGCAAGGAGAACCGACTATTGTCTTGAACGACTATGTGGATGGTACGCCCCCGACAGGTTATTCGGTTGAATGGTATTTGGACGAAACGCACTCAGGGCAACCGGTAACAATCGGGAATGTGAATGGGGGTAACCACTATGCCTTTTTTCACAACAGCACGACAGGCTGCTTTAATACAACATTCTCTGCAAAGTCATTCATCACTGCCCAGGTTCCAATACTCTGCTCGGAAGACGGATGTCTGTTATCCACAGGGTGCCCTCCCGGCGCTGTAAATCTGAATAGCTTATACAACCAGACGCCGCCGGATGGAACTGTGCTGCAATGGTTCGATAATACGACGCATTCCGGCTTGCCGATCCAGGATCCTACTTCAATTACTCAGGCCGGAGATTACTATGCTTTTTTCTACCACGCAGGTAATAACTGTTACAATAAAAGCGGCTTGCAGAATGGAGGCACTGATCAGGCCAATAAAAAGGTTACGATTGTTAACGAAATCTGTCCGGTCGTAAGACTCAACGTGAAGGTTGCGCTGCAAGGTGCCATGTCATCGTCGGGTACAGTGATGCGTAACGATTTGCAAGTATCTAAAAGCGGAGGATTATTGCCGACTGCCGATCCGTATCATTCCGGAAAGGTTCATCCGGATATAAATGATGTCAATGCCGTCGCAGGTGCGATTGTAGATTGGATTCAGGTCGAAATCCGCGACGCTGCTAATTCTGCGACGGTACTTGAAAGTAAAAGCCTTCTGGTCAAAACCAATGGGTCGATTGTAGATATCGACGGCTCTGTTCCTTCATTTAAGCCTCAGAGCGGAAGTGTCAGGGTTATTCTGAAACATCGCAATCATCTGGCGATCGCGAGCAGAGTTCTGACGAAATTCAGCGACGGGCAGGTTGACTACGACTTTACCACGGCCTTCGCACAGGCATACAACGATGGTACCGTGCCTGCGCAAATGAGACTGGTGAATGGGATTTGGTGCATGCAAAATGGTGACGTAGTTCAAAACTACATTGTGAACAACCAGGATATCACGCAGACCAGAAATGCATTTAACCAGGGGATGTTTAATGTCTATTCATCGCGGGACCTGAATATGAACGGCCTCATTGACAACACCGACATTACCACGCAACGGAACAGATTCAATGCAGGGCTGTTTTCGATCCTTATCAAGAAGTTCTAAACACAAACACAATGAAAACTATGACACACTTTTTGAAGCCCTTCGCGACATTACTGCTTTTTCTTGGTTCCATATGTCTCGATGTTTGCGCCCAGGACATTGTCCTTTCTTTTACAAACAAAACGTTGAGTGCCGATATGACAAAATGGACGTTCGATTTGGAAGCGAAAGGAGGAACAAACTATGGAGGTCCAGAAAATGGCCAGTGGATAGCTGCAAATATCAGGCTGGACTTAACACTTCCTAATGGGGTGACGGTAGTAAATGGTTCGGGAGTTGGTGACCCGACTTACGCTTCCGCCAGTATCGGAGTGCAGGCCCTTGTTCCAGGTGATCCGCCACCGGGTATGCATGGTCTCGGTTTGACGATCGAACGGGCAGACGCCAATCAGGACCTGAATACGAGTACGTTTGTGAAACTAGGCTCCTATACGATTAACTTTTCAGGGGCGGCTACCACGCTCATCGCTAAGCCACGAACGATTAATGATGAGTTTGGTAGCTCCTGGTCCAACTATGCAGGTGAGAACGTTTATCGCGCCTTTGTTTTTGCTGATGATGAAATTGCTCTTCCAGTCAAACTGATAAGGTTTGAAGCCAAACGTGAAGGCAATGTAGTTCAATCGGTTTGGTCGACATCGGAGGAGGCCAACAGTGCGCATTTCGAGCTGGAACGGAGCCGTGATGGTAGAGTTTGGTCCAAGGTGGCCGAGGTTCCGGCAAAAGGCGAGAGCAATGGTCTGGTACACTATTCCGCTACGGATAAAGCTCCTATGAATGGTAAAAATCTTTACCGGTTAAAAATGGTAGACCTGGATGGGAGCAGTGCTCATAGTCGTATTCAGATCGTAGATTTTGAAAACAGAAGTGCTTTTTTTCCTAATCCGGCGAGTGACGAATTGATTATTAATGCTGAAAGCTGGGTTGATGTAAAGCAGGTGTCGATCCGCGACTTAAAAGGAGTGGAAGTATATAGGTCAGCGTTAGTCCCTGAGAAGCGCATTAACCTGAGGGGAATCCGCAGCGGAGCCTATGTAGTACAGCTTTTAATGGACAATTCACAGGTGGAGAGCCATCCTATTGTGATAGCAAGATAAGAGTACAGGTGGTTTGATGAAGCAAAAGAGGCTACCAAAAATCCGGTAGCCTCTGCGCTTTTTTCACGGCTGATTAGTCCATTCGTTCAACCAGCAGGCTATCCGGTTTCAGTTGTTTCCGGGTTGATGCTGTCAATTCGCGTTTAGCTAATGCATGACATTCATAGGTCGCGTCCGCAAACATCATCTGCTGAGGGGGTGTTTTTTGTGTCGCGGCGGAAGGTCCCCTCAGTGCACCTACCAACCCCATTTCACGTGCCACGTACACATAGCGGACCGCGTCGATTACCACCCCTGCCGAGTTGGGCGAATCCTGCACCGATAGTTGTGCGTCCAGGGTTACCGGTGAGCCCATAAATCCTTCCAGTTCAAGGCGGAAGTTAGCCACTTTGTTGTCGCCATAGAAAGCAATGTATTCCGACGGGCCTGCGTGCAGGAAGCTGTCGGCCGTCGAAATGCCACGAATTTCGTTTTGGGCACGGATCACATTTTCCTTTGATATTTTTTTCGACTTCAACCGGTTTTTGTCCTCCATATTTAGGAAGTCGGTGTTGCCGCCCACGTTGCGCTGAATATGGGCCTTTACATGGTGACCGCGTTCAAATGCCAATTCCTGCAACATTTGCGAAAGGATACTCGCTCCAAATTGGCTGCGCATGTCGTCACCGATGATCGGGATGCCTGCGTCGATAAACTTCTGCTCCCATTCCGGATCGGAGGCGATAAATACCGGTATACAGTTTACCAGCGAAATGCCTAGTTCGAGGCAAATTTCGGCGTAAAATTCGGTTGCCAGCTGAGAGCCGACGGGTAGGTAGTTGATCAGTATTTCGGCTTCGTGCTCCTTTAAACGGGCTGTGATCTCCTCCCGTATCGCCAGCGTCATTGCCGGATCGTAGTTTTCGCTGTCCGCCAGCGTGTCAGTTGCTTTAAGTTCGTGCTGAATGACAAAGCGATTGTCGGCGGGATAGGCGAGCATCTGAGGTGAAACGCCGTCGAGTACGGGGGAACGATACACCGGCGCATCGGTAGTAATGTCGGTGTAAAGTTCGATGGCGCAGTTGGGTTTTGAGAAAATGGCTTTGCGAAGCGGCAAGCCTATTTTACGCTCGTCGATGTCGAAGCCGCATACAAATTCGATGTGTTCCGCCCGGTAACCGCCGATGTGGTCGGCCATTAGGCCGGAGGTTTTTTCAGAGAAACGGGTGTAGTACTCCACACCCTGCACCAGTGAACTGGCACAATTTCCAACGCCCACGATGGCAACCTTTATCTTTTTTTCAGTATTTGACATTTCCAATAGTTTGAGCTTTTGAATAAATAGTTATTATTAAAATAATTTATTAAATAATAAACATTGATTTTAGCTCAAAATAAATCATTATAGTTGGTGATGTCAATACTAATTGAATATTTATGCAAACGTTTGCATTGATGCATTTAGATTTGATTTTTTTAATAATTTGAAGGGTACGAAGATACAAATCGGCATAGTGCATTCGTGCCGATTGCGTCTTCGTGACCTTGAAATCTACTCAGAGATATTTTTTCATATAACCGACAAAGAGCTGCCAGTCCTCGGGAAGCACCGTGTGACCGCCTTCGTGCATGTAATAGCCAAGGTGGTTCATCAGGAGAGAAGTATCGCCGGCGGCGGGCATGGTGGTTACGGCAGGGGCGGTTTCGCCGAAGAGCTGATAAACCGGGGCCGCGGCGACTGCGGAGAGAAATTCGCCCTTGGGATCCGACCAGTAGTCGGTACTGCCTGTTTGCAATAAAAGCGGGCGTGGGGCCATGAGTGCCACGAGCATGTGCGCGTCGATTGGCATGGAATTCACTTTGTCGGCGTAACTGTGGTAGTTGGCGGCAAACTGGTAAAGATACCGCGAGGGGTCTGAAATGTGGCGGATCGTTTCTCCATAATTCCTGCGGGCTAATGCGGCCCCTCCTTCACCGGAGATGCTCGCAATGACCATCTTGAAGCGTGTATCATGTATACCTGCCCACAGGACGGTTTTTCCCAGGCGCGACGCGCCCTGCAATGCGACCCGCCTGCTGTCAATCTGACGGTCGGTTTCAAAATAATCCATGGCGCGGCTCAACCCCCATGCCCAGGCAGCGATAGCGCCCCATTCATCCGGAGCAGGTTCGGTTTGCCCCGGTTTCAGGTAGGTTTTGCGAATACCATAAGGCAAACCATCCTTGAAGTCGGGCTCGATATCACCGTAATAGACCGTCGCGAAGCCGATACCTGCATCAAGGAATTGCTCCACATTCAGTTTCCCGAACGGGGTCGGTTTGTCGGCCTTTACCTTTTTGCCCTCTTTGTTCCATATTTCTCCCACCCGCAAACCGGGGTCGTCGATGATCTGGTTGTATGCGGCAAACGAAATGTTCATCAATAACGGCACAGGCTTGGTCGCACCGGCGGGCAGGTAGATCAGCAAATTCATTTTGTGATCCGATGTGTCTTTGGCGAAATATACCGTCACCTGCTTTCTAACCGCCTTGCCATTGAATACCGGCGTGCCTTTGTCGAAAGCACGGAAAGTCATATCCTTTGGCCGGGGCGGGGTCTTGCCGAATTGGGTTTGTTCTGCCAGGCGCAGCAGTTCGGGACGTCGTTTGGAGGTCCATTGACTGCTGGTGGTAACCGGCTTGCCGTCATTGGTCCGGAGCAGTTCAGGGAGCGTGTAGGTGCCGACGGAATCTTCCTGATAATTGACGGGAAAGCCTGCCACAACGGTGGGGCGGTTGGCTGCCTGCTGGGCCACAGAAATCGTGACCGATGCGGCAACGCAAAAAAGTAAATAGATTATTTTCATCGGTTTAGGCGCTTTGGTGTTGCGTTTTGAAAGCGTCCTAATAAGTCGGGGAGAACGTAAGAATACTGACTTTGTTTTTTGAGAGTTACAGAATTAGCCGTTCGGATCCGGGATGGGCTAGAATCCCTTCTGCAATCTCGGCAAGAGCTCTTCCTCTGCCAGTTTCGAGATAATTGCGGGCATTGCCTGGTATCCGTTGAAGGCATTGGCCGCTCTCTTCGCGACGCTGGTGCGGTATACCTCCGTATCTGATTTTGAATCAACAACCTTGATATAGGCCTCAAATTTGTGATTTCTGCGGTTCTGCTGGTAATGGTAAGACACGGTGAACTGGGAGTCCTCCTTTTTCGCGACAGTCTTAAACCCGGCAAACCCGATCCTTTCGATGATTTCTTTCTCAAAGCCTTTTTCGGTAGGCTCCACATAGAATGCCTGGCTGAACGCGGCGGACGACAGCAGCAGGAAAAAGCATAGAATTCTGATCATTGCAGAGGTGTTTATGTTAACGCAATAATATAAATTCTTTAAAAAATATAAAAACCGAAAATGCTTGATCATTTTCGGCATCGGGTCTCTGTGGTAGGCGTTTTGGATAAGATCAGCGCATTCTGGTACGAGAAAAGCCAGGCAATGATGCCTGGCTTCGTGGCGGCGACGAACAGATACTTTTTTGCTGATTCAATGGAAATGGTTTATTTTTTTGCAAATCGCTGATTTTGAGTCGGTATTTCAGTCGTCAAATGGATGTACTATACGTCGTGAACGTATAGTGACGGCTGCGAGCAACCGGATTTTTAAAAGAAAATAAATATTTGCTGACGTTGATCTTAAGCTGTGCAGGCGGCGTACGTCTTCCCAAAACTCATTCAAAATGAAAGGGAAACAAGCTCATTAACCTTTACTTACTAAGATCATGCACACAAATTCGAAGTACAGTTCAAACAACACAGAGGACGAAGGGGCCTCACTTGTCAACAGACGTCTGTTCCTGCGCTCGGCTGGATTAACCACCGCAATGGGAACGGTTGTAATTGCGGCGGCTTGCACGAAAGAAGACCATCCGATCCCCGGAACAGGGGACGCTGTCGATCTTGGCTCGGGGGATATCGGCGTGCTGAATTACGCTTATGCTTTGGAGCAGCTCGAAGCAGCCTTTTACATCAAGGTGGTAGACTCTCCATATGCCGGAATAACGGATGCCGAAAAGACGATCCTGACAGACATCCGTGATCACGAGATCGTACATCGTGAATTCTTTAAGGCCGCGTTAGGCGACAAGGCCATCAAAGGACTGACTCCGAATTTCGATGGCATCGACTTCACAAGCAAAGCGGCTGTACTTGGTGCAGCCAAATTATTCGAAGACACCGGTGTAGCAGCCTACAACGGCGCCGGAAAACTGATCAAAGACCCGAACTACCTATTGCTCGCCGGAAAAATCGTTTCGGTCGAAGCACGCCATGCTGCGGTTATCCGTGACCTGATCAACCCAAAATCGGCAGATTTTGCCGGTGACGACATTATCGACATTAATGGAATGGATAAGGCCGTTTCGCCTGCGGATATTCTTTCGGCTGTCAAAGGCTTCGTAAAGGACACTATCAACGGCACCAACGTAGGTAAATAATCATTCACACAAACCGGATCAGACACAATGGATATTTTCAAAATTATAGATCAGTTTCAGCAAATTGACGGTGATGCCGTGGGTCGACTAGAATATGCGTCGCGCCGTCATTTCATGAACAAAGTGGCAAGTAGGCTTTCTGCGGCGGCCATCCCAACCGCATTCGCGGCTATCGTAAACAAGGCGTTCGCTCAATCGGCGGCGGCTATCGATGTGCTCAATTATGCATTGACGCTCGAATACCTGGAAGATGAATTCTACAAAGGCGGTATCGCGGCAGCGAATCTGATCCCTGCGTCCGATAAATCGATTTTTTTACAGATCGGCAAGCACGAATCGCAGCACGTGGCATTCCTGGTGAAAGCCCTGGGAGCTAAGGCGATTCCGAAGCCGATGTTCGATTTTACTTACAAAGGAGGGTTTGCCGATGTGTTCAGCAATTATAAAACGTTCGTAACCGTTTCGAGCGCATTGGAAGATACAGGTGTGCGTGCGTACAAAGGGCAGGCCGGGGTATTGATCACCGATCCGCAAATTCTTGAATATGCATTGCAGGTACATTCGGTGGAAGCACGCCACGCGGCCGTAGCAAGAAGGCTTGCGGCTACATTGTTGGGTGCTCCGACGATGAAAGGCTGGATCACCGGTAAAGAGGGGGCAGTGGCGGCCATTTATGCTGGCGAAGACAATATGACTCAGGGTGGCGTAAACATCAAGGGGTTGGCCTCTAAATCTGACGCCGCAGTTACCGAAGCTTTCGACGAGCCATTGACCAAAGAAGCCGTACTGGCCATTGCCGGACCATTCATAAAGGGTTAATTGAGTTTATGTAGTAAACTTCTTCGCTCAGAAGGTTCTTGTTGCGTGTGGAAGAGTTTAATGTATTTAAAAAACCGTCAACGTTCGCTGACGGTTTTTTGCTCTGAATGTAATGCCTTCAAAAGATTCGTTAGTCTTATCGGTCTGCCCGTAGGATTAAATAGGTTTTGAGCAAAACAATTAGAGTAAATGTCATTGCTCGAAATAGTAATGTTGTCTTGTGCATTCACCTCCGATCACTGTAAGGGTGCCTCGTATGACTGGCCGGGCTGCGGTTCTAACGTTTATGATTTCATAGCTGTGTGTTCCTTCTGTCAATTTGTACGCGGTAGGAGCGCCATCCAAACCACATCTGGGCGGAATGACACGAAAGGCACCCGCCGTAGTTCCGATTTTGACGCCATCAACGAAAACGTCGGATGGGCTCCCCATGGCATCGTATGTATAAAATACCGCCGATCCTGTAATATTGGTAACAGAAATTTCCTTTTTTTCTGAGGCGTCACCTTCATTTCCAGATGCGATAACAGTCACTGCGTACTTCCCGTTACGCTTATACGTGTGAGTGGGCGATTTTTCAGTAGAACTTTCCCCATCTCCAAAATTCCACAAATAGGAATGGGTATTTGAAGATGTAAGATTAAAGGCGACTTTTCCTTCACTTTCTAGCAGGACAGTAAAACTAGCGGTCGGCTTAGGAGAATGATCATCTTGTGTACACGATTGGCAGAAGACAATGATCACAAGATAAAAAAGTAAATGTTGAATGGCTTTCATAGGATTAGGATATAAAGCTGGTAACTAACAGTGGCGTAAGGATCCGATTTGGGCGTTTGGCCGCTCGGCAATTCCAGTCATAATAGGATACTTTCCGGGTTCTGTTTTGATAGCATTCTTACTATTCGCTTGTGGGTTCATCCGCCACGAATTCTTACATTGCTATTTTGGACTGATGTGCTCAACTATATTCACAATCCATTTTCTGTCTTTGAATCTGAATTGAATTAAGTCAGTAGGTTATTGGCAATTGAATTAAGAGTGGTTTTAACCCGGTAGAGGTGATTAAGTCACCGTAATAATAATAATTCTTTGAAAAATATAAAAGCGGGAATAACGGATTGTTCTGGCGGCAGGTTGTTTGGTTGCATGACGTCCTTGCAGGTGCCTTGTGAAACTACTTTTTAATGGAGTTGCTATATCCGCGCTGGTGGGTCAGGTCAATAAATCCGTCCGATCCCATGATGGCGTAAAAAACGACCTGATCATCGGCCAGCTCCAAATACCCGAATTCACTCAGTGGGACAGATTTGATGGCAAGAGGTACCATTTTAGCAGATTTTTTTCCGGCAATCATTCCGTAAATCCGGTTGGAGGCAGGCTCTCTGGCGTATTGGTCCCGGTGCGATGCCTTACTTTTCAGAAATTCCGTGACCTGCCTATTCATTCCATCATACCCCACCTGGTCAGTGCCCACCTGGTACCCACTATAATGCCTGAAGGTAGAGTCTCTGAACACCGGGCGTACAGCCCTGATATTCTTCGGGATCAAATGATGCCGCCTTCCGCAGGCAACGAGCATGATTGACAGGAATAGTAGTATTTGGAACTTCATTGGCATTGTGGGGATTTGGGTTGGGTATTGTAAAGCCGGCGCGTGTAGGAACTGGCCTGAGGACCATACTTCGTTATTAACCCGCACTGAAATAACGGTCGGCTGCTGAAAGTCTGTAACATTCCCATGAAGTAAACTGATAAATGCATTGAAATGTGAGAATGCGTAAAAATGAAAAGCGCCTGACATTGCTGCAAGGCGCTTTTTTGAGGATGTATAACGATGTGAAGTTATACTTTCGTGACCGCGACGGGAATCGAACCCATATCTAGAGTTTAGGAAACTCCTATTCTATCCGTTGAACTACGCAGTCTATTCTTTGACCAATGTGACTTCTATCGTTTGTGACCGCGGCGGGAATCGGTCGATCGCGACCCCGGACCCATATCTAGAGTTTAGTTGGAGTCGCATTCGACAAACTCCTATTCTATCCGTTGAACTACGCAGTCGATCCGTGTTCCCAAGTAAGGGAATCGGGGTGCAAAACTGGAAAAAAATCATTTGAATTACAAATGATTATTCCTCTGTTTCTACCGGAGTGTAACCGAGATCAAGCCAATTCGGATAAATGGAGAAGTGTTTTTCCTTCACCAGCGAGAATAATGTGCGTTTCAACTCGTCGATATTCTCCTTCTGCTGGGCTGAAATGAAAACTACATGATCTGCTTTTTCGGCAATGTAGCTGCGTTTTAGCTGCGGCAGGATGCTTTGAGTAGACACACTTTCTTCTTCCGGCTCGTCTTCGTCGTTGTACGATGGTTTGTAAAGATCTATTTTGTTGAATACCAGAATAGATGGTTTATTGGCCGCGCCTATTTCTTCGAGCGTTTTGTTGACCACATCCAGGTGTTCCTCAAAGGATGGATGCGAAATGTCGACCACATGCATCAGAATGTCCGCCTCACGTACCTCGTCCAATGTCGATTTAAATGATTCGATCAGGGTCGTTGGGAGTTTACGGATGAAGCCGACAGTATCAGTCAGAAGGAACGGAATATTCTCCATATTGACTTTCCTTACGGTAGAGTCGACGGTTGCAAACAGCTTATTTTCCGCAAAAACATCGGCTTTCGACAAGTTGCGCATCAAGGTCGATTTGCCCACGTTGGTGTAGCCCACAATGGCGACGCGTACGAGCCTGTCCCGTTCTTTGCGACGGGTTACGCTCTGGCGGTCGACCTTTTCCAGCTTTTCTTTCAGGAATGCAATGCGGTCTTTCACAATCCGGCGGTCGGTTTCGAGTTCCGTTTCACCGGGTCCGCGCATCCCTACACCAGCGCCCGACTGGCGGCTAAGGTGCGTCCACATGCGCGTCAGCCGTGGGTACATGTACTGGTATTGCGCAAGTTCGACCTGCAATTTCGACTGGGCGGTTTGTGCCCGCATTGCGAAAATGGCCAGGATGAGCAGGCTTCGGTCAATTACCTTAATGTCTTTGAAGACCGCTTCGAGGTTACGTACCTGCGACGGGGTAAGGTCGTCGTCATAAATGATCATGTCTACCGGATTAGCGGTCACATAGATCATGATTTCTTCCAGCTTCCCTTTTCCTGTGTAAGTCCGGATATCGGCCCTTTCCAGGTTTTGTGTAAAGGTTTGCACGGTTTCCACACCGAGCGTTGTCGCCAGGAACGCCAGTTCTTCCAGGTATTCCTTTGTTTTTTCGACCGGTTGTTTTTGAGTACTTACAGCGACCAGTACGGCAGTTTCCTTGTGGGCAGCTGTGGAATATAATTTTTTCTTATCAATCATGCAGTAGTATTTTATGGCTGTTTTTTCCGGCAGAAATCCTCTTTGAACACACCCCGCACGCCGGAAAAGGGGTAGGGTTGGAACGGTTTGGTGAATGCAAAAGTTCACGACCGGACTGTGTGAAATTACATTTACCATTTAACAAATCCTTTTTTTCGCTTGATTATTCAAAAAAGACTTTCGTATCTTTGCCCAAATTCATAAAGCCTATGTTGGTGCTCATCTTTGGTTAATTACTAACCACCCGTCATTCTCCGCCTTTTAACAGGCACTTTTTTACGGCCTTACTGGCCGTGCAATTTCTATTTTATTCATTATTGCAAATTTTTATTATCCATGAAAAAGTGGTTTCAACTGCTTCGTCAGGCTATTCGTGGCTCCGAAGAAAGTTTCACCGAAGGGAGCATCAACCGCGCTATATTTCTATTGTCAGTACCTATGATCCTTGAAATGGTCATGGAGTCGCTCTTCGCGGTGGTTGACATTTTCTTCGTTTCCAAAGTCAGTACGGAGGCCGTTGCTACGGTGGGGCTTACCGAATCGGTTATTACATTGGTTTACTCTGTCGCAATTGGTTTGAGCACAGCCGCTACGGCCACTATCGCCCGTCGGACCGGTGAAGGTAATCTGGCGCAGGCGCGTCATGCAGTGGGGCAGGTCATATTTATTTCGCTGTCTATTTCCTCAGTGATTGCGGTATTAGGCTTTTGGCTCGCGGGCGATATTCTTCGCATGATGGGCGCAGATCAAAAGGTGATCGAAACCGGGACGAACTTTGCGCGGATACAGTTCCTGAGCAGTCCGGTGGTCGTGTTGCTTTACTCCCTCAGCGGTGCATTGCGCGGTGCCGGTGCTGCGGCGACGGCCATGCGTTCACTGATCATCGCCAATGGGTTCAATATGCTTCTGGGACCGATCCTGATTTTCGGTATCGGGCCTTTTCCCGAGTTGGGCGTTACCGGGGCCGCATTGGCGACGGCGACAGGCCGCTCGATCGGCGTTGCCTATCAGCTGTTTTCCCTGGCAAAAGGAAAAAGGGCGCTGGGCTTGCGCATGGAGGACCTGCGCCCTGATATGGAGACGATTACAGCGATCATCAAAGTCGCGACCGGCGGCACCGTGCAGTTCCTGATCGGCTCGGCGAGCTGGATTTTCCTGACCCGTATCCTGTCCGAATTCGGTAGCGATGTCGTTGCCGGTTATACCATCGCCATACGGGTGATCATGTTTACACTGCTGCCAGCCTGGGGATTGGCTAATGCCGCGGCTACATTGGTCGGGCAGAACCTGGGGGCCGGTAAGCCGGATCGTGCAGAGGCATCTGTCTGGAAATGTGCTTCTTATAACCTGATATTCCTGCTTGTATTGTCGGTATTCATGTTTGTGGGTGCGGAAAGCATTGTCAGTCTGTTCAGCACGGATCAGGATGTGGTGCAGACGGGGAAAATGGCGCTTCGTGTATTGTGTATGGGATATGGGTTTTATGCCTACGGAATGGTGGTGATCCAGTCGCTGAATGGCGCCGGCGATACTAAAACACCAACGGTTCTGAATCTCATTGCATTCTGGGCCATTGAAATCCCTGTTGCGTATATAATGGCCGTTATCCTGGGATTGGGACCGGTCGGAGTTTTTGCTTCGGTACCCATTGCGGAGTCTATCCTGGCTATGCTGGGCATTTGGCGGTTCCGTCTTGGGGGATGGAAGGCCGTAAAAGTATAATATGCCCGGAATTATAAAAGGGAGTCATGTATTGATTGCATTCGCGAGGTCGTGCCTGGTGGTGGTACGCTATTGCCTTTCCGTGTTGGGACGGAGGTAGGTCGAAACAAAAACACGACCTTTGGGGTTTTAGCAATGATACATTTCGTCATATCCGCATGAAAATAGAACAGATATATACCGGATGCCTTGCCCAGGGGGCTTATTTCATAGTTTCAAACGGCGAGGTCGCCGTGATTGACCCGCTGCGGGAAGTGGCGCCCTATATTCAGAAAGCTGAAAAGATTGGGGCCAACATACGGTATGTGTTTGAAACCCATTTTCATGCGGATTTCGTGTCCGGTCATCTGGATCTGGCTGAGAAAACAGGAGCGGAGATCGTGTACGGGCCAGGGGCTCAAACCGGATTCAAAGCACATATCGCGGCAGACGGGGAGGAGTTCAGGTTAGGAGATGTGACGATCACGGCGTTGCATACGCCCGGGCACACGATGGAATCCACCAGCTATCTCCTCACGGACGAGTCGGGTAAGCCGGTGGCGTTGTTCAGCGGCGACACCTTATTTATCGGCGATGTGGGCCGCCCCGATCTAGCGCAAAAAGGGGAACTGACAATGGAAGACCTCGCAGGTATACTTTACGACAGCCTGCGGTCGAAGATCATGCCATTACCCGATGACGTGATCGTGTACCCGGCGCACGGGGCGGGATCGGCGTGCGGGAAGAATATGAGTAAGGAAACGTCCGATACGCTGGGTAATCAGAAACGGTTCAACTATGCGCTGCGCGCGGACATGACTAAGGACGAGTTTATAGAGGAAGTGACTGCCGGGCTCACCGAACCCCCGCAGTATTTTCCCGAAAACGTGCGGATGAACCGCGACGGTTACGAGCGCATCGACGACGTACTAGAGCGGGGGCATCAGGCCTTATCGCCGGAAGCATTCGAGGCAAAAGCCAATAACACGGGCGCATTGATCCTCGATACCCGGAGTCCGGAAGCATTTGCCAAAGGTTTTATTCCCAATTCTATCAATATCGGCATTGACGGCAGTTTTGCACCCTGGGTAGGGGCCCTAATTCCCGATCTGAAGCAGCTGCTCCTGATCGTTACCGAGCCGGGCAGAGAGGAGGAAGCCGTGACACGGCTTGCACGTGTGGGATACGATTACACCATTGGCTACCTGAATGGCGGATTCGAGAGCTGGAAAAATGCCGGAAAGGAAACAGACTGGGTACAGTCGGTTACTGCGGAGGAATTTGCGGAACGATTCGTGAGCGATGAACTGGAAGTAATCGATGTGCGTAAGCCCGATGAATTTGCGACAGGCCATATTGAAGGTGCCAGAAACCTTCCACTGGATTATATTAACGACCTGATGCAGGAGTTTCCGAAAGACAAACAGCTTCACATTCATTGCGCGGGCGGGTACCGTTCGATGGTAGCAGCCTCTATTCTCAAATCCAGGGGTATTAGTGACGTCGTCAATATCGAAGGCGGATATGGGGCTGTGGTGAAGACCGGAGTGCCGGTTTTAACAGGAGTTTGAATAAGTAGTTGACAAACGGCTGCGACTGGATCGCAGATATTCATTTTATTGTTTAATATATTAATCCGATATAATTAATATGGAAATTATTGAAATAATCCGAAGACCATGGCCCTGGTATGTGGCCGGCCCGCTGATCGGGCTTACGGTCCCGATCCTACTGCTGCTTGGAAACAAATCCTTCGGCATTTCTTCATCGCTCAGGCACATTTGCGCGGCAGTGATACCGGCCAATATTCCTTTTTTCAAGTACAATTGGAAGAAAGAGGCCTGGAACCTGTTTTTCGTTGCAGGTATTGTGATAGGTGGTCTGGTTGGAAACTTTGCATTAGGAAACCCCGACGCTTTTGTGGTTTCTGATAACACCCGGAAAGCGTTGTCGGCACTCGGCATTACTGATTTTTCGGGATTGATGCCTTCGGATATCTTCTCGCTCGCTCATGTTTTTAGTCTTAAGGGACTTGTTTTTTTAGTGTTGGGGGGCTTTCTCGTGGGTTTCGGGACGCGCTATGCAGGAGGCTGCACGTCCGGGCACGCCATTATGGGGCTGTCCAATCTGCAGTGGCCGTCGCTCGTCGCTACCGTCAGTTTCATGATCGGCGGGTTCGCATGCACGCATTTGCTGCTTCCGGTCGTGCTCGATCTGGTCAGATAATTGGCTGGCGACTTTTATATTTTACTTATTAATACAATACTCAACAATGGAAAAAATACATCAACCTACCCCTATTGCGGATCATCAGCCCGACCCCATCCAAATGGACGGTTGCGATGGTGCAAACCGTCAGGAAAGTGCCGAAGGTTTCGGAGCGAACCTCAAATATCTGATTGTAGGCGTTGTGTTCGGGATTGTTTTCGTGAAAGCGGAAATCGTATCATGGTTTCGGATACAGGAAATGTTCCGCTTGGACTCTTTCCACATGTATGGCGTCATCGGCTCCGCTGTGGCAGTGGGCCTGCTTTCGGTTTGGCTGATCAGAAAATTTGATATCAGGACCTTGTCCGGCGAGCACGTCAGCATTGCCGACAAAGTTTTTGACAAAGGACAGATTTACGGCGGCCTCATGTTCGGCGTCGGATGGGCCATTACGGGTGCTTGCCCTGGGCCGCTGTTCGCGCAGATCGGTGCCGGTTACACTGCGGTAGCTGTGACATTGCTGAGCGCCATTGCCGGTACCTGGGTTTACGGACTAATCCGCGCCCGGCTCCCGCATTGAGTCAATCTTTCCGAGCCACCAGGTAAAGTTGCTCGTCGCCCAGCATAAACGGGTCGGCTTCGAGGTTGCTGAATGTGCCTACGACTGTCAGCCCCGCGCTTTCGAACATAGAAGTAAGCTCTCCCAATGTGTAAATATGCTGGCGGACGCTGTGCGTCACTTTTTCAGTACCCGAAATAAATGTCTGTTCGGCTTCGATATAGCCACCAGCGGCGTTGTATTCATTTTCAGCCAGATACACGATATCTTCTTTCACAGGCATCCAGTTCCGCGACTGGTAGTTAGGCAGGATACTTTCGGCCAGGTTTTCGGTATGAATAGCCGCGTGCGCGCCAGGCTTCAGTGCCGACGCGATCTGACTAATGAGTTGCTGCGTTTCGGCCCGTGGAAAAAAGCTGAAACTGTTTCCGAAACAATAAGCTGCATCAAAACTCTCTTCCGGCAGGTTTACTTCAAGTACATCGGCACAAACGACTTTGACGGGTAGTTGCTGCTCGTCCGCGATGCCGCGCAATTCATCGCAGTACTCGGTAGAAATGTCGATACAGGTCATGGCAACGCCCTGCTCCGCGAGCGGTAATGCGTGCCGTCCGTAGCCGGCGAGCATGTCCAACACCTGGCTGTCACCATTTATTTCAAGCACATCCCGCAGGAAATCGACTTCATAATCAGTATATTCTTCATCCTGGTGCAGTTTCCAGGCACGCTGCGGGAGTCCTTTGAAATAGGTATGGTACCAGGCCACGGCAATATTTTGGTTTATATTAAAACGCAAAACTACTAAAAAAGCCCGCTCACATACGCATGAGCGCGGGGGTAATGCGCAGGTACACCTGCCCGGAAAGCGGTGTTTTACCATAAATGCTTTCCAGCAGGCGGTCCGGTTTGTAAAGGCTGATCTGCGCTCCGGCTTGTAGGAGTGTGTTACTGAAAGCGGCGATCTGCCGGTTCAAGCCGAGTGAAAACATGGAAACAGGAAGCCGGTTCAGGAGGGGATCGTAATCATAGGCTATCAGTCCCAGCTCACCGCCGCTTTTCTGAACCCATTCATAGCGGCCGTAAATGGCCCATTTGTCGAGTTGCAGATTTGATTCGGCCAGCACAGAATGTTCCTTGTGGTGCTCGCCCGCATCATTCAATCCCCATACGAGTGTCGACGAAATCCATTTGTTTTTTCCACCCAGACTACCCGAATGCTGTACGGAAGCGGTCGTACGGTTGACATCTTCATCCGGCTCCCTTGGTTCCGGGCTTTTGATTAAACCTCTCGAAGCCTGTAATGCCCAGTTGGCAGAAGGATTGAACAACAACCGGTAACTGTATGAATTGAAGCGTGGCTTGTCGAAATCGAAGCGGTTCTCGTCCGGTTCGCGGCCGGTGAACGAAGATCCTTCCAGTTTGAATTTACCATATCGGATACCTGCCGTCACCACGCCGAATGTAATGTGTGTGGCATCCTGCCAATGGTGGCCGAGCACGGCATCGGGATTGTTGAATGCCGACATCCGGTGCATGAACGCCGTAGGGCCAAGCGCCGGCTCGCCGGGGTAACCCGCGTAAATGGTCAAATCGACCTTGTCATTGATCCGCTGTGTGTAACCTACTGAAAGCTCCGAAATGAGGTCGTGCGGATGCTGGCGGTCGATAAGCGGCTGGCCTTTCCAGCTTTCGCCGGATTGAAAAAGCAGCGGGTAACCTGCACCCCCATCGACGATGCGATCGAGGGAAACCATGGCCCGAAGGTTAAGCAAGCCGTTTTTGCCTACTTGGCGCTGGGCCATTCCCATGAACCAGTTAGGCGCGCTGAACTTGGAATCGGAGCCTCTTTTACCGTCGTTGTTGAAATTTTGTGCGGTGTAACGCAGGTAAATGCTTCCGTGCAGCATGTAGTTCCATTTGCTGCCATGCTTCATGTAGGCGTACATGGGCGTGGCGTCGGGCTGCCACCCTGTGCCCGAGCCATTGCGGGTCATCGGCAGACTCAATGAAAAGCCATGCGTCATATGCGAGGCACCATGCTGCATTTGAGTATGGTCCATTTGCTCATGATCCATACTTTTCATGTCGTGCATTTCGTGGCTAACGGTGTCTTTGGCTGGCTCGTGGCGGTGTTCGTGCTGCGCAAATGCGGGGGATATGACAGCCCCCATTCCGGCGGCTGTCATCAGGATCAGTTTGTTGAGAAGCATGATGAAGTAGTTTCGTGATCAATGCGCTGCGGCAGTTTTCCGGCAGCAGCTTGGCAGTTTGTCGTGCGATTTCTGGTTGGCGGGCAGCTCATCGGCGTCGTACCCGGTGTTGATAATGGTGGCTTTGATAGCCTCCGGAGTAGTTTTATTCGGATTGTATTTCACCGTTACAACCTTGTTGCCTAAGTCGAGGTTCGACTCTTTCACTCCCTTGGAGAGGCCCAGGTTACGCTCAATACGCGCCTTGCACATTTCACAAATGGCTGAGGTCTTGATTTTTACCTCCTTTTGCCCGTCGGCGATAGCGACGTTCAGGCCCAGAACCAGGGCAGTCAGAATGCTGAGAATGGTCGTTTTCATATTTTCTTAAAGTTTTGAAATGATTAATGCTGATGGGTGCTCGAATCGGTTTCGGCCATCGCTACTTCCTGCAGATCCATTTTACAAACCGGGCATTTGCCTGCCTCGGCGTAGGTCTTTTCGCCTTCGCATTTCATCGGGCAGGCATATTTTTTTTCGCTCGCCGCTTGTGTCTCAGTATCCGAAGCCGTCTTTTCTGACTTTTCGCTGTTCCCTGCACAAGCGGTGAAAAGAAATACCAGTGATGCAAAAATGACTTGTTTCATACAGTTGAAGTTTTGAATTAATACTTGAAAAATAGGTTATTGATGTGGGTCACTGGCCTACCTGATCCAGTGCGGTTCTTTGTAAAGTACTTTTCTTGAACTCACCCGGCGTCATGCCGGTCACTTTTTTGAACTGATTACTGAGATGCGCCGTGCTGCTGTAAGAAAGTCGCCAGGCTATTTCGCTCAATGTGAGCTCATTATATGATAGCCATTCTTTTACCTTCTCCACCTTTTGGGCAATAATATACTGCTCGATGGTTTGCCCGGTTTCGGAGGAGAACAGGTTGCTCAGATAGGAGTACTCATATCCGATCTTTTCCGAGAGATAGTCCGAAAAATTCATCTGCGTGGGTTTGTTGCCTTTCAGGTTTTGTACCTCGTCGATCACCAGCGTTTTGATATGCTCTACCAATGCAAGCCGGCGATCATCGAGCAGCTCAAAACCATTGGCTTCCAGTACTGTTTTTACCTCTTTCAGTTGATCGCCGTCTACCTCTGCCACCGTTTCGACCTCACCGAGCTCTATGAAGTTGAGGTCAATTCCAAGCCGGTTCAGTTCTTCCCGAACTACCCGCTTGCAGCGGTCACAGACCATATTTTTAATATATAATTTCATAATATAAAGCTGTCAATGTCTTTCTCCCTTTCCTTCTTTTTTCCTCTACCGAACAATCTTATAACGCATTCCGGCATAAATCATTCGTCCTACGACCGGCCCCCAGGCCATTCCCGCATCGAAATGCTGCCCGAAAGGTTCCGAGGCTCCCATAATCGGGTCTTTCTGACGGAAATTAGCGAGATTTTCGCCACCCAGATAGATGTCCCATTTGGGAAATGTTCGCGTGATCTGGGCATTCAGGTTATAGAATGAGGGAGACATGGTCGCTGTCAGGTCGGTCGGAACGTGGTGGTCGGGAACGTGACCCATGTAAGGAATCCGCCGTTTGCCATTCCATTGTACCGTAGCGTCAAACTTCCATTTGTCATAAGGCAAGGCATAGCCCGCATTGAACAGCACCCGGTCGCGGCTGACCATCATCCTGGGTTGCAGCGTATTGGCATCGTACACATTCCGGATGGTTTGTTTCACATCAAAGAGGCGATAAGCGAGTTTGAGCTCAAAGCGTTTGATGGGTGTCAAATTCGCTTCTGCCTGGAAGCTGTTGGCATAAGCCTTGCCTTCGAGGTTGTAGAAACGTATGTACCGCGGATCTTCCATGTCTGCTACCAACTGGTTTTCAAAATCGGTGCGGTAAAAATCCATGATAAAGTTACCATTCATTTCCCCGATTTTGAATTCCTGGGTCAGGCTGGCTCCATAGTTCCAGGACACTTCCGGGCGGATACTTTCGCGGAAGATCACGGCCCGGGAGCTCACCAGGTTACCATAGTACTCGGCCAGCGGGTTTGATACCCGGAAGCCTCGTCCTGCCGAAGCCCGAAGTGTGGTCTGATCGGTCAGATTGTACTTCAAATGCAGGCGTGGCGTCCATTGTGTACCATACAGGTTATGAAAATCGACGCGTCCACCGGCCACCATCACAAATTTGTCGAGATGGTTGTAAGTATATTCGAAGAATGCGCCCGGTACTGACTCGTTTCTTTTCAGGCTGATGTCTTTATAAAGTTCATCATAGTCATCGAGCAGATAGCTGACCCCGGTTTTATAGGAATGATTCGTATTCCCGATAATGGACTGGTAAATGAGGTTTCCGTAGAGCGTTTTTTGCCGGCCGTCGTAATTATTCAGGCCAAAATAGGATTTGGAGTCGTGTAAGGAAGCATTGACGATCAGGCCAAGTCCTTTGTAGGGCTGTTCGGGAAACAGGCGCGCAATCTTTGAGAAAAACTCGTAACGGTTTACCCGTGCACCAAACCCGTAAGCCTGTGCGGTTCCCTTCATTTCCCGCTCAAAACCTTTTTGTCCGCCAAGTCGATCCTCGTAGAGCGCTTTCACACCAAACTGGGCCATCATCTTGGTTCCCTGGTATTTCCATCGGTTAATTGCATTGTACTGCGTGTACAGCGGCAGATCGAGAAAGCCATCACCGTTTTTGTCGACGCGGTTGCGGAGCGTGCTGCCATGCGTGAGCAGTCCGGTGCTCCACTTTTCGGTCAGCTTATGGGCAAGGTTCAGATTCACCTCGGCGCGACCGAAGTTATTCACATAGGTGTTCAGGTACAGTTTTTCGTCCGTATCCGGCTTTTGCAGCTCCACGTTGATCTGGCCCGTCATGGATTCATACCCATTCACGACGGAACCCGCTCCTTTACCGACATCGATCGACTGGATCCAGGTGCCCGGCACGAAATTAAGTCCGAAAGTAGATGCAAGTCCGCGTATGGACGGGATGTTTTCCACATTGGTTTGAATGTAGGTGCCGTTCAGGCCGAGCATCTGGATCTGTTTGGAGCCCGTTACTGCGTCGGCATATGAAACCGATACCGATGCATTCGTTTCGAAACTTTCGGAAAGGTTGCAGCAGGCTGCTTTGGCGAGTGCACGTGTTGTGATGATTTCGGTTTGATGCGGAGAAAGACGGTCAATGGATGTATTGCCGGCACGTACCACCACTTCATCCAGCGTCTGATCGCTTTGCAGAACTACCTGCAGTTCGCTTTCCTGCCCTATTTTGATGGTATCGTTTCGGAACCCGACAAAGCTGACCACCAGCATTGCCGATTGGGCAGATCGCGGAATGCTGAATTTTCCATTCAGGTCCGTAGCAGTGGCCTGGGTTGTTCCGGACCAATACACATTGGCTCCGATGATGGGTTTCAGGCTTTTGGTTTGAGCATCTTGCTCATTCACTGAGCCGGTTATACGCTGTGCGTAAATGGAGGAGGTAATCAGTAAAAGCAGCCCTCCCAGCAGGTGTTTGTTCATGATTGCATGGATTCATTGGAATAAGAGATTCTTTGTCAAATCCGACGCTGTTGGGCGTAGATTTACATTAAATGGCTGTTATTCAATGATCAAATCAGGAAGGACTGGATAAATGCGAGCATACTTCTCCCATGAAGACGGGAAGAGAAGGATAGGTCGGGAGAGAGCCGGGGGGCATGGATTACCCATTCGGCCTGGATAAAACGGAAGCGGGTTACTTCCCATACGACGCCGGTCGCTGCCGATTTGAGCAGTTTGGCAACCAGGTGTGAATCCAGGGAAACAATTTCAAGTTTCTTGAATTGCTGGCTTTCCCGGCAGCAGTCGGTTTTTTTTAGAAAAGTGCCTTTGGCCATTTTCAACTCCGCACTTTTGGCACAGCAGGAAGAAACGACTTTTGGTTTACAGGAACTTTCTTTGGAATTGCTCGCGAACTGCGCCGACTTGCTGTCCATCATCGTGCACAAGCGCTCCGTAATAGCGAAACCGGTGCTGCTCAGCAGAACCAGGAATGCCATCAGGATGGTGATCGATCGGTGCAGTTTGTTTTTCATTGCGTTGCTGTCGGCGGTAGACTTGGGGCTATTTAATTTGGCCCGAAACCTGAACTCCGGGCCAAAAATACTAATTATCAGGCGATTTCTTCGGCTACATATCCGGCCTTTTTAATCAACTGACTGATTTCTTCCGGAGAATGGGTCGTTTCTACTTTCAGTACGCGGTCGGCACTTTCGAGATCGACGGTCCAGTTTTGAACATTTTCGTCACCATTGAGGAAAGGTGTAACGCCGGCGACACATCCGCCGCATTTGATATTGGTTTTGAATTGCAAGGTTTCCATGGTTGTTAATGGTCGGGGCAACGCCCCATTTACTTCGTGATTAATTGTTTTACAAATATCGGCAGCGACGGGCGGAAGAATGTTACAGAATTGTGGGAATGCGTTACAGAGTTTTTGGTTTGAGATATTAGCTTAAAAAGTTGTGTTCATCGTGTTACCATTTGGGACATTGGACGTATTTAATATCAGTGCATTGATATTAAATTGGATAAATCACTTAGACATCAACTTTTTATGGAATTCGGAGAAATAGAAAAGCAGGGCGAGATCATTCTTTATGAAACAGAAGACGGAAAAACGTCTCTTGAGGTCCGGCTTCGGAATGAAACCGTTTGGCTCACACAAGCGCAAATGGCAGAGTTGTTCGGGAAGGAGAGGTCAGTCATTACAAAACACATTTCTAATATATTCAAGGAAAAAGAATTGGAAAGAGAAAGCAATGTGCATTTTATGCACATTGCTTTCTCTGATAAACCTGTTTCGGTTTATAGCTTGGACACAATCATCTCTGTCGGCTACCGCGTCAAATCCAGGCAAGGCACTCAATTCAGGATATGGGCCAACAGGATTTTGAAAGACTTTTTGATCAAGGGTTTCGCGGTGCAGGAGAAGGTAAAACTCGACCAGCTGGAAAATCTGAGAAAGACGGTTGGCCTGCTTGCGAATGTGATACAATCCAAAGAATTGACAGCGGGAGAGGCGACGGGATTGATCCAGGTCGTTACCAATTTTGCATACGCGCTGGATATTCTGGATAAATATGATCACCAGGCTCTTGCAATGGAGGATGTTTCGGAACGGCAGATCTTCGTCATCACCTACGACGAGGCGATTTCGGCTATCCGTGGTTTAAGGAGCAAGTTTGGGAACCATCATCTTTTCGGCAATGAAAAGGACGACTCTTTCAAAGGGTCGATTAGTACCATTTACCAGACTTTCGATGGGATAGAACTTTATCCAAGCATTGAAGAGAAGGCGGCCCATTTGCTGTATTTCATAGTCAAGAACCATTCGTTCAGTGATGGAAACAAGCGAATAGCCGCGTTGATTTTTGTGTGGTTCCTGGAAAGAAATAAAATCCTTTACAGGCCGGACGGTTCGAAACGTATCGCGGACAACGCTCTGGTAGCGCTTACATTAATGATCGCCGAAAGCAGTCCGACGGAAAAAGAAATGATGGTAAAAGTAGTGGTAAGCCTTATCAATCAGAACAATTAAAACTTACCACATACGGATTATAACCGAGCGCTTTTCAACCTCAAACTATTCATTACCACCGAAACCGAGCTCAGCGCCATCGCGCCGCCCGCGATCATCGGATCCAGCAGGAAACCGTTGAAGGGATAGAGGATCCCGGCGGCGACCGGAATGCCGATCACATTATAAATAAATGCCCAAAACAGATTTTGCTTGATCGTTACCACGGTTTTGTGCGACAACTTCAATGCCTTGGGCAATGCCAGGAGGTCGGAGGTAATGAGCGTCATTTTGGCGACGTCCATGGCAATATCCGAACCTTTACCCATTGCAACACTCACATCCGCCTGCGCAAGGGCTTGTGAGTCGTTGATGCCGTCGCCTACCATCGCAACCGTCTTGCCCGCTTCCTGTAATTTTTTTACGAACTGCATTTTATCGTCGGGTTTTACTTCCGCCTGATAACTGTCGATTCCGACCTGCCGGGCCACTGCGGCAGCCGTTTGGGCATTATCACCGGTCAGCATATGTACTTCAATTCCCTGTGCATGCAGCTTTGCAACGGCCTCCCGTGAGGTCGCTTTCAATTGATCGGCGATGGCCGCAAGTCCGGCGTGCCGACCGTCGATCGCTATACCGATTACCGTTTTGGCTTGTGCGGTGAGCACTTGATATTCGGCCTGTAACGCGGCATCGAGTACAATGCCTTCCTTTTCAAGGAACCTGAATGTTCCGATCAGATATCGGCTGCCGTTGACGGTACCCTGGACGCCATTGCCAGTGTGGGACTGAAAATCGGTCACATGGGCTTTTGCTCCATCTTCAATAAAATCGACAATGGCCTGTGCGAGCGGATGTTCGGATCGGGATTCGAGCGCTTTGACTGCCGCCAGGTGCGCCGGTTGGTTTTCCAGGGAGCCGATCCACTGCCAGTCGGTCACTTTGGGGCGACCTTCGGTGAGGGTACCGGTTTTGTCAAGAATCACCGCATCGACCTTGTAAGCTTTTTCGAGGCTTTCTGCATCGCGGATCAGGATATTGTTTTCCGCGCCTTTACCGACCCCGACCATCATAGCCGTGGGCGTCGCGAGGCCGAGTGCGCAGGGGCACGCGATCACCAGTACCGAAACGGCTGCCAGCATGGCATGTGTCAGGGCATTTTCGGTTCCCAAAACCATCCATGCTGCAAATGTGAGTAGGGCAATACCGATCACGATCGGAACGAATATGCCTGCAATACGGTCAACTAGTCGCTGAACAGGCGCTTTGCTGCCCTGAGCAGCCTGCACGGTTTTGATGATCTGGGCCAGCACGGTTTGCTTTCCGATTTTTTCGGCCGAGAAGGTGAAACTACCGGTCTGATTGATCGTTCCTGCAAAAACAGCGTCGCCTGTCTTCTTCTCGGCAGGAAGCGGTTCGCCGGTCATCAGGCTTTCGTCGACATACGAATTGCCGCTCAGTACTTTGCCGTCGACCGGAATTTTTTCACCGGCGCGGATCACGATTTCATCACCCAAGAGTACGTCTTTCACGCCAATCTCCATTTCGGCCCCGTCGCGGTACACGCGTACCGTCTTGGGTTGGAGACCAATCAGCTTTTTTAATGCATCCGAAGTGTTCGATTTGGCGCGTTCTTCCATCAGTTTACCCAACAGAATGAAAAATATTATCACCGCCGCGGCTTCGAAATAGACATGTGGATGTAGACCACGTTCATGCCAGAATTCCGGGTAGAATGTATTGAAAGTACTGAAAAGGAATGCCACGCCGGTACTTAATGCCACGAGCGTGTCCATATTGGCTTTGCGGTGGCTGGCCTGCTTCCATGCGTTGACGAAGAAATCCTTTCCGAATACCAGCAGGACCGGAATCGTGAGCGCGAACATGATATAATTGGCATTAGGCCAATCCATGAAGAACATACCCAGGGCCACAATGGGCGCTGTCAGAATGCCGGTGTAAATGGCATTGTTTTTGAGCTTTCGATAGCGTTCCTGCTGTATTTTCTCCTGTTCAGCTATGGCTTCGTCCTCATCGTCTTCGATGATCAGTCCGTAACCGATGCTTTGCAGCACCTGGTCCATGCCGGGCAGATCCACCAGGTCGGGATCATATGCGACGGAGACCGATTGATTGGCATAGTTCACCCCCGCATTGATCACTCCTTTCGTATGGCTCAGCATCGATTCGACGCTTACAGCGCAGGCGGCACAAGACATGCCGGTCACTGGTAGCGTTACTTTTTTTATATCTGTTGTCGTTTCCATTAGTCTTTCAGAATTGGTATACAAAGATAAAATCCGGCGCTCGCGGAGTCGTTACACAATTCTGGCTGTGGTTTGCAAGATTTAGGGAAGCGGCATGTCAGGCCAGGCGCGTGCCATTCGGGACGGGGAAGTCGGGGCTGGTCAGGATCACTTCCCCATTGGCGAGAACGAAGCCGGTGGTAAGGACCTCGGACCGGAAATCGGCGATTTGTTTCGGCGGAAAGTTGACGACGCAAAGGACCTGCTTACCGAGCAGCTGCTCCTTGGTGTAGCGGGCGGTAATCTGTGCGGAGCTAGCTTTGATACCGATTTCAGGCCCCAGGTCAATGCGCAACTTGAATGCAGGTTTCCTCGCTTTCGGAAAATCGTCAACCTGAATGATCGTTCCGGCCCTCAGATCAACTTGCTCAAAATCCTGCCAGGTAATCGTGTCCATATGACTCTCAGTTTAATATTAGCAATACTTATCTGGCAAATTAACATTAAAAAAGCCTTTTGCCGACCTTTCCCTTGCATTGACAGGATTCATTTAAAACATGACATATGAGAAAACTGATCGTTTCCATCATGCTGCTTTCGGCCGGATTACTGGCTTTTTCTTCTCAGGACAGAACCATTACGTTCTATGTTGGCACACAGGATAAGGGGGCCAATTCTTCCATCACACGGTGTGAGCTTAATCTGTCGTCCGGCCAGATCACCCTGGTCGACACCATCAATAAATGCCTCGCGCCGGGCTATCTGGCGATTTCACCCAATAAAAAGAACCTCTACGCGATCTCTTCCGACAATAAGGTGTCTGCCTTTGCCATCGGTGCGGACCGGAAGCTGGCCTATCTGAACAGCGAACCCTCGGAAGGTACCGGACCTTGCCACGTTTCAGTGCATTCCACGGGAAAAATGGCTTTTGTTTCCAACTATGGCGGCGGAAGTTTTTCGGCTTACAATATCGGTACCGACGGGAAGCTGAGCGCGCCGGTGTATAAAGAGCAATATACCGGAACGGGGCCGAATGCGAAACGGCAGGACAAAGCGCATGCGCACTTCGCGACAGCCAGCCCGGACGGCAGATATGTGTATGTGACGGACCTGGGAAGTGACAAGATCATGAATTACACGGTAGACGTCAATTCGGGGAAACTGGCACCGAACGAAGCGCAGCCGTTTTTCTCGGGAAAGGCTGGCGCGGGCCCCCGCCATTTGATCATTCATCCTTCCGGAAAAAAGTTGTTTCTGCTCAACGAACTGGATGCGACAGTGACCGCCTGTAACATAGGGAAAAAGGGCGTGATCACGGCCATTAAAACGTATCCCACAATTCCTGCCGATTATTCAGGGCCGGCCAATACGAGCGCCGCGATCCATTTGCACCCGAACGGGAAGTTCGTTTATGTTTCCAACCGGGGCCACAATTCGATCAGCGCATTCAGGATACTGGGCAATGGGGAATTGGAAATGGTTGACCAGCAAACCAAGTCTATCGCCACACCTCGGGACTTCAATATCGATCCTACCGGTAAGTTCCTGATTGTGGCCAACCAGTCGTCGGATAACCTGGTGGTATATGACGTGGACGCCACAACGGGCAAATTCACATTCAAGCACGAAAGCATTGGTGTGAAAACGCCCATCTGCGTGACATTCCTGTAAACGAAATGGTCAGAGTTTTCTGGCCATTTTGTTTTGGTAGTAGTTCAGGAAGTCCTCGATCTGCTCCACGGGCATTTTGCGGGCAATGATCTTTTTGTTTTTGTCGAGGATGTAAACCGTCGGGGTCGTTACGACGTCGAACTTCCTGTTGAAGTCGATCTGCTGAAGCGCGTCGAACCCGTTGATCAATTCATCCAGGTGGTATGTTTTGACGAATGATTTCCATTCTTCGGCGTTATGCTCCGTCGAAATAGCCATTACCTTGATTCCGTTCGCTTTATTCTTATCGTAGAATGCCCGCAACACCGGGGAAGCTTCCTTGCAATGCCCGCAGCTGGGGGCGAAGAAAAACAGTACGGTATAATTGGCCTGAATAGTCTGAACGCTCACTTTCTTGCCCGTGAGGTCAGTTAACGTCAGTGCAGGGAAAGTTTTATTGACCAGGAGGTCTTTTAATGTAGCTACCTTTTCGGCAATGCGCTTTTTGGTATCCTCGGCAACACCCATTTCGCCCGACAGATAATATTTGTTGGCCATATGTACCCAAACGGCCTCTGTTCCCACCGTCTTGGGGTTTTCGTACTGGTTGGTGATGTAAAAAACAGTCCAGGCTTTGAGGTCCTTGTTGACCGAAACCTTCTTCACAATCATATCAGCATCTTTGATGATCGAATCAGGCACCTGTACGACCAGGTTTTTGAAATAGCGTTCCAGCTTGGGTTCCAGAAATGGCGTGTTCACGATCCGGGGATCCGAAAAATCGAATGCATCCCAGTAATGTGCCTTATAATAGTTGAAAACCCAGGTTGAGTCGGTTTTGCCGTTGGCTAGCTTGGGTGCGGCAGGTATTTCGGGGTCCGCCGACATTTTCAGCAGCTTTGCGGTGAAGCTGTCGGCATTTTCGGTCAATAACCTTTTGCGGTAGGTTCCGAAGCCGTCCTGAATCGTTTTCAGCCGGGCGCGTGCTTCCGGAGTCGCTTGTTTGCTCAGCGCCTCCATTTCCCTGCTGCCGTTGTTTAGTTCTTTTCGATAGTTGTTGAAAAGCTCGTTCTCCTTGGAACCGGTTACTTTCATGGAACCGATCATGTCCGTCGTGTCCACTTCAATGGCGAAGCTGGTCTCCTTGCCGGAATAGATGAGCTCGATCATTTTCTGGTTACCGGGAAAAAGGATTACGTATAAGCCTCCCGGAAGGGCTGTCTGACCTTCGAAGACGATTTTGCCATTCGCGTCTGCTTTGGCAGTGTCCTTGGGAACAAACTGAGTGGCATTACGATTGTAATGCCCGATGACAAAGGAAGAGTCCCGCATGCCCTTCACCGTCGCCTCGATACGATAGCCTTGTGAAAAAGCGTTGCAGAAAAAAGTCAGAAGGAGCAGCAATGTGAAAACCGAAGCGCGGGTATAAACTGTCATCAGGATATGGAAAGTTTGCTTTTGAGCTGTTTATTGGATTATTTCAAATCCGGATCATTGTAAAATTAACTTCAAAACGACAACTTTTGTCGAGTTCTTATCCAAATGTTTTTTTTTCTCTCCAAAGCCATCGATTTCCTGGTCATGCCCCTGAGCATCATTTTCATATTGCTCCTGTATGCATTCACGACCAGGAATGCAAAGAAACGAAAACGGATCGTGGGCCTGGCGATTGTTCTGTTGTTTGCGATGTCGAACACCTTCCTGGTCAGAAAGGCCATGAACTGGTACGAGGCGCCTCTGGTCAATCTGAACGACATCCAAGGAACATACGATGTAGGGATACTGCTCTCGGGCGGTTTGATCTATACCGATATGCCGGGGCAGGACCATATAGCAATGGGCCATCACGGGGACCGTGTTTTACAGACTTTCGAGCTTTATAAAAGCGGAAAAATCAAAAAGATCCTGATCACCGGCAAGAGCAGCAACGAAGTAATGGCCGACGGGAGAGGGGAAACCAAAAGAGCTGCATTGCTACTGACGGAATGGGGAGTCCCGGGTCGCGATATCGTCTTCGAAGAAAATGCGAAGAACACACGCGAAAATGCGCTTTACTCCGCACGGATACTCAACAAAATGTTCCCCTCGGGACGGTACATCCTGATTACTTCCGCATTCCACATGCGCCGGTCGGTCGGGTGTTTTGAAAAAGCGGGTATCAAAACAATGCCCTTCCCGGCCGACTTTTACGGAGGATATAGTCAATTAGGTATTCGCGAAATCGTCCCTGAACCAGCAGTTCTTGCTGATTGCAATGTGCTATGGCACGAGGTGGTCGGATTCGTGATTTACAAAATCATGGGTTACTGCTGAGTGGCAACCTGGCGCATTAAACGCTCAGGATCTTTACCATTCTCAGCAGGTCTTCATTGATAGGCTTTGGCAAGCGGATCGTATCTTCGAACGGTGTGTACACCAGTTCGTTGTTGATGATCCCTGCCATAACGTTCTTCTGTCCGGCGATGAGACCTTCCAGTGCGCCCAATCCCAAACGACTCGCCAGAATACGGTCATAGGCTGACGGCGTCCCTCCGCGTTGGGTGTGCCCCAGCGTAGTTACCCGGATATCCGCATTTTCGTCTACCTGAACTTTGATCTTATCAGCCACTTCCTGTGCGCTTCCTTCCTCGTCGCCTTCGGCCACGATGATAATGGAAGATGATTTGGAGCGGCTCCATCCCTGCTTGAGTGTTTCGACGACCTGGGAGATCGGCGTAAGTACTTCCGGGACCATCACAAGTTCCGCACCACCTGCGATACCCGACTGGATAGCGATATAGCCGGAGTCACGCCCCATTACTTCGATGAAGAAGATCCGGTCGTGTGAGCTGGCGGTGTCGCGGATACGGTCGATGGCGTCCAATGCCGTGTTCACCGCGGTATCGAAGCCAATGGTATAGTCTGTTCCGTACAGGTCGTTATCGATCGTTCCGGGAGCTCCCACTGTGGGGATACCGTATTCGTTGCCGAAAATCATAGCTCCGGTGAAAGTACCGTTACCACCGATGGCGATCAGCCCCTCGATTCCCAGCGCTTGCAGGTTATCGTGTGCTTTCCTGCGGCCTTCGGGTGTCATGAACTCTTTGCTTCTTGCCGATTTGAGGATCGTACCTCCCCGTTGTACTATATTGCTAACCGAATGGGACTCCATCTTGTAGACATCCCCGGCGATCATTCCGCTATATCCTCTTCTGATTCCAAAAACTTCAATACCGTGATAGCATGCTCCGCGTACTACCGCCCGGATGCAGGCGTTCATACCCGGGGCATCTCCTCCTGAGGTAAATACTCCAATTCTTTTCATTTAATAATTTCGGGTTACTTCTAATCTTTCTATGTACAGCACCAGTTGAACCTTAAAGGCACAATTTCCGCAAATTTATCCGGTATTTTCTTAAAATAGATGCCTTGATTCTTAATTATGTTAAAAAAATGCGCGAACAAGAATCATTTTTTACATCTCAAACATATACCAATACTCATATATTTGCGCCGGTTAATAGAAATTTAATATCCCTTGACCGGCGCCTGTTGCTACTATTACTGTTTGAAAAGTCATATTTGTGGCGGATCGTTTACGATACCGTCTCAGCCTGAAACCAACCCGTAGCTTAATATTATTAAAATGAAAAATCTGTTTTCCTGGCCGCGCATCTGGCCTCACCTGGTGGCCGTCATCGGTTTTGTGATCTTGTCCATCGCGTACGTTTCACCTGTGTTGCAGGGTAAAAAACTCAGTGCTCAGGATGAGATCCAGGCCAAAGGTGCTGCGCGGGAGGTACTCGATTACCACAAGCAAACCGGGGAATGGTCGGCATGGACCAACGGAATGTTCGGAGGGATGCCAGCTTACCTGGTGGCTGCGGACTATCCGACGAGCGTTTCCACCAAAATCGGTCAGGGGATCAACAGAATTCTGCCGGCACCAGCCAATTACTTTCTGATCGGGTTAGTCAGTGCCTACATCCTTTTTATCGTCCTGGGCGCCGGAGGGTGGCTTGCGGCGATCGGAGCGGTGGCTTTTTCATTTTCGTGTTTCAACGTAATAAACCTGGAAGCAGGGCATGTTTCGCAGGTAATTGCGATCATGTATGCACCCGGCGTGCTGGCGGGTGTGATCCTGGCCTTCCGCAAGAACTGGCTGGCTGGATCGGCACTCACCGGACTGTTCCTCTCACTGGAATTGTATGGCAACCACGTCCAGATCACTTACTACCTCGGTATCGGCGTGGTGATTCTGGTTGTGATGGAGAGCATTGCCTATTTCAGGAATGGCAAGGTTAAAGAGCTTACATTCATTCTGGGGGGACTTGCACTCTCGGCGGTGCTCGCGGTTGGTACGCACACCACCAGGCTCTGGAATGCGTATGATTATACCAAAGAGACCATACGCGGGAAGTCTGAACTAACCGCCGGTGCCAATCAGGCAACCGCAAAAAAAGGCAGCGGATTGGATAAGGAATATGCATTTACATACAGTTACGGGGTGGGAGAGTTGCTGACGTTGGTTATCCCCAATGCATACGGCGGTACTTCCATAGGCCCTTTGCCGAATACATCGGAGACGTACAAGCTGCTCACCGGGCGGGGCGTCGATCCTGCTACTGCAATAAGCCAGCAATGGCCGCTTTACTGGGGTGGCCAGCCCATTATGGGCGGTCCTAATTACATCGGAGCTATTGTGTTCTTTCTGTTCGTGCTAGGGTTGTTCATTGTGAAAAACCCTTTAAAGCATTGGGCGACGGGCGTGATTGTGCTCTATGTGATTTGGGCATTGGGTAAAAGTTTTGCCGGGATCAACTATCTTTTCTTCGATTACTTCCCGATGTTCAACAAGTTCCGGGCAATGACGATGGTCATCTCGCTGGCGCAATTGCTGATGGTGCTGGTGGGCGTACTCGCATTATCCGCAATCGCTCAAAAGAAGATATCCGCTAAGGAATTCCAGAAACCTTTCCTGATTTCGGCCGGAATTACCGGTGGACTGATGCTCCTGATGGCGCTCCTTCCCGGCTTGTTTTTCAGCTTCAAGTCGGCGAACGACGCACAGTTTATAGAGCAGATCATGCAGGACAAGGCATTCGGTCAGCAGATTATTAATGCCATCGTGCAGGACCGCGAGGGCATGATGAAGGCGGATGCCATCAGGAGCCTGATTTTTATAGCCCTCGCTGCCGGTCTGGTTTGGTTTTATGTGCAGGAAAAAGTCAAACCCGTGCTGTTTGCAGGCGTATTGCTCGTGCTGATTATCTTTGATTTATTCGGAATTGATAAAAGATACCTGAACAGCGAAGACTTTGTGAGCAGCTATGTGGCACAGGGAGTAACTACTCCTTCCCCAGCCGACGAGCAAATTCTTCGTGATACAGATCCGGATTACCGTGTTTTCGACCAATCGTCCCGTCAGGGGCCGTTCAATAGCGCCGATGCTTCCTACTTCCATAAGTCCCTCGGGGGATACCACGCTGCCAAGCTGCGTCGCTATCAGGAGCTGTTCGAGCATCAGCTCATGACCGAAAAGCCCAATATCGAGATCATCAACATGCTGAATGCGAAATACTTTATTTCGGCGGATCAGCAGGGTAATAAAATAGCGCAGCCCAATCCGATGGCATACGGCCACGCGTGGTTTGTGAAGTCCTACAAAATAGTGCCGGATGCCGATGGGGAAATGGCTGCATTAAACACAGTGAACCTGAAAGAGGAGGCCGTGATCGACCAGCGTTTCGCTTCGAAACTGAATGGCTTGAAAATCCAGCCCGACTCAACAGCTAAAATCAGCCTGATCTCTTACAAACCCAATGAACTGGTTTACGAGACGAGCTCGAATGCGGATGGGCTGGCGGTGTTCTCGGAAATTTACTACAATGTGCGTGACGAATGGAAAGTTACGATCGACGACAAGCCGGTTGATCTCCTGCGTGCAAACTATGTGTTGAGGGCACTACGTGTTCCGGCGGGTAAGCACACCATCAAGTTCCGTTTTGAACCGATTTCGGTGGCTACGGGAAGCAAGGTGGACCTGGTGAGCTCTTTGCTGCTCATCGGACTGATAGCCGGAGCTGTATGGATGGAAGCCAAAAGAACAAAAAGCGCTTAGCGATGACAGACCGGAAATTTCCCATTGGCAAGCTCGTTTTACAGGATTCCTATTCAAAGCAAGAAATCGGGCAGCTGATCGATGTGATCGCTTCCATTCCAGCCGAATACCGCCGGCGCGTAGCCGACCTGTCGGATGAAGATCTGGCGAAGACCTACCGGGAAGGAAGCTGGAACATCCGGCAGCTCGTGCACCACGTTGCAGACCTGCAATTTGTGCATTACCTGAGGATGAAAAAGGCAATCACCGAACCGGATTACAAAGAAGTTACGCTGATTGACATGAATGCCTGGGCCGGTACCCCGGATTCCCTCCATATGCCCGTAGCGCCGTCACTGGCGTTGTTTGAAGGGACGCACGCACGCTACGCTTACGTGGCAGGCACGCTGAGCGAGGAGCAACTGGCGATTCAATATTACCATGCCCCGCGCAAGTTTTGGTTCAATCAGGCGCAAGCGTTGGCGATGTCTGTCTGGCATACACAGCACCATCTGGCACATATCGATCTCGCATTGGGAAACATAGGCTAGCGAATGTCGCAGACCACAGGCAAATATCTCATTGTAATCGGACTGGCGGTGGTGCTGATCGGCATCACCGTCTACTTCCTGAGTGACAAGCTGCATTGGCTGGGCAGATTGCCCGGCGATATCCGGGTTGAGAAAGAAAATTTCCGGTTTTACTTTCCCATCACCACCATGTTGCTGCTCAGTGGCCTCATTAACGTCATCATCTGGCTCGTCAGGAGGTTTCTCTCCTGAGAATTGGCCACTTCCGGCCGGTATTTTCTCCCCATGCCCTTTTTATGTATCCTGATGCCTGAGAAAAGGCGGCAGGTTTTACATGTTTTTCTTAGTGGAAAGACGGTAGTATTTTTCTTTCGGAGCTTTTTGTTGATGCTTTATTTTACTCAATTGTGATGAATGCGGTCGTCAGTATTGCATTCCAATACAAAATTTAAATTTCTGATCGCCCCATGAAGGTTAAGCTGCTACTATTCTCTGCCCTCTGCTTTTTAACACAAAGCCTTTCTGCACAAACCCGGCTCAGCATTGTCTTCATTGGCAACAGCATCACCCAGGGGAAAGGCGGTGACAACGGTTTTCCGCCGCCGACACACGCGGTGAATTATCTCAAAGCGCAAAAAGGGGTTGAAGATGTGTTGTATGCCAATGCAGGCAGAAGCGGCTCCACCACTGTCGACTGGCTGCCGGGGAGCGGCAAGTATTTTGCGCTGGCGACGGCGGCTGCGGATAGCCTCTATCTTCGCAAAGACCATCAACTGCTGTTTTCAATGAAGCTGGGAACCAACGATAGCGCCATTCAGGGGCCCAACGGCTCGCCGGTTTCGAAGGAGGACTACAAAAAGAATATGCAGACCATCATTTCTGATTTATTGAAAAGATATCCGGGAAGCAAAGTGATCGTCCATCATCCGATCTGGTACAGCACGAATACCTACAACCGCTCGAAGTACCTGGCAGAAGGTTTGGAAAGGCTGCAAACCTACGTTCCCGAGCTGGATGCGATGATTTCGGAATACAGAACCACGGAGCCCGGCCGCGTTTTCAAAGGGGACACAAAAGCATTCAAATACTTCAAAAAGCACCACATAAAGCTTTTTAAACCCGAAAATGGCCAGCAGGGAGTGTTTTACCTGCATCCCAATGTGGAAGGAGTAGCCGTGCTGGGCGAATTCTGGGGGAAAGCGATCAGGAAAAAGGTGCTTTAAGGATGGCCACTCCGCAAACGATCGAAGAACTCAGGCAATGGCTGGAAGACCATTGTTACAGCGATCACCATTATGCGATCGGTGACCGGTTCGTTCATGAAGGTTGCGGACTGCGACAGGTGGAAGAGCACTTCATATGGTACTATACAGAACGCGGAAGGGAAGATATCCTCAAAACTTTTGACTCCGAGCCGGAAGCGGTCGCTTATGCCTGGCAAGCCATCAAAGGCGACCCTTTTGCTTCCAGTCACCTGGTCGGCATAGCTGGAAATGCGGTCGAAGAGGAGGTAATAATACGCGAACTGGCGATCCGGAATATCACTTTCTGGAAGGACAGCATTCCTTATGGTGGGCCTGGCGACCGTCGTACCAGGATCTTTGTGCGGGGTTGCGATATCCGGAAAGTCATGGATTTGCGGGCGAAGTACGGTTTGACAGACTAGTTCGCCGGTTGTGCACCTTCTACGCAAGGTTTATCCCACCTAACGATAGCAGCCTGAACTTAAGATCCTTTTCTGACGGGTTTGAATCCGCTGATGCCCCGTAATCCGATGGCCGGGCTTTGCAAGGGTATTGAGAGTAGCCTTTCTTCTGTTTCCGGTTCGCTATACTCCCGGTAACCTGCCAGGTATCGCGCGGTGATGAATTCCTCTTCGCGCTCGAACTGCACCGATGGCTGGCCGATGAATGCGGAGATGTTGTAGAGCTTTTTGTGCCATATCGCCTTGTTCAGGTTGCCGTCGAAATGATAGTGGTTTTCAAAGCCCCGATCGAATTTAAAGACGATGGGTTTGCCTGCATTGGCAAGCAGGCTCTCGGGCGTGCCGGTCAAGGTAATGGGGATGTAGGTTTTTTTATCATAAATAAATCCGCCATGCGCCTCTTTGATGTATTCTCGCATGGACCGGGGAGCGTCGCCCACCAGGAGCACGTCTACCAGCAGGATATGTTCTGCAGCATAAAATTGGCCGGGGTTCTGGATCAGAGGGAGTTGGGATATTACGATCATAAGTAGTGCTTTCCTGGATTCAAGAAGTAAAATTAAGAAACATTCACCAGCCCGTAATCATCCCCATTCCGCGGCCGGGAGAAGGCAACAATTTTTCGGAAATCATTTGTAGCAGTAGATCCTCAGCGATATATTGAGCATAAATACATTGTCACCATGGTAAAAACATACAGATTTATAGCCCTTCTCGGCGACGGCCGCGAACGGTACAGCGACAAAGAGCTCAATGCTGAATGGCCCACAGAACCGATCGTCATCGACGCATTCGGTTTCTCAGACGTTTACAGGTATTCGGGAGTAGTTTTTCTGAATGAAGAATGGTATACCAAATACAGCAAAAACTGGGGGAACGATACGACGACTATCGACGCCCTGCTCGTAAACCTCATCAAATACTCCGCCAAGGATGCGCATTCCGAAAATCTGACCAAAATTAAGGATTACCTGGCTTCTCCACCCGAGACGGTTGCGGAAGCAGTGGAGCTTTGGAAGAGTTTTTATGATCCTGCGCTGAAGGTGATCTAGAGAGCGGTCTCTCGCTTCGGTACTCCCCGACGCTCCCGCGTCCCAGTACCCCCGGATTGAAATCCGGGGTTGGGGGTAGGTGGGGTGTTCGCACTGCCTGCACCCCGGATGTTCGCGGTGTAGACGCGTTCCGGTGCCTTGGTGTCTTCGCATCACTGTGTCCGGGCGTCCCGGTGCACCCTGACGTTTCCGCGTCCCAGTGTTCCGGTGCCCCCGGATTGAAATCCGGGGTTGGGAGGGGTGGGGTGCCTGCGCCTCTGCTATCATGAGGCGCAGGCAGGTGCTGTGTTAGTTGTATCCCGGATTTTGTTTCAGCATTGCTGCGCCATTGACAACACTCATATCGATCTGGTACTGTGGGATCGGGAAGTAGTTGTTTTTACCTTCCAGGTATTTGCCGCCGGCAAGGTCGGTGGTGATTTTGGATTCGTACCCGAAATAGCCATTGACGGTAGTTTCGGCTTTTCCCCAACGCACGAGATCGAAGAAACGGTGACCTTCCATCGCCAGCTCGATCCCTCTTTCATAATAAATAGCGTTCAGCACGCCTTCTTTACCCTTTGCAGCCAGTGTGCCTGCGGGATAGGGCTTAATCACGTAGTTCGCCGCAGGTGTGGCCGAAAAGCCGCCCAGCGGATTGGAATCGGTGATGTACTTGTAAAGCCAGCCCGTTTTGTCCGCCGCTCTCGTACGTACCCGGTTGACATATTCTTCGGCTTTGGCCAGACTTCCGCCGTTAGCCTCGGCTTCTGCGGCCAGAAGCAGCACATCGGCAAAACGGATCACCAGCACATTGATCGCGTTGCCGGGTGCCCAGGAGCTCAGGTCGGCGTACAGGTCCTGCGTTTTCTGGCGGTGAATGTTCTTTTTGGGCGCATACGGGCCGCCATAGGGTTGGTCGCGGACCCAGTTCATGCCAGGGTAAATGCCCCAGTCGTGGTAGGGAATACCGCGGCGACCTACTGTCCAGTCAAGCCGTGGATCGAGGTTCCCGGCATCCGGCGTGAATGCCGCTGCGGAGGCAATACCCATGTCGTTTTTTACATTGTGGCTGTTGTAATCCGTGAGGAAAGGCAGGCCGCCCGCATCGGTGCGGTACATGTTGACGAGCATTTGCGTAGGTTGAAAAAAGCCGCAGCAGCTGAAAGGTGCGCCGGTTCCGTACGGGAAGTTAAGCATGCCGCCCTGGTTGGCGTTGGTAATGTCCAGGGTGCCGTCATTGGCGACCATCTGGATCGCGAATACCGACTCTGCGTTGTTCTTGGTCGCGGCGTCGAAGTTGTCCTTGAAAGAGACCAGGTCGTATTTCAAACCGTTGGTAGTCACACCGCTGCCGATCACCTCCGTGAAAACCTTGACTGCGTCGGTGTATTTCTTCTCGTACAGGTAGGTTTTGGCCAGATAAGCACCTGCGGCCCATTTATTGGCTCTCCCGACGAGTGACTGGGTAGCGGGCAGCTTTTCATAGGCCGCTTTAAAATCGGCTTCGATCATCGGCCAGATGTCCTTGTCGTTGGGCTGGTTAAAATCTGTGGTCGTTTCGTCGATCCACGGTACCATGTTCCACATTTTTTTCAGCTCAAAATAATAATGCGCCCGGAGGAAGCGCGCCTGGCCCTCGATGTTTGCTTTTTCCGCGTCCGGCATGCCTTCCAGCAATGCCAGTACTTTCAGCACCGTGTTGGAGCGGGAAACCCCTTCGTACAATGCTTTCCATTTACTGTTGAAAAAGCCATTGTCGGCACCGCTGCTGAATGTGGCAATGGCGCTGATGGGGGTCTGGTCACCACCGTCGCTGCCTTTGTGCGCGTCTCCGCCCGGAATGGCGCCGTACACCCAGTTGTCCGGTGGGGATTCCCACCCGCTGCCGCCGGTGAAATCACCCTGGCCGTCGAGTGCGGCATATGCGCCCGTGAGCAGGCCATCGATACCTTTGGCATTGGCCAGCACGTCGTCGCCCAATGCGCCTTGCACGGGTTTATCTAAAAAATCATCCTGGCATCCTTGCAGGCATATGAAACCTGCCGTCAGGCAAAGAACGGCCATATATTGGAGGAACTTCTTCATGTCGCGTCGCTTTGAGAATGTTAAAAAGTAAGGTTAAGGCCCACCGTGTATTGTCTCGACGAGGGGTACGAGCCTTCGTCAATGCCGAAAACGGTAGGATTGCCACTCGCATTCCGGCTCACTTCCGGATCCAGGCCGGAGTAGCCGGTGAGCGTAAAGAGGTTGGTTGCCTGCAGGTATACACGGAACTGCTGTGCCCTGATCTTCTTCATCAAAGGAGCAGGGAAGGTGTAACCGATTTGCAGGTTCTTTGCCCGCAGGTACGAGCCGTCTTCCACGAAATAAGAATTCGGTACATTGATGGTACTGAACGAGCTGGCGTTTTCCTGAATGGGTGCTTTGGCATTGTGGTTTTCAGGCGTCCAGGAATTGTACAGCGCTGTTTTGCTCTTCGCACCCGAACGGGAGGAATTGAAGTCGCTCCACCATAAGGTCTGGTTCCAGAGCTGGTTGCCCTGCACCCCGTAAAGGAAGAGGCTGAAATCGAAATGTTTATAGCTTAAACCAATGTTCAGGCCATAGCTGAAATCGGGGTTAGGGTTGCCGAGCATCTGACGGTCGGCAGCGGTAATCTGACTGTCGTCATTGATGTTCTCATACCGGAAACGGCCCACCGATGCACCATCCTGAAAAACGGCATTGGGGTCGCCGGTTTGTTTCACCGCCTCTGCGTTGGCCGTGGCGATTTCTTCCTGTGAGTTCCAGAAGCCGATTACTTTATAGCCGAAAAACTGCCCGATGGAGCTTCCTACCTGGTTGCGGACGATCGAAGCACCATCGAAACCTCGGCCTTCCAGATCGAAATAATTGGTGCTGTTGGTGACCTTTTTGATCTTGTTGTTGTAGGTGGTGAAGGTCAGCGTTGTATTCAGTTTCAGGTCTGGTGTGAGGTCAAACTTTCCGTCGATTTGCAGGTCGATACCCCGGTTTTTCATCTGGCCGATATTCACAAACGGCACCGAACCGCCTCCCGCGGTGCCTATCAGTGCAGGATTGAAAAGCAGGTCCTTGATTTCCTTGATATAATAATCAGCAATTACATCCAGCCTTCCTTTGAAGAATGTGGCGTCGATACCGATGTTGGTACTGATGTTTTTTTCCCAAACCGCATTGGGGTTTCCGATCTGGCTTTTTTCGAATCCTTCCAAAGCACCGGAGCCGCTGGTACCGCCGAGGTCGTAGTACGAACTACGACGGTTGGAACTGTAAGTCGTGAATGCATTGCCGGAAGTCACGTTGATCTGGTTACCCATGATCCCGTAATTTGCGCGGAGCTTCAGGTCGTCGATCCAGGTTGCGCCACGCATGAAATCCTCACGCGAAATCCGCCATCCCGCGCTCACAGCCGGGAAAAAGCCGTAACGCTCGTTGATAAATTTGGATGAACCGTCGCGACGGATAATCGCACCGAAGAGGTATCTGTCGTTGTAAATGTAATCCAGCCGGCCCAGCAGCGAATACAATGCATCTGCAGAGCGGCTGCTCGAATTGGTACGCGTACCGGAGCCGGTGCCCAAGTTCATATAATTAGGGTCGAAGGAGAAGTAGCCTTGCGTACTGCCTCCGAGCTCGTAATACTTCCCGCTGTAAGCTTCGGTACCTGCCGCCACGGTCAGGTCGTGTTTTCCCATGGTTTTGTGGAAAGTCAGCAAATTGGTCCAGGTCCAGTTGAAGCCGGAATAGGAACCTTCCGAATAGGTGTTGGTATTGCTGTTCTCCTTGTTTTCGTAGGACGGGAATGCAAACGAGTTCCATCTTCCGGAATAGTTCTCGCCGCCCATACTGGTGCGGAATGTAAAGTATTTGAAAAGATCGACTTCGGCGAAGATATTACCGAAAAGGCGGTTGTCCAGCCCTTTGTCATAGCGGGTCCGGTCGCGCATAGCCACGGGGTTGAAGGCGTCGCCCATACCCGAGGCGCGGCTGCCCGCGTAGTTGCCCATGATGTCGTGCACGGGAACGATGGGCTGCATACGGAAGGAGAATGCGATGGCCGAACCGCCGTCCGAGAGGGCGCTTTTAGGATTGTCCGAGATGGAATAGGCCAGGTTCTCGCCAATGCGGACGTGTTTGCCGATGTTGTACTGGCTGTTGGAACGCAGGGTGTATCGTTTGAGATAGGTGTTGGTCAATGCGCCCTGCTGGTTGAAATAATTCAGCGAGAACAGGTAATTACCCTGGTCGCTGCCGCCGCTCAGCGAAATGTTGTGACTGGTGGATGGAGCCGCCTTGAAGATTTCATGGAACCAGTCGGTGCCGGTCTTGTTGGCTTTCACGATCTGGTTGAATGTATTGTAATCATCCACCGAAGTGTAGTTCGGATTCACATAGTAAAGGTCCGGATTGGTCGCCGGATCGCCCTCTTTGGCACCGGTAGGCAGAATATAGTCGGGGATCACGGGCGTAGTGCCAAAGCCATACTGGTCGTCACCGACGGTGAGCCCCGAGTTTTTCTGCACCTGGAATTTCAGCTGCCCCTGTTCCATAGGGTTCAGTGTGTTCCACACATTGCCGCCCGGAGGTGTTTGAACGCCGAACCACGCATTGTAATTGATCTTGACCTTGTCCTTACCCTTTTTGGTGGTGATGATAATGACCCCGTTTGCCGCACGCGATCCGTAAATCGAAGCCGAACCAGCGTCTTTCAGTACCTGCATCGATGCGATGTCGTTGGTATTGAGGTCACTGATGGAGGTTGTCGGTACACCGTCCACCACATACAATGGCGAGTTATTGCCGAATGTGTTCAATCCGCGTATGCGCACCTGCGGCGTTTCGCCGGGCTGCCCTGAGCTGAGAATGGTAACCCCTGAGGCCCGGCCCTGCAACTGATTGGCGACTTGTCCATCGGGAGTTTGCTTTAATTGCTCCACATCCACCACCGAAACCGCGCCGATCAGGTCCTTCTTGCGTTGCGCTCCGTAACCTGTAACCACAAGTTCGGTCAGGGTGGAAACATCCGGTTTCAGTGCCACATCCACGGTGGTCCGTGCGCCTACCATTACTTCCTGGGCCGTAAAGCCGATGAAGCTGAATATCAGGATCGATTCATCGCCGGCCACGTCGATCGTGTAATTGCCGTCTATGTCGGTCATGGTTCCTTCGTTGGTGCCCTTGAGCCGGATCGCCACCGACGGAAGCGCCTCACCTTTATCATCGGTCACCTTGCCTTTGACGGGCTTCGCGAGCACTTGCGACACCGGCAATACCGCCCGCATGATTTCCGTTTTGGGACGCTCCGTAATGCCGATCATGTTGCCTACCTGCCTGAATTCCAGGGCGGTCTGCTGCTCAATCATTTTGAGGATCGAAGGCACCGGCAGGCCGAGCGCGTAGATGGTGATCTCGGGTGCTTTACGCACGAGCTTTTCGTCGAATGCAAAAGTGAGACCGGTTTGTTGTTCAATCTGCCTGAGAACCGTTTTGACACGACTTTGCCTCACATCCATGCTGATATGCTGGGCCTCCGTAGGCCCGGCCATCAGCAGAGCGGTTGTCAGAACATTAATACCCAGTATAAGCGTAGAAATGCGCATACATTTTTTGAATAAGGGGAGCCCCTTATGGTAATAATTCACCATATTTGTCTGATGTTTAATGGTTAAGCTGTTAAACCGAGTCCACCCGCCATTCATGGTTCCAAGCATTGCCTGGCAGGGGACATCCGATACCGGGGACATTCGCCGTGTTCCCGGTATTCACCAGACCAGCCTTCCTGGAAAGCCAGCCCGCTTCTTTCGTTGATCCTTATCTGATGACTATCGTACTGTCGTTTAATTGTGAATAATTGAAGTTTTTGGAAAAGCCCAGGACTTTCAGCACATCCGCCATGGGCTGGTTATCAAGGGTAAGTGATATTTTTTCGGCAGCAAGTCCCGGTTTTTCGACGACAATGTGCTGATTGTATTTTCGTTCCAAAGCGTGGAGCACTTCCACCAGCAGCTCATCCTCGAACACCATGCGGTTGTCCTTCCAGGGCGCTATGGCCGGTTTGCTGACATCGTTGATATGGATTTGCTCCGTTTTTTCGGGGACAACCGCCTGTTCGGCCGGGAGGAGCATCAATGCAGGCTGATCCGGTTTGTCGCGGACTTGTACGCCTACCTTGCCTGTTTTGACGGTAACCTTGATGTTCTGATCGTTCTTATAGGCTTTCACGTCAAATGAAGTGCCCAGCACGGTAATATCGAGTGTTTTGGCATGCACAACGAAAGGTTTGGTCGTGTCGTGAACAATATCGAAGAAAGCCTGTCCCTCCCGGAGCACCACTTCCCTGGTTTTGCCGGCAAAAGCGTGTGGGTAACTCAGCGTCGAGCCCGCATTGAGCCAGATGTGCGAACCGTCGGGGAGGTTTACCTTCATGGTTTTTCCCAAAGGCGCCTGAACGACGTGGACTTCCGGCGATGCGGTTTTGTGTTCATTGGTCCAGAGCATAAAACCGATCACGATCACCGCCGCGGCCGCCGATGACCAGGTCGCAAATCGCCGGACCCAACCGAAATTCCGGGCCGGATCCTGCCTTTCCTGTAAAGTTCTGAGATTGGCATGCATTCTGTCGCGAATCTCCGGGGAGCTTTCAGGGGTAGCCGTCACGACGGTTTCGGGTGCTCCGGCATCGTCATTGAGCCGGTCATACCACTCATGCAATATCTTTTTTTCCTCCTCCGAAGCGGTTCCCTCGAAGAATTTCCTGGCCAGCAGTCTGATGTATTCCTGTGTCATCGCAAAGCGGATTATCCCTTTGCAGCACATAGAGGAGATTGGAGGAGAATAACCCTTAGTGGGGGGAGGAAAAACTTCGGCAGTCGGCAATCGGCTTTCGGCAGTTTATCAAGGCAGTTTTATTGCCGGCGCAGATAAGTCGAGCCATGCGTCACATAAAGAACCGAAAGTCGGCAGCCAAAGTTTGATAGCCGACAGCCGACAGCCGACAGCCGACAGCCGACAGCCGATGGCCGAAAGCCGACCGCCGACCGCCGCTACAACAACATCTGCACCACTGCGCTTAAACTGGCTCTTACGATTTTTAATGCTTTTGTGAGATGCGCTTCGGCGGTTTTGGGGGATATCTGTAGTTCTTCGCAGATGTCGGGTAAGGAGCGGTCCTGTAATTTATTGTATTGAAAAACAAGCCGGCATTTTTCGGGCAGGCGATTGGTAAGGTTGGTGATGATTTCCAGTAACAGCCGATTTTCGATCTCCTGTTCCATCGATACCGACGGCGTGGTTTCATGCCGGATCGATTCTTCCATTTCGTGAGCCTGTTTCGATTTGGCGAGATACCGGTACACCTCATACCGAAGCATGGCCGCCAGGTAAGGTTTCAATGCCTGAATTTCCAGCTGCCCGCGCTTGATCCAAAAAAGCATGAAGGTGTCCTGCGTAATTTCCTCCGCTACCGCCGCCGATTTCACCATGCGGTGAGCGGTATAGTAGAGTTTGTCCCAGTAACGGTGATAGATCTCATCGAATGCACCTTCCTCTCCTTCCTTCATCAAAGCGGTCAGCTCATCATCGGAAACGTGGCGGAAGTGGTTCATCAGGTAGTCAGGCTGGTTTAGGAACAAGGTATTCTGTTACCAAATATAAAATAATTTACCAACCGTCTGATTGTGATTTCGTGAAAATGCAATATTAAAAACTGTACTTTTTTGTACTTGGTTGATTATTTGATATAAATGAGAGGAATTTCAATATTTTATTTTGATCAACGTCTTGCCGGCGGGTGGCCGGCAAGACGGATGCTCCTCAATGGTTCACCATTTTCATAGCGCCTTCGCTGTAACGTTCGCCGGTATTGGGGTAACGTTTCACCAGCTCATCGATGGTTTGAAGTGTCCCGGCCGAGAGGCTGACGGTAGTGGCGCCTGCATTTTCATCCAGGTACTTCCGCTTTTTGGTGCCCGGGATCGGGATAATGTCTTCGCCTTGTGCAAGCACCCATGCCAGTGCGAGCTGGGCGGGTGTGCATTGATGGTCCGCAGCGATATCGGCAAATCCTTGTACCAGTTTTGCATTGTTATCCGCAAATTCCTGCTGATACCTTGGTAATGTCCGGCGGAAGTCGCTTTCGGCTAATGCCTGCGTGTCCAAAGTATTGGTGACCAGGCCTCTGGCCAACGGCGAATAGGGAATCAATGAAATACCGAGCTCACGGGCGGTGCCGAGTATGCCGTTTTCCACATCACGTGTAATGACCGAGTATTCGCTTTGCAGTGCTGCAATGGGGTGCACTGCCTGTGCTTTGCGGATGGATGCGGCCGAAGCTTCGCTCAGGCCGAGGTAGCGGACCTTTCCTTCTTTTACCAGCTCCGCCATGGCTCCTACCATTTCTTCTACGGGCACATTCGGGTCCACGCGGTGGGCATAGTACAGGTCGATGGTGTCGATCTGAAGCCTTTTCAGGCTGTCCTCAACGGCAGTTCTCATCCAGGCAGGAGAACCGTCGAACCAGGCACCGGCCGAGTTGCGTGGCGCGTGGTTGGACTCACCATAGCGGAATCCGAATTTTGTCGCGATGAATACCTTGTCCCGGTTCGGAACGAGCACTTTGGCGATCAGTTTTTCATTCTCCCCATTGGCATACATATCGGCAGTATCCCAGAAATTGATCCCCAGGTCGAGTGCGCGGTGCAGGGTGGCAATGCTTTCGGCATCATCGGTTGGGCCGTACGCAAAGCTCATACCCATGCAGCCTAATCCAATGGCTGATAATTTTTCATCTGTTTTTCCAAGGCTTCTGTATTGCATGTCTTTTTTTGGCTGTATGCTTTAAGCCATAGGCATTAAAGCAAGGGTGATGATTAATCCTGTCAACTGACATTACAAATGTACCGGGAAGGGTATTCCGGGATTTTATAATTTTCAAACAGATCTTTATAAAAATCACACAGCCCTGCCGCGCACGTGGCCCGGGGTGAGGCCAGTCTGTTTTTTAAAGAAAATATTGAAATAGGCGGGGTATTCAAAGCCCAGACTGTAAGCGATTTCGGACACATTCCAGTTCGTATGGTTAAGCAATGCCTGCGCTTCGCGGGTAATGCGGGCCGAAATGTGTTCCGTGGTGGTCTTGCCCGTCACTTCCTTCACAGAGCGGTTCAGGTGGTTGGCATGAACGGAAAGGCTTTGAGCGTAATCATTGGCAGTTCTTAGTTTCAATGCGTTCTCGGGCGTGTCGATCGGAAATTGCCGTTCGAGCAGTTCGATGAACAGTGAGGTAATGCGACTGGACGCATTGGTCTGCCTTTCAAATGTTTCGGCCGGCTGTATTTTCATGGCCTCATGGATGATCAGGTGCAGGTAATTCCGCAGCATATCGTACTTATGCGGATAGTCCGACTCGATTTCAATCATCATCTTTCCGAAAATGACGGCCAATTCTTTCTGTTGCTGATCATTGAGGAAAAATACGGGATTGCCTCCTATTTTGAACAGCGGAGAATCCTGCAAAAAATCCTTGCGCTCAGCCGGATGTACGAAGGTTTCGGTGAACAATGCGAACCAGCCCAGCTGCGAATCAGAAACCGCTTCCCACGAATAGGGCACCATCGGATTGGAAAAGAGCAGGGCGGGGCGGTCAATTTCAATCCATTTGTCAGCATAATGCAGCCTGCCGGTGCCTATGATAAAGGACACTTTGTAGAAGTCGCGGCGGCTATACGGCGTCTTTTTATAGCACGAGTTTCTTTCAAAAACATTGAAATGTCCGATGCCGGCGTTGTTGAGCGAAAGACCGGTCGCATTGGCCTGTGGTATGCGGCGGTAAAATTCCTGTATAGATTCGGTCTGATTCATGTTGCAATATTATAAAATTCAAATAACAGAAGTCGCTGCAAAAGTTTCTGTAACGATGGAATTAATCACTTTTTAATTTCGAAGTACGTCCTGTCAATCCGCGTAATTGGACTATCCAAAACGTTTGAAAATGGATCACGCAAGTAGCCGGTGGTGGATTTAATTTTGAGTGAGCGAATCCACCCATTGACCCATTCACCCATTAAAAATTGATCATGTCCCACCGCAAACCAACCAGTGAAATCTCGCCGCAGGCATTTGCTGCCGTCCGCGAACTTGAAAAGTACGTTTCCTCGACGGGTCTCGACAAAGTGCATTATAAGCTGATCAAGATCCGTGCTTCCCAGATCAACGGCTGCGGCTTTTGTCTGGATATGCATGCCCGCCAGGCTCGCGAGTTGGGCGTGAGCGAGCAACGCATATATATGTTAAGCGCCTGGCGTGAGGCAAATATTTACAGCGAGGAAGAAAAGGCCATTCTGGCGCTTACCGAGGAGGTGACGCTGATCGCTGATCATGGGGTGAGCGACGCTGTTTATAGCCGCGCGGTGGAGCTGTTGGGGGAAGAGTATACCAAGGCTGTGGTAATGGGCGTGGTCGCGATCAGCGCCTGGAACCGCATTCTGATCACCGACCAGGTTGCCGTTAACGAATCGCCCGCTCATGTTCAATAGTCGCCCTATCCGGATGAGCACACAGTCGGAAAAGGCCGATTTGCTCAAAAAACTACACCATAGCGGTCAAATGCTGATACTTCCCAATATCTGGGACGCTGCGGGTGCATTGATGCTGGAAGATTTGGGTTACCCTGCCGTAGCTACTGCGAGTGCAGCCATTGCGCGGGCGCATGGGTACGAGGATGGAGAACATATTCCCTTTGAATTCCTGCTCACGATCGTCTCTCAAATCGTGAAATCGGTGAGTGTACCGGTTACCGTGGATATTGAAACCGGCTATGCTGCCGACCGTGAGACATTCAAAGCCAATATCCGCCGCCTGATTGCCGCGGGAGTTGCCGGGATCAATTTCGAAGACAGTGACGTTCGTTCGCGGGAGCTGGTGCCGGTTGAGGAGCAGGTGGAGCAAATAAAGCTGATCGTCAAAACGGCGGAGCGTGAAAACACGAGACTTTTTATCAATGCCAGGACAGACGTATTTCTGGTATCGACGGATCTCCCGGAATCGCAGAAGCTTGCGCTGGCGATCGAGCGCGGGCGCGCATATGTGGAGGCGGGCGCCGATTCGGTATATCCTATCTTCGTCCGGGAGGAGGAGTCGATCTCGACCCTGGTGGCCGCATTGAAGGTGCCGGTAAACATTCTTGCACGTGCAGGGGCGCCTGATCTCGACGTACTTCAGCGCCTGGGCGTGTCGCGCGTAAGTTTTGGACCGAATGTACAAAAGGCCGCCTATCTGAAGATGGAAGACATTTTGAAAGGGGTAAGGGACGGTCTGAGTCATTATCCTGTGACAGGGCATCCTGCCTGACGCCGTTACACATTCTATTCCTGATCATTGTATTCTTATTTATTTTAAATCTCCCGGCAGCCGCAACCGGGAGATTTTATATTGTGGGATCAAAATTAGGATTTACTTTGTAGCTGGATTCAAACGAACGGTAGCCGCCATTTTACTGTCAAGAACATGCAGGAAGACATTCTTTTCCAGATCAGCAACAAATTAAAGGAAATCAGAAAAGGTAAGGGAGTCACCCTTCAGGAAATCGCCGACGAAGCCGGGGTGACTAAAAGCCTGGTGTCGCAGATCGAAAACAGCCGGACCATCCCCTCGTTGCCGGTGATGCTCGGGCTGATCAAGGCGTTGGATATCGACCTCAATGTGTTTTTCAAGGACATCATTTCCACCGCACCCGGTGAGAATGTGCTCATCCGCAGAAAGGAAGAGTATCAGCCATTTACAAAGGAGAATGCGAAAGGGTTTTTCTATCACCGGATATTCAGCAAGCAGTTTAAGGACAATCATATCGATGTCGTGCTGCTCAGGTTGGAAAAGGACGCCCGCAGGCCGATGGTCCGTACCAATGCTTTTGAATTCAAGTATGTCCTGGATGGGGCTGTGGAATATACGGTCGGGAAGAACAAATATGTCCTTAACCAGGGTGATTCAATGTTTTTTGATGCCAACGAACTGCATAATCTCAAATGCAGCGATTGTGACGAGGCGTTGCTTCTGGTCATTTACTTCTTCAACGAGGCGCAGTAGTCCCATTCTTGTGGATTCTTCAAGTTAAATATTAATTAACATTAGCTTAACTTTTAACAGGAGTTTACGCGCTACTTTTGTAGCGGTAGATACTTTTGTGTCCATGAATTTAAATATAAGTTAACTTTTATTTGTGACTTCACTGATTTGTCAATATTTTTAAGCTGTAAATCAAAAGCAGATTTATTGATAAACAACCTGAATGTTTAATTTGGCTTAACAAATTTGAACCAGCAAGCTGGCGTGGCATTGGGTTAGGAGTTCAGTATTAGTTCACCAATTTTATAAGTGTAAGATGTCGATAGAACTGGTTGTTTTCGATATGGCGGGTACGACTGTCCGTGACAAAAATTTTGTGGGAATCGCTTTTCAGCAAGCCATGCGGTCAGAAGGGTATGATATCGCCATTGAGGATGTGAATCCTCTAATGGGGTATGAGAAGCCCCTGGCCATTAAAATGATGCTGGAAGTGTTCGAGGCTGATCCATCCAAGATCACCCCGGAGCTGGTGGCGAAGATTCACACGCATTTCGTAAGCGGTATGATCGCTTTTTACCAAACGACCACCGAGATTGCCCCATTGCCGAATGTGGAGGAGACTTTTGCTGCACTTCGTGCGGATCATGTCAAAATTGCATTGAATACCGGTTTTTCACGCGACATTGCGGATGTGATTGTCGGTCGTTTGGGCTGGGAAGATAAGATCGATTACCTCGTGGCGAGTGATGAGGTGCCTCATGGGCGCCCCTATCCGGATATGATCAGGAAGATCATGGCCGCATTGGGTATAGCTTCCGGCGACGTGATTGCGAAAGTGGGCGACACCGAGGTGGATATCAATGAAGGGATTAATGCAGGATGTAAATATGTAATCGGTGTTACAACCGGGGCATTTACCCGCGAAGAGCTGTTGCCATACAAACCCACGCACGTCATCGATAACATTGCTGAGGTGATCGGTATTCTTTCGGGCAGTCAGGTGATGGCTGTAAAGGGTTAATCCAATATTTACATTATTTGACTGACAGCATGAGTAAATCTGCGATAGTGATCGGTGCCGGGATCGTCGGGTTGGCAACTGCACGGGCTTTGGCTACACGTGGTTATAAGGTTACGGTGGTGGAGCGTTCGTCGAAGGCTATCGGAGCTTCGATCCGTAATTTTGGGATGGTATGGCCGATCGGTCAGCCGGAAGGAAAGTTATATGAGCGTGCATTGCATGCCAAAAGTATCTGGAAAGAGGTGTTGGCGGGAGCCAAATGCTGGTCGCATGAAGGGGGAAGCCTGCATATGGCTTATCATCAGGACGAGCTGGAAGTGATCCGGCAGTTTGTGGATACGAGCCCATATAGGCCGGTAAGTTTCCTGAATGCATTGGAAACGCTGGAAAAGTCGCCGGCGGTGAATGCGGATGGTTTGCTGGGTTCATTGTATTCCGCTGACGAAATGATCGTGGATCCTCGCGAGGCTATTGCTGCCATTCCAGGCTACCTCGAAGCCACATTAGGAGTTGAATTTATCTGGAATACAGCTATTTCGAAGGTGGAATACCCTGCGGTATATTCGGGGACCCAAAGCTGGTCGGCGGACGAGATATTCGTATGCAGCGGGCAGGATTTCGAAACTTTGTATCCTTCGGAGTTCGCTGCGGCCCCATTAACCAAATGCAAACTTCAGATGCTGCGTCTCGAAGCGCAGCCCGATAACTGGAAGATCGGTCCGGCATTGTGCGGCGGCCTTTCGCTGATCCACTACCACGGTTTTCAGGCAGCGCCATCATTGCCAGGCCTGAAAGCGAGGTATGAACGGGATTATACCGAACATCTGAAATGGGGCATTCACGTAATGGCGTCGCAAAATGGCCTGGGGGAAATAACAGTGGGAGATTCGCACGAATACGCGCTGACATTCGATCCCTTCGACCGGGAATTTATTAATACCATGATCCTCGATTACCTGGGTACGTTTGCCCGGTTCAAATCGCCGAAGGTGTTTCAGACCTGGCACGGGATATACCCCAAGATGACAAACGGGAGGACAGAGATCGTCATCAAGCCGGAAAGTGGCGTTACGATCATCAATGGACTTGGTGGTAATGGTATGACCCTTTCGTTCGGCCTGTGTGATGAAGTGGTTGGCGGGACTTACCAGTCATAATGCTATGCGTATATTGATTATACGTTAGTTGCTCAGGTGATTTGCTAGCCTGATGCGGCCAGACGGCCGATTGTGTCAGGCGGCTGTTTGGCAGTCAAGACTATATGGAATTCTAATTTGAGATATATATGCTTGCAAGAATTACCTGCGTGTTGTCGGCGGCTTCGTGGCTTCTGACGGCCTTTCATCCTCAGTCAGACGAGAAGCCTGCGGGCGTCCGGCACGTGATCGTGATCGGTGTCGACGGGCTGAGTCCTGATGGTATCCAAAAAGCCGAAACGCCTGTCATCGATCAGATGGTGGCGAATGGTGCCGTTAAATGGAACGTGCGGACGGTACTGACCTCGGCCAGCAGCCAGAACTGGGCGTCGATGATCATGGGTGCCGGTCCGGAGCAGCATGGGATCATCAACAACGACTGGGAAATGGACGACCACACCCTGCCGCCCATTGCGCAGGAGGCAGATGGGCGTTTCCCTACGATTTTCAGCATCTTACACAAGGCTCAGCCCAATGCGGAGATCGGCGCAGTGTACCATTGGGGCGGATTCGGTCGACTTTTTCAAAAGAATGCGGTGAATTACGACAAGCATTTCTCAACCGAAGATTCCACCGCCACCGATTTTATAAGATATATCAAAAGCAAAAAGCCGGTACTCGGTTTTGTGCATTTCGATCACGTGGATCATGCCGGACACCATGGAGGTCACGGTTCTCCGGAGTATTACAAGTCGGTGGCCAAAACCGATTCGCTGATCGGACAGGTTCTGGCGGGCATTAAGGAAGCCGGCATGGCCGAAAATACGCTGGTGATCCTTTGGGCCGATCATGGCGGGCTGGGTTACGGGCATGGTGGCGCAACGCCGCAGGAAGCGGAGATCGCCGGGGTGTTTTATGGTGCGGATGTGAAAAAAGGATATCAGATCAAACAGCAGGTGTATACTTATGACCTGGCTTCCACGATTGCATTTGCATTGGGCCTGAAACAACCGTATGCCTGGATCGGTCGCCCGGTGAAACCTGTTTTCAATGGTTTTGAAGAGCCTGAAAATCTCTGGCTCGGTGAGAAGAGCGTGGCTATGCCGGTTGTTTATCCCGAGCGAAAGCTGTATCAGCAGGCCGGGGGGCTGTATGTGGATAGGTCGGCGACGGTGCGTATCGAAACCAAAGCGGAAAACGGCGTTACCCGCTACACGACCAATGGGTCGGATCCCGATGCGAATGCTCCGGTTTATAAGGAGCCTTTTGCGGTCGATAAAACAACCGTTGTGAAAGCCAGGACTTTTGATGATAAGGGTAACCCGAGTTTGCTTTCAACTGCGTATTTTAGGTTGGTGAAATCCGGCCGGGGGAATGGCCTTATGGCGACCTTCTATTCGGGTAAAGAAATGAACAAGGTCCCGGATTTTGCGCAATTGAAAAAGGGTAAAACCTGGGTGGCACCGGAGTTTGGAATGGTGAAGGAGGATATAGAGGCAATGGCAGGCAAGGAAGGGGCGGGTTTTGCGGTGCAGTTTGAAGGTTTTATCCAAATCGATCAGGAGGGTAAATACCAGTTTGCAACCCAATCCGATGATGGCAGCAAGCTGTTTGTGGATGGTAAGGAAGTGGTGAACAATGACGGGAACCATGGCGTAGAGGAAAAAACGGGTTCCATCGAGCTGAAAGCAGGCAAACACCCCATCAGGATACAGTATTATAACAATGGCGGCGGTTTTTGGCTCGATGCATTCTATCGCGGCCCGGGTATTCCCAAGCAGCTGATTCCGGCAGACAAGCTTTTTGTCAAATAACATTCAAACCTGCGTATGGCAGAGGTACACAACAGAACTGAAGGCGACATTAATTTATCATCTGCGCGTCACGACTGGTATGCGGTGATCAGCGATCCCGAAACTTCGGGCTACCTGCATGAAGACGCGGAGTATTTTTTACACCAATCGCTTTCCACGCCTTGCCTGGATGTACTGGCATCGTGCGAGGGCATTTACCTGACCGACGTGCAGGGAAAGCGTTACATGGATTTTCACGGCAACAATGTCCACCAGCTGGGTTACCGGCATCCGTATATCATTGAAAAACTGAAAGAACAGCTGGATATCCTGCCGTTTTCCCCGCGCAGGTATACCAATGTGCCGGCGATCGAACTGGCCAAAAAACTGGGCAGTCTGATGCCCGGCGACCTGAACCGGGTGCTGTTTGCCCCGGGCGGTACATCGGCTATCAGTATGGCGCTGAAACTCGCCCGGATTGTGACGGGCAGGCATAAAGTTGTGTCGCTTTGGGATTCGTTCCATGGTGCGTCGCTGGACGCTATTTCAGCAGGAGGCGAGCTGGACTTCCGGAAAGACATGGGGCCACTGATGCCCGGCGTAGAGCGCATTCCGCCTCCGATGACCTACCGGGGGCCTTTTACGGCTGCCGGCAATGGTGACCTGCCCTATGCCGACTACCTCGAATACGTCATCGAAAAGGAAGGGGATATCGGTGCTTTTGTGATCGAAACCATCCGGAATACCGATGTGCAAATTCCTTCACAAGCCTACTGGGACCGCGTGAGAGCGATTTGTACCAAACATCAAGTGCTGCTCATCCTGGACGAGATCCCTATTGCGTTCGGCCGTACGGGCAAAATGTTCGCTTTTGAGCACTATGGAATCGAACCTGATATTGTATGCCTGGGTAAGGGGCTGGGCGGAGGCGTAATGCCGATGGCCGCTATTGTCGCCCGCGATCGGTACAATGTGGCGCAGAGTGTTTCACTGGGGCATTTTACGCATGAGAAAAGCCCGTTGGGCAGTGTGGCCGCGCTGGCAATGCTGGACTTTATCGAACAAAACGATGTACTGGACAAAGTGAATGCGGATGCTGCATTCATGCGCGAAGAGCTTACCAGCCTGCAAGACAAGTTTCCATTGATCGGCGAAGTAAGGGGTATCGGATTGCTGTGGGGTGTGGAACTGGTGAAGGACCGTGTAACGAAAGAAAAAGCCGTTCAGGAAGCGGAAGCCGTGATGTACGAGTGTCTTAAAAACGGCCTGAGCTTTAAGGTGTCGCAGGGCAATGTGATCCAGCTTTCGCCGCCCCTTATCATCACCCGCGAGCAGCTGACAGCAGCATTGCAGATTTTAGAAAAAGCCATCGAAACGGCCTCAGTTTTGGTATAAAACTCAACATTTGACGATATGCGCCTGAAAGAAGCACTTGCAAGATCGAATACGTTCTTTATTTCCTGGGCCATTATTGCTTCGTTTGGGGCTTATTTTTGTATGTATGCGTTCCGGAAGCCCTTCAATGCCGGATTGTACCAGGGGTTGGAGCTGGGTGAGGTGAGCTACAAGGCTGTTCTGATCATTGCGCAGGTTGCCGGCTATACGCTGTCGAAATTTGCGGGGATCAAGGTGATTTCGGAATTAAAACATGGGGCGCGCGTGCGGCTGGTCGTCGGGCTGATCCTCGTCGCGGAGCTCGCGCTGCTGTTTTTTGGGCTTTGTCCTTATCCTTACAACTTTGTTTTTCTTTTCATGAACGGCTTGCCGCTCGGGATGGTTTACGGCGTTGTTTTCAGCTTTCTCGAAGGCCGCCGGTTTACTGAAATGCTGGCAATGGGGTTGAACATCAGCGTGGTGGTGGCGTCGGGCATTCTTAAAACCACTTATATTGAGGTGCATGGCATTTTTCCGGGTATTTCAGAGTTCTGGATGCCGGCATTTATGGGTGTGCTTTTCCTTCCTTTGTTCCTGTTGTTTGTGTGGATGTTGTCGGTGATCCCGAAGCCGACGGCCGAGGATGTGGCTTTGCGTACGGAGCGCGTACCTATGACACGGGAGGATAAGCGGCTCGTGATGCAGCAATTCGGTTTTCCGATCGTCTGCCTGGTTATATTCTACGCGACGCTCGTGGTGGTGCGCGATTTTCGTGACAATTTCACGATAGAGATCTGGAATGAGATCGATTCACATTGGGGGAGCAGCGTGCTTACGACGACCGAAATGATCACAGGTATCGCGGTGCTCGTCATCATCGGGGCGCTGGCTTTTGTTCGCGATAACCTGACGGGCTTCCGGCTGACCTATCTCATTCTTTTCGCGGGTATTATCCTGATCGGCGTCGGGACATTGCTTTTTGAAAAGGCCGTCATCAATGGTTTTTGCTGGATGCTCATGATAGGATTGGGCTTATTTTTGGCCTACACAGTGTTGCAAACGGTGGTATTCGAGCGGATGATCGCTTTGTACCGTATCAAGGCCAATGCCGGATTTTTTGTGTATATCTGCGAAAGCATTGGTTATTTGGGCAGCGTGGGGTTGTTGCTTTACAAAGAGTTTTTTATGAAAGACCTGAGCTGGTCGCGGGTGCTGATGCAATTTTCTTATCTGCAGTTCTGCCTCGGATTGCTTTTGCTTGCCATCAGCAACATTTATTTCGATAAGTATCGCGCCGGGCGGCCGGCCGGAAGTACTTCAACGCTGGCTGCGATCTAACCGGCGGATTTGGACATAAAAAAAGGAGGTGCAAGTGCCCTCCTTTTTAAGATCTCAATTTCACCTTTCAATTTTTCCTAAAACCTATTTTGCTACTTTAAGCTCTACGATAGCAGCTTTCTGAGCAGGTGTGTGCTGATTATATTGGTTAGCTGCCTTTGCTTTCGGTGGAGCTGGTGTTTCCACAGCGGGGGTAGAAGCGGGCAATGTATTGTGGATAGTAACTGCTTTATTGTCGTCTGCGAATGCAACAGAGCTGGTCAATGCGATAACGCTAACGAAGGTTGTGATCAAAGTTTTCATAGCTTTTGTTTATTTAGAATTCTTGTCTTTGTCTTATTTGATGTCACAAATATAAATGGGATTTTGCAGTTCCGGATATATTTATTCAATGAGTGATCAAACGGTCATATGAAAGGTTTTAATTGGTGATGAGTGATTTATATAAATTTAAGGAAGGTGTATCTTTTGAAATATTCAAATATGGCCTTGCTTGTTAATGAGCTGGTTTTTATTGAAAAAGTGCAATTTTTGTTCGCTTTGTAGTTTGACGGCTTTTGTTAACTTGCCGGTATGGCCCAACTGATCAACCTCAAACCTTTCAAAGAATTCATACAATCGGAATCCCTGGGTGGGGCTATTCTGATTATTTGTGTGATCGTCTCGCTCTGTATCGCCAATTCTCCGTTGGGCAGTGCGTTTGAAGATTTTCTCTCCATCGAAATTGGCGTGCATACGGAAAACATCCATTTGCGTTATCCGGTGCTCCTCTGGATCAACGACGGACTGATGGCGATTTTCTTTTTGCTGGTAGGACTTGAGATTAAGCGGGAACTGGTGGAGGGCGAGCTGTCGTCTTTCAAAAAGGCCGCATTGCCGATATTCGCGGCATTAGGCGGGGTACTGGCACCGGCGGGAATCTATTTTTTGCTGAATAAAGGGACGCACACCGCAACGGGCTGGGGTATCCCCATGGCGACAGACATTGCATTTGCGATTGCGATCATCACCATGCTGGGTAGTAAAGTACCCTCATCGCTGAAAATATTTCTGGCCGCGCTGGCGATCGTCGACGATCTGATGGCGATCCTGGTTATTGCAATCTTTTATTCCTCGGAGCTGCATTATGCGTACCTGCTGTACGCAGGTGCTATTTTTGCGGCGCTGATCGTGATGAACCGTGCTGGTGTGAAAAATCTGGCGGCTTACCTGATCCCCGGTCTGTTCATCTGGTATTTTATTCATCACTCGGGCGTACATGCGACCATCGCGGGTGTGCTAACGGCGTTCGCGATACCCACCACGCCCGGTGCGCAGGAGTCGCCGCTGGAGAGGTTGGAACATATCCTGGTGAGACCCGTCAACTACCTGATCATGCCGCTTTTTGCATTGTCGAATACCAATATCATGTTCGAAGAAGGCATGCTGGATGGGCTTACTACCCCGCTGGGAATGGGGATTATCCTGGGGTTGGTGATCGGGAAGCCGCTCGGCATCACGATCATGTCGTGGGTTACGGTGAAGCTTGGTATCAGCAGTATGCCCACCCGGGCAGGGTGGGCGCACATCGTGGGCGTGGGAATGCTGGGCGGCATTGGTTTCACGATGTCAGTTTTTATCGCATTGCTTTCATTTCCTGGTGAACAGCTGATCCTGTCCGAAGCCAAATTTTCAATCCTGGCTGGATCGGTTTTGTCCGGTGTGCTGGGATATGTAATGCTTAGTCAGGTAAGCAGGAGGACAAGAAGTTAAGCTCAATCACTCCGTCTTGCATTTGACGAGGATGTAATCAACCTGGCCTTTGGCTGAGAACGCCGCGATCTGGCTGTATTTTTCATAGTTCACCCACCTTTTAACCCCGTTCTCATCTATTTTTGGTGGGATGTTTTCTTTCAGATTGAGCAGGCCGAGAATGATGCGGTCTTCAAAGTCGAAGTCGTCGAGATGGTTTAGCTGGATCTGATCGGCTATCTCGTTGATATAGATAATCTGGACTTTACCGTCGCGGTAGGCTACTTTCGGGCATTTTTCACAACCTGCCTGCTCGTCTTTGTAGTAACTTTCGATTTTGCCTTTGCCCAAAATAGCTTCCACCTCCTGCTGATTCCGCAATGCAACCTGGGGCAGGTCGAGTTCGACGGTCACCGGCGCATTCTCGTCATGATCGTCGAGTACGTAGAACTTTACAAAAATGGCAATGAGTATCACGACGAAGGAGATAAATTTCCAGTTCGCCCATTTGCGCCTGACGGAGGTGTGTTCCATGAAAAGTGGCTTGGTTTTTGAATGAAAAGCAAATTATTGAGGTATAATCAAGAAATATCATGCCAGACTCCCTGAACCACGCCATGCCCACACCTGAAATGAATTATGATCAGCTCACCATAAGCGAAGCCACCTTGATCCAGCATGATCTTCGTAAGCACTTGATCCTGGATTCTTTGCAGAGGGAGGTCCGGACGATCGCCGGCGCCGATATTTCTCTCGAACTTTACAGCGAGACGGTCTATGCCGGGCTTGTTGTACTAAGCTATCCGGAGTTACGGCCGGTTTCATACTCTCTGGTGAAAAGCAGCACCACATTTCCCTATGTGCCTGGTTTTCTCGCCTTTCGTGAAATTCCCGCCATATTGAAAGCATATGAACAAATGCCCGTCAAGCCCGATGTGGTGATGTTTGATGGTAATGGTATTTTGCATGCCAGGAGAATGGGCATTGCTTCGCATTTCGGCGTACTTACAGACGCGGTAACGATGGGCTGTGCAAAAAAGAAACTGGCCGGGCAGTATATCGATCCCGGGCCGGAGAAGGGTGCATATACGCCTGTTGTGGACAAAGGCGAGGAGATCGGATACGCGTTGCGAAGCAAAGACAAGGTCAAGCCGGTATTCATATCGCCGGGTCATCTGATGAGCTTGCAGGACAGCCTCGGCCTTGCCATGAAATGTTTGGTCAGGCACCGTCTTCCCGAGCCGACGCGCCGGGCGCATGAGTATGTGAACCGTTTCAGGACCGGCGAGCTCAAAGAGGGGTATCATGAGGTCGGGCAGTGGGAGCTGTTTCCGTGAGAGTGCTGTGGGTACTGCCGCAGCACTCTCCGCGGCACTCCTGCTGTGGCCCTGCTGTGGGGCACTGCGGTACTGCTGCGATCCTGATGTGGTGCACTGCGGTACTGCGGTCGGTCCTGATGTGGGGCACTGCGGTACTGCGGTCGGTCCCCGGGTTTAAACCCGGGGTTGGGGGTGTGCGTGGCAGACAGATGTAGCTACTTTAGGGATTTGTCGATGGCGTTGAGGAGGTACTTCTTCGGGTCGGAGTCGTACTCCCAGAACATCACGCCGCCGAGCTTGTTGGCCAAAACATATTTGCATTTTTCGCGGACCGATTCTTCGTCGTCGTAGCTGAGGACGTCGCCCGTCCGTGCATTCAGCAGATAAGGTGCCTTTGCCACAGTATCGCGGTATTCCTTGTAGCCTTTCTTATTGACGAGGCTGTCTTTAATGTAGGTATAGCCATCGATATATTGCTGTTTGATCTGCTTTTGTCCCAATCCTTTCTGCATTTTGGCTACCGTAAACATCCGGCCATAGAACGGGAGGCCCACCACCAGTTTCTCCATCGGTACGCCCGCTGCGTGGAACCCTTTTACCGCATTATCCACTGATTTGGCTGTTTTGTAGGTGCTTGAAGGGTATAGACTGGCGTGATGAACCGCGGTGTCACCCTGGAAAAGGTCATAGGTCATCAGGTTCACATAGTCCAGATACTGCTGGGCTTTGCCCATTTCGGTTGTTTTCAGGAACTCCACAAAACCGGCGACAGCCGTGGTCAGGAGTTTTTTCTTACCGGTTTCCTCTTCCAGTGTATTGAGCTCGTTGCGAATTGCATGGAACATTTCGGTGTAATTCTGCTTATCCTCCGGCCGGAAAACGTTGCCTTCCTCGCCAGGCATACCAGGGTATTCCCAGTCGATGTCGACACCATCCAGATTGTACTTTTTAATGATGCCTACACTGCTCTTTGCAAATACCTTCCGGGAAGAATCGGTAAGGACGGCGTCGGAGAAGTTTTCGCTCCACGCCCAGCCGCCGATGGAGATCAGGATTTTGAGATTAGGGTTCTGCGCTTTGAGCAGGTTGAGTTTCCGGAAGTTGGTCGAGTCGGTTTTCTCGTTGCTTAGAAATGCCTCGCCTTTTTTAATGTCGACAAACGCATAGTTGATATGCGTGAGCTTGTTAGCCTCTATGTTATCGACGTCGAGCAAGCCATGGAAGCCGCCGACATAGCCGATAACCACCGGGCGTTTTTCGGTTTCGGAAGCTGCTTCTTCTTTTTTTTCGGACTGACAGCCATTGAGCGACAGCGCCGAAACTGCGGCGAGAGCGAACAGCAGTGCTGCTGCAATACTTTTTTGGATAGGGATTAGGCGCATGATAATAGAGTTGATTGAAGCATTAAAATAAACACAGCTTCAAATCATCTCCTAATCTTCCTGTCGACCGGCCAGGGATCGACACCTGTTAATTTGAATTTTCGCAGTACAACGATCAGGACCCGGCAACCGGCGTGGACAATTTTTGTAACGCCTTATGCAGGTCGATGCCCTTGCTCAACACGCCTTTGAAGAGGTCGCCTTTCACTTCGATGCGTTGCAATATATTTTTGATGGTAAAATCCTGTGGCGTCAGTCCGTGTTTCACTTCGCTCCATTCGAGGGGTGTGGAAACGGTCGCTCCGGGCTTCGGGCGGGCGCTGTATGCACATGCGAGCGTTTGGCCAATGCGGTTCTGGAGGTAGTCGACGTAGATCTGATTGTTTTTTCTTTTGGAGAGCGATCGTTCCAGCGTCGTCAGTCCAGGAAGCCTTTCCACGACAAGGTGGGCAAGAATTTCAGCAAAATCCTTGGCTTCGTCGAATGTATATTTTTTGTTGAATGGGATATACACATGCATACCGCTGGCGCCCGAGGTTTTGCAATAGCCCTCCACACCCGCCTCGTCCAGGAGGTCTCTAATGGTTAGCGCGATGTCGATGACCTCGTCGAACTTATTTTTTTCAGACGGGTCGATATCCAACACGATGTAATCGGGGTAGTCGAGTTTGGCGATGGTCGAATTCCAGGGATTCATTTCAATGCTGCCGAGGTTGGCGATGTAAATCAGGCTTTCCACATCATTACAAACATGATAATTCACCATTTTTCCCGTTGATTCGGCTAGTATTTCAATGGTTTTCATCCACGCTGGTACCGAATCTCCGGCATCCTTTTGAAAAAAACCTTCGTCTTTAATGCCGTTCGGCTGGCGGCGGAGCGAGAGGGGCCGGTTTTTCAGATACGGTAGAATGTAAGGTGCAACCGAGCGGTAGTAATCTATGAGCTCACCTTTAGTTATATGCTCATCCGGCCAGTAAACTTTCTCCGGATGGGTGACTTCGGCTTTCTTTTTCATGATGCTTTTCGTTTGGGCGCGCTCAGGCTTTCTTTCAACTGGGCCATCAGGTCACGGCTTTTGGAATGTACGATTTTCATTTTGGGGGAAGCAGGCTTCTTGCCTTTGGCTTTGGCCATGATCAGCTTCAGCAATTTCTCATTGTAGGTATCTTTGTAGCGCGATATATCAAAGTCGGTCGTAAGCTGCTCGATCAGTTGCACAGCCATATTCATTTCTGCGGGTTTGATTTTTACATCGGGAACAACCAGGTCTTCGGTATCGCGGATTTCCTCGGCGAAGCGAATTTTGTTGAGTATCAATAGTTCACCCTTTGGTTTGATGAGCACCAGACTTTCACGGTTACGGAGCACATAAGTTCCCAGGCCGCATTTGCCGGTTTTCTTCAATGCGTCGCGAAGTAATGCGTAGGGTTTGGCACCCGATTTTTCGGGCTGGAGATAGTACGGTGTTTCGTAGTAGATACTGTCGATTTCCTTTTCTTCGACAAACTCCGCGATCTCGATGATCTTCGACTTTTCGGGACTGGCTTTTTCAAAATCACTTTCGTCAAGCACCACATAATTGTCGTCCACCTTGTAGCCCCGGACGATATTCTCCCATTTGACTTCGCGGCCCGTATTGGCGTTGACGCGCTGGAAATGGATGTTGGCGTGATCTTTCTTGTCCAGCATATCGAGGTCGAGCTCGCTGCCCTGGGTAGCGCTGAACAGTTTAACGGGGATATTGACGAGGCCGAACCCGATCGCCCCGGACCATATTGCTCTCATATATTATTCGTTTGAAAATAAGTGCAGAGCAAAATCTGTGCCTTTTATTTGCCGCGAGGATTTAATGCAAGAAAGCATTAGTGTAAATGCGAGCATTCGTGGCGTTACAAATCACTGCCCGAGCCACTCCTTAAAAGCCCCCATTCTCTCCCGGCTGATCAAAATATCATGGTCAGCGCAGTTTTCAAGATGGATTTTCAACCGGCTGTTGGAGTAAGTAAAAACATCCCTGATCGCGGTAATGGAGCTGATGTACTTCCTGTTGAGCCTGAAAAATGTATCCGGCGAGAGCATATCGTCGACCTCGTCCAGCGTGTAATCGATAATGTATTTTTTCCCGGCTTTGGTTTGAAGGAAAGTAACCTTGTCTTCGCTGAAAAAGAATGCAATATCTGCTACATCCACTGTCTGAATGCGTTCCCCGATTTTGACGAGGAACCTGTTCTTATAGGTTTTTGCCGCTGGCTGCATGAGGCTGCGGATCTGTTCCACTGAAATGACGGGAGTAGTGCGTCCCGACCGGAACTTGTTCAATGCATGTTCCAGTTCGTCCGGATCGATGGGTTTGAGCAAGTAATCGATGCTGTTCAGCTTGAATGCCCTGACCGCATACTGGTCGAAAGCCGTGCAGAAAATGATGGGGGCTGTCACTCTAACCTGCCCGAATATTTCAAAACTGATCCCGTCGGCAAGCTGAATGTCGAGGAAAATCAGGTCCGGCTCCGGATGCGTTTGCAGCCATTGCACCGCAGATGAAATGGTATCCAGGTTGCCGTGGATTTTGGTGCCGGGCAGTTTTTCTTTGAGCAGCTGCGTCAGTCGGCGCGCCGAGGGACCTTCGTCTTCGATGATCAGGACGTTCATTTTTTAATGAGTGAATGAGTGAATTTTGAATGACTGAATGACTGAATGAGTGAATGAGTCGCCGTGGAATGGGGAATGAGTTATGAGTTAATGAGTTATGAGTTAATGAGTTATGAGTTAATGAGTTATGAATTAATGGGTGAATGATTGACCGGGTCGCCGGAGCGATGGGCGGCCGTGGAATGGGGAATGTGAGGGGTAGCAAATCGCGTAGCGATGCGACATTGGTAGAAAAGCCAAAGGTTAGACGTTTTCAAATCCCGTTAGGGATGTAACAGCAAGTGAAATTGCCGATCCAAAGTCCTGCTTTTACATGCCCAAGGACATTTTCAAACAGCCAGCTACGGAGAAGCTCCCTGCTTATAGCGCGATGCCAGTGAATAGAGGCGTCGGGCTCCATCGGAGCCTCCTGATTTCTCCGAGGCCCATCGCTCCTGAGTCCCGGTCACTCATCGCTCCGGCGACCCGGTCACTCATCCACTCATTCCCCGTTCCACGACGGCTCATTCGTACACTCACTCATTCACTCATTCCCCTTTCCACGGCGGCTCATCGCTCCGGCGACCCGGTCAATCATTCACCCACTAAAACCGGAAGCCTCACCACAAACCGGCCATCTCCATTCAAAACTGTTACTTCCTTTTCGCTCAGCAATTCATATCGCTTGCTGATGTTCACAAGACCGATGCCTGCCGATTCTTCGGGGATACCCGACTTCGGCTGGAGGCTATTTTGTACGACCAACGCATTGCTTTCGATCTTGATTTCGATGTGCAGCGGATTTTGCCTCGAAGCGACATTGTGCTTGATCGCGTTTTCGAGCAACAGTTGAAGTGATAGCGGCGGCAGGCTTCCTTTGATGTCTTCGTTTACATGGATATCATATTGCAAACCTTCTTCAAACCGGATCTTCTGCAAAGCAAGATAGTTTCCCGCAAAATCCAGCTCCTTTTGCAATGGCACCAGCTCTTCGTGCTGCACATCGAGCACGTACCGGTAAATGCGCGAGAGTTGGCGGATGAACCGAGCGGACGCGTCGGGGCTTTCATAGACGAGATTGCTCAGTACGTTCAGTGAATTAAAAAGGAAATGCGGGTTGAGCTGGTCTTTGAGCGACTGGTATTGCTGTGCAAAACGCTCGGTTTTCAATTGCTCCGCTTCAATTGCCGCCTTTCTCCACTCCATCAGGAACGAACGGCTGATAAAAATGAAAGAAATGACAAAGGAAACCCGCATTGGGAATTTCGTCCATTGCACCAACTCTTTCCAGGGGATATTTTCCAGCGTGAAGGATTGGCGGACAAGCAGCGAATACACAAAGATAATGGTGAAGCTAATGGCAAATACGTATATCAGGTAGCAAGTGCATTCGAGCAGAAGCCGTTTGACGGGATATTGTATCCACGAAATGCGCTGATCAAAGTAATCTTCTATCAAATATCCCCCGTAGCTCAAACTTGTCGAGAGCACGAAGGAAATCAGGAAGTCGTCAGCTAATTCACTGATGATTTTACCTTGGACCAAACAGGAGGGACAAATGGACAATGTAATGAGCAGCGCAATCACCGCGTTGCCTGCGAGGAATCCCGGTGAAAAATTCCAGAATTCCCTCGGTCCCTTAGAAGTATATCTGGCGCCCATCGATGCCGAATGATTGTTATTTAAATAGAATACTAAACACGCCTCTTTGCCGCTGACTACTTCCGGTCACAGTTCTGGGTCAACCCTTGCGCCTGACCTTTTCCCCACGCAGGTAACATGGCAGCTTTCAGCGCTTCCTGGTCCTGCCCGTTAAATATAGCCAAACTTTGCTTCGCCAGTCCGCATGCTTTCTCAGTAGATGATCCGAAGAACTGTGCCATTCCATACTCCATTTGAGCCATCAGGACCAGCGTTCGCGGATTTTTGTTGTCGATGGCCAGCGACTTCCCAAAAGTCTGCAACACCACGCCCGACAGGCTGCGCCCGCGGCTTGCCGGATCCGCATTGAGTTTGGCCATGAGCACGAAGCCTTGCAGCGTCACGATTTCCGGATTATTGGGAGAAATGGCATCTGCTTTTTGAGCGAGTTCCTCCGCCTTTGCGAGCACTTCGTCTTTCTTGCCGGTGTCCAATGCTTTGTGGAGGCCCTGGTAGGTGAAGGCCAAAGCGTGGTAGTAAACGGGCAGCCATTCCGTGGGGTTTAGCTCCGTGATACGGGCAAATGCATTGGCGGATTGTTGCAGCTGTGGGAGAGAGTCTGCTTCAAGTAGCCTGGCGATTTCCTTTTTCATGACTTTCTGATAGGGATTGTCCTGCGCAAGGAGTTGCAGTGAAAATGCCAGTAATATGCTGAGTATGATGGCGATCTTTTTCATGATTTGTAATGATGAGTTTGAGATTATAGATTGTTTAACTGGTTGGCATTCTTGTCTTTGGAAAGGGTAATGAACAGTCCGATGAATGCGAATCGTTTCGCGCCCTGGCCGATGGGGAGGTTGGCGTAAGCGCCGGTTTCGTCAGGCTGAGAGGCATACCGGTATCCGAATACATTGTTCCGGCCGAGCACATTGGAGCAGGCGGCGTGGATGATGATGTTGGGTTTGGGTAAATAACTCCAACTGAGGCTCATGTCACTGTAAGCTGCGGTTTTGCGCTGCATTTCACCAGGAAGGTTCGGGTCGTTGTAGGAGTAGCCGCTGTTCCAGGACCACGACAGTCCTAATTGTGACTTTAATGTGGACACGAAATGTTTCGCGACGACCGACCCATTATGTTTGGGTGCAAAGGAAGGTTGAATGCGTGTTTCAAAAGCGGCGTACCGGCGCTCGCTGTCGATGAAGCTGTATGTAATCCAGAAGTCGGTTCCTTTGACCGTCTTTTTATCCCGGTAAAATACATCAAAACCGCGTGCGTATCCCGAGCCGTTTTGCGCAATTTTCGATGGCATTGTGGCGTCTCCCTGCCAGGTAACGAGGTCGTTATAATTTTTGTAAAAAGCTTCGGCACGCAGCGTCCGGTTGTTTTTTACAATAAAATAGTTTAGAATGTAATGTGTAGCAGCGGTGTTTTTGAGGTCGGTGTTGTGGATACGGGTTTTTTCTTCCGGCAGCTGATGGAATCCTCCCGCGGCGAAGGAAAACTGGCCCTCGTTATCCAGTTTATAGGCGATGGAAAACCGCGGATCGAGCCAGACCTCGTTGGCCAGCGTGCTATATCCCGTGCGCAGGCCGCCGACGAGTACCAGTCGGTTGTTGAAATAGTAGGTACCCTCTAAGAAATGGTTCAGTTGGTGGTCCCTGAAATCCCGCTTCCTGTTTTCGCCGGTCAATGCCTCCGAATAGGTTTTGATATACCATTCCAAACCACTCTTCAAGGAGAATTGCGGTGAGAAATCCCGTACAGCGACGATCTTGGTGTGCGTAAGAGCGGTAACCTGCCGGACGGGGTCGAGGTTCAGCTTCAATGCGTCCCGGTTGTGGGAATAGGCCATCCCGCCATAAAACAGCCACCCGTTTCCATTGGAATGCCTGAACGACAGGTTGCCGTATGCATACCGGTTGGCGAGTTGCACACGGTCGCCACGGCTGTCGTTGCCCGGGATCTTTTGCCATATCGTCATCCGGTTGCCCTCGGCATGGAAATAGGCTTTCAGCATCCCGGAGCGGCTTTTGGAGGCATTGCCCCATTTCTGCCGGAGCGAAATCTCCGAATCCCAGCTGGTCGGGGCTTGTTCCCAATCGAAGTTCTGGGGGATCAGCGATTGATAAGGCGCGAGGTTGTAGTAGTTGGCGGAGGCTGTCAGGGCGTTCTGCCTGCCCACGAGCGTTTGGGTGTACCCGCCGCCCAGCGCCATCATACTGAGGTCGCCCTGGTTGCGCAGCGGCAGGTCCAGGGTGTTTAACGCAAGTGCTGACGATAATGCCTGTCCGTATTCCGCCGAGTAGCCGCCAGTACTGAAAAACGATCCTTTGAAAAGGTTAGGACTGAACCTCGTGCGGGTAGGCACATTGGACGTCGTGCTGCCGAATGCATTGCCGACTTGCATGCCGTCGATGAAAATGGAGGTCTCGGAAGCATCTCCTCCGCGTACAAACAGCCGCCCGTCGTTCCCGACCGTGGATGTGCCAGGCAAGGTGAGGAGGGCGGCGGTAATGTCGCCCATCGCACCGGAAGTCGTCACAATGTCGAGCGGTTTCAGCACGACCGATTTCTTTTCGTCGCTTGCTTCCATTGCGCCGGCCGTAATCGTTACGGCGGTGAGGAGATTGATGCTTTCCGTAAGCACGACCTGCACCGCGACGGGCTTTCCGATGCATTCGATTCCGATCTCCTGGGTTTTGAAACCGACCGCCTGCACCACCAGCGTTTGCCGGGCTGTTTCGTCGGTCGAAAACCGGAAGTTTCCCTGTGTATCCGACGAAGTACCATCGTAAGTGCCTTTCACGTAAGCATTGGCTCCGGGGACTGCATTGCCTTTCTGGTCGGTAATCTGACCGGACAGAAGGGTTTGTCCGGTCGCCGGAAGTGTAGTAAGTAGTAGCAGGAGAAATGCAAAGATGTTGTTCATAAATCATTCTGGATTTGGGCTAAAATTGGCCAGAATGCGGAACGGGCGGAAATGAAGTCAACCGAAGTTGAGAATCAGCAGGATGAAATGCAGAAGCTGCGGAGCGAAGCGTTTGGGCGGTGTGACCGGAATGATAGGCATTCCTCAAAATGGCATCCGGGAGTACGGAGCAATTGAATTATTTGAGCAGCAGCTATGAAATTTTTATTAATTATTGCAAAATGCTTGTAATCAGTTATTTGAATTTATATATTCCTCCCTCATTACCACGTAAGCCTCCCTGAAATATCCTTATACGTTAGCTATTGCCCCCGATCTGGCATGTTTCTTTAACATACGGCTCCCAAAGGCAATTTCACAACAAAGACTAACTCTTAAATCGGATATAATATGGTAGCTACATTTGGTAACAACCCAACGAGAAGCTTGAAACCCGGCGCAGTGCTTACCGTATCAGGCGCAGGATCTGAATCGGAAGCCCAGAGAGAAGTGGCTGATTTTCTACAATTGTGTAACCGGACTGACCTGGGCTATTTTTTGATTTCAAAAGATTATTTTTTGCTCTACACGAAATCAGGAGATTCTTTAAGCGGAATTGCCTAAGCATCAACATTTTTCTTTTTAAAGCGACATGGTACAGTCAGGTACATTTAAATTACTGGGGCAGAAGCTCATCAATATTATCATTCACAGAGACGACGTAGTCAAAATAGCACCTATTAAGAAAGGACGCGGATGTATTATTTATCTCAAAAACAAGGTCCCATACGCAGTCAGCGAGAGCGAAAGGGAAGTATATAAAAAGCTGAAATGGATTGCAGCATGATCTTCGGTATGTTGCCATGAAAATAAAAGCGGGCTCCGGTGGATAATCGGGGCCTTTTTTTGTGGCCTGGGATATCAGAACTCAGACGCCATACCGCGGGAATTTTAATTCGTCGTTGGCGAACCCCGTTTTGTGGATCTGTGTTGTTTTTTTCAGAATGCTCCACACCACAAAATTCCCATGTCCAAAAAGACTTACTTTTTTCTGATCCTCATTCTGGGGAGCCTGACCGCTTTGGGTCCTTTCTCGATCGATATGTATCTGCCCGGTTTCCCGGCCATTGCGCGGGATCTCAACACCACCGCCGCGAAAGTTTCGCAATCGCTGTCCGGCTTTTTTGTCGGAATTTCCCTGGGACAACTGCTTTACGGCCCTTTGCTCGACAAGTTTGGTCGTAAGAAGCCGCTCTTCATCGGGCTGTGCGTTTACATTCTCGCCTCGGCGGGCTGCGCCGTTGCCACGAGCATCGAGCAGCTGATCATCCTCCGGGTGATCCAGGCAATCGGCAGTTGTGCGGCTACCGTGGCTTCGGTAGCAATGGTGCGCGACCTTTTCCCGGTCAGCGAGAATGCCAAAGTGTTTTCGCTCCTGCTGCTCGTCGTAGGTTTCTCCCCAATGATCGCTCCCACGGCCGGCGGTTATGTAACCGATGCATTCGGTTGGCATGCGGTATTCATTATTCTGACCATCATGGGCATTGCGATCCTCGGAGCGACGGTATTGTGGCTGCCCGACACCTATGAGCCGGACAGGAATATGTCGCTGAAACCGAGGCCGATCATCGCGAATTTTCTTGAAGTATTGCGCGAACCGCAGTTTTATACCTACTCCATTACCGGCGCCGTTGCATTTGCGGGCTTGTTTGCCTACGTATCCGGCTCGCCCATTGTGTTCATGGAAGTGTTTCATATAGAAGGAAAAGTGTATGGCTGGATCTTCGCTTTCCTGTCGATCGGGTTCATCGGTTCGGGGCAGGTGAATACGCTGATGCTGCGGAAGTTTACCAGCGAGCAGATCGTGAACATAGCCCTGATATGCCAGGCCGTGATCGGCCTGACGTTCCTGGCGGCCGCATTGAACGACTTGCTTACCCTTCCGTCGACGCTCGCGTTTTTATTCCTTTTTCTCTGCTGTGTCGGTTACACATTTCCCAATGCGGCGGCACTTTCGCTCGCACCATTCACGCGTAATGCGGGGAGCGCTTCGGCACTGATGGGCGCATTCCAGATGGGGATGGGCACGCTGATCTCCATTGCGATCAGCCTTTTCGAAGAGCCGTCGATTATCCCGATGGTAGCGGCGATGGCAGGATCCGCCTCATTGGCATTGATCGTACTGATCGTGGGGCGACGCTTCATTACCAACAAAGTGGAAGTGCAGCAAGGAGCGGATGCCGGCGTCATGCATTGAGCGCCGGGTTTATTTTATTTGTAAATGAATTATTTCAAACGACTACTTGAATTACTGAAAATAGAAAGGGAGGAGGACAGGCAATCGTATATGCGGTTGATCGAAAAATCTTCCGTTTCTGATCGCCGGGCGAATGGACTGGCCTGGTATCCCATCGCCATCCGCGGCTCCGAAATGGGCCGGGGCGATTACCTCACCGTTGAAGTGGAACGAACGACGCATCAGGACCTGCCGCACCAATTGCGGTTCGGGATGCCGGCCGTTTTGTTCAGCAATCATGAGCCCCAAAAGGACCGTGTCGAAGGGGTGATCTCCCATCAGGGCGGTAATCGTTTGAAAATCACATTACGCACCGACGAGCTACCCGAATGGTCACGCGACGGCAAGCTGGGCATCGATCTGCTGTTTGACGACAACAGCTACGATGAAATGCAGAACGCATTGAAAGCGGCCGAAATACAGGCAGCCTCGGACAAGGACGGGCATCTCATCCGCGTTTTGACGGGAGAAAAAACACCTTTCTTTGATCCGGGCAGCTACCCGGTCGCCATTCCCAGGCTTAATGAATCCCAGCAGCGCGCGGTACAGCAGATACTCGCCGCGCAGGACCTCGCGATCGTGCATGGGCCTCCGGGAACAGGCAAGACGACGACTTTGGTCCAGGCCATTAAATTACTCGTGAAAAAGGCCGGCAAACCGATACTCGTAGTTGCACCCAGCAATACTGCGGTGGATCTTTTGAGCGAAAAACTCAGTGAAGAAGGATTAAATGTGCTGCGGGTAGGTAACCCGGTACGTGTGTCAGAAAGGCTTTCATCCCTGACGCTCGACAGCAAAATGAGCGCTCACGCGGGTGTGAAGGACATCAAAGCGTTGAAAAAGCAGGCCAACGAGTACAAGAATATGGCGCACAAATACAAGCGCCAGTTCGGGAAAGCCGAACGCGACCAGCGGAAAGCGCTGTTCGACGAGGCGCACCGCATTATGAAGGATGTGGCGAACATGGAGCAATATGTGATCGACGATTTGCTTGCCAAAACACAGGTGGTTGCGGCTACACTGGTAGGGGCTAACCATTTCACGGTCCGTAATATGAAGTACCATACCGTCGTAATCGACGAGGCAGGACAAGCATTGGAACCGGCTTGCTGGATACCCATTCTGAAAGCGGATAAGGTGGTGCTGGCAGGGGACCATTTGCAATTGCCGCCTACGATCAAATCGGCTGAGGCGGCCAGAGAAGGGCTTAGTACCACACTTTTGGAAAAATGCGTGGCATTACATCCCGAAGCCGTGGTGCTGCTGGAAGAGCAATACCGGATGAATGAGGCCATTATGGGCTATTCCTCGAAAGTATTCTATCAGAACAAACTGAAAGCGCACGAGTCGGTAGCTTCCCGTGTGCTGTTCCCGGGCGAAGCACCCCTGGGATTTATTGACACCGCGGGCTGTGGTTTTGATGAAAAACTGGAAGGAACGAGTTCCACCAATCCCGAAGAGGCTGCATTCCTGTTCAAACACCTCTCACAACTCGCTGTCGAATTTACCCGCGTAAATCCTAAAACGGAGGATTTTCCGACGATTGCCATTATATCGCCTTACAAAGAGCAGATCAATATCCTGAAAGGCCAGCTCGCACATGCACCTGACCTGCAACCCTTCCTGGAAAAAATAGCTGTCAACACGATCGACAGTTTCCAGGGACAGGAGCGCGATGTGGTGTACATCAGCATGACCCGCAGTAACAGCGAAGGGCAGATCGGGTTCCTCGCGGATATCCGGCGCATGAACGTCGCGATGACGCGGGCGCGCAAAAAACTCGTTGTCATCGGTGATAGCGCTACGTTGTCTCAACTGCCTTTTTATGCGGACTTTATCTCCTATGCCGAGGAGTTGAATGCTTATCAGAGCGCCTGGGAGTTTGCGGACCTTTAACTATTTTTTGAGTTGATTTAATTTTCAGCGCAACCGGATTATCTTTAAAAGCATCTTGCATTGAAATAAGATTCACTCATCGGACCGGCTGAAAACCCTATGCTCAAACAATACTTCACGGCCTTTTGCCTGATCTTTCTCACATGTAGCGCGTCGCTGGCGCAAAACACACCCGCCAGCGGCATCCGGGGCGTGATCAAAACGACCAAGGGACAACCGCTTCCATTTGCAGCCATTATTGTAAAAGGAACGAGCATCAGCACGATATCGAACGAGGAAGGCCGTTATCAGCTGGATCTCAAACCTGGTTTTTACGAAGTTATTTTCCAGTACCTGGGGTTCAAGACCGGGCAAAAGGGCTTTACAGTAGAAAGCGGCATGCAGACCTTCGACCTGACGATGGAAGAACAGGCACTGAACCTGGGCGAGGTGCGTATCGGGAGCAAAGACGAAGATCCGGCCTATACCATCATGCGGCGGGCCATTGCCAAGAGCCGGTACCATTTTCTGCAGGTGGACAGCTACACGGCCAAAGCTTACTCCAAATCGTCGTTTGTAATTACCGATCTTCCCCTGGAATTTCTTTATAAAAAGGAATTGAAAGAAATGGAGAAGGAGACCAATTTTAAAAAGGGTGTCCCGATGCTGAATGAAACGGTGACTGAGGTTACATTCCGGCAGCCGAATGTCTACAAACAGCGCGTGATCGCTACACGGAGCAGTCAGGATAAGAACATGGCCGACCCGAATATGTACCTTCTGGCGAGTTTTTACCAGCCGGAGGTCGTGAAGGCAGTGTCGCCGCTCTCACCGCGCGCATTTGCCTACTACAAATTCGAATACCTGGGCGCATTCCGCGAAAACGGGATCGAAGTCAACAAAATCAAAGTGACGCCCCGCTCCTGGGGTGAGGGCGTGTACAGAGGAACAATCCACATTATCGAGGGTGAGTGGAGCATTTACAGTCTCGACTTGCAGACGGTCAACACGGGTTTTCGTATCGATATCAAACAGGTGTATAGCCCGGTGCAGGGCGTATGGATGCCGGTCAATCAGCAATTTCACGTCGAGGGAGGCATTTACGGACTCAAAGGCAAAGGTGATTTCGTGATCTCGCAGTCATTTTCGAATATCAAAATCAATCCGTCATTCAAGCCTGATATCGTGGTTGTGGATGATAAGAAGGACCGGGAAGAAGCTAAGAAGGTTAAATTGACAGGACGGGAGATCAAAACACAGAAATTGGAAGAGGTTGTTGGGAAACAGAAGGAGTTTTCTGCTAAAAACCTGCGGAAACTGATGAAGGAGTATGAAAAACAGGATCTGAAGGAAAAAGAAAAGAAGGGCGAGGACATCGATCTCAATTTCAGCAGGCAGGATTCGACCCGGGTGGATTCGCTGGCCACCATGCGCACTACGGCATTCTGGGATTCGATCCGGACCGTTCCGCTTACGACCGCAGAGGTGAAAAGCTACACCCGCCTCGATAGCCTGGTGATCGTTCATGAAGGGACTAAGCAACAACGGGATAGTCTGAAAACTTCAAAAAGTGATACTACGAAATCGAAGAAGGGCAGCAAATTCCCATTCGGGGATATTTTCACCGGGCACCATTTCAGTTTGGGTAAAAAGAGCCCGTGGTCGCTGGAATATGTAGGTCCATTGCCAGGTGTGCAGGTGAATACGGTGGAGGGGCTTGTGCTGAATGGAGGAGGCTTTAAGCTGCGTTATAATGGCAGTAATCCTGGTGACAATAAAGAAAGTGTACAATTGGGGAAAGACGGCTTGAAACGGATATCGGTCCGAAGCAGACAGGAGTGGTCGTTCGACGGCCTCACGCGTTATGCTTTCGGGCGGAACAAATTGCTGGCGACGGGTGGAGTGAATTATGGATGGGCGCGCAACCTGCTGAGCGTTTCGGGCGGACGGGGAATTTCCCAGTTCAACAGCGAGAGCCCGATGCATCCATTGCTCAATACGGTCACCACCCTGTTTCTCGAACAGAATTTTATCAAGGAATACCAAAAGGATTTCGTTCGTGCGGAATTCAAAACCAGCCAGGAGCAGCAGCATTTTGAATTGAGCGCAAATATCGAATACGCGGATCGCAGCGCGTTACCGAACCTTGAAAAAACGTCGCCTTACCGCTGGATCGACTGGAAACGACGTGAGTTTACTTCCAATATCCCGCATAATGCGGAGCTTGCGGATGAAACCGGGTCGGTGACACCGGAAATGCAGCGACACCAGGCGCTGATTGTCGGTATTGCGGCTTCTTACAAACCTTGGCAGAAGTACAAAACCCGGAACGGCAAGACGTCTTATTACGACGATGACTCGCCCCAATTCTCATTTACTTATCGCAAAGGGATACGAAATGCATTCGGCAGCGATGTGGACTTCGATTTTGTGAGGGTCGGCGTAAGGCATGGCTTCGAAACCGGCGTGCGGAGCAAGCTGCGGTACGTGCTTGCTGCCGGAAAGTTTCTGAACAACAATTCGGTGCAATTTCCTGATTTTCAGCATTTTACTGGCAATCGATTTTTCTTTCAGCTCGGCGACCCGGTGAGTACATTCCGGATGCTGGATTACTACAAATACAATACTGCAAAAGAGTTCTTCGAAGCGCATGTATTGAGTGAGTTCCGTCAGTTTCTGCTGACCCAGATCACCTGGTTCCGGGTGTTGGGAGTTAAGGAAAACTTTTTCCTGCATTACCTGGCTACGCCGGCATCGGATCACTACGCCGAACTTGGGTATGGCCTCGACATCGGCATCCGTTTCCCTTTACGGATCGAAGTCGCCAACAGTTTCGAGGGTTTTAAGTACAAGCATACGGTGTTCCGGGTAGGGACGACGATGAATATTAATATTGGGAAGAATTAGAGGAGGACGGGATTCCGTTGAAGAGCTCGGAAACGCCGCTGAAAAATTATTTTCAACTTTTTGGGAATGGCATTATTAAAAGAAGCCTCCAATTTTAGCCGCGATTTCCTCTTCGCTTGGGAGGAGCTGCCTGTATTTCTCAGGAAGTCGGTTAGTGGTATTGTAGGTCGCGACTCCAATGTCTTTCCTGGCTCCGTTTGCACTTGGCTAAAATGACCAGATGCTTACTCCAGCTAATTTCTCCAACCAGTGGTTGGAGATTTATATCTGATTGATAGTCAGTGTAAAATTGAACCATATACCAGATATTGGTGGCTGAAAATCCGCTCGATTTCGGGAACTCGGCTTGCAGCTCTTTTGGACAGCGATATCACAATTGATTTTCCCCAGCTCTCATTCTGTTTTTCAGCAATGGATTTGCCGATTTCCCAGTACAGCTGAATGAGCCTGACGTTAACGGTCTTCAAAGCCTCATACTGGGCGGAGCGGACCTTTTCTTTTATTTCGGTTATAAACTGACTTTGATAGATCTCCGGATTCATGATTTTGTTGGCTACATCTAAGACATTAGACGTAACGACAACCTTTTGGTAACGCATTTTTACAAGTTTCTTTTGAAAGATCGGGCAGGTTGCTACCTTTACCGCATTCAAATCTCCTGATAAAACACCGTTTTCGCACGCAGAATTGAGCCAGGCTCTTCTGCAAATTCCGGGGCACTTCAACCCGGATGTTTTGCTATAACTAAATTTTTATCAGAAAGAAATGGAAACATCTCATAGAATCGCCTTGATTGGTGGCGGTGGCCGTACAGGTCAATATCTGGTCGATCAACTCATTGAAAAAGGGTACCGGCTCAAATTGCTGCTTCGGCATCCGGAAAATTTCACCACCAAAAGTCCGTTGATTGAAATCGTTCGGGGCGACGTGCTGGATCAGAATGCCGTTGATGTGTTGGTTCAGGGCTGTGATGCTGTTTTGAGCACCGTCGGGCAGCGGAAGGACGAGCCTTTGGTGGCGAGCCAGGCCAGTATCCATATTTTGAACGCCATTGGAGACCGACCGGTACGATACGTGCTGCTTGCTGGTTTGAATGTCGATACACCATCGGACCGCAAGGGTCCCGAAACGCGAAAAGCGACCGAGTGGATGCGCTCCACATTCCCGGTTATTCACGAGGATCGTCAGAAATCGTATGCGGTTCTGGCCGGCAGCGATGCCGACTGGATCATGGTGCGGGTTCCGTACATTGAATTCAACGGGAACCGAAGTGAGGTGAAGGTGAGTGAGACCGATTCGCCGGGCAGTAAGATTGACGCCGCGGATATCGCTGCGTTCATGATCGACCAGCTCGATAACGGCACCTGGCTGCGGAAAGCGCCTTTTATTTCAAATTAAAAGAAAGGCCGGCGAGTCGTTAGTGGCTCGCCGGCCTCGTTCATAATTTAAACCAATGCATTCCACAAAATCTCGGCGGGGTGCAGGGCCTTGCGTCCTGTGCCATCGTGGATCTGGTGGCGGCAGCTGGTGCCCGGGGCGGCGATGATGACCTCTTCCGGTTGCTGGCGGACGGCCGGGAACAGTACCAATTCGCCGATCTGCATGGAAATGTCAAAATGCTCTTTTTCATAGCCGAATGAGCCCGCCATGCCGCAGCACCCCGAGGGGATCAGCTGGACAGTGTAGTTTTCAGGCAATGAAAGCATCTTTTTAGTAGGAATCACGCTGGAAATGGCCTTTTGCTGGCAATGTCCGTGCAGTTTGATCAACCGCTTTTCCTTGGTAAACTGGTTCTTCGAGATATTCTTCAATTCGATTTCACGCGCGATGAACTCATCGAACTGCAATGCATTCTGTGCGATCATTTTAGCATCTTCCAGCAGTGCGTCACTCACAAGATCGGGATATTCGTCGCGGAAAGTAAGAATTGCCGACGGTTCGATGCCCACGAGCGGCGTGTCGTACGAAATAATGTCTTTCAACAAACGGATATTTTCTTCGGCGATTTTCTTAGCATCCCTTAGCAGGCCTTTGGAAAGCTGCGGCCGTCCGGATGGGCCGTGATTTGGAATAATCACCTCATAACCCAGCTTTTCCAGCGCGAGAATGGCCGTTTTGCCGATCTCCACATCGTTATAATTGGTAAACTCGTCGCAGAACAGATATACTTTCTTCCCTGCTTTCGGTGCGTTTTTCTTCCGCTGATCATACCATTTTTTCAATGTAGTACTGTGCAGCAGCGGCATGGTGCGTTCGGGGTGGAAACCCACCACGGTATTTGCGATTTTCCGGAGCGGTGCATTCTTGAAAATCAGGTTGTAAGCCCAGGGAACGTAGCTCGCGAGGCCTGTCATTTTGGAGAAATTACCAATGAGCCACGAGCGCACGGGAATACCGTTTGCGTCGTGATACTGCTGCAAAAACTCCATTTTCAGCTTAGCGACGTCCACATTCGACGGGCATTCACCCTTGCAACCCTTGCACGCCAGGCACAGGTCGTACACTTCCTTGATCTCCTTGTTGTCGAATCGGTTTTCCTTGGGCGAACGGGTGAGCATTTCGCGCAGAATATTCGCACGGGCGCGGGTGGTGTCTTTTTCGTTCCGGGTCGCCATAAAGCTCGGACACATGGTGCCGCCGCTCAGCTGCGTTTTCCGGCAATCTCCCGAGCCGTTGCATTGCTCGGCATGTTGCAGGATGTTCTGGTCCTGAAAGCGAAAATGCGTTTTGAATTCGGGCGTTTGCTGATCTGCTTCATAGCGCAGAAACGTGTCCATTGGAGCCGTATCCACGATTTTTCCCGGATTGAAAATGTTATTCGGGTCCCAGGTTTTCTTGATATCCTTGAAAAGCTGGTAGTTGTGCTGGCCCACCATTTTGGGGATAAATTCTCCTCGGAGGCGGCCATCGCCGTGCTCACCCGAAAGCGAGCCATCATATTTCTTGACGAGGTCGGCGATTTCCTCGGCGATCATCCTGAACTGGCGGTGACCTTCGGCCGTTTTCAGGTTGATGATCGGCCGCAGGTGCAGCTCGCCGGAGCCTGCGTGTGCGTAATGCACCGCAGACATTCCGTTCTTCTTTAAAATTTCGTTGAAGTCGCGAATGTATTCCGGTTGGTCATAGACATCAATTGCAGTGTCCTCGATGACGGCTACTGCCTTTTCGTCGCCCGGAATGTTGGACAAAAGCCCCAGACCTGCCTTACGTAATGTCCAGATCTTTTTGGTATCGTCGCCAAAAAGCAATGGATAATGGAAGCCAATGCCGGCTTCTTTCAACTCCTTCTCCATGTCGGAGGCGAGTTGTTCCACTTCTTCCTTGGTCTCTCTTGAAAGGTCCACGACCAGGATTGCGGGAAATGTTCCGTCCGGCTTGTTTTTGACAAAAAATGCATTTTTGCGCTGTTCGACGTTGGTCGCAGCGCATTCGAGCACATAATTGTCGATCAGTTCGACTGCGTGCGGGCCGTATTTAAGGGTAAGGATCGTGGCTCTCAGCGACTCGTCGATGGTGTCGCAATGGATGCACACCAATCCCTGTGTTTTGGGCGGCAGCGGAACCAGATTCACCTTAATTTCCGTCAGAAAACACAATGTTCCCTCAGAGCCGGCGATCAGACTGCACATGTTGAACGGCCTGTCCGAATCCGTGCCGGTAGTGTAGGGCGCCATATTCAGAAGCATATCCAGCGCGTACCCGGTGTTGCGGCGTTCTACCGATGGTTTCGGGAAGTTCTTCCTGATCTCCGACTGGTTTTCAGGCGAAGCGAGGATGTCGTTCGTTTTGAGGTATATCTTGTCCAGCAGCGATGCGCTGCCATTTTTTTTGCGGGCATTGTTCAGCAGCGATTGTAATTCATCGTTTTTCACGGTCTTGAACTCCGCATCGCTGCCATCGGCGAGGATGGCCTTCACTTCCAGCAAATGCTCACGCGTACTGCCGTATACGATCGAATTGGAACCGCATGAATTGTTGCCGACCATTCCACCGATCATCGCACGGTTCGCCGTGGAGGTTTCAGGGCCGAAATACAGTCCGTAAGGTTTCAGGGCCATATTGAGCTCGTCGCGCACGACGCCCGGCTGGACACGCACCCAACGTTCCTCCGCATTGATTTCAATGATTTTATTGAAATTTTTCGAGACGTCTACAACGATACCGTTACCTACTACCTGGCCCGCAAGCGACGTGCCGGCGGTACGTGGGATCAGGGAAACTTTCTTTTCCGTGGCATACGAAATCAATGTTTTGAGGTCACCGATCGATTTGGGAATGGCGACGGCAAGCGGCATTTCGCGGTAGGCAGATGCGTCTGTCGCGTATAACGTCCGCATGGTATTGTCGTAAAAGAGGTCACCGTCAAGGTGTTGTGCAAGCAAACTCAGATCTGCATCTGATACTAGAGACAGGGATGTCATAAATGCAATTAACTGAAATAATAACGAAGTCAAAGTTACGCACAACCGGGAAGGAATTCCAGCAAAATGTTAGGGAAGTGTGATGCAGGTGGCCTGAGGGGATTAAATGTCAGTTAAAAATGCGGCTGTAAATACTCGCTTTTGTACTTCTCGAATACGCTATTTGGACTTAAAACGGATATGTAACCATTGTTCGAAATAAAATCATTTTTCTGGGATTTATGCAGGTAAATAGTGTTGTATTATCCGAATTATTTATATTATTTTGTATAAGGCGTGGTGTAAAATTTATATTTTTTAGCATTAAAGTTCATTGAAAACACCGCTCTGAATTGTTGAGCGGGTTAAATGGGCGAATAAAGCGGGAAATGTCAAAATGATACAAAGCGCTGGCATTCAGACCTAATTTATATCTAACCTATGATGAATTTATCCTTTCATGTACTTCGTCAGCATGAGCTCCCTGCTGTGCGCATTCCCAGCGCTAAGACAAGACCATTCTATTTCAGGTTCACAATTTTTGCCTTGCTGATCACCTTATCGGGTATGAGCGGAGCGGTCCTGGCACAGGACGTCAACGTGTCCGGTAAAGTGACAGACGCTAAAACCGGCGGTATCCCCGGCGTGACCATTACCGTTAAGGGGACGACCAAAGGAACCAATACGGATGTGGAAGGTAACTACCAGATCAGTGTTCCTGCTAGTGCAACCCTGACATTCAGTGCGATCGGTTATGAAACCAAAGATGTGCCGGTAGGCAATAAATCGGTGGTGGATGTGGTACTTTCCGAAGATATAAAGGCTTTGGAAGAGGTAGTAGTAGTGGGTTACGGAACGGTGAAGAAGAAGGATGCAACCGGTGCGGTTTCCGCATTGGGTTCCAAAGACTTCCAGAAAGGGATCGTGACCTCGCCCGAGCAACTGATGCAAGGCCGCGTGGCGGGTGTTCAGATCACCCAGTCGAGCGGTGAGCCGGGTGGTGGTATCAATGTGCGTATACGGGGTACGTCATCCGTGCTTGGGGGCAACAACCCTTTGTTCGTGATCGACGGTGTGCCTTTGAGCGGAGACAATACCTCCGGTGGTGGTGATAACCAGGGTGTAGGACGGCAGCCGGCGAAAAACCCGCTGAACTTCATGAACCCGGACGATATTGCCAGCATCGATATTCTTAAAGACGCATCGGCAACGGCAATCTATGGTTCCCGCGGTGCAAACGGGGTTGTTCTGATCACGACCAAAAGAGGAAAAGGAAAAGGGACACTCGATTACGGCTACTCTCTGGGTATCAGTAATATTACCAAAAAATACGATCTGCTGAACGCTTCCGAATACAAAGCGGCCGGTGGGCAGGATCAGGGTGCAAATACCGACTGGCAGGACGAACTGTTCCGCACTGCGCTGACGCACCAACACAATCTGTCGTATGGCGGCGGCGATGCTTCGGGCAACTACCGTTTTTCATTGGGTTATATGGACCAGGACGGTATCGTTAAAACTTCCAACGTCAAACGTTACAGCATAGGTTTTTCGGGAACCAAGAAGTTTATCAATGACAAACTGACGATCGGGAGCAACCTGAATTTTGCAAACACACTCGATACGGGTGTTCCTATCTCGGAGAACATCGGTTTTGAAGGTGACCTGATGGGTAGCATCCTGAAAGCCAACCCGACACGCGCGGTGTTGAATGCAGATGGAACCTACAACCAGATTTCAACCACGGAACCCAACCCTTTGGCGTTTGTAAACCTGTCTCAGGATAAAAGCAACACGCTGCGGGCACTCGGAAATATCAATGCGGAACTGGAAATCTTCAAGGGGTTGAAATTCAAAACCGTACTGGGTTTTGACAAATCCCTGTCTACCCGCAAGGCAGCCTATTCGAGGGACCTGGTGGTATCGGGTATCCAAAACATCGGTCGCGTGTACATCCGTGACGTGGAATCGAACAATCAGCTTTGGGAAAACTATTTTACCTACGATAAAGAGTTCGGGAATGTTTCATTGAATGCATTGCTGGGTTATTCTTACCAAAGCTTCGAGACTGCCGGTAAGAATGTGGCAGCCGCTAACTTCCGGACCAATAACCTGGACCTGATGATCAACAACCTGGGTATCGCCGGAACAGTGGAGATCAAGGACGGTACAGCGCTGAAAAGTGTGGGTTCGGTGATACAGAATTCGAACTACTCCAAGGATGAGCTGCAATCTTACTTCGGTCGGGTTAACCTCGGTTTTGGCAATAAATACCTTTTCACAGGAACTTTGCGTGTGGATGGCTCTTCCAAATTCGGGGGTAACAACAAATATGGTTATTTCCCTTCCGGTGCATTCAAATGGAAAATCGTAGAAGAAGAATTCATTCCTAAGACCGTATTCACAGACCTGTCGCTGCGTGTGGGATATGGTGTAACCGGTAACCAGGCGATCCCTCACAATGTGTATGACCGTCGTGACCGTTACAGTGACTACGTGATCAACCAGGCTGGTGACGGGATCACCGGTGGTGGTCTGAACGCAGTGGCATTTAATAACCCGGATTTGAAATGGGAGTCGACCGCTGCATTCAACCTTGGTATCGACTTTTCGATTCTGAAAGGCAGACTGTCGGGTAGCCTGGATCTCTACAATAAGAGCACCAAAGACCTGTTGTTTAAAGTAGTTGCGGCCCAGCCTGCGCCAAACCCATTCGTATACCGCAACCTGGATACGGATATCCAGAACAAGGGTATCGAACTGGCTTTGAATGCGGTGGTAGTCGATGGTAAGAAGTTTTCATGGGAAGTGCTGTTCAATGCCTCGTACAATAAAAACCTCGTGAAAAACCTGATCGGTACCTATGATACGGGTGAGATCAACGGTCAGGGGCTATCGGGAGCATTTGCGCAACGTTTAGCAGAAGGCCAGCCGCTGTTTGCATACTTCCTGCGTGAATTCGGTGGATTTGACGAAAACGGCAACTCGCTTTATCCGAACGGAGACTTCCAGCAATTCCTGGGAGGCAAGAGCCCGCTGCCAAAAGTCAATGCAGGGTTGACTAATAACCTGAAATATGGAAATTTTGATCTGGGTATATTTTTCAATGGCGTTTTTGGAAATTATATTTACTCCAACACAGCGAATGCATTCTTTACACAGGGATCGTTTGCCAATGGACGTAACGTAACGAAAGACGTGATCGGCAATGGCGAAGGTGCTTTGAACGCTCCCGACGTATCGACCCGCTTCCTGCAAAAAGGTAACTTTGTAAGGTTGCAGAACCTGACACTGGGTTACAGAGTGCCGATGAAAGCCAATAAAGTGTTGAACAATGCGAGGGTATTTGTAACAGGCCAGAACCTGCTGACAATTACGAAATATGATGGACAAGATCCGGAAGTGAGCACGAACAAGTCTTTGAATGACATTCCCTCATTCGGAATCGATTATACGGCGTATCCGAGAGCCCGTACCTGGACAGTCGGTGTAAACGTGACATTCTAATTCCTAACTAGTTGAACAATGAAGACAAGCAGCATATATAGAATCGTAATAGCAGGAGTTGGTATGGCCGTGATGTCGGCCTGTACCGACCTTGTGAATGAAGAAAAGGATTCGGTGGTGAATAAGGCTACCGACGGAGGCTTTGCACCGGTGAATGTATCGGAGGCGTTGGCATCCGCCTACAAGGATTTGTCGACCTACTCCGACCAGGCAGGTATTTACGCACTGGGCGAGCACGTCACGGCAGAGATGATCCCGCCGACCCGCGGTGTGGACTGGGGTGATAACGGGGTTTGGCGTACGCTCGACCAGCATACCTGGGACGCGTCGCACTCGTACATCCTGAGCGCGTGGAATGCATTGAACCAGCGCGCCTACAAGGCCACGGAAATCATCGCTTCCAATCCCAACGCCCAGCAAAAGGCAGAGGCGCAATTTATCCGTGCCTATAATATGTACTGGGTAATGGACTACTGGGGAGTGGTGCCGTTCAGGGAAGTAACCCAGGGTGTAAACGACCTCCCAAAGGTATTGACCCGTTCGGAAGCATTTGACCTGATCCTGAAAGACCTGGAAGAAGCGTTGCCGAACCTTCCCAAGGCCGGACCATCGGTATCGAACGGCACTGCGAACAAAGCAGCGGCTAACTTCCTGCTTGCGAAAATGTACCTCAATAAAGCAGTGTACAAAAGTGCAGCACCGGAAGGCCCTTACACGTTCGACAAGGCTGATATGGACAAGGTAGTTGCCTATGTGGATGCGATCACGGCAGACGGATACGCACTTGAAAAGGATTACTTCTCAGCATTCTCTTCTGCTGCAAAGACAGAACCTATCTTAAACGTGCAGGAAGGAACAGCACAGAACCGCTGGTTTATGACCCTCCATTATGGCCAAAATCCGTCGGGGTGGAACGGTTTTGCAACACTGGCCGATTTCTACGACACTTTCGAAGCGAAGGATTCGCGGATCGGACAGGCTGCCAAGAAAGACGGATCGCAGTTTTCGGGTATCGGACTCGGCTTCCTGATCGGTCAGCAGTATGACGAAAAAGGTAAGGTCATCATCGATTCACGGACACAAAAGCCCCTGGCGTTTACAAGAGACGTACCGCTCGCAGGTGCTGCTACCGACAAAGGGATCCGTGTGATCAAGTATCACCCGGCCAATTCGGGCAAGTACATATTGATGCGCTATGCGGAAGCTTACCTGATGAAAGCGGAAGCATTGCTGCGGGGCGGAAATGCAGCTGGCGCATTGACCCAGATCAACACGCTGAGAACCGCCCGTGGCGCATCGGCACTCGGTTCGCTGACGGAGGCCAACCTGTTTGATGAAATCGGTCGCGAGCTGTATTGGGAAGGTTTCAAAAGAACAACTGAAATCCGCTTCAGCAAGTTTACTACCGGTGCAGGCACGTCGGTAAAAGAAGCGTACACCGTACTGTATCCGATCCCTTCCGCTGCATTGGTGTCCAACTCCAATCTGGTGCAAAACAAAGGCTATTGATCATTTAATAATGCATATTGACAAAAATGCTCGAACACATCGAGCATTTTTGTTTTTTTAGAATACAATGAATATCGGCAAGCAAGTATTTCTGCTGATCATGGCTGCGGCGGCGGTGGTTAGCTCCTGCGGGAAGCGGGATTCGGATGAAGCGATCGCAGAAAAGTATTTTCAGTCGCTGGGCGAGAACGAGGCGCGTTTGCTCGTGCGGATCGGTGGAAAAGAGTTCTATCCCGATGCCAGTGTTTTTGGCGGACAGATCCTGCTTTCCGATAATGTACTGAACATGAGCCTCACAGACCAGTTTGGAGGTAAAGTGATGATCAGTCTCGCAAAAGAAAAGTGGTATGAACAAAGTCCGATCGAGGATGTGATAGCGTCGGATGGTCCCGGGGCAACCAGTTTGAAAATCGGGAAGATTATCGATAAGCAACAGATGATCGGCGAGGGGTATATGATGACGAAAGGGGAGATTTCAGCACCCCTGTTCACGAAGGAACGAATGATATTTAAGATAAAGGGAGAGGTCGGGAAGTACAGTGACTTTCAACGCCCCGATCAGTTTTTACCTGTCGAAGGGATAATCGTTTATAAAAAGCCCGCAGTTAGCCTGGGTAACATCACAGAAAAGGAGGCTTTCAATTCTATGATTCCAAATTAATGATGCGCAGATCTGCCATTTCCGTTTTGAAGAGGGTTATCCCGTTCCTGCTATTTCTTACTGTTTCGTGTAAAGAAAAAAATGAAGACGCTCCCGGCTTATTCGAAGAACTGAATGCCTCGGAAACCGGCATCGACTTTGTCAATAAGGTTGAAGACCGGGAGGACATCAATATTTTCAATTACCGCAACTTCTACAACGGCGGTGGGGTATCGATAGGCGATATCAATAATGATGGCTTGCCGGATATCTATTTCACCGCCAATATGGGTGAAAACAAACTTTACCTGAATAAAGGCAATTGGAAATTTGAAGACATTACAGCCAAAGCCGGTGTCGCAGAACCTGATAAATGGAGCACCGGGGTGGTCATGGCCGACGTGAATGGAGACGACCTGCTCGATATTTATGTCTGCAATGCGGGTTATCAGAAATTTGTCAACAAACAGGGGAATTCGCTTTATATCAACAATGGCGACCTCACTTTCACAGAATCGGCCGCCAAGTATGGCCTGAATGAGACAGGCTACACGACCCATGCCGCGTTTCTGGATTACGATCTCGACGGCGACCTGGACGCCTACATCCTGAACAACAGTTTTATCCCGGTCAACACCCTCAACTACGCCAACGACCGCAAGTTGCGCGCCAAGGACTGGCCGGTAAAGGATTTTCTGAAAGGTGGCGGAGCGAAGCTACTGCGCAACGACCATGGTAAATTCGTGGACGTGAGCGAAGAGGCGGGTATCTACGGCAGTCTGATCGGTTTTGGGCTGGGCGTTACCGTGGGTGATATCAATGGTGACCTTTACCCGGATATCTACATCTGCAACGACTTCTACGAAAAGGATTACCTCTACATCAACCAGAAGGACGGCACTTTCTCGGAGGAGCTCGAAAAGCGTGTCAAACACACCAGCCTTGCATCCATGGGGGCAGATATGGCCGACATCAACAACGACGGCTACCCGGAGCTGTTCGTTACCGATATGCTCCCCCGCGATGAGTACCGGTACAAGACAACTACTTCATTTGAAAACCATTACCTGTTCAACCTGAAAAAGGAGAAAGGTTTTTACAACCAGTACATGCAGAACAGCCTGCAACTGAACAACCAGGACGGCACTTTCAGCGAAATCGCCAATTATTCGGGTGTAGCGGCGAGCGATTGGAGCTGGGGTGCTCTGCTTTTCGACGCGGACAACGATTCGAAAACCGATATCTATGTTTGCAACGGGATTTTCCACGATATCCTGGACCAGGATTTTATTGATTTTTTTGCCAACGAGGTGACGCAAAAAATGGTGATGTCAGGCGAAAAGGAAAATATGCAGAACATCATCGATCGCATGCCCTCGACGCCCATTGCCAACAACTTTTTCCATAATGAGGGAAATCTGCAGTTTAAAGAAAAAGCCAGGGAATTTGGGTTCGGAAAAGCTTCTTTTTCCAATGGCGCTGCTTATGCCGATCTGGACAATGACGGAGACCTGGATCTGGTCGTCAACAATGTCAATGAGCCATGTTTTGTATATAAAAACAAATCGGAAGCAGCAAAGCGAAAAAACCATTTCGTTCGGCTCAATCTGAAAGGAGAAGGCATGAATACCAGGGCCATTGGCTCAAAAGTAGCGGTTTACGCGGGAGGGCAGGTTTTCAGCAGGCAGGTGAATCCTTCTCGTGGCTTCCAGTCAAGTACCGAATATCCATTTACGATCGGTCTGGGGGAGATCAACCGCATTGACTCTATCCGGGTGCTGTGGCCCAACCGTAAGCTAAGCCGCCTGACGGACGTAAAACCCGACACAATGCTGACGTTCTCGATCGCCGATGCGAATGCCGACTTCATCCTGCCTGCCGACCAGACACGGCCGATGCTGAGCGCGGTTACCGGAACAGGGCTGGGAGCACATCAGGAAAACAAATATGAAGATTTTTATAGCGAAAGGAATATCCCCGTCATGCTCTCGCAGGAAGGGCCCAGGGCTGCGATCGGTGATGTAAATGGCGACGGAACCGACGATATCTACATCTGCGGAGGAAAGGAACAGGGAGGGCAGCTCTATTTTCAAAAAGGAGGGAAGTTCGTTAAATCAATGCAGAAGGCATTCACTGACCTCGCAGGTTTTGAAGACACCGCCGCGACGTTCTTCGATGCCGACGGCGACGGAGATCCCGATCTGGTAGTGGGCAGCGGCGGGAACGAAACGTTGGTAAGCAGTCCGGACCTACCTACCAGGCTCTATCTCAATGATGGAAAAGGGAATTTTACGATCAGTATCCGTGCATTGCCTCCCAATTCAATGAACACTGCGGTGATCGCACCCTGTGATTATGACGGGGATGGCGACCAGGATTTGTTTGTCGGCAGTCGCAGCGTGCCTCGGGAGTACGGATCGAGCCCGACGAGCTACTTATACGAAAATGACGGGAAGGGAATATTTAAGGAAGTAAGCAAAACGATAGCCCCTGAGCTGGGCAAAATCGGAATGGTACGGGACGCCAGCTGGTTAGATGTAGATGGTGACCGCGTAAAAGAGCTGGTAGTGGCAGGCGACTGGATGGCCCCTGCCGTTTTCAGGTTTACAGGAGGTAAATTTCAGAAAATGCAGTCCGGACTGGAAGCTTATGCCGGTTTTTGGGGCTGCCTGAAACCTGTGGATCTGGATGGAGACGGTGACGAGGACATTGTACTGGGCAATATCGGGGAGAATTTTTCGCTCAAAGCGTCCGCAGGTGCACCCCTCAAAATCTGGATCAATGACTTTAATAAAAACGGGACCATCGAGAAAGTAATCTCTAAAAGCGTCGACACAAAGGACGTACCGATCCTGCTGAAACGTGAAATCACCACGCAATTCCCTTTCTTAAAAAAGAAGAGCATCAAGCATTCCGAATATGCGACCAAGACTGTGCAGGACTTGTTTCCGGCCGAGCTGCTCGCAGGGGCGGTGGAAAAGTCGGTCAACTACCTGGAATCGGCCATAGCGGTCAACGATGGCAAGGGGCATTTCAAGGTCATCCCGCTTCCGTACATGGTGCAGTTCTCCTGTCTCAATGCCATTGAAACCGCGGATGTGAACCAGGATGGCCGACCTGACCTGGTTGTAGGCGGCAACTTCACGCATTTCATACCGCAGCTCGGAAGCCTGGACGCATGCCGCGGTAATGTCCTGATCAACAAAGGCAACATGCAGTTTGACGTGCTGCTCGCCAACCGCAGCGGGTTGGTAATGGATGGAGAAGTAAAGCAAATCAGTCCGATTGAAATCCAGGGAAGTCCTTATCTCATCGGGCTCATCAATAATGCAGTGCCCGCGCTGTACAAAATCAACAAACTGTAACCGTATTCAATGCAATTCAAAAGGCTGTTTCGCATTTGTATCATTGTGGTCCTGACGGGCATTTTTATGTCTTGTTCGAAGGAAAAAGACCGGCTGGATTACAGCTTTGAACTACTCACTTCAGAACGGACGGGAATTGATTTTTCAAATACGCTCAAACCGACCCGGGATTTCAATATCTTCTATTATATGTACTTCTATAATGGGGGTGGGGTAGGTGCCGGCGATCTCAATAACGACGGCCTGATCGACCTATGTTTTTCTGCTAACCAGGAGCCTAACCGCATTTACCTGAATAAAGGAAAGTTGCAATTCGAAGATGTTACTTCCCAGGCCAATTTTAAGGGGGAGAAGGGTTGGTCAAACGGTGTGTCAGTGGTCGACATTAACCAGGATGGCATGCTCGATATCTACATCAGCCAGGTCGGGAATTTTGAGAACATGAAGGGGCACAACCTGCTTTTTGTCTGTCGTGAGATCACGAAGGAAGGGATTCCCGTTTACGATGAGCGCTCGAAAGAGTATGGGCTCGACCTGGTGGTGTTTGGGACGCAGGCGCTATTCTTCGACTATGACCTGGATGGTGACCTCGACATGTTCCAGCTTAACCATTCCGTACACCAAAACGGGACATTCGGGCGACGCGACCTTTTTGCAAATACCTATCATCCGCTGGCGGGCGACAAGCTTTTCCGGAACAATGGAGGAAAGTTCGAAGAAGTCTCGCGTACGGCCGGTATTCACAGCTCTGCATTAGGGTACGGCCTGGGTTTGGGAGTGGGGGATGTCAATTTCGACGGCTATCCAGATATGTACATCGGCAACGATTTCCACGAGAACGACTACCTGTATATCAATCAGAAAAACGGAACATTCAGCGATCAGACGGATTCGTCTCTCATGCACACGAGCCAGTTTTCAATGGGCGTCGATATTGGTGACCTGAATAATGATATTTTCCCAGAAATCGTGTCGCTCGATATGCTGCCTTCCGATTATGAAATCCTGAAAAAGTCGGAAGGCGAGGATATGTACAGCATTTTCCGGTACAAGATCAGGCAAGGCTATAATTACCAGTTTGCCAGGAACAACCTGCAATACAACAATGGAAATGGTACTTTCAGCGAAATGGGCATGTACGCGGGCGTGCACGCTACGGACTGGTCATGGGCTGCGTTGTTTACCGACTTCGACAACGACGGCTTAAAGGACCTTTTCATTTCGAACGGTATTCCGAAGCGCATGAATGATACCGACTACATTCGGTTTGTGTCGGGAGATGTGGTCCAGGAAAAGATCAGGAACAAGAATTTCGATGAGAACGACCCGGGACTGGCGGACAAGCTGCCGGAGATCAAACTACCGAATAAGTTTTTTGCAAATAAGGGAGATTTGTCTTTCGCGGAACTCTCCGGTAATATCCGGAACGACCAGGTTTCGTATTCCAATGGGGCGGTGTATGCGGATCTGGACAACGACGGCGATCTCGATATGGTAACCAATAATATCAATGAAAAAGCATTTGTTTATGAAAATCTGAGCAATCAGAAGACTGTAAAAAATGATTACCTGCGGTTGTATCTCAAAGGCAAAAAGGGGAATCTGAATGCGATCGGCGCCAAATGCCTGGTTTTCAAGAAAGACAATGTGCTGAGCTATGAAAAATTCCCGGTGAGGGGTTTTCAGTCGAGTATGGAAGTACCTCTGCATATTGGTTTGGGCAAAAAAGCGGATGTGGACTCGGTGGTGGTCATCTGGCCCGACAATAGTTACCAGACACTGAAGGCCGCGGCATTGCATGATTCAATTTCGCTGACCTATCCCGAAAAGCTGCCGCTCTTCGACTATGCGCATTTTAAAGCAGCCCGGGCCGGCAGTTCGTATGCATTCGAGGACATTGCGGCCAGGCTAGGCATCGACGTAAAACACGAAGAAAATAACTTTATCGAGTTTGATCGTAACTCGCTGATCCCCTTCGAGGTAACTGCCGAAGGGCCTGCGCTGGCCATTGCGGATATCAACCACGACGGGCTCGATGATGTGTATGTCGGTTCTTCCAAAATGCTGAAAAGCCATTTGTTCTTGCAAAAGCCCGACGGGAAGTTCGCGGAATCCATTCAGTCGGCGTTGGTGCGCGACAGCACCTACGAGGAAGTAGACGCGGCCTGGGCCGATGTGAATCAAGACGGGCATGTGGATCTGCTGATTGCCACCGGGGGGAACGAATACAGCAATAATTCGCCCTACCAGATGCCGCGCATTTACCTCAATGACGGCAAAGGGAACCTGAGCGCAAGGGAAAATGCCCTTACTAACATCTTCATTACAGCGTCCTGCATTGTCCCGTTTGATTTCACAGGAGACGGCATTACGGATCTTTTTATCGGCGGACGGGCGGTGCCGCTGAACTATGGCGAAATTCCCCGGTCTTATTTGCTGAAAAACGATGGAACGGGCAGGTTTACGGATGTGACAGGGCAGTATAGCAAAGAGCTGGCATCCATTGGCTATGTCAAGAGTGGAAAACTGGCGGATATGGACCGTGATGGTGATCAGGACCTGGTGCTGGCGCTGGAATGGGGAGGCATTTGCCTGATGCAGAATGACGGCAGGACGTTTACCAAAAAGATGATCACCGACAAGAAGGGCTGGTGGAATTTTGCCATGCCATATGATTTGGATGGCGACGGCGACCTCGACATCCTGGCCGGGAATCTCGGGCTGAATAGCCGCCTGAAAGCCAATGAAGCGCAACCCGTGAAAATGTATATCAATGATTTTGATGGTAATGGCAGAAAGGAGCCGATTCTCACCTCCTATCTCAACGGGGTCGAGGCTCTTTTTCCAACAAAACAGGAAATGGAGAAGCAAATGCCTACGATCAGGAAAAAATATATCTATGCTGCGGAATTCGCCAAAGCCGGTCTGGGCGATCTCGTCGGGGACGAAAAATTGAAAAATGCGCAGGTACTTACAGCCGACTATTTTCAGAATGCAGTATTGGTCAATGACGGGAAGGGCAATTTCACTATGAATCCCCTGCCGTTCCACGCGCAATGGGCGCCATTTTACGATGCGCATATCATCGATGCCAACGGCGATAAGCTGCCCGATGTGCTGCTGATGGGCAACTTCTACGATTGTAATATCCAGATGGGGCGCTACGATAGCGACTATGGCACGGTACTGATCAATACAGGTCAATGCACTTTCAAAGTCGGGCAGCTGAACAACCTGCCGGTCAGGGGGCAGGTGAAGAAACTCCGCGAGATCCGACTGAAAAACGGAACGGCCATTGTTGCGGCCCGGAATGACGACAAGTTGGTGGCCATCAGCCGGAAAAAGTAGCTAAAAAGTGAAATGGTAGGCGATAGTGGCAATAGGTGCCGCGAAAATGTTGAGCTGATAGCTTTTCGTGACCTTGTTCTCTGTTTTGAAAAACACTGAATAAGCGTTTTTTCGGGCGTAGATATTGTAAACCGAGAACGTCCAATGTCCATTCCATCGCCGTTTTTTCATGCTGGGATTGTAAATGTTCCAGGCGAAATCGAGGCGATGGTAGTCGGGAATGCGCTTGTTGTTTCGCTGATCGTAAAACGGGTACACATTGTTCTGGTAGTTGATAAAGCCCAGCGGCTCGGTGTAAGGCCTGCCGGTGCTGTATGCGAATGTGAAGCCGAACGAGTTATGACTGTCGATCGTCAGGTCTAGTGATGCATTGAAATTGTGTGGCTTGTCGTAGTTGGCGGGATACCAGTCGCCGTGGTTTACCAGCTCGATCAATGCAGCTCCCTCACGGACGACGTTGAGCGAACGCGCAAAAGTATAGTTGGCCCAGCCTTTTACATTGCCCTTCTTTTTAGATAACATTAATTCCACGCCATAGGACCTGTTTTTCCCCTGGACGAGCTGCGTTTCCGGAAACCGTTGCAGCAGGAAATTCGCTCCTGGTTTGTAGTCCATCATGTTTTTGGAAAAACGATAATACCCCTCCATCGAAAAGTCGAAAATGTCTTCCTTGAAAGATTGATAATAGCCAACGGTAAACAAATTACTGATCTGCGGCTTGATATGCTTGTCGCTCGTTTTCCAGCGCGAGGTAGGGATCGGCGTTGCCGTGTTGGACACGACCTGAATGTACTGTCGCATCAGATTGTAGCCGAATTTTAACGAAACGTGCTCCGCCAGCGCATAACGTATGCCCACACGGGGCTCAAAACCGCCATAGGATCCTGCAATCGCTCCCTTATCATACACCGTCGAGTCGGTCACGGAAAAATCATCTCTGGGCTGGCCGGGCTGATAATGCCGCACAACCGACGGCCCGATGGTCATAAACAGCGAATAGCGAAGCCCTGCAGACAATGCCAGCTTTTCGGACAAACTGATTTCGTCGTCGGCATACAAGGCAAGTTCCAACGCACGCTCGGAGGGTGTCCGGATGTAGTTCACCTGACTGCTCTGGCCGGGCAGTAATGTTCCGGGACTGATGCGGTATTGGGTGGCGATGATCCCCGTTTCGAATTTATGACGCGTATGCTGGTAGTTGATGTTGGATTTGAACTGCCGTTGCTCCACCGCCGATTCGAGCCTCACGATATTACCGCTTTCCTGCTCCCGGGTGCCGATGTCAGGTCTGTATCTGGCAAAAACTAAGGAAGTCTGGACATTCAGCCGGGGTGAGAGCACATGCAGCCAACGCAGCATGGAGTTGGTGGTGACGTGCTTATAGTAAGTATCCGTGCCGATGACATTAGGCAGGTTGGTCAGGAGATCTGTTTTGAAATAGTCATTACTATAATAACCCATCCAGGTGAGCGTGTTTCTGTTATTGATTTTCCAGAAGGATTTAGCTGAAAGTTCGCCAAACCGGGCACTGATATTTTCCAGCCTTTTGTCGAGTTTAGGAAGAATGAAATCATTGAATGCACCCCTCCCGGCTACATAAATGCCTAATTTGCCTTTCACCACGGGTACATCCGCCATCAGGCTGTTGGATACCAGACTGATCCCTCCCGCCAGTTTCAGTTTTTCAAGATTGGGGTTTTTGGTCGAGATGTCCAGTACTGAGGCTACCCTACCGCCAAAGCGGGCCGGTACATTGCCCTTGTACAGGTCCAGATTGCTCACGGTGTTGGGAGGGATCACGGAAAAGAGCCCGAACATATGGGTAGGATTGAAAATGGGCGTATCGTCGAGCAGAATGAGCGTCTGGTCAGTGGTACCGCCGCGAATGTTGACACCATTGGATGCTTCGCCGACGCTCGAAACGCCCGGCAGCATCTGAAGGCTCCGGAGAATATCGAGTTCCCCAAATGCGGAAGGCAGTTTTTCAAGTGTTTTGATATTGATCTGCAATGACCCGAGGACAGGCTGCCGGACTGTCTGATCAAAACCCTTGCTGGTAATGAGCACCTCTTCCAGTTGGTTGGAGGTCGGTGAAAGCAGCACATCGAAATGCGCCTTTTCGGTCCCGGCCTTGATGAACGCCCGAAAAGTCTCATAACCCACATGCCGGATCACCAGCACATGATCACCTGCGGGCAGATCAACGGAAAAGCTGCCTTTTTCATTAACCCGTACCGCGGACCAGTTACGCCGGTAATCGATCACCACCGAAGCCTCTTTCAAAGGCAGCGAAGTAACCGAATCACGCACCAGCCCCGTCACGACAACCTGCGCAAACCCGCCATAACCGGCCACAAAAAACAGCACAAACAGATAAACCCGCATAACCCAAAGTCATTCACCCATTTACTAATTCCCCGTTCCACGGCGGCTCATCGCTCCGGCGACCCATTCACTCATTCACTCATTTACTCATTCACTCATTCCCCGTTCCACGGCGGCTCATTCAATCATTCATTCATTCATTCACTCCACCCACCTCCACCCCCCCGGCAGAAACGGTGTTCTTGACCGGCTTTTCTTGCATATTGCCAGCGGGATGTACGGGCGTTCCGGAGAACGTTCTTCCAAAACCTGGTCCCGGTTGTGTATTGTTTTAAAAAGCTGGTTGAGTACAGCTTCATTGCGGATGTTCTTTCGCCAGAGCATCGTACGGTATTCTGCCGTCGCGGAAGCGGTGAAGTATCCGATCACCAGCTCATTTTTATCATTTGTGTTCACGACGTTGCCCTGAATGGGAGCAGGAGGCGTATCGGCCAGTGTGCCTGAGTTGACAGCCTGATCCTGGATCAGTTTCAGAAACCGGTATGCGCCCGGAGTCAAAGAGTTTTGTTGCAGGCTGACGAGGCAGGGGTTGGATTGCAGCAGCGGAATCTGTGCCACGAGCTTGTCTTTCTGGCTCTGGCCGTTCGTGTACACATCGGAGTAAATGTTGATGCCATTGCTGTAAAAGATATCCCAGCACAGATCCTCACAAGAGTAATCAAAAACGCTGTTGAAAGGCATCGTGAGATCCTTGAAGCAGTCACCGTCGACGCCATTTTCGGTGTCGAAAAGGTAATATTTCCCCTGGTTGCAGGTGGCACAGGTTTTCTGCACTTCCCAAAGCGTCCATTGCCAGCGGTAGAAATTCTGCTCACCTGCGGGATCGTCGAAATCCAGATATATGTCGTTGCTGGGCGTAAAATCGCCGTAGTATTCAGAAAGCTTTGGTATGCCCTTGGGATTAAAAACGTCATATGCCCGTGTTACCGGCGGGACCGGCAACATCTTTTCGACTCCCGACTCGTAGCTTTTGCCATCCTCGGTAATGAATTGCAGCTGATAGGAATCACCGGTTTTGCCGCGGAACGCCGGCGGAAGCTCGTAGATGCCGGATTCACTTTCCGTGAGCATTACCTGGACGGAGCCATTGACGATCAGTTTTGCTTTGGCGCCGGACAGGGGCAGAGTGGAAAGGCCTTTGGTCCAGATGGTTTGTGTGAATTCTGAGCTCTCACTTTTTGCGTCCGGATTGGTTTTGGATAGGGATATAAACTGAGGAACGTCCATATTGGTAATCACCCCATCGACCACGATGTACTCCTTTGTTGTCCCAAAGTCCACACTGAATGGCTCGACACACGCATTTGCGCAGGTTAAGAGAATCAGCAGCGCCGCCAATATCCGTTTTGTTACCATCTATTCGACTAAAATTTTCCTGGAATAAAATTTCCCTTCCGCATTTCCGAGTCTCAGAATGCAAAGCCCATGGAGCTGATGCACATCTATTTCCGCGCGGACCGTCTGTCCTTTGGCATATTTTCCCAGCTGCTTTTGTAAGAGAATGGCTCCGGACGCATTACATATTTCAAGCGTATAATCGCCGGTTTCAGGAGTTGTATAATGAACTGCCAATGTTTTTCCAGCTGGCAGCGGATTAGGGAAAACCAGTATGCTATTCTTATTCTCCCGAGGCTCTGTGCCGGTAACTACGGTCAATCCGTCCCGCACGATTGAAAGATTAAGGGGGTTTTGACATTGCCAGTTCGTGCGGATCATCAATTGCCGGTTGGCAAGGTCATAATACGCCATTTCAGACTGAAACTCGCTGCGCAGGTATACCACCGGCAGCGGATGCCCGCCGAGTGTGACCGAAAGTGGCGGGGATGTTACATTTTCGATTTCAAAAAGCATGACCCGTTGCGCCAACGCCTGACTGTGGCTTTGCTTTCGCATCAGACTGATCTGAATGTTACTTTCTGAAACGTTTCCCGACAGATCGATGAGTTCGAATTTGCCATTTTCCAGCGTCGCGGGGTCGGTGCCGTCGTCGTGGAAGAATGTGAAAGCGGACGAAGGAGCGGAAACATCCTGAAAAAACTTCACGGTGAGGCTGTCGGAACGGTACCCTTCCGTAGATCTCATACTGCCGGAAGTAGCCATCGGGACGAATGCGCCCGCTCTCGCATACACGGGAATGTGATCGACCGTTAGATGGGGATATGCGGCTTGTGCATTCTGTATTGAATTGGTCCAGAAATCGAACCATTTGCCTTCCGGCAGCACCACTTTCCGCGAAGGCATGCCGTGTAGCAGCACCGGCGCGACCAGCAGGTTTTCGCCAAAGAAATACTGGTCGGCGACATTCCCCAATGCCTTGTCTGGTTCGAAATAGTCCAGAGGCATACATATCGGTCGACCCGACACCGTGTTTCGCCATGCGAGCGAATAGAGGTAAGGCAGTAGCTGATACCGGATTTGCATGTATTTTTTCACCACCGAGTAAAACGGCTCGTTCAGATTGAACGGCTCGACGTTGGATCGTCCTCCATCGACGCGGAGCATCGGGCTGAACGTCGCCATTTGCAGCCACCTCAAATCCAGTTCCTCATCCTTCTCCGGCTTGTCCGACATCGTGACAAACCCGCCGGCGGCGGAATGCATATAAGCAAGTCCTGACATTCCGGACTGAACCATAATCGGTATCTGGGTTTTTAGTCCGGCCCAATAGCGGGCCACAGCGCCACTCCACGGCAGCGCGCCAAAACGCTGGGCGCCGGTCCAACCGGAACGGGTAAGGTGAAAAAGCCGTTTGCCGGGATAATTTTGGCGGTAGAGGTCATGCAGGGCCTGCGACCAGAGCAGCGGATACAGGTTATGCATCTGAAAGGCATTGCCGGTGGCAAAGGACGCCTCCCGGAAATCATACTCGGGCTCGTTCTGGTCCGACGACCAGCCTACAATGCCCTCATCGATCCGTTTTTTGTATCGCCTTCCCAGCCACCTCCGCGTAGCAGGGTTGAAAATATCCAGCAAAGCAGCCTCGCCGCCGGGGATGTCCTGAACGAAGGTATTGCGTCCGCCGGTTTGGGTGGCGAAGAGCGACAATGACTCCGCATTGCGGTACTGCGGTGTTTGAGTGGTCACATAAGGGTCGTTGGAAAGGATTGTTCTGACGCCCTTTTCACGTAAACGCCTGACCATGTCGACCGCCTGAGGCCATTTACCCTGATCCCATTCAAAACTGCCGCGATTACCCTGGCCACCATACCAATGCGGATCGAGGGCGAGTGCATCGACCGGAAATCCCTGATCCAGCATTTTGGAAATTGCGATCGTAGCATCGCTTTCATTCTCATATCCTGCTTTGGACTGAATATAGCCCAATGCCCAACGGGGCGGAAGCGGCTGGTGGCCGGTGAGCAGGGTGTATTTTTCGAGGATTTCGTCGTTGTTGTCGCCGTCGATGAGGTAGTAGGTCCACGATCCCGTGCTGGCTGCCTCAACCGTCAGGCGCGTGGAGTCGACTGCGCCCACATACATACGAATGGAACCCGGACGATTGCTGTCGAACAGGACGCCGTACCGGTGAGATGATATGATAAACGGCACATTGAAGCTTTGAGACAGCCCGGTGAGCTGATCGTAGTAGGCCAGTTCGGCGGTGTTGTAAAAGTCGAATGCCTTCCTGTTCAGGTCGGGACCGAAAGGGCGTGCACCCGCACCGTGGAATACATCTTTCGGATCGATGTCAAATGCAAAGCGGATAGAGTCGCGAGTGGCAGTTATGCCGCCGTTTTCCCGGATCTTGATTTCCGTGCCGGAACGCAGCGCTACCCGTAGCGGCTTTTTGGTTATTTCGAGAGCCGATTTGTTGACACGGATTGAAAGCGAACCGGCGGTCTCCGTGACCGGCGGCAGCGTTGTGAATGGGTTGGGTACAATCGTGTAAGAACTATCGGCGGAGGCACTAGTGCCGGCTGGAACTGTCTGAATTTTAAAAATGCCTTCTGCTGGCACCTGTACCGTCAATGTGCCTTTCGTCCCCAGAATGATCAGGCTCGTGGACGTTTGTTTGAAGCTCAGAAAATCACCAGCCCCTTGTCCACGGGAATCCGGACGTGCCAGAAGGAATAGTAATGCAATGAAGTACTTGTTTACCATAGGCTTAAAACGGGAAGGAGCCCATGGCCCCTCTTCCTAAATTTAAGCAAACTAAACCGAATTGACTTGTTATTGTCCTGTAATTTATGCGTTAAGGTTAAAGTTTGACGGTCAGTGACCCGGTGATGGTGAACATCCTGGTGTATTGGTCGTATGCGTTTTGAAAGCGATGGTGCAGTTGACCCCAGGCTTCGTCGGGCATTGGGATGCTATTTTCCGTCTTGTCGGAGAAACGCGGGATAATCAGTTTCGGAAAAAGGCCGTGGATATACTTTCCCGCTAATTGAAATGTCAGCCGGTCGCCCGCATTGTATTGAAACCCTAAACCTGTATTGATCGCAATCATGGCAATCGGTCGTTGCAACTCCGAATATCTTGTCATATACCGATAGGGGTCTTGCTTAGCTTCCTGGTAGCCGACGGCAATACCCGTCTCATTAGAGGTCATTAGCACGACGCTCGGACCAGCAAAAATGCATGGTCTCAGTTTGCTTTTCTCTTCTCTTAGCAATGTGTAGGAAGCTGCCAGGTCAAAATGTATGGTTTTGTAAGAATATCCGGTGAATTTTATATCCTCGGCATACTTTTCTGAATTCAGAACAGAATTGGGATGCAAACTTTTAGTGGTACCCATGTTATCGACATCCAGCTTTGTATTTGAAGCCTGGTTGAAATAGGCATCAAGATGAATACTGACTCTTTTGAACAATGCCACATCCACAGTGGCTCCAATGGGAATCGATGTGCTGGAGTAAAACTCTGATTTCTTATAAATGGAAACTCCTGTCAGATTCTCCCAATATAGGTCATAGGCTATCCTATTATATCCAAATCCGATATAAGGGCCCAAACTCACCGTCTTTTTGAACTTGCGTACCGATTGCTGGTAAACAATTTCGGGTGAATGATTAACCTGGTTCGCGTAAGATGTTAGTTTTTTTAAATAGGAGGCAGAGTAATCAGGTGAAATGTTAGACTTGGCATAGTATTCATCGGTAAGTTGACTTCCGAAAATCAAAGGTAAGGCACGCTTGAAGTGAGCCTGGGAAATAACAAGCAGCGAGTCATTTTTGCTGACGTAAAATAATTTTTCCTTTTCACTATAAAGTAAACTAAATTTTCCTTCGCTTAGGAGCAGCAACAGCTGGGTCTCAGACCTAACATTTTGGCTTACGTAAACTGCGCCATTTTCAAAACCAATCCTTCGTATTTCATGAAATGCAAAAGCGGGATTGGACCTCCCGTTCCTTATAGTTATTTTTTCCTTTTTGTAGTTGATTAAAATGTTCCCTAAAACGGGTTCGGGATTTTGATTAAGAAACACGGAGTCTGTCTGACAGAAGGCATTTATTGACAGGAAGACGGATAGACAGGAGATTAAAATTCTGGTCATAAAAAGGATTTAGTATTCAAATGTATCAAAGTATACTTAAATACTAAATCTTCTTAATTTATTACAAACTCTCAGTCCTGCCGCCATCCACAGCCAAACTTACCCCGCTGATACTTCCCGCGGCAGGGCTGCACAGAAATGCGACGGCGGCAGCTACTTCCTTGGCCTGGCTGAACCTCCGGATCGGAATGGTGGCTTGCAAATCGGCGGCGGTTTCTTCCTTTGATTTTCCGGAGGACTTGCTTCGCATTTCGAGGACAGCATCGAGGCGGGCGGTCTCGGTATAGCCGGGCAGGACATTATTGGCGGTAATCCCGAACTGGCCTAGTTCGAGCGAAAGGGTTTTGGACCAACTCGCCACCGCACCGCGGATGGTATTCGAAACACCCAGGCCGACAATCGGCTGCTTCACGGACGTGCTGATGATGTTGACAATGCGCCCGAAGCCGGCCTGCTTCATAAATGGTACTACGGCTTGCGCCAGGAACTGGTTGTTGATAACGTGCATCCGGAAAGTGTTCAGGAATTGCTCGGTATCGGCTTCGATGATCGGGCCGCCCGCGGGGCCGCCGGTGTTATTGACCAGAATATGAACCTCGGGACAAAGACGGAGGTAGTTTTCGATGGCCGCTTTCAGGTTGCCGTGATCGGCGAAATCCGCGACAACGTATCGGTGCAATTGCCCCATGGAATTGTCGAGTTCTTCAACGGCTTCACGCAATTTATCTTCATTTCTGGCCACCAATGTCACGTTTGCACCCATGAGCGCCAGTTCTACGGCGGATGCCAGTCCGATTCCTTGTGTGCTTCCGCATACCAATGCAGTTTTTCCGGTGAGGTCGAGGTTCATGATTTACCTGGTTTCAGATGGATAACGTTTTGTTTTTCGCCTGCTTCGATTCAGACTTCGTACTTTTTTCGGCTATCTTTGCGGTTTATTTTTCAACATGGGATGCGCCGAAAAGCTGAAAGTAAGCAAAATCCCGCATTTGTAATCTTAGAGCAAACGTTGCACAATGTCTAAAAAAATCCAATCCGCGCTTATTTCTGTTTATTACAAAGACGGACTTGAGCCTTTGGTCCGCCTCTTGCACAATAATGATGTCAAGCTTTACTCAACCGGAGGAACGCAGACTTTCATTGAAAACCTGGGTGTTCCTGTAACTGCTGCCGAGGAGCTTACCGGCTATCCTTCCATTTTCGGAGGGCGTGTAAAAACATTGCACCCTGCGATCATGGGCGGCATTCTGTATCGTCGGGACGACGAAGGAGATGTGGCGCAGGCGCAGCAGTACAATATCCCTGCGATCGATATGGTAGTGGTGGACCTTTATCCTTTCGAGGAAACCGTAGCGTCCGGCGCGAGCGAGGAAGATATTATTGAGAAAATAGACATTGGCGGCATTTCACTGATCCGCGCAACTGCCAAGAATTTTAAAGATACCCTGATAGTCTCCTCGCGCAGCCAGTATGCGGAGGTGGTGGAACTGTTGAATGCAAAAGCTGGTGCCACCGATATCGAGGACCGTCGTTATTATGCTGGTCAGGCATTCGGGGTTTCTTCGCATTACGATGGTGCGATCAATCGCTTTTTTACCGCAGGGAAAGAGAAATCGGACAAGGATTTGTTTGAATTTACCGGCCTTGCATCGCAAACATTGCGTTACGGCGAAAATCCCCATCAGAATGCCACCTATTATGGCGACCTGGAAGGTATTTTTGATAAACTGCACGGAAAAGAGCTTTCATACAACAATCTCGTGGACGTAGACGCTTGTGTGAGCCTGATCGACGAATTTGCGGATGCGGAGCCTACTTTCGCAATTATCAAACATACCAATGCCTGCGGGATCGCGACCGCCGGTACCGCGAAACAAGCCTATGACAATGCGCTGGCCTGTGACCCTGTGTCGGCTTTCGGCGGTGTGGTGATCACGAATACAACAGTGGATCTGGCAACAGCTGAGGAGTTGAACAAATTGTTCATGGAGATCCTGATTGCGCCCGCTTATGACGATGAGGCTTTGCAGTTGTTGAAATCCAAAAAGAATCGTATCCTGCTGAAACGCAACACGGTGGACCTGCCGCAGGTGATGTTCAAGACGATCCTGAATGGGGTGTTGGTACAGGATAAGGACCTGTCGACGGAAGTAGCGGCCCAGTTTACGACTGTAACTGAGAAAGCGCCTACCGCGAATGAGCTGACTGCGCTGGAATTTGCATTGAAAGTCTGCAAGCATACCAAATCCAATACGATCGTGCTGGCAAAAGAAAACCAATTGCTGGCAAGCGGAACCGGACAAACCTCGCGTGTGGACGCGTTGCGTCAGGCAATTGAGAAGGCAAAAGCATTCGGCTTCGACCTGAATGGGGCGGTAATGGCGTCCGACGCATTCTTCCCGTTTGCGGATTGCGTCGAGATCGCACATCTTGCGGGAGTGACCGCTGTAGTTCAGCCTGGCGGCTCGATCCGTGATAAGGATTCGGTTGACTATTGTAATGCGAATGGCGTTGCAATGGTAACTACCGGTGTTCGCCACTTTAAGCATTGATCTTAGTTGCCGCGAAGGCGCCGCAGCGGCGGATTGCGAATCAGTACGAATATGTGTGTTGATTGACGGTCCGTCGTGGCGGTGCTCTTCGCGGCAAAAAATAAACTCCCTTGAAAATCCGCCCCATCCGGAAAGTGGTCCAATTCTTTCTGACCGGATTATTGATCCTGTTGGGCAGCCTCTTTTTTCTCTATCCCCAGGTATTTTACTGCGAGCTGATCGCTTTTTCCGGTTTTCGATCAGACAATGGGAAGGTTTATTTCAGTCCGGATATTTCAAAAAGCAAATACAATAAGCTGAAAAGCGTGGTCGCGCTGGCGGAGGCCCGCGTCGATACCTTTTATTCAGGGCGAAAGTCAACTCCGAAAATCATAATTTGCCACACTCCACAGCAATACAAAAAGTATTGCAGCAGTACTGAGGGCGCAGGGTGCAGCATCGGCACGCCCTGGGGCAGCTCGTTTGTGATTTTGAATGCACAGGGAATGAATGTGGATGTGATCGCGCATGAAATGAGTCATGTAGAACTGCTTGCGAGACTGGGCTGGTGGAAAACGACGACCGATATTCCGCAATGGTTTAATGAAGGGCTCGCATTGATGCTCGACCGACGGTTTGTGACCGAAACACTGCCCGCCGAACGCTACCGCGCGTACAGGTACGAGTGGCGTTACTACACACGCAACGGGCGCGAACTACTGCTGCTGGACGACATCTCGACCATTACTGAATTTTTTAAAGGCGATCAGAAGCATGTCATGACGGCCTATATGACGGCCGGAATGGAGATTTCTTATTGGGTGGCAAGGCGAGGAAGTGCTGGTTTACAGCGATTTATAGCCGATATGAATGCAGGGGCTTCGTTTAGTGAGGCATACGGGCCGCACGCACCCCACCATTTTAAAGATTCGAAGAAAATATCAGAGTAAAGCTTTACGAATATCCGCTTGTAGCTATATTTATGGGCTCCTTTTGAAAACAGGGATAAAAATTGCCGTACCCTTTCTGATTTTGTACTATTTTCGGAAAATAATGCACGTTTCGATCTAAACTGATCCATCTCATTCATTCATCTATTTTATTATTTGAAATGCAACAATTACAGACCCTGGATTATGTCGTATTCTTCTTCTATTTCATTTTAGTCTCCGGCTATGGTTATTGGATTTATCAGCGGAAAAAATCAAATGTTGAATCTACAAAAGACTTCTTCCTGGCCGAAGGCTCACTGACCTGGTGGGCGATCGGTGCCTCACTGATCGCGTCGAACATATCTGCGGAACAGTTTATCGGGATGTCAGGAAACGGGTTTTCAATGGGTTTGGGTATCTCCACCTACGAGTGGATGGCGGCGGCGACACTGGTAATAGTAGCCGTCTTTTTTATGCCTATTTACCTCAAAAATAAAATTTACACGATGCCTCAGTTTCTGAGTCAGCGCTACAACCAGTCGGTGAGTCTGATCATGGCGGTCTTCTGGCTCGCGTTGTACATACTTGTCAACCTGACTTCCATCCTCTACCTGGGTGCACTGGCCGTATCGGGTATCTCCGGGCTCAATTTTCAGTTTTGTATGATAGCCCTGGCAACTTTCGCCATCATCATTACGGTTGGTGGTATGAAGGTGATTGGTTATACAGACGTGATCCAGGTGTTTTTCCTCGTGATCGGAGGGTTAGCAACGACTTATCTGGCGATCAACCTGGTTTCTGACAATGCGGGTGTGGACGGGATTATGAACGGGATCAAAGCAATGCGCGAAAATCACGATGATCACTTCCATATGATCTTCCCTAAGGCGAGTCCGTTTTACATGCAGCTGCCCGGGTTAACAGTTCTCCTTGGCGGTATGTGGATCGTGAACCTGAACTATTGGGGTTGTAATCAGTATATAACCCAACGTGCCCTCGGGGCGGATCTGAAAACTGCGCGTAATGGTATCCTTTTCGCTGCATTTTTGAAATTGTTGATGCCGGTGATCGTCGTGTTGCCCGGTATCGCAGCTTATGCATTGTACAGCAAAGGAATGTTCCAGGCTGAAATGCTGGGCGAGGATGGGGTTATCAACGCCGATAAGGCCTATCCCGTACTGCTCAACCTGCTGCCAACCGGTTTGAAGGGCCTCTCATTTGCCGCATTGACAGCCGCCGTAGTTGCGTCGCTCGCGGGTAAAGCGAATAGTATCTCTACGATTTTTACATTGGATATTTTCAAAAACTACATCGGTAAAGATGCGGACGAAAAGACGCTCGTGCGCATTGGGCGTGCCGTGGTGGTTATCTCGATGATCATCGCGATCGTTGTTTCGCCTTATATGGGTATCGATAAAAAAGGAGGTTTTCAATTTATCCAGGAAATGACCGGCCTGTTGTCGCCGGGTATCTTTGCCTCGTTCATTATGGGTTTCTTCTGGAAACGTACCAATTCCGCGGGTGCCTTGTTCGCCATTGTGGGGGGCTTCCTGATCGCCCTCGCAATGCACAACAACTACTTCCCGTTTGCAGATTGGTCTCAGGTACCTTTCCTCGATCGTATGGGCCTCGTGTTCGTGATTTGTGTCGTTGTAATGGTTATTCTTGGATTGATCATGCCGGATGAAAAGAAAGGACTGGCTATCGACGCGTCGATGTTTATGCCGCACCGGACGTTTGTGATCGGGGCTGTTGTCGTGATTGCCATCATTTCATATCTGTACGGGCATTTCTGGTAAGAAAAGAAATGCCTTTTCATACAAAAGCGGCCCGGAACAATATTCCGGGCCGCTTTTGTATGAAAAAGGTAACTTATACCGCTTCTTCAATAATGGTAATTTTCTGGATTTTGTCACCCTGACGGATCAGGTCTACCGTATCCACGCCTTCAACCACACGTCCGAAGCAGGTATGGTTCCTGTCCAGATGCGCAGTGTTGTTGCGGCTGTGGCAGATGAAGAATTGTGAACCACCCGTATTGCGTCCTGCATGGGCCATCGAAAGCACACCGCGGTCGTGGTACTGGTTGCCGCCGGTCAGTTCGCAGTCGATTTTGTAACCTGGTCCCCCGCGACCGGTACCGGTAGGATCACCTCCCTGCACCATGAAATCAGGGATCACTCGGTGGAAGATAAGGCCATCGTAAAAGCCTTTTTTAGAGAGGTCAACAAAGTTTTTCACTGTACCGGGTGCATCCTCATCGTAAAATTCGATGAGCATGGTACCCTTATCGGTGATCATTTCCGCTTTTGTCATGTGAGTAAAAGAGTATTTTGAATAAAAAGGCACGTTGTCCGAAAGGCGGTTGGCCCTATGCGATAACAACACAAAGAAAAGGATAATGTATCCTTTTCTTCTCATGAACGTTCAAAATAAAATGGCGGGAATTACGAACCTGCGTCTGCTTTGGCGAGGGCTGCCGCTTTTTTCTGCTCGGTTTTGAAAGCCGACAGGCGGTCAACGACTTCACCGCTTCCCCATTCGCGGCTCCTTTCCGGATTGGAGAACCATTCTTTTACAGCAAGCACTTTGTAGAGATACCTGGCGGTTTCGGAGTTCAGCCGGAGTTTGAAATAATTGTCTTTATTCTGTGAATCCATCCTGTTCTGGATGTGCGTCGGGCCTGCGTTGTATGCAGCGGCAACCAATGTCCAGGAACCCAGCTGGCGGTATAAGTCGCGCAGGTACTTGCCTGCGGCGTGGGTCGATTTGACCAAATGTTTGCGGTCGTCCCTGGTCTCATTTACAACCAGCCCGAGAGATTTTGCGGTGGAAGGCATCAGTTGCCAGTATCCGCCTGCGCCGCGGTGTGAGGTGACGTCGTCACTCATGGCGCTCTCTATCAATGGAATATATTTAAAATCGGCTGGTACTCCGTACTTTTTAAGAATGGGTTCAATGATCCGCATTCTCTTTTTGGTCTTGGTCATCAGCTTACGAAAAGTGGGATTGTCGTAATTTCTGATCATGTTTTGATATCGCTCGGCGATTCGAAGCTCTGATAATGGGATAGCCTCGCCACAGAAGTCAATAGCAAGAAGATCTGAATTAATAATGTTGGTTTCTTTCAGTTCCTTCTTTTCCACCTCCACCTCGCTCACCGGGGATTTCCCAAATATTGCGATTGAGAAGGCCATAAAGATAAGTCTAATCATGCATGTTGTATTTCGTGAAACATCAATTTAGGCATCTAGCCAGGGTGCAAAGATAACGGTATTGAATAAATAATATTTCAAAATTGATTAAAAAACTGATTAATAGGCAATTAGTAAAAGTAATTCTAGGACAAAAGAAAGAGCGTAGGATTTGGTGTATGAAACGTATAGGGAGCAGAAATCTCTGTTTAAGCGCAGGAAACAAAAATTATAGTTGGTAAAATCCGCTTTGTACAAATTGGAAATTTTCAGTGATGATATGACTTTATTGAGAAAGATAAATTATTGATTTGAATTTTATGTTGATATTCAGATGGTTACAAAGTTGTGTGGCCGTAATGTGTAGTATTATTTGGGTTTAAGTAACCGATTTTCTGCATTTCCCCTAAAAAGTGAGTCCGTTTGCTGCATTGAATGTATTAACTTGCATTTTGGATATCTTTTCGAAATATGGTCACTGTCAACGAGGCGAAAGAAAGAATTATTGCAAATGCATCCCCATTGCCGGGGACCCGGTGCGGTCTTGAGGCTGCGTTGGGAAGCATATTGGCCGAGGACGTGATCGCACCGATCTCGCTACCGCCTTTCCGGCAATCGTCCATGGATGGTTACGCGATTTTGAGCGCGGATATATGCGAAAAGGACGTGGTGCTGAGGGTTACTGGGGAGTCGAGGGCGGGGCAGTCCGAACTGCCCGGGCTGCTGTCCGGAGAAGCCATCAGGATTTTTACCGGCGCACCGCTACCCGATGATGCGACTGCGGTAGTCATGCAGGAGAATACGTCCCGGGAAGGCGATGTATTGACTGTCCACGAATTTCCGGTTTCGGAGGGGAAAAATATCAGGCGTGTGGGCCAGCAGATCCGTGAAGGGGCTGTCGCATTACCTGCGGGGACACTCGTGTCGCCAGGAGCAATCGGTTTCCTGAAAGGGATGAATGTCAATGAGGTGACAATACGGACGAAACCCACGATCGGGTTATTGGTGACGGGCGATGAGTTGCTGCGGGCCGGCGACGAGTTGGTACCTGGTAAAATATATGAATCCAATTCCGCTATGCTTGCGGGTGCGCTACGCCGTGAGGGCATTCAGGATGTGGAGATCGGTTATAGCTCGGATGATCTTGCAAATACGGTCCAGGCACTTGATAACCTGTTGAAAAACCACGACGTTGTACTGGCGTCCGGCGGAATTTCCGTAGGCGATTATGACTTTGTCGGGGCCGCTCTGGAAGCGCTGGGTGCCGAAACCATATTTTACAAGGTAAGACAAAAGCCAGGTAAGCCTTTGTTGTTTGGAAAAAAAGAAGGAAAGCTCATTTTTGCCTTGCCCGGCAACCCGGCTTCATCACTGGTTTGCTATTACGAGTATGTGTTGCCTGCATTGCGCAGGATGACGGGATGGAGTGATCCTTTTGTAAAATCCCGTCGGATGCCGATCCGGGGTGCATATGCATTTGACGGCGAACGGGACGAATTCCTGAAAGCAAAAATAGAGGGGGATGAGGTAGTGCCCCTGGATGGGCAGGAGTCTTTCGTGATAGGGTCATTTGCGGTGGCAGACGCATTGATTTATCTTCCAGTCGAACGCAGCAGGGTACAGGCGGGCGACGTCGTGGAAGTTCACATACTCCCGGTCTGAACCTGCGGGAGGCAAATGGGGTTAACATAGCATATCAGGCCAAATTGCAACCAATGAGCTTTCATGTTAAATATTTCGGAATGCTGGCGGAAATCGCGGGAGTGTCGGAAGAAGTATGGATGGCCGATCAGGCTTTGACGGTGGGTCATTTCCGGTCCCGGGTTGTGGAAAAGTATCCGGCTATGGGAGATAAGAAATTCAAGATCGCCGTAAACCAGAAGATCTCGGAGGATTTTGTGCCCATTGAAATGCCTGCCGAAATCGCATTACTGCCGCCATTTGCAGGAGGATAGCAATACATTAAGAGAATTATACGTGAAAAAGGTATTTGTACAAGGGCCGATCAGTCCTGATTTTGTTTCGAAGTCCATTGCGAGCCATCAGTCCAAAACGGGTATTGGAGCGCATGCTATTTTTCTGGGCCAGATCCGCGCCGACGTTAAGGAAAGCGGTGCCGTGACGGGTATCGAGTATACCGCCTACGAGGAAATGGCAGAAGAGGCGTTCCATGTGATCCGTGAGGCTGCATTCGCGAAATTTGAGCTGACCTGCATGCACATTTACCACAGCCTGGGCCTGGTCCCGACGGGTGAAATCAGTCTGTTTGTATTCGTGTCATCTCCGCACCGCAGAGCTGCATTTGAAGCATCAGAATATATTGTTGAGGAAATAAAAGCAAACGTACCCATCTTCGGCAAAGAACTAACAGGAGATGCCGGTCATGTTTGGAAGGAGAATAGGTAGGAAGGTGAATGACTGAGTTTTGAATGAGTGA
>CBFGMV010000011.1:0-132999 GCA_965649915.1 uncultured Dyadobacter sp.
TGAGTGAATGAGTGAATGACTGAATATTTCTCATTTACATATATCCGGAACCCGGTCAAACATTCACTCATTCAAAATTCACTCATTCAAATTCACTCATTCAAAATTGATCCCCAAGCCAGAGCACCCGCCTTTGATGTTGACAATGCTTTCGCGGTTTGAGGCAGGGTCTGGTTTGGATGTGGGCGGGGTTTCTCCCGACCGCCGGTGGCGATGCTCCGGTGATGCCTTTCTTTTCTTTTGCTGCATACTGACATAACGGATGCGCGGGCTTTCAGATACTGAGTTTCTGAGCGCCCGGGCCCGGGAGGGTTGCGTTGTTGTGGATGATGTTCAGAACTTCGAACCGTTCCGGCTTACAGGGCAAATAATGCGGTTTTTGCCCGATAGAAGGTTGCGGTAAATGCCTGTTTTGTTTTTCCCGTAATCAAAACAGGGATCATGATCCAGAAGTAACAGCTAACAATAACCCTCTTCGCCATGCAGTCAGCATTCCTCATTTCAGCTCCTTCGAGTAACGCAGGCAAGACTACCCTGACGCTGGGTTTGTTGCGAGCGCTGAGAAACCGGGGGCACCGGGTGCAGCCATTTAAATGCGGCCCGGATTATATCGACACCATCCATCACACTGCCGCCGCTTACACGCCGGGAGTCAATCTGGATACATTTATGGCTTCGGGCACTCATGCAAAGGCCCTGTTTGATAGGTATGCGGGTGTGGCGGATGTGGCGGTAGCGGAAGGGGTAATGGGGCTGTTTGACGGAGCCGACAGGATGAAGGGGAGCAGTGCGGAGATCGCGGCTTTGCTGGATATTCCGGTCATATTGGTCGTTTCGGCTCAGTCGATGGCTTATTCGGCCGCACCGCTCATTTACGGTTTCAGCCGTTTCGATCCGAGGGTACGCGTGGCCGGCGTCATTTTCAATTTCGTCAATACCGAATCCCATTACCGGTTTTTGAAAGAGGCTTGCGAAGATGCGGGCATAGAGCCATTGGGTTATTTACCTAAAAATCAGGACCTGGTGATACCTTCCCGGCATCTGGGGCTGCACATTTCTCCCGATACCGACTACGAGGCCATTATCAGCAAGCTGGCCGAGATTATTCCCAAAACCATTGACGTCGACCGGCTGATCGAAATCACCGGAAAAACCGACCGGCCGGTCATTTCAGGCCACGTTATGCCGCAACAGGTTACCACTAGTCCGCTCCGGATTGCGGTCGCCCGGGATGAGGCATTTTCTTTTTTATACCATGAAAATATCTGGGTGCTGAAATCGATGGGGCAGGTTGAATGGTTCAGCCCGTTGCATGACCGGCATTTGCCTGAGACGGACCTGCTGTACTTGCCGGGCGGTTACCCGGAGCTTTTTGCAGCTGAACTCTCAAAAAATACATCTATGTTGCACGCCATCGCACACTATTGCAAGAATGGAGGTGTTGCCTTTGCCGAATGCGGAGGATTGATGTATCTGGGCAAAAGTATTACGGATCATCATGGCGATTGCTTTGAAATGACAGATGTACTAAACGTCCGGACGTCACTGAAACAAACTCGGATGACCCTGGGTTACCGCAGGATGAACTGGAACGGGCTGGAAATCAATGGCCATGAATTTCACTATTCTACTTTGGCAGACGACGGCGCGGCGACCGAACCTGCGCTGTTCAGCAATGCAAAGGGTGTTCCGGTGGATACCAGCTTGTTCCGCGCACAAAACACTTTTGCCACTTATGCACATTTTTACTGGGGAGACAAACCCGAATTCATCAGCCATTTAATCCAACAGGGCAAGAGTAATCCCCCCACTTTAAGCGGATTGCCGACAGCCGACAGCCCATTATGAAACGTCAACGTGTTACCCGGTCCGACGGAAAAGCCATCAATCTCGTTCAGCGACGGGGGCACCTTTCCTATTGTTATAATGCCTGCTGCTGCGGTCGGGTGGATAGGGGATATGCGCCTATTCCAGTGGAATTGTATAAAAATGAATGGTTGCGGAGGAAGCTGCGGAATGTGGTGCATATGACCAAAGGCGGTTGTCTCGGGCCTTGTACGCTGGCCAATGTAGTGACGCTGCTGTTCGACGGGCATTCGGTGTGGTTCCATTCCATCAATTACGACTGGCAGATCATCGCCATTTTTGATTATATCGAAAGTATGGTCAAAGCGGATCGGTACCTGGTGCCGCCTTCCGATCTGGCGGAGCATGTGTTTCAATTTTACACTTGGAAGGGCAGTGAACATGCCACGGAAGCGGGTGAGGTGGCTCTGCCAACCGGAGGTATCGTATTTCTGACCCACGCCGACACCGATCTGCTGACATTGAACCGTGCGATGCAGCTGCTGCCGGATGATTTTCCGAAAACAACGGGAATCAGTTTGCTTGCCATTAAGAGTGAGGAACAAATGCAGCAACTGCTGCAACGCGAAATCGCTGAGGCCAAAATTGTCATAGTACGTATCCATGGTAGGCTGAGCAGCATTCCTGGTTTTGGCGAACTGGTGAATCAGGCCGGGCAACGAGGGCAGCACCTCATCGTGGTGAGTGGTACAGGCGAGCTGAACCCTGAATTTGCCGCCGTATCCACGGTTTCTCCCGCCATATTGCAGGAAACGTTGGGTTACCTGCAGGCAGGGGGCTATAACAACCTGCTGTCGTTAATGAGCTATTTGTCAGATCATTTACTGATGACAGGGTTTGGCTTTGAAGCACCCGAGCTGCTCGCCGAGCACGGTATTTATCATCCTGATTTACCAGAAAATGCCGACCTGGATGATTGGCTGAAACACCGGGACCCGCAACTGGCGACCATCGGCATTACATTTTACCGGGCCCATTGGCTAAGCGGCAATACGCATTTTATAGATGCGATGGTGCGGTCGCTGGAAGACCGCGGCGTGAATGTGCTGCCGGTTTTTACCTCTTCACTCAAAACCTTCAACCCGGAATCCGGTAAACCCTATGCATTTGAATTTTTTGAGAAATCGGCAGGATCGGGCATTGCCGTCGTGATCAATACGATATCGTTCGCAATGAACGACGTCAAGGCCGGAGGGACAGGATCTGTACAGGCCGATCCACTGACGGCGCTGAACGTACCGATCCTGCAAGCCATTGCCTCCGGAATGAGCCGTGGGCCCTGGGAATCTTCGGCAAGAGGATTGAATCCGTTGGACACGGCGATGAATGTGGCGATCCCTGAGTTTGACGGTCGCATTATTACCGTTCCGGTGTCTTTTAAAGAAAAAAACAAAGAGGGGCGGGGCTATGAACCGTTGGAGGACCGCGTAGAGCGGGTAACGGGTTTGGCGGTCCGCTTTGCACGGTTGCGATACATGAAAAACCAGGATAAGAAAATTGCATTTATCCTTACCAATTCCAACACCAAAGCATCACAAATCGGTAACGCTGTGGGACTGGACGCCCCGGCCTCGCTGTTGAACATCCTGCGGGCCATGCAGGCCGAAGGATACCGGATCGACCACCTTCCCGTGACAGGGACGGAGCTGATCCACACGCTGATCGACCGTTGCGCGTACGATGAAGAGTTCCTGACTTCCGGGCAACTTGCGCAGGCGATCGCACAGGTACCTGCGGCGCAGTACCAGGAATGGTTTGACCAGCTTCCCGACCAACCGCGGGAGAGAATGCGTAAGCAATGGGGCGAAGCGCCAGGCAAGACCTATGTCCATGAACATTACATTGCTCTGGCTGGCCTGGACCTTGGCCATGCGCTCGTCATGTTGCAGCCGCCCAGGGGCTACGGAATGGACCCGGATGCGATCTACCACCAGCCGGATCTGGCACCTACACACCACTACTTCGCATTGTACCGCTGGCTGCGGGATAGCTGGGGTGCTGACGCGATCGTGCATGTGGGCAAGCACGGGACGCTGGAATGGTTGCCGGGGAAGGGCATCGGACTATCTGAGAACTGTTTTCCTGACGCATTCCTGGCCGATCTGCCGATGTTTTATCCGTTTATCATCAACGATCCCGGTGAGGGTTCGCAAGCCAAACGGAGAGCACATTCGGTCATCGTCGACCACCTCACGCCTCCTATGACCTCTGCCGATACGTACGGGGAACTGGCGCAGCTGACGCAGCTCGTAGATGAATATTACCAGGTCGAAAGCCTCGATCCGTCGAAGTTACCATTGCTTCAGAGGCAGATCTGGGAGCTGATCCGGAAAACCAATCTGGATACCGACCTCGCCGCGATGCTTAGCCGGGATCACGGCGACCACAAGCACGACTGGGATGAAGACATGACCCCGGAAGGCGTGCCGGTGAGCTTGTCGGAAATGGATGGAAAGGACATTGCGCATTTGATTGAAGATATCGACGGGTATCTCTGCGAATTGGGTGCAGCTCAGATCCGGAACGGCTTGCATACCCTGGGTGAAATACCGGAAAGCGATGCATTGATCGATATGCTTCGCTCACTTACACGGCTACCCAACGGGCATGTGCCGGGCTTACAGGCAGAATTGGCCACGTTGTACGGCTTTGATATAGATACACTTCATCAGCAAAAAGGCCAGAAATTAGCACATGTATCGGACCGGTTTGCCGTTTGGGCAGACCGCCCTGTGGTCACGGCTGCCGACGCGATCGAGGTGCTGGATGAGATGTCGCGCCACATGATCCGGCTTTTAATGCATTATCGCTTCGACATCCACCAGGTAGATCGGGTCATCGCGGAAGCGCTCCAATGGGCTCCATTTGGCGCCGGCCTCGATGGAATCAGGGCTAATATGCATTTCATAGCCGAAGAGCTGGTCCCGAATCTGGAACGAACTGATGATGAAATCAATAACCTGCTCCACGGCCTCTCGGGCGGATATGTACCTGCGGGACCGAGCGGCGCGCCCACGCGGGGAATGGCCCATATTCTGCCAACCGGAAGGAATTTTTACGCGGTAGATCCGCGTGTATTGCCGTCGAAAGCCGCCTGGGAAGTAGGTCAGCAATTGGCAAGAGAGGTACTCGACCGGCATTTCCGGGAAACGGGCCGCTACCCCGAAAGTATCGGTATCAGCATTTGGGGCACGAGCGCCATGAGGACCCATGGAGACGATGTCGCAGAAGTACTGGCCCTGTTGGGCGTCAGGCCGCTTTGGCAGAGTGAAAGCCGGAGGATAACCGGGTTGGAACTGATCGGCCTGGAAGAGTTGGGCAGGCCGCGCATCGACGTGACTACCCGTATCAGCGGTTTCTTTCGTGACGCATTCCCGCATCTGATCGAGCTGATGGACGACGCGGTGCAGATGGCCATAGCGGCGGAGGAGCCACTGGAAGAAAATTTTGTCAGAAAGCATTTCCTGGCAGAGCTCGCCGAACTGCAAAAGGATACCGGCTTATCTATCGAAGAGGCTGAGGAAAAAGCTTCCTATCGCATTTTCGGTGCCGCACCGGGAAGTTATGGTGCGGGTATTTTGCCTTTGATTAATGAGAAGAACTGGCGTACGGATGCTGATTTCGCACAAACTTACATCAACTGGGGCGGTTATGCCTATTCACGCCAAGCGCAGGGTGTCGACGCCAGAAAGGAATTTACACAAAGACTGGCGGGTGTGGAGGTGGCTGTTCACAATCAGGATAACCGGGAACATGACATTTTCGACAGCGACGATTATTTGCAATTCCACGGGGGAATGATCGCTACGATCCGCAACCTGACCGGCCAACAGCCGAAGCATTATTTCGGGGATTCCCAAGATCCGGCGAGACCGGTAGTAAGGGATCTCAAAGAGGAAATGCTGCGCGTTTTCAGGTCAAGAGTTGTGAACCCCAAATGGCTGGAAAGTATCCGGAAGCATGGTTATAAAGGCGGTTTGGAACTGACGGCTACGGTAGATTATGTTTTTGGATACGATGCGACAGCCGATGTGGCCGAGGACTGGATGTATGAAAAGCTGACAGAAACGTATGCTTTGGATCCGGATATGCAGGCGTTTTTTGAGCAGAACAATCCCTGGGCATTGCACGCCATAGCCGAGCGTCTGCTGGAAGCGGCCCAACGGGGCATGTGGGAAAGCCCCTCCGGCCAAGCGTTGCAGGGATTGCGGGACCTGTACCTGAAAAGTGAAGCATTACTGGAATCCCGGGTGGAATAACGGGTTTAAAACAGATGTAACTATGAATTTATACCCTTTTCCGGCAATCGTCGGACAGGAAAAGTTGAAGAAGGCATTGCTCCTTTGCGCAGTCAATCCGGGTATCGGCGGCCTGCTGATCAAAGGGGAAAAAGGGACCGCCAAAACGACGGCGGTGCGGGGACTGGCGGAGATGATGCCGCCGGCTCTTCACGAAAGTGGCCTGAGACCCGTTCCGTTTGTGGACTTGCCACTGGGAGCTTCGGAGGACCGCGTGCTGGGCAGCCTCGATATTGAAGTGATGCTTTCGGAAAAAAAGAAGACACTTCTACCCGGCTTGCTCGCAGAGGCACATCAGGGGATATTGTACATCGATGAGGTCAATCTCCTGGCGGATCATCTGGTGGATGTGCTCCTGGATGTGGCGGCTTCGGGCATAAATACTGTCCAGCGCGAAGGACTGTCGGTGAGCCATCCGTCGAGGTTTATTTTGATTGGTACGATGAACCCTGAAGAGGGTAACCTTCGCCCGCAGTTCCTGGACCGTTTCGGATTGCTGGTGGAAGTGGAGACACATGCCGAACTGGTTGACAGAACCGAGGTGGTCAAACGAAGAATTGCTTTTGAACGCGATCCGGGTGAGTTTATTCAAACCTGGCAAAAGCCCGGGGATGCGCTACGGCAGCAGATCAGGCAGGCACGGCAGCTGCTGCCTCATGTACAGGTACCCGACGGGCTGCTGAGAATGATCGGTCAGCTGTCCATTGAATGGGCTGTGGGAAGCCTGCGGGCAGATATTGTAATGTACAAGACGGCGATTACCATTGCTGCCTGGAACGGAAGGAGTATTGTCACCGTTCCGGATATCAGGGAGGCCGCAGAGTTGGTCTTGCCGCATCGGAAAGGAAAGAAACCTTTGCAAGCCGACGCCAGGAGAGATGACGATGGGGAGAAAGAGGAACAGAATACAGAGCGAAAGGGCGGGGAAGCTAGCCCGGAATGCGGTGAGGGGGAGTGTGGGGATAGTGATGTAACGGAAGTTGCTGCAATAGGATTTGGAATGAATGTTCAAAATATAGATTCAAAAGGGGAGGCTTTGCTGACCGAACCTGTGGCCGGGCGGAGTGTCAGGGTGAGAAATGTGGGAAATGGCGTCCAGGTCCGCGCAGAAAAAGGTTTGAATGGCGGCGAGCTGGCTCTGAATGAGACATTGATTCATGCCTTATCCCGTGACACGGCGCATTTTGAGGTGCAGAGGACAGACCTGCATCGTAAAGTCCGCAATGGGAAGGCGGGACACCTGATCATGTTCGTTGTGGACGCCTCAGGTTCGATGGCTGCCGGTAAACGGATGGAGGCAGTAAAAGGCAGCGTGATGAATCTGTTGCAGAATGCTTACCAGAAAAGGGATATGGTAGCGGTAATCGCATTCCGTGGCGTCGAAGCAAGGGCGTTGCTGGAACCTACGAGAAGCACGGATCTGGCGGAACAGGCGCTGACTGCATTGCCCACTGGCGGTCGTACGCCTTTGCCGCATGCATTGCAACTGGCAGAAGCCATGGCCAAACGCATACTATCAGCCGGGCAATTACAGCCTTTCGTGGTAGTGCTGACGGATGGAAAGGCCAACGTACCGCTGGATGGCGCGGGTGACGCGTGGGCGCAAAGTTTGCTTTGGGCAGGAGAGCTGCGTCATCTGGGGTTACCTGCATTGGTACTCGATACCGAAAGCGGTTACGTGCGCCAGGGGCGTGCGCGGGACCTTGCGGAGGCGCTTGGAGCAGAGTATATGGTCATGGATAATATGTCCCCGGAGGGCGTCACGGAGACAATTTCGACACGGATTCATCATGACAATGCATAGAAATTCTCAAAGACTACGGCCGATCATGTTTGTCGGGACTGGCTCGGATGTCGGTAAAAGTGTGATTACAGCGGGATTTTGTCGGATTTTCAAGCAGGATGGTTATGCACCGGCACCTTTTAAGGCACAGAACATGTCGCTCAACAGCTATGTGACCCCCGACGGGCTGGAACTCGGGCGTGCGCAGGCGGTTCAGGCTGAGGCGGCGGGCATTCCTTGTGAATCGGACATGAACCCGGTTTTACTAAAACCAACCAATGACAAATCGTCCCAGGTGATCCTGAATGGAAAGCCGGTAGGGAACCAGTCGGCCTATGAGTATTTTATGGCGCACGACAAACGCGAGCTATTTACGGCCGTAAAGTCGGCATTCGACCGCCTGGAAAGCCGGTTTTCGCCGGTAGTGATGGAGGGGGCAGGAAGTATTTCCGAACTAAACCTGAAACACAGGGATATCACGAATTTACGCATGGCCGCACACGCGGGAGCAGCTACCTACCTCGTTGCCGATATCGACCGGGGCGGTGTTTTCGGAAGCGTTTACGGGACCATCGCGCTGCTGGAAGAGCATGAAAGGGCATTGATGAAAGGTATCCTGATCAATAAATTTCGGGGGGACGCCAGGTTGTTTGAGGATGGAAAACGGATGCTCGAAGAACTCACGGGGCTGCCCGTGATAGGTGTATTGCCCTATTTTCGCGACATTCACATTGAGCAAGAGGATTCGGTAGCGCTGGAACTTAAACAAAGGAGTGCAGTGTCGGGTAAAGTAAACGTTGCCGTGATTTTGCTCAACCGGCTGTCGAATTTTACAGATTTCGACAGGCTAGAAAAAGATCCGCGAGTAAATTTGTATTACACCCAGACTCCCTCAGAGATCGAAAAGGCCTCGGTCATTATTGTGCCGGGCAGTAAGAACACGATCGCGGATATGCTGGCCATTCGGAACAACGGTGTGGCCAGGGCCATTATGGCGGCGTATCGTGCCGGGAAGACGGTCATCGGAATTTGCGGAGGGTATCAGATGATGGGGCAAAGGATAGAAGATCCGCACCAGCTGGAAGGAGAAATTGCGTCCATTCCGGGATTGGGAATCCTGCCGGTTGAAACAATCCTGGAAAGCGGTAAGGTAACAGTCCGGAGGCAGTTCAGATTCTTGGATGAGACGGCATCATGCGAAGGCTACGAAATCCATATGGGCAGGACGCGGCACCTGGAAACGGCTTCGCCAGTGGCCGTTCTGGACGATGGCTCTTCCGACGGGTGCTATCAGAGCGACCAGGCCTGGGGGACGTATCTGCATGGTGTTCTGGATAACGCGGCGGTTCTGGATCATGTTCTGGGAAAGTTTACCAATGAAAAGGGAGCATCCGGGGATTACGGGGTTTTCAGGGAAGCACAATACGACAAGCTGGCGGATCTGATCCGGTTGCATGTTGATATGGATTTGATTTACAATAGTTTAAAAGCTGATTAATGTTACACGGGCACGGAGACGACGGGTATCGATACGGGAGGGAGATCATTGCCGATTTCAGTACCAATGTCTGGTATGGAGGTGAGCCTTGGGGTTTGAAGGATCACCTGTTTGCGGAATGGGGACGCATTAACCGTTACCCCGAAGTAATTGCAGAAAGCCTCAGGCACAGGATTGCCAGGCATCACGGCTTTTCGGATGAGCAGGTCCTGGTCAATAGCGGGACGACGGAGAGTATTTACCTGATTGCACAATTTTTTGGTACAAAGCGTTCTACAATCGTGGTGCCGGCATTTTCAGAATATGAAGATGCGTGCCAGATCTTCGAACATGAGATCAGCTATCTGCCTTGGAATGAAGCGAGGGAATTGCCGAGGCTAAAAACCGATCTGCTGTTTGTATGCAGCCCAAATAATCCGACGGGATTGCTCTTTGAAGATTTACAGTATTGGTTGAAACTGAATCCACAATGCATTTTCGTGGTTGATGAGGCATTTATTGACTTCACTCTCGACCATAAGACAGTGGTTCCTTTGATAGCGAAATTCCCGAACCTGATCGTAATGCATTCGATGACCAAACTTTACGCCATTCCCGGATTGCGATTAGGCTATGTTATTGGCAATGAGGATATTATTGCTCAATTGATGCGTATCAAGCAGCCATGGGCCGTCAATGCGATGGCGCTTGCCGCGGGGACATTTATATTTGATCATTTTGACACGATTCAGCCGCCTATTGATGCATTGCATGCCAATAAAAGAACGTTCGTTCAAGAATTGTCCAAAATTGAATCCTTTGAGTTTTCAGACAGCGAAACACATTTCTTTTTGGGGAGGACGCTTGTCCGGAATGCAGCCCAGCTCAAAGATTACCTGGTTGACAGGCATGGGCTACTGATCCGCGACGCCTGTAACTTCCGAACCCTCACCCGCCAGCATTTCCGTATCGCGACATTAGCGCCTGCTTCGAATCAATTGTTGGTCCATGCATTGAAGGAATGGCAGACGCTCTACTACTGATCACCCCGCTCGTACTCGGCTACCTCCTGGATCTGGTACTGGGTGATCCCGACGATTGGCCTCATCCCGTGCGTGTATATGGTCACCTGATCGCAAAAGGCGAAAAATGGCTCAACTCGGGCAAAGCACGTTTCTGGAAAGGAGCATTATGGTCATTGACCCTGGTGGTGTTGACTTATGTCTTTTTCCGGCAGCTGGATAAGTTCTTGCTTAATTATCCTGCGTTGTTTCTGGCCGTCAATACTTTGTTTGTCTACTATGGTCTTGCCAACAGGTCACTGATCACAGAAGGTAGAAAGGTGTTTAAGGCGCTGGATGAAAATGGTTTGGAAGCAGGCAGAAAGCAACTTTCCCGCATTGTAGGGAGGGATACAACGAAACTGACGTCCCAGCAGATACGTATCGCAGTGTTGGAAACCATGTCTGAAAATCTCAGCGACGGTGTAATAGCCCCATTGTTTTATTACGCCATTGCCGGTGTGCCTGGTATGATGGCCTATAAGATGATCAATACCATGGATTCGATGCTGGGCTATCGTAATGAGCGTTACGAATGGTTTGGGAAGTTTGCCGCGCGATTGGACGATGTGGCCAATTTTATTCCTGCGAGGTTAACTGCCCTGATGATGGTCGCGGTGACCGGGAGCCGGAGCGGGCTGCGATTTATCGGCGCTTTTGGTCATTTACACAAAAGTCCCAACGCCGGATATCCGGAGGCAGCTTTGGCCGGGATCCTGGATTGCCGCTTCGGGGGGCCGAATGTGTATCATGGGAAATTGGTGGAAAAGCCTTTTATCGGGGAGCGGGACAGGATGATAGGCTCGGAGGAGATCGATACGGTCAGTACAGTCAATCACCGGACCTGTTTGCTGATGGTCACAGGGATTGTCCTATTGAAAACGCTCGGTGCTATAATTTTTCTCGCTTGATTTTCCTTACAAAATCGGGTTCTACCCCCACAAGTCGTGCGATCTCTTCGATGCTGAAATTGGTTTGCGAAAGCAGCGTCATTGTGATTTCAGCCGTTTTCTTGGACTCTCCTTCTGCAATACCCTCCTTCTTGGTCCGATCTAGTATGAATTCTTCGATGCCCATGGTCTTACTGGTTTGTGTAATTTCATCAAGCTTGTATTCAAATTTAGCGTCATTTTCAGGATTTTCAAAGCAGATATAGTGCCGCAGGAAAATTAATAACTTTCTGATTTTGGCCTTTGAAAATCGCTTCGATAGCAGGCTTTTTGTTAGTTCTATTTTTAGTTTAAGTAATTCATTTTCAATTATATTATTGCCTTTTAATGCAGTTTTTACAGTTAGTGCAACGATAGCGAATGGATTATCGCTGTGTTTCAATATTCCTTCGTCCTGATCCATTATCTTAAATGTATTAAACCGGTAGCAAACGCTGGTCCCGAGGAACTTCCGGCGATATTGATTGGGTCTGAATTTGCTGTTTCGGTCGGTGAAAATGGCAAATGCGGTCACCGGCTTGTTGTATTTATCAAGAATGCGTGAATAGTACGTAAACATGCGCTGGCTGAACGATGCGTCATGGTATCCTTGCACCTCGATATGAACCAGGATCCACTGGTTATCGCCATTCTTACAATGGACCTTAACAAGTTTGTCGACGAATCGGATGCCAGATGAATTAGCCTCCGGTGGAAATAACTGATCCAGCTCTTTGTCCAGATATTCGAAATTGCGGCTGAAATCAAAGACATTACTGACGTGTGGAAAGAAGAAAAGCAGTAAGTCTTCAAAAATATCTTCCAAAATTGATTTCCAGAGGCTGTCGTCCCGCTTCATGATCGGCTGTGTGTGATGGGTCCCCGTAATGATAAGCAATAAAATATTACTAGTTTTGCGACCAACCAGGTTCGCGCACGTCGCGTGATTAAAAGGGAATCCGGTGAAAATCCGGAACAGTCTCCGCTGCTGTAAGTTCAAAAACATCGCTCTTGTAGGATGCCACTGGGGAGTAATTTTGAATGACTGAATGACCGAATATTTTCTATTCACTCATTCACTCATTCAATCATTCAAAATTATCCGGGAAGGCGCAAGAGTTGAACGAGTCAGAAGACCTGCCTGCCAACGCTATGAACGAGGCTTTCGGAAGAAAAGCCGGCAGACAAAATGAGTTTCAGAACAACGATTGCAGTACTCTCGCTGCTCGGCCTGATGGCCGGTTGCAGCACTTCTTCGTCGCTTTACGAAAAAGGCGATACCCATTATGCAAGCAGGGACTTGTTTCCTGAAAAGGTCAAAGTGACCCATGCAAAGGGATTTTCCATTTTCTATCATGGCCATTATAAGGTGGTCAAAATCATGAGCCCGTTCGAAAAATCAACGGATACGCTTACCTATGTACTGGTGCAACGCGGCACCCCGCGCCCCAGTGGCTTCAAGGATAGCCAGGTGATCGAAATTCCGGTGAGAAGCATGGTGGCGATGTCGGCATTGCACATTGGTCTGGTGGGGTTCCTGGAATGCGAGGATATCCTCACGGGCATGGGTAACCTTCGGTATGTATCTTCTCCCAAAGTGATCGGCCGCATTCAGGCAGGTAAAATTGTGGAGGTCGGCAAGGATCAGGGACTGAACGAGGAGTTACTAATCACCATACATCCCGATCTGATCATGGCGACAGGCAGCCCGGTGTCAAAGGTAAGCCGTTATGCATCGTTGTACCAGGCGGGAATCCCGGTGATGGTCAATTCGGAGTGGGTGGAAACAACGCCGCTGGGCCGCGCCGAATGGGTCAAGCTGCTTGCAGCGCTCGTCAACAAGGAGGAGCTGGTTAACCGGAAGTTTGGAATGGTGGAGAAAGAATACCGCCAACTGGCCCGACTCGCCGGCAAGCATCCCCGCAAACCCAGCCTGGTCACCGGGATGAATTCGAAGGATGCCTGGTATGTCCCCAACGGCGATAGCTATGTGAACCGGTTCTTTCAGGATGCCGGTGGCTTCTATCACTGGTCAGGTACAAAAGCGACGGGCAGTTTGCCGCTGAGTTTCGAGACGGTGTACCCGGTTGCATTACAGGCCGATTTCTGGCTGAACGTAAGCATTGGCAATGTGCAGACGAAAGACGATCTCCTGGCCCGAGACGTTCGGTATGCCGATTTCAAAGCATTTAAAACGGGGAATATTTACAGCTACAATAAGCGGATGAATGCGCAGGGGGCCAATGATTACTGGGAGTCGGGAGCTGTCAATCCACAACATGTTCTGGCGGACCTGATCCGGATCCTTCATCCTGAATTACTTCCCAGGCACGAACTGATTTATTATAAACAGATCAACTAATGAAAATATATACTAAAAAAGGGGACAAGGGCACTACGGGGCTGTTTGGCGGAAGCCGGGTAAGTAAAGATGACGTCCGCATCGAATGCATCGGCACACTTGATGAGGCCAATTCTACGATCGGTTTGCTGCGCGTAAAGCTCGGAAACGACCATGCATGGCAACCTAATCTGCACCGTATCCAGAAGGACCTGATGGATATGATGTCACACCTGGCAAGACCGTCGGATGCTAAAAAGGAAAACAAAAACCCGATGCCTGTGGACGGTGCCGTGTTTTGCGAGGAATGGATCGACGCGCTCGAAGCTTCGATGACGTCTCCCTCGGACTACTTCCTGTTGCCCGGCGGTAATGAAGTGTCGGCATTGTGCCATGTGGCGCGTACGCAAATGCGCCGGGGAGAGCGCCGATTGGTTTCACTCATCCAAACGGATGAAGTGCACGAAGCGATACCGGCTTATATCAACCGGCTTTCGGACCTGTTTTTTACGCTGGCCCGGGCTGAGATGGACAAGGCTGGGGTTGCCGAGGAGAAATGGCAGCTGTTCCTTTATAAACGTTTCAAGACCGCCGAGCCGTCATGATCATTTATGTAACGGGTGGTGTGCGAAGCGGAAAGAGTCGTTTTGCTATGGACCTGGCATTACAGAAAAGCCATGAACCTGTTTATGTAGCGACGGCCAGGATCTGGGACGATGATTTCGCCCGCCGCGTAGAACGCCACCGGAATGAACGTGGGCCTGAATGGACATCCTGGGAATGTGAAAAGGATATCGCCCTGCTGCCATTGTCCGGAAAAGTGGCCGTGATTGACTGCGTTACGCTCTGGCTGACCAATCTTTTCATGGAGCATAATCAGGATATCGAACGTTCGCTTGCCGCTTTTAAGGCAGAGATGGATGCATTGGCCAGGATCGATGGTGTTTTCATCATCATTTCCAATGAAATCGGTATGGGTGTGCATGCCGACACTGAAATAGGCCGCAAATTCACCGATCTTCAGGGCTGGGCAAACCAGTATGCAGCCTCCGTGGCCGCTGAGGCAGTTTTGTTGGTTTCCGGCTTACCATTGACATTAAAAACCATCGCATAAATGAAAACTGAAACAAGTATCGATCAGGAAATACAGCAGAAAATCAACCTGAAGACCAAACCCCTGGGTGCATTGGGAATGCTCGAAAGGATTGCATTCCGGATAGCTTCCGTGCAGCATTCTCTGAGTCCGCAACTGGTTAAACCGCATGTAGTGGTTTTTGCGGGAAGTCATGGGATCGCCGCCGAGGGCGTGAGCGCTTACCCTTCGGAGGTGACACCGCAGATGGTATTGAATTTCATAGGTGGCGGAGCGGCAATCAATGTATTTACACGCCAGCACGGGATCGAGCTCCTGTTGGTGGATGCCGGTGTGGATTACGACTTCGGGAAAGTGGAACGGCTGATCGACGCGAAGGTTGGCTTTGGAACCCGTAGTTTCCTGACACAGCCGGCCATGTCGGAGGGCGAATGCCGGCAATGTCTCGAAAGAGGTGCGGAAATTGTTCGCAATGTGCATGCCACGGATTGCAACGTCATCGGGTTTGGTGAAATGGGTATTGGTAATACATCGTCCGCGGCGGTGATCATGAGCAGGTTACTGAATATTCCCATTGCCGACTGTGCAGGCAAGGGAACCGGCCTGAGCGAGGCGCAGCTCGCCGCCAAGGTAGCCACGTTGGATGCCGCGCTCCGGTATCATAGCCACATTGGTGCTGATGCGCAGCAGGTATTGCAGGTTTTTGGCGGATTCGAAATCGCTATGATGTGCGGCGCGATGCTGGAAGCGGCACGGCGGAATATGCTGGTGCTGGTCGACGGCTTCATCGCCACTGTGAGCTATTTGTGTGCGTTTAAAATGGATGCGTCGATTGAGCGAAATGCTATTTTTTGCCATCAATCAGAGGAAAAAGGACATCGGTTGCTCCTGGAATCACTGGGGGTGGAGGCGATTATGAAACTGGATATGCGACTGGGAGAAGGGACCGGTTGTGCGCTGGCTTACCCGCTGTTGCAAAGTGCCGTGAATTTCCTGAATGAAATGGCGAGTTTCGAGAGCGCCGGCGTCAGTCAGAAGGCCGATCAGTAAGTACTTCAAAGCCCAGGAAACCATGTCATTCGTCCGCCGGCAAGTCACACTTTTTTTTACCGCATTACAGTTTTATACCCGCATTCCTGCTCCGAAATGGCTTGTTTACCACCCGGATAACCTCAGCCGGGCGACGGGATACCTGCCGGTGGTCGGCTGGGTTGCGGGGCTCGTATCAGGGATTGTCCTGGTAGGGGCGCTGAGGCTGTTCGATATGAACATCGCTGTTATACTCTCGATGGCGGCTTCGATACTGCTCACCGGTGCGTTTCATGAAGATGGGTTTGCCGATACCTGTGACGGTTTTGGTGGTGGCTGGACTCGCGAGAAGATCCTGGAAATCATGAAAGACAGCCGCGTTGGTACTTATGCGGCTGTGGGTTTGATTCTGATACTGGGCCTGAAAGCAGCGCTGACGGGCGTCATCGCAATGACAAACCCCGGGTTTCAGGTGATTTTGCCGATCATAGCGGCGCACGCGCTGAGCCGGCTGATGCCCGTTTTTGTTATTTATACGCTGCCTTATTCCCGCGACACCGACGATAGCAAGGCTAAGCCTGTGGCGCACAAGCCGCCAATCGATGTGCTGCTTACCGCTCTTTTGTACGGACTTCTGCCTCTGATTCTATGGGTGGTGCAAATGCGGCAGCCACTACTTTTGGCAAGCATTCCCTGCCTTGCCGCCATTACGTTCCTGATCGCGCGCTATTTCCGGAAATGGATCGGCGGGTACACCGGCGATTGCCTGGGTGCTATTCAGCAGGTATGCGAAATCGGGTTCTACCTTTTTGTAGTTGCATTGTGGAAATTTATCTGATACGGCATACGACACCTGTTTTCCCACCGGGAATGATTTACGGTCGGACCGAGCTCGCATTGCGTGAGGATTTTTTAGACGAATTCAAATCTGTAAAAGCTTCCTTGCCTGCCCATTTCGACATCGTGTATTCAAGCCCGGCATCGAGGTGTACCGCGCTGGCGGAGGCTATTGATCAGTCCTTCCGGACTGACGACCGGTTGCAGGAGCTCGATTTCGGGGATTGGGAGGGGAAAACCTGGGACACGGTAGATCAGGATGCACTGCGGGTGTGGATGGACGACTATGTGCACCAGTGGGTGCCGGGTGGAGAAAGTATGATGGCCATGCACCGGCGTGTAACAGATTTTTGGGAGGAGCTGACGGCCTTTGGAAGTGAACGCGTTGCGATCGTAACACATGCGGGGGTGATCCGGCTCATCCTCTCAATGGTCCGCGACATTCCATTGAAGGATATTTTTGATATCAAGGTGTCTTATGGCGAAGTGGTGAGGGTAGACACTTGATCGGTAGCCAGGTATGCGTAAATTAGGGAGAAGATTCAGAACAACCCCATCCGTTTTATGAATACAGCATATCTCGAAAGTACACGGAAGCAATTCGAGTACTATAAAATGCTTGGAGAAAAGACGATCGCTCAACTGACGGACGAGCAGCTTTTCTGGCAGTACAATGAAGAAAGTAACAGCATCGCGATGATCGTCAAACACCTGTGGGGCAATATGCTTTCCCGCTGGACCGATTTTCTGACGAGCGACGGCGAAAAGGACTGGCGGAACCGTGAGGCCGAGTTTGAGAATGGCATCACCGGCCGTACCGATCTGTTGAACAAATGGAACGAAGGCTGGGAGCAGCTGTTCACGGCATTGGGATCATTGAACGAATCCAATTGGGATACCATCATTTATATCCGTAACCAGGGCCATTCTGTGATGGAGGCCATCAACCGGCAGCTGGCCCATTATCCCTACCACGTTGGCCAGATCGTGTATATCGGCAAAATGATCAGGAACGAGCAGTGGGAATCGCTGTCGATCCCGAGGGGGAGGTCACAAGCCTACAATGCCGATAAATTTGCAAAGCCGAAGAGCCGGCAGCACTTTACGGACGAATATGTGGGCCGTCCTCAGTCCGGTGATAGGGACAAATCCCTTTGAAGCGGAAACAAAAATGCCGCCTTCCAATGGAGCGACGGCATTTCCCTAAATAACCCACTAAGTTTAAGCACCCATTAAAGGTTTTTGGGCTGAGGAGCTGGTTTACCCGGTATATCGATTTGCATACCTTTCCATTTGGCTTGCCATGTATGGTCTGTGTTTGAAACAACCGGCCTGCTGTATCCGGCTTTGCTTTCATTGACACTAAAAGTAAATCCCAGCGTTGCGTCGTCGATCGCAGAAAGATCTATTTCTTTATTTTCGCCTGAATGGATCACAAAATCGATCCAGGAAACTTTGCCGTCTCCGCCTTGTTCCCAGTGGCCTTTGTAATCCCCGAATGCGGCATGGAAAAGCTGGAACCGGAGATCCAACCCATCCGCACGCACCGTGAATGGCTCATTTACCTTGTCCGGAATGGCAAGCTGCGTTGGCGTTACATGACCAAATTCGAATCTCAACCGCAGATCTTTCGCGGCGAACTTGCCGTTTTTAAGTTTGTCTATATTAATGTGCTTGTCCCCACCATTGGTCATGAAGTTGATTCCTGCCAGGACGCTGTTCTCCTTTTGCTCACTGTAAAATGCTGCGGCGCTGAAATCGTACAGGTCATGCAGCACGCGCACCTGCAGGTAATGCGGGCTGGCGGGCGTACCCCAGTACACAAGAAATGGTCGGCGCTGGTTCCACAGGCTCGACCGGTTGGCCGAAGACAATGCGTACTTATTGGTAAGATAGGTAGTCCCGACGATCTTCGGTTCGTCGATCGTCAGGGCGTCGGTTTGCGTCCGGGGGTACTTCGGTGCCAGGAAATAGGGGAGCAGGTCGGCGGGGATCTGATGCTTGATCTTTACATCGGCCCTTGGTGCCGCGCCTGGCAAATCAATTTTTCCATGGGAGGCTTGTTTGAAGATACCCGTTACGGTAGGCATCAGTAGCGTGCTGTACGACCGGCTATGCGGGCCTGCCCATTGTCCCGAGGGTTTGTGGTAATGCTTTGCGATGATCTCCCAGCCTGTCCGGTACAGCGCATCGATTTTGGGCTTGGCGTCCTTGTCGATGATATGCCGCTTCATCCGATCCAGTTCATCCAGGGCTACGATGGTGTAGGTCGGGCTGTTGTATTCGGTAAAGCCCCGCTGCAAGGTGTAGTCATAAAACTTTTGCAGGCGGTTAGTGGCATAGGTCTGCATTTCGGGCAAATCGAAAAGGTGCGAAACCAGGTAGGTAACGTAAGTGCCCATGATGGCGATGTTGGTGTAGCCTGGCTGTACATCCCGCTTCTGAATCGATCGTGCCGTATAGATCAGCGAGGTGCGGATCGTTGTTTTCAGGTCCCCGGGCAGCTTGTCGTGGTGACCCATGTAAACGTCCAGCAGGCTCACGCCGTTGAAATCCGCCCAGTTCCAGTCGGCGGGGGATTTTTTGGTAGCAAGCGGTTCTTCCAGGTAGTAGGGCCATATCCCGCAGGTTTTGTTGGCTGAAACGGTGTCCTGCAAGGTGATCGTTTTACGGATGATGTCGAATGCCCGTTGCTCGTATTGCGGGTCGTTCAGGTCGAGCAACCCTACGGCGTAGCTGAACGAGGCCCTTACTTCGTGATAAACCCCGCTTTCTGCATCGGTATGGTAGTTCCAGGCATTCAGCGTTTTGGTGATCATCTGCGCTTGGGGATCGTATTTTTCGTGCTGTTTTGCCAGCGACTCACGGAGTATTTTTTGTTCTTCCAGGGAGAGCCTGACCGGTTCGTATCGAATGTGGTTGTCCTGATAGCTCGTCGAAGCCGCTGAGATTTGGGCGTAAACGGTCAGCAAAACCATGATGAATAGTTTGTACATCGCAATAATGTTTTAGTAAAATAATGAACCTTAGTACCCTGGATTTTGCCAGAGCACGCTTTCATCCCCGTACCGGGATATCTCTTCGAATGGTACCGCGAAAATTTTCTGATGCGCCTTCATCGAATAGATTCCGCCTCCCTGCAACGGGGTGGATAGGAATTTGTTGACCGTTTCTTCGGCCTGGCCCCAGCGCAGCAGATCCAGCCAGCGCGTGCCTTCAAACGCAAACTCGAATCTTCTTTCCCGCCGGATCGCTGCCCGCATGGTTTGCTGGGAATTGAGTTCCGAAGCCGTTTTGGCCGCCAGACCGGCCCGTTTCCGGATCTCGTTGAGCAGGGTAAGCGCTTCACCGTTTGCCACAAAACCCTCCTCGTTTAATGCTTCGGCATACATCATCTTCACGTCGGCATAGCGGAGCAGCGGGATGTTATTGGCCCAGTCCGATTGGGTTTTAGGCACATACGTGTAGTGGCTGTACTTCCTGATAAACACCGTCACGGTGTCGACGACGCCGGTATTGCTTACCCAGCCTTTAATGGCCGACATGGACTTCCGGGCGTCACCGGTCTCGTAGCTGTCGTACATGCCCGGTGCTACACGCAATGCGGTCGAGAAACCCGAGAATGGCATCACGGTTTTATCATTGAACCCTTCCGGCAGCAGGCCTGTGGAGAAAGTTTGCCCTTCGCCGGTCTGACCACCGGTGAACTGTACTTCCCACACGCGCTCCTTTCCATTGTCAAATCCATCGTTGAATGCATTTTTATAGCTTTCTTCCAACGCGTATTTGCCCGAACCGATGATATCGGCAAGCAACGGTTTGGCCAGCGAAAATTTTGATTGGAACATGTACATGCGGGCCAGCATGCCCTCGGCCGCATACTTGGTGACGCGTCCCTTGCTGGCACCCGTCCATTCGAGCGGCAATAGTTCAATCGCTTTTTTAAAGTTGGATTCAGCAAATGCAAAAGTCTCTTCCTGCGAACTGCGTTTGATGGTTTTGACATTCGCGATAGTCTGGGGTTTTTCAAGGATCGGGACGCCGCCAAATATCCAGCCTAATGTCCAGTACGCATAGGCCCGGAACATATACGCCTCTCCCTTGATGTAGTCCTTCATTTTGGGATCTGTAAACTCACCCGCGTCCGCTTTGTCGAGGATCAGGTTACTGAGATTGATCATCTTGAAATGCTCGTTCCAGGACTGGGTCGTCCATGCATTGGTCGCATTGTCGGTAAACTGGTCGAGTCCTTCGAAATACAAACCGCCGATGTTCACCTCATCGCCCCGGGCAATGGTAGCCCTGAACCAGCTGGCATTGGGAGAAAACAGGTTTTGCTGCGAGGCATACACGCCCGCGATGGCCTGGTTGAAGTCATTCTGGGTTTTGTAACCCGCGTCGACGCTGTATTCAGAGTCAGGTTTCAGGTCAAGAAACTGGTCGCAGCCGGATAATGCGATGCTCCCGGCGAGCAGCCATATGTAAAGTATCTTTCTCATGTCGGTCGGCTTAGAAGGTAACATTGATTCCGAAAGTATATTTCTTGGAGAGCGGGTAGGTGCTGTAATCGACCCCGGCCTGGGTGGTGGCATTGCCGAAACTGTTGGTTTCCGGTGTTACGCCCGGGTAGTTGTCGAATGTTTTCAGATTATCAACCGAAACATAGATCCTGGCACCCTTAAAAAAGCTTCTGCCGCCTATTTTAGCCGGTAGGTTGTAGTTGAGGGCGATGTTGCGGATCCGGAGGAATGTGGCGTCATAGATCCGGAAATCGCTGTTGTTGTCGGATTTATTGCCTTTGGTATAGGGTGTCTCTCCATCCCACGACATGTCGACGCCGAGATAGTCGGGAATGGGGTTTTCGCCTGGCCCGTATTTCTTTTCGTAATCGGGTTTCCAGGCATGAAGCCATCTTTCAAATACATTCACATTGGTGCCGCCATTGTCGAGCTGGCGCTGGCCAAGGAACAGTACGTCGCCGCCGAGTTGTCCCTGCACCAGGACGCTCAGTTCGAAATTCTTCCATTTGACCCGGTTGGTGAAGCCATAGATCAGGTCAGGCAGATTGTTGCCGTACGGTACGAAGTCCTGGGTGTTGATTTTCCCGTCGCCATTCTGATCGATGTATTTGACATTCCCGATTTCCTGTCCGGGCAGCGTGGGGACGGTCGCCTTGCCCGCATCGTTGAAATCCGCCTGGGTGAGCAGGCCATTGGTCCTATAAACGAGGAACTGAGAAACTGGTCCGCCCACCCTCGTAATGAACTGAGCGTCCCAGTTGGAGCTTGTGAATTGGTTGATGTTGCCCATATTCAGTACTTTATTGGTATTGGCAGACAGATTCAGCGACGATGTCCAGCGTATCGGGCCAGTGGTGTTGACGGTCGTCAGGTCCACTTCCCATCCCTTGTTCCGGATCGAGCCGATGTTGCTGCGTAAGCTGCCAAAGCCTGTTGTGTTGGGTATCGGCAGGTTGAACAGCAGGTTGTCGGTCTTGTTGATATAATAATCGAGGTTAATCTGCACACGGTTGTTGAATGCGGAAAAATCGATACCGAAATCCCGGCTTGTGGTCGACTCCCATTTCAGGTCCGGATTTTCAATGTTGGAAGGAACGAGCCCCGGCACGACGGCATCGCCCCAGCTGGTATTGCTGATGCCCATTTTAGCCATATAATCATAGTTGCCGATGCGGTCGTTGCCCGAAGTTCCCCAGGCCGCACGGACTTTCAGGAGCGATAGCCAAGTCACACCGCGCAGAAAGCCTTCTTCATTGAGTTTCCAACCTGCCGAGACCGCCGGAAAGACGCCCCATTTGTGGTTGGTGCCAAAGCGGGACGAACCATCACGCCGCAGTGTCGCATTCAGGAGGTACTTGTCTTTAAAACTGTAACCCAACCGGCCGAAAAAAGAGGAAATGCGTGAGCCATTGCGGTCAGTAGAGGCCTTGGTGGGCGTCGTGGCGACGTTTAATGTTTCGATAATTTCATTGGGCCAGCCACTCGCGGTTGCCTGGATCTGAAAAAACTGACGGTTTTCGGCACTTTGGCCGGCCAGCAGGTTGAGCGAGTGGTCTCCGAAGTTCTTTTCATAGGCCAAGGTATTCTGTATCGACCAGTCTTTGGCTGTTTGGGAAAAACTGTTGCCCAGTGTGACATAGCCGTTGTTATAGGTAACATTACCCGGCTGAAAGAACTCGTACTGGTTCTGGTTGAAATTATAGCCAAACTGTGTCTTGAAAGTCAGTCCGGGAATGAACTGGTACTCGCCGAAAACGACCGATGTGAACCTGTTCTTGTTGGTTTTATCGGTGGTGTATTTCAATCTTTCCACCGGGTTGGGATATACTTGTCCGATACCCACCGGGTAGCCCCAGTCGCGTGTCGCCTGGTTGAGGCCCACCAGCGGCGACTGGGCCAATGCGTGGTGGATCACGGTTTCCTTGCCCTGCGTTTCGCGATCATCCTGCACGGAGAAGGATGGCGAGAGGTTCATACCGATTTTGAATCGGCTGGTGACGTTGAGCGTCCCATTGAACCGGTAGTTCATCCGCCGGTAGAAGGTGTTGTAAATGATGCCATCCTGATCAAAGTAACCTCCCGACAGGTAAATGCTGCCGATATCGTTCTTAGCCGAAACCGCGACCTGGTAACTCTGAATGGGGGCAACGACGGTAATAGCCCGCTGCCAGTCGGTCCCCTTATTATTGGGATCGAGCCAGGCTTCGGGGATCTGAAGATTGGCAGGGCGGGCGGACATCGGGGCTTTCATCGATCCACCCTGCCGCAGCCAGGTTTCGTTGCGGTCCCAGATGTTGTAGGCCAGCCACTGGTCTTTGTTCATCATGCCCACAAATTTCTCGGGATCCTGAATGCCGTAGTAAGCGTCGAAGGTAACGGAAGGTTTTCCGGACCCCTGCTTGGTTTCGATCAGTACAACACCATTGGCACCCCGGGCACCGTAAATGGCTGTGGCCGAAGCATCTTTCAGGATCTGGATCGATGCCACGTCGGCGGGGTTCAGGTCATTCATGTCGTCGCGCGGTACGCCGTCGATCACATACAGCGGATTGCTGTTTCCATTGATGGTGTTGACGCCCCGGATGCGGATCTGCAATTCCTGGCCTGGGATCCCCGAAACGCTTTGCGCACGTACACCCGCAAGCTGGCCCGCAAAGGCGTCGCTCAATGTCGTCAGCGGGCGTCCCTGTATCGATTCACTCCCGATCTTGGATACGGAGCTGGTCAGGTTTTCCTTTTTGACCGTTCCATAACCTACCACGATCACTTCCGACAATGCCTTGGTGTCGGTTTGCATGACGAGGCTGATGTCCGACTGATTGCCGACCCGCACTTCCTGCGGAATGTAACCTACGAAGGAAAATATCAGCGTGGCACCTGCGTCGGGGACGTCAATGCTGTACTTACCATCCTGGTCGGTGAGCGCGCCCGTTTGTGTTCCCTTGACGATTATGCTGACACCCGGCAGCGGTTCATTGTCCGTGTCCCTGACTATGCCTTTAACCGTTTGTGTGCGGGAGATCGGCTTTATTTCGGTGTGGGATTTCAGCAATGCAATTTCATTCTGATTTGAACGATCATTGCTATACGCATTCTGCTTAGCGGCATCCGGTTTCCTCCTGAGGAGAATGTGCTTGCCATTGATCTGCCACGAAATACCCTCTTCATCAAAAAGCTGACCGAGGACTTTTTCCAGCGAAGCATTCAGGTCGATACTGATGCGGCGACGGGTGTCGATCTGGTTGGAACTGTAAAAGAAGCTCATCCGGCTTTGACGTTCGATCTCGTAGAGGACCTGCCTGACCGTCGTTTCTTTCAGGTGGAGGGAGACTTTGGTATCCTTGGCCATAGCTGCGGTGCCGCCTGCCTGCAAAGGCATCAGATTCATCAGGAAGAGAACCAATGCTAACATAAGTATGGGATGCGATTTGTACGGTTTTACCCTTTGTATTGGGTAATAGACTCTTAATAAAGTATTTTTCATACTTTTGGAAAGGTTTGGTGAAACAACTGTTTGTTCAAACCCGGGTGCTATCATTATTCTTTGGCGAGAGGCGATAGCATCCGAATTTCTTCCCGCTCCGGGCTGCCCGTTACGAGGTATGGTTCTGGATCACTGGCTGTTCAATAGGCAATTCGCTTTTTACATAACATCATCACTACACAATTTTCCTTTGATCGAGACATTCTTTCCGTCTATGAGGGGCACCGCTCCCGTTACCGCTTCCAGCAGTTTGAGCACTTCCGGCAGCGTTTCCCGGTCTACATTAAAGTTGAACCTGCAATCTTTCGAATCTTCTTCTACACTGATTTTAACGTGGTACCATTTTTCCAGCTCACGGGCGATCACTTCCACCGGCTCGTCCTCGAATATCAACCGGCCTTTGTGCCAGTAGCTATCCTCATGCACGGTAATCGTCGCCGTTTCCAGCTTTGCCGACTGCGGACTCAGGACTGCCTGCTCGTTGGGCTGCAAAACAGTTTCTTTGTTTTCCGGTGCCTGGTGGTCTTTGATCGTTACTTTGCCGCGTACCAGCGTGGTTTCGAAAATCCGCTGCGCATTCCATGATTTGACATTGAATGCCGTTCCCAGCACCCTGATCTCCATTCGGCCGGTTTTGACGAAAAAGGGCTGGCTGGGATTATGCGCTACGTCAAAAAAGGCTTCCCCTTCCAGCGTCACCTCCCGCGTCGCTTTTCCGTTCCATTGTTTTTCATAGCTGATAGAAGAGCTTGCATTGAGAATGACCCTCGAACCGTCGGGCAGCATGATCGTCTGCATTTGTCCCTTGCCGGTACTGACCGTCTGGGGCCGGGTTCCTTTGAAATGATAAAAGCCGATACCGAAAATCATCAGAAAGCCCGTCAGAACAGCTGCTATGCGCCAAAAATTGGCTTTCCGGAACAAGGGGACCACTTTTTCCGTTGCGTCACTTTCGTCGATGCTTTGTTGGAGGCGGCCCAGTATACGGTCTGAAATGGCGGGTTCAATTTCCTGTGGTAATCCGAATATTTTCCCTGCTTCCGAATTGATGACCTCATCGAAAACCCATTTGCCTACCGGCGTTTGCAGATGTGCCAGTAACTCGTCCTGTTCCTGCTCCGTGCATTGGTCGGCCAGGTACTTGTAAAGCAGGTTTCTGATATAGATTTCCTTGTCCATAGGTTTTGTTTTGTACTGTTAATACAATTGAACCAGGGAACAGGCATGCTCGGGTGGAAGATTTATTTTAAAAGTCAGCCTATGAACATGGCGAGTACGATCGCGGTAATGTCGATAGGGATGCCTGTGTGGGCGTGGAGGTACTTGCGGAGGTAGCGGTTGGCTTTGAGGAGGTGGTCTTTCACGGTGCCTTTCGAGATGCCGAGCTGCTGTGAAATTTCATCCGAATTCATTTCGTCGAAGCGGTACATCCGGAAAACCTTCTGGCGCTGAGGCGGAAGCTGTGAAATGATCTGGTCGGCCCGGGCCTCGTAGTCGGCCGTTACGACCGTGTTTTCGGTTTCATTGTGCGAATGCGATACCGCTTGCCCGATTTCCTGCATGATAGCTCTCTCCCGTGTGGCGCGTGTGAGGATGTTCAGGATATGGTTTTTGCAGATTTTAACGAGATATCCTTTCAGTGAGCATTCTTCGTGTAGTCTTTCACGGTTCTCCCACAATTTTAAAAAAACATCATGAACCACTTCTTCGGCGTGTTCGGATGATTTGAGAAACCGCAATGCAAAGCGGTAGAGATAGGGGTGGTAGTACTGATAAGCCTTTGTGAACGACGTCTTGTCACCCTGGCGGATGTTGGTTGCCAATAACAGATCGTCGATCATTGCGTCTTTCATCAGGGTTTGCGGGCGTTAACAAGTGTAAATATAAGTATACCAAAATAGAATTCAATTTTTTATGTGTTTTATCCTGTGATTTTTAGCGCATCAGATATACATTGACCAGTTGCTTCACTTCTTCAAGCGTGCGCTCCGGTTTCGGATGCTTCGCCGGGATGGGGAGGCGGGATTGTGTTTGCAGGTACAGCACCCAGGCGTCGCGCCACCAGAGAGCTTCCTTGTGCTGTTTGGACAGGCGTGCGTCCACATTGGCATAAATTTCAGAGTCCACGGCCGTGCGCACTTCGGACCATTGCTGCTGCATCCACCGCACCGAATCCGCGCCGGAATAGAACCGGAAACAGAGTTCTTCCCAAAGAGAGCGGCCGGAGATCAGTTTTTGCGTCCAGGGAACGTGATGGAACCACAACAGGTAGGGGAGCGGGCAGGTTTGCGCGTCGGACCATTGCTTGCGTACCACCGGGTGGTACTGTTCCAGGGCGCCGCTGCCGGCACTCGTACGGTCGAAACCCAGCCCGAGCGAATCGGCGCGATGGTAATAAATAGCTGTCCAGTCGGGGCGGGAGCTGCGGTTCTGCCAGGGCTCCGGTGCATAATGGCTTCCCGTCCATGGGCGCGAAAGGCCCAGCGGTGTGTTGTAATCCACATAAATTTCCCTCGATTTGAGCATCATGGCTGCGATTTTGGAAACTGCCGGTGGATGTTTTGTAAGCGTGAGTTGTATCCATTCGCGGGCAATGGCTTCGGAGCTCAGGCTGTGGTCCCAGGCGAGCCGGCCGAAAGCGTACCAGTTGGCCTGGGCCATCGGGTGCCCCGTCCAGTTTCGGTCTGAGCCGGTATTGGCAACGCCGGCCATGCAGGTCAGCGGATAACGGTGCAGGGATCCGTCGACGATTTTAGCTACGGTCGAGCCGTTGCCATTCACCTTCGTATCCGAGTCGAGGCATTCCTTGAAAACAGGTGCTTCATACACCAGGTGGGTTGCAAATCCGAGGTATTCCTGGGTGATCTGGAATTCTATGCCCAGCGGTGTTTTGGGCATATTGCCAAACAACGGAGAAAATGGCTCGCGGGGCTGAAAATCGATCGGCCCGTTTTTGACCTGGACGATGACCCGCGGATCGAACTTGCCGTCGAGCGGTACAAATTCCTCATGCGCTGCCTTGAAGCGATCGGCCTTTGGGTCGGCTTTGTACACAAATGCGCGCCAGATGATGGTTCCATTGTAAGGTTTCACGGCTTCCGCGAGCATATTCGCGCCGTCGGCATGGGTGCGACCGTAATCCTGCGGCCCCGGCTCGCCTTCGGAATTGGCTTTGACAAGAAAGCCGCCGAAATCGGGGATAATGCTGTAAATCTCCTTCGCCTTGTCCTGCCACCATTGCCTGACCTTGGGATCAAGCGGGTCAGAAGTGGGCAGCCCTCCGAGTGTTTTGGGCGCTGCAAAATATACCGACAGATAAGTCCTGATCCCGTATTGCCGGAAAACCGCTGCCAATGCAGCCACTTTATGCAGGTATTCGGCTGTCAGGAACCTTGCGCTTGCATTGACATTGTTCACAACCGTGGCATTGATACCGATGGATGCATTGGCCCTGGCGTAATCGTGGTACCGCGGATCGACGTGTTCGGGCAGGTCATACCATTTCCATAACGAAGCTCCCGCATAACCCCGCTCGATGGTTCCCTCGGGGTTATCCCAATGGTTGAGCATCCGCAGGTTTACTTTCGGTGCGCTGGTATGAGGAGCGGTTTTGAATGGCAAATGCATTTGTAAGTGACGCAGTAACGCGAAACTACCGTAGAGGAGGCCCGCATCCTGCCTGGCTGAAATCACCAGATTGCCGGATTGTAACGATAATACATAGCCTTCATCGGATGTAGTTACGGTTCCGGGATAAGTGGACGCCATGATCGTCAGCCTGATTCCTGCCCGGCTGGCTGGTGGCAACCGGACAATGGGGACCGACACGCCGAGCATTCCGGCCAGGCCGGTCTGCAGTTCGCGGGCAGCAGCCTGCAATATTTGCCCCGGGCTGTCAACGGAAATGAATTGAATGGAACGGATGTATTCCTCCCGGAGTGCCTTATCGGTGATCCGGTCATATTTGAGCCAGAGCCTGTAACCATCGTCGGCGAATGCGCTTTTGCTGATCGACAGATGGATGACAATCAGGAACAAAAACAACGCGCGGCTTGGGAAAAATAGCTTCATAGGCTGGTATTTTTTAGCCTTCATAAGACCTCGGGACGGTTCTTCTACTGAATGTCGCAAACGCCCCCTTATAATGCCGTTTTCACACAGCGCCTATCGTGTTTGCAGCTGTTAGTTTTGTATCAACCAATCAATCAAACAAAACATATAAACCAAAGAAACCATGGAAGCTACATTTGTTAACACCAGCGTTAAAAAAGAAAGTAACAAGGCTGTTCTGGCAGGAAAAATCATCAGTATCCTTTGCATTCTGTTCCTGCTTTTCGATGCCATCATGAAGGTTATCAAGGAATCACATTCCATTGAAGGCTCTGCGCAGCTCGGCTGGCCGGTAGACCAGGTTCAGAGCATCGGTATTACATTGCTCATTGCTACGATACTATATGCAGTCCCGCGCACGGCGATCCTCGGGGCGATCCTGCTGACCGGCTATTTGGGCGGCGCGATAGCGATCATGGTGCGGGCCGGAGAGCCGCTGTATTTCGCATCGGTGTTCGGGGTCCTCGTGTGGGTGGGGCTGTACCTGCGCGACGAGAAACTGCGCAAGCTGATCTCATTCAAGGAATAAAGCTTTCATTATCAGATATTAACACATTTCATCAACAAAAAACGGGCAGGACGTTTGGATGGTTCCTGCCCGTTTTGGTCGGATACACACTTCTTAAACAATACCACCCATGAGCGGGTCCGTCTTGCTGACGGCACCGGTTTCGACGTGGCCGGCAAAGCGTTCCTCGTAGGCCTCGTACCCATTCACTTTCACGCTGAAATCATACCAATGGAATGATTTGGAAAGGTCCACAACAAGCGATGCCTTCCCGCCGACGGCGAATTTTTTTTGCTTGCTGCCCGTTTTATAGCTATTGTCGGCGATGGTGACAGTGTGCGGTTTGACGTCGAGGTTTTCTATACTTAACACCACATTCCCCGTCGCTTTGGCGGCTTTCGTTTCGTAGGCACAACTGATTTTCAGCTTCGGATTAACTGCATTGCCCATGAATTCGCGATAGAAGCCATTAGGGCCGTAGACGCGCAGGTGGTAGTTTCCGTTCTCGAAAGCACCGAGCTGCCATTCATCATGAAGTGTATCACCGGCTGCGACGCTGTAATCCCATGAACGCAGCACCTCATCGCGATAGGGCTTCATCGCGTATACGCGGAAGGGAATGCCGCTGGTGCGCTGGCCGAAGAGCTGGCTGCCAGCCCGGAAAGAAAGCTGCAAGCTGTCCCCGGTTTTATTCAGGGTACTTTCTGCGTAAGGTTCGTAAGGCAATGCGCAGGCCGGGCGGACACCTTTTTCCTGCTTCGGGAAAAGCGCGGACTTTTCAGGGGCGCGGTTCATGTCCGAGAGATCATTGGCACTGAGTTTCCGGAAATTTTCCGGTGCCTGTTTGAACTGGGTCTGGTGAATGCTCTCGATAAATGGCTTTTGGGCCAGAAAAACCGGCTTTTCAATTTTTTCGCCATGATAGGGCCTGAAAACGGAAGTCAGGTCGCCACAAATGGTGCGACGCCATTGGGTGATGTTCTCCTCCCGGACCTTCTTGCTAAATTTTTTTTCAAGGAAGGTTTCGAGGAATTGCAGGGAGGAAGTATGATCAAAGACCTCGGAGTTGACATATCCTCCTCTCGACCAGGGTGATGCGATGATCATCGGTACCCTGTACCCGAGCCCGATCGAACCTTCCCGGATGTTGTTTGCATTGGCCGAAGGATTGGTTTGCTGATTGGCAAGAGCAAAATCGAGTTTTGGATCGATGCCGCCGGAAACTTTGCCCGTGTGCTCTTTATATGGATCCGGAACAGTGAATGGTGGCAGGTGGTCGAAGTAACCGTCGTTTTCGTCGTAGGTCACGATGAAAATTGTTTTTTTCCAGACCTCCGGATTTTGCAGGAGAATCTCCATGGCTTCGCTCACATACCACGGTCCAAACCAAGGCTCGCCGGGATGGTCGGAGAAATGTGCGGGCGGCATCAGCCAGGACACCGTAGGCAATGTGCCGTTTTTGACATCCTCCCGGAACTGGTGAAAGACATCGCCTTTGGGAACATTCAATGTCCGTTCGGTACCATTGTCGCTGTATTGCAGTGTTTCGAGTTCGTGAAAATGCGGGTCGCTGCTATTGGTAGTGAATGCTTTGTTGTTCAGTTGTTTGTCTTTTTCGGATAGTTTCGCGTTCGTTTCCGCATTGAATTTGGTCTGCGCAGTTTCGATGTTTTTCAGGAGGCGTTTGGCGGCAGCGGCGCGCTGGGCCGCTTTTTCATCCCCTTCCTTTTCGAGGTCGGCGATGGTTTGCAGAACAGTTTTGCGTTTGTTTTCCAGGTTGGCAATTCCGCCCTCGTGAAACCGGACATTATATGCTTTGAAATATTCCAGCACATTGGTCCCGAAGTTACTGAGCCAGGCGCTTTCCTCGCCTTTGAGGCCGTAGCCCATCGTGAGCTCGTTTTGGTATACTTTCCAGTTGATCCCGGCTTCATCGAGCCGTTCGGGATAGGTTTTCCATTCCAGCTCGGGATACTCATAGTTGCTGATGTTCCACAAATGCGCAATGCCTTCGGGTTTGTTTTGCTCGCGAACGGTGCCGGTCATCCAGTAATAGCGGTTAGGATGGGTTCCGGTAATGCTCGAACAGAAGTTATGGTCACAAACGGTGAATGCGTCGGCGAGTGAGTAGTAGAAGGGGAAGTCGGAACGATCGCAGTAACCCATGGTGAGAGGGATATGTGAATAGTTTTTGTTCCGGGGCGCTTTCACATCGAGCCATCTGTCGTATTTTCCATTGTTCATGGCGTCGGTCTGGTCGGTCCATCCGTGGGGAATGGAACCCATCCAGGCTACTTTGGTATCTTTCACGTTCAGCCGGAAAGGACCGTAGGTGTCGCCTGCCTTGTTGGTCTGGAACCAGACTTTATTCTGATCAGGCAGGTGAATGGCGCGGGGATCGTTGAAGCCGCGGACACCTTGCAGCATGCCCAGCTGATGGTCGAATGAGCGGTTCTCCTGCATCAGGAAAACGATGTGTTCCGCATCATAAAAGGTGCTCCCCGGTGCAGGATCGATGGCCAGTGCTTTCTGAATCACAGGCGGCAATGCATTTGACATTGCGCCGGTACCGGCAAGGATTGCGGCTTTTTTAAGAAAATCTCTTCTTGAATCCATTAATATCAGTGAGTTGTAAGGGTACGGAAGTCGTTTCAGGTTTTTCAAAATGACGGCAAATATATTTTTCGCCCGGATCACGACTGTTAACCGACGGTTATGATTTGGTCATTTTTATATCGCTATATTTGAGAAAAGCACTTCCAACAACAGATTTATGGCAGGTATTGAAGTTATTTCAGAAAAACCCCGCAATCCGACGGCCCTCGAATTTGCCACGCACATGGAAAAGTACCGCTCGCCCGCCGAGGCGATGAAGCTGATGCGTTATTTCAAAACCGGCGAGGGTGAGTACGGGGAGGGGGATATTTTCATGGGCGTCCGGATGGGGCAGATCTTCGCTTTGGCAAAAGCTTACATGAGCATGCCGCTGGAAGAAGTGGAAAAGCTGCTGGAAAGTCCTATCCATGAGATACGAACGGGCGCTCTCAGCATTATCGACAAGCAGGCACGAAGCAAAAAGGCCACGATCGACCAGCGGAAGAGCTTGTATGAGCTATACCTCCGGAATACGGGCCGCATTAACAACTGGGACCTGGTCGATATCTGTGCACCGCACGTCGTAGGAGGTTACCTCTACATTTCGGGAGCGCCGCGGGATGTGTTGTATGAGCTGGCGAAATCGGAGAGCATCTGGGAGCGCCGCACTGCCATTGTCGGTACGGGTTATTTTATCCGGAAGGGCGATTTGGGGGATACGTTCAGGATCGCGGAGCTGTTGCTGAACGACCGGGAAGATTTGATCCACAAGGCAACCGGATGGATGCTCAGAAGCGCGGGACAGGTTCACCGTCCGCAATTGCTTCAATTTCTGAATCAATATGCCGCCACCATGCCCCGAACCTTGCTGCGTTACGCGATCGAGCATTTCGACAAGCCTTTGCGCAGCCACTATATGGGTTTGAGAAGGGCAGGGTAGCGGCTTTAATGTTTATTTCGCGGGTGTGATTACGATGTTGCGATACTCAACAGGACCATGGTCGCCCTGGATGTACAGCGGTCCGGGCTCTCCTTCGTTGCTGTCCAATGCGCCACCGGTAATGCCGGGGATTTCCTGGTTGCTGATCACCGTTTTGCCATTGGCGACAAGTGTCAGCATTCTGCCCACCAGCGTGATGTCGAACGTATTCCATTCGCCGGCTTCTTTGGCTACCATTTCGCTGGGCGTAATGAAGCCATAAATCGCACCCATCTGATCCAATGCGGGTTCCATTCCTTTGCTGTCGGTAACCTGCACTTCGTAACGGCCACGGAGGTACACGCCGCTGTTGCTGCCTTTCGGGATCCGGAACTCGATATGAAGTTTGAAATCTCCGAATTTCTGGTCGGTAACGAGGTTAGCGCCGGATTTAGGGCTGCGCAGGATGCCGTTTTCAGCGATCCACTGGTTCTCGCTGGTCGCATGCCAGCCTTTGATCTCATTACCTGCGGTCAATTTAATGGGCGATCCCCATACAGGCGCTGTTTTGGGGCGCAGCGAAGGAGCGCGCACGCCTTTCCAGGCGTAAGTTTTGCCTTCGGGGGTGGTCATCGATCCGCTGATGGCATCTCCTGAGATGCTGCCTTCCACGGTCAGGTCTTTGTCTCCGCGTTCCCATTGTGGTGGTATTCCAAAACTGAATTTGCCATCCTGAAAGTTAACTACCGAGATCGGTCTTGCTGAACCGGAAAATCCGGTAAACTGTCCGACGAGCGTTTTGGTGCCGGAATGCCTCACTTCGAGCCATGACGGTGCCGGTTTGCCGTTCATATCCACGGTGATATCCCAGCGTCCTTCGAGCGGAGAGGCGAGGGGAGCGGAATTTGCTTTTACTGAAAAAGTGGCCATCAGCAGGGAACCGGCCGACAGCATCAGGCGGCGGGAAGCCCGGTACAGGTTGGTTTGGGATATTTTCTTCATAAATTTTTTAGGTATTAAGGGCCGGAAGTTAGATATAAAATTGCTGCATTCAACGACGAGCCGATTTATCTGTGGACCATTCTGATGAACAACGGGCACAACCGTCCATTCAATACCTGAGGCATTTCCTGCCCCGGCGGTTGGCAGCTTTCTTGCCTGCGAAGCGGAAAAGCGCATCCACACCATACCATACCGATATTTCAAACGAGCCCGTATCGAGGCCCAGGGAGGAAACCGGAAGGTCGTAGCTGGCCTGGAAAAGCATATTCCCGTATGCCCATCCCGCGGTTCCGATGAGCGCGTCGCGGCGGGTCGCGCCCCATATCATTCCCCGGTACCATATCCCCATGACGAGGGGAGAAACGATGACGTTGAAACCGGCGTCCAGTTGCCTGCTGGCGCCTTGCTTGCGGACCTGCAAGCCCAGGTTGAGCGCGCTTTGACGGTCGAGGTCGCTGCCGAGGTGATTACCGAAGAACGAAGGGATACCGATCGGGATTTTGGAACCGAGCTGCACATTGATCCGCTGATGCGCGATGCTGACCGGGTCGTTGATGCCGATGTTGTGCCACGCGCCGCTGATCCAGTAGGAAGGATAGTCGTCGTGACGGGGTACATATTCCAGAACGGCCCCGGCGGATGCGGTGAATCGGTTTTGCTGGATCGCGCTGCCGGCTAACGGGTCGGGACTGCCGAGGAAATCCGAGACATACGTAAGATCCTGCCCATTCCATCGGTTAAACAGCCAAGCGGCCTGAATGCCGCCGATAAGCCGGACCTCTTTTTGGCCGTCGAGATAGACGAGCTTTGAAACCTGCCCCGAAACCTGGTCACTTTTTAATGCCCCGCCGCGCTGATCGTGCAAAACCTGCACACCCAGCCCGATCTCCGTATCTTCCGCATACGTGTCGAAGGAGAATGCGGCGGTTTGGAAAGACGTGCCTACGGTAGACCATTGATTGCGGTAATTGGCAATGAAACGGGGCGTACCGGCATCGCCGGCCAGTGCGGGGTTTGCGTAAAGGGGATTGGCATAAAATTGTGAAAACTGGGAGCCTGCGCGAAAACCTGGCCTGCGCAAATCAATAAAAGGAGAATTTGTAATGCTTTTTTCATGGATCTTAGCGGGCCAGGTAAATGTTTCCTCTCAACTTTTCAGACTTCTTCTGGTCGACGTACAGCACCTCCGCTTCATAGACATACATATCGGCGGCTGCTTCCTTGCCTCCGAAAGTGCCATCCCAGGACTCTTCGGGTCGTTGGCTGCCCGGTGGCACGTTTTTCATCTCAAAAACTACCTCGCCCCAGCGGTTGCGGATCCGCAACAGGCTGATTTGCGTAATGCCGTCTCCAAAAAGCGTATAGCGGTCGCCTATCCCGTCGCCATTGGGTGTAAATGCCTGAGGGATGTCGATCTGGCAATGGGTGACAACAAATGCCGCCATGCGTTCGGTGGAATCCATGCATACGCCTCCTTTGACCGTCACCAGTTTGACACCATACAAGCCGGGTTCGAACGCAAGACTGGGGTTTCGGACATCGGCCGTGCGGCCGTCGCTGAAATACCAGCGGTACGAATCGGCCTGCTCCGAAAGGTTGACGATGTTCACGGGCCCCGGAGCGCAAAACAAAGAGTCGCCTCCGAAGCCGAAACTGGCTTTTGCCGGCGCGACCACCGTCACGGGGGCCTTTTTCGCCACGACCTTACACGCCTGGGAGCCGCGGTATACGCTCAATGTGACCGTGTAGGTGCCTGCTTGGGCATACAAGTGCTCCGGTGCGTAGTTGACCGAATCCGCTGCCGAGCCGTCACCGAAATCCCATGAAAACCCGAGTTGCGGATCCGTTTTGTTGATCAGCTGAACCGGAGAACCCTCGCATGCAAGCGCATTGTTTTCGAAGGTTCCGGTGGGGGCCTCCGTCGTTTTGACAGTGAGCTGGGTGGAATCGGAGCCGCAGGCGGTATAGGCGATGAGGGTCACTTTGTAGTCCCGCTTGGCATTGGCAAAAGTGTGGGTAGGATTGGCCTGGGTGGAGATCGAGCCATCGCCGAATTTCCACAGCCATCGCTCGGGTTTTGGAACAGTGGCGTCGGTAAAACGAACCACTTCACCGGGGCATACCATGGATTTGGAGATGGTGTAAAGCGCTTTGACCGTGGTGGGATAAACCCGAATGGGTACTTTCGCCGTGTCCTTTCCGCAAGCACTGGTGATTTCGAGTTGAACGGTGTAAGTCCGTGCACTGTCTTTTGCCGAGAAAAGATGGGATACCGTATCACTGCCGCTTTGTAAAACCGTTCCGTCCCCGAAAAGCCAGCGCGAAAGGTTCTTATCATGCCCCGACGACCGGTTCGAGAAAAGCAGCGTTGCGGGAGTGCAACGCAGCATGGTTGAATCCACTCCGATCTCGGCCCGTGCCAACGGGCGTACCACTACTTCGCTGGTGTGAGTTTGCTCGCCGCATGCATTCCGCGCAGTTACCGAAATCCGGTAGGTCTGGTCGGCTTTCTCCCTGTTTTCGAGGACCTGGGCAGGTAACTGAAAGCCGGTGTAGTTGGCCGAACTGCCTACATTCCAGGTGTAATCAATCCCCGGCGTGGCAGTACCTGCCACCTGAAAGGCGACCCGAAGTGGTGAGCAGCCTTTGGTTTCACTCGGTGTAAAACTGATTGGTGGTGGCGGTGTGGTTACTGTTATTTCCTTGGTGATGGTATCGGAACAGGCCCCGGCGAGGGCGATGAGGCTAATGCGCTGAGGGCCCGAAGAGAGGGAAAGCTCGGGGTTTTCTCCGTTCCCGGCCGGTTTGCCATTGACGAGCCAGGAGTAGGATGCCGCACCGGTGGAACTGTTGGTTGGTTTGAAAGTCGATCCGGAGCACCCGTTTGCTAGCGTAAAGTCAGCTTTGGGCCTGCCGAAATGGACGGTTGCATTGACCTCGGCCTTGCAACCGGTTTGGTTGGCGACGGTGTAGGTAACGGTGATCTGGCTTGCATTGATACCGGATGTGAAGAGCGTATCTCCCCTAATGCAATTGGAGCAGGACGTTGTTGCCCATTGGCCGGCTGCCGGTGCGCCCGTCAGCTTTACCCAGTTCGTTCCTTCACAGATGGTTTTGTCGTCGGCGGTGGCCTGGATGCCTTCCACTGTAACTTTGACCGATTGGCTCATCAGACATTTTCCGGTCCCCCGGGTATAGGTAATGGTAAAAACACCTGGTGTTTTGGGGACAAAAAGTTTTTGCCCGGCCGATGTTTCTACACCTGCCGTACTCCATTCCCCACCCGGTAAATTGGCGACCAGCGGAATGCCCGTTTCACTGACACAGATGGTCGTGTCTTTCGGAAAGGGGATGATCCGAACCGGCTGAGGCTGCGAAACGGAGAAGGTATCACTGAGCGTCTGGGTGCCACAGGCGTTTTTCGAAGTGGCTGTGATGATGTAGGGGGCTGCTGCGAATTTCAGCGGCATTTCTTTCGAAGCATCGAATGGCGAGCCGTTGAGGGTGTAGACAGCACCGGCAACAGGATTTTTAATTTTGTAAACAATCTCTTCACAAACATCGTCTTGCGGGATGAGCGTGGCAGGCGGAAGACTGATGACCTTGTAAGTCTTGCTGATTTTACGGTATCCGCATTTGTTGTCGACCGTGAGGGTAATCGTATATTCCTGTCCGTCGGATAGCTTCACCTGGACTTTCCCTTGGTTGGCATGCGTCTTATTTAGGAACTCAAATTTTCCGCCACTGATCTCCCAGTAATAACCGGACGCCTCCTTGGAAATGGTGCCGTCCAGATCCAGCAGACCGCCGGAAGAAGCGCATATCACCGTATCCTTGTCCAACACGGCAGTTCCTTTGACAGTGAATGCGGGCACGGGTGGTTTGCTGAGCTTGAATTCCGTTTCTGCGGTGCTCGTTCCGCAGGTCTTCGACCTGGCGGTGAGCTTTACCTTGTAGGTTTTATCGGGGTCGGCAAAAGTGAGGTAAGGGTTGGTGGATGTGCTGGTTTGCCCGTCGCTGAACTCCCAGAGGAAGTCGATGTTGTACGTCGGACAGCTGCCATTCTGTATGCTTACCGAAGACCCCACGCAGGCCGCATCAATAACTGGCCGGGCTTCGGGTTTTTTCTTGAAGGTTAGCAGGTATCCCTTGTTGTCATTGCTACATGTGGAATTCTTGATATTCAGGTTATACTCAACTTCTCCCGAGCTGCAATCTTTCGCGAAATACCGGAGATCGTAAACGTGTTTTACAGTTTTTTCGGCAGTGAGGGTTATACTTTCGGTTTTGCCGTCGCCCCACCGGATCTCGTAGTCCTTGGTCTCGCAAAAGCCGGGTTTAAGCGTAAGACAAAGTTCGTAGCTGGAATCGCTCGGTGTGACGCAAAGCTCGCCGGTGCCGGTGCAAAACTGAAAGTCGACCGGAATTTGTGCCCGGGATGTGAATGCTACTAAAATGGAAAGCAGGGTAGGTAAAAGGTACTTCAAATCGGAAGGATGTTAAGCGACACTGAATTAAGAGGTTTGAGGGTGCGAAGATAATGGTTTACAGCAAATAAGTCACCAGTAGCTTACTGATGTTCACTTGTTTTGATGATGACGTTGTGGTCGAGGAGCGATAGCGTATGAAAGTGTCTTTTTAAGCAAGTCAGGCCGGAAGGTTGAGACTGTAACTCGTGCTTCTTCCGCCTCCGGTGGGAAGAATGCATTCGATTTCGGTGAGGTATTGCAGGTCGCGGGTGGCGGTAGCTTTGGAGGTTTTGGTGATGGACATGTATTTTTTTGCCGTCATGCCGCCTTCAAACCCTTCCGGACCGGAGTCGAGCATTTTGTTGATGGCTTTCGCTTGCCGTTCGTTCAGATGCTCCCTGAATTGATCGAAGAACCGCGTTTTTCTGAGTGTAAAATCGAGCAGGTCCCTGGCTTCGAGCTGGGCGTCGAGAATGATTTTTACAAAATAATGGATCCACGAAGTGATCTCATTACTTTGCTGTGCAGTTTCCAATGCATGGTAATAGCTTTTCTTATCCGCCTCTATCTTGCGTGACAGGCTCAGCATAACAGTCCGGCCCAGTGTTTGTGCGAGCGCCTTTTCCGCTATCACACGCCCGATCCGCCCATTCCCATCCTCGAACGGGTGAATCGATTCAAAGTACAGGTGCGCAATGGCCGATCTCACCGGAGCTTTCGTGAGTTCATCTGGCCCGCCGGGGGCTGTGTTGTTAAACCATTCGATAAACCGGGCCATCTCAGCCGGTACATCGCCGGATGGTGGCGCTTCGTAATGTACTTTTTCTTTGCCAATGCTGCCGGAAACGACCTGCATCGGATCGTCGCCGACCCGCCAGGTGCCGGTTCGGATCGTCTTGCTGCTCCCGAGGAGCATTTGGTGCCAGTTCCAGAGTATGGCTTCGGTGAGGGGTTCGGAAAATGTCTCGCGGGCGTTTACGATCAGTTCGGCGACGCCCTGCGCTTTTTTGTCGCGAACCGGCTCGTTTTTATGGCCGATACCAAGGTTGTTGCGGATCGATGACACTACATCCTGCCGACTGAGGAATTCGCCTTCTATTTCGGAAGTTTTAATGGCCTCGGCTACCAGTGTATGTACCAGCGCATTGGCTTGAATCTGATCTTTGGCCGCGTTCAGGAGACCGCTTACGTGCCCATTCTCGGTCGCAAATGCAAAGAGCATTGTTTCGATAGCGCTTAGCTCGTATCGAAAATCGGGCCAGTCGGGTTGTTGCCAATTGTAAGCCATGAGCCGAATAGAAAGTTTATTCGGCTCAAATATATGAAAATTTTGAGCCGAATATTTTCGCTATTCGGCTCAAAACAAAATTCATCTAGCTTCTTTTCGCATGAATGGCGCATCCGTTTTCGGCAAATTGGACCAATTGTTTTGATGGAAATGGTTCATATTCGCAACAAACAGAAAGTGCCATGAAAAGAATAGCTCAGATTACCGATTTGCATTTAAATGAAGAATGGCCCGCCAAACACGGGGCCGATCCGGACACCAACATGAAACTGATCTTGCAGGATGTGGGCGCACGCGGCATCAGGCATGTGATTTTCACGGGAGATATCGGTCATTCGGACGGTTACGAGCGGTTTTTCGCATTGCTGAAAGATTTTGATTTCAGGGTAATACCGGGTAATCACGACAAGTTTGCCGATATCCGGCCGCATTATCTGCCCGGATACCTGACCGAAAGGGCTGAAATGTATCATGCGGAGGAGGATGAAAATTTCAAATCAATTTTTCTGGATTCTTCTTCCGATTCCGTCAGCGACATTCAGCTGCAATGGCTGGAAACAGAGCTGGATACGGCCAAAAAGGTGCTGTTTTTTATACATCATCCGATTTTGCAGGTGCTTACCGCCGTGGATTTCAAATATCCGCTGCTGAACCGGGAGGCTGTGAAAAACGTGCTGACCCGAAGCGGTCGGAATATTACCGTTTTCAGCGGGCATTATCATACCGACGATTTTACGAAGGAAGAGAACATCTCTCAATACGTGACACCGGCGGCGTCGGTGCAAATGGAAAAGAATCCATTGGAGATCGTGGTCCATAGCCGGTATTACGGCTATCGCATCATCGAACTGGACGGGGAGACCGTCACGACGGAGGTACTGCTGAATCACGGTGACGGATTCGATGTCGTGCGTTAAGTATCAAGTGGCGAGGTTGGGTTATCCTGCGTCGTTTTCCCGCTTTCTGTGCTGGTAAAGAATGCTTAACTTGCTGCTACAAAAATAACGTTATGAAATTACCAGGGATCAAGAGTGAGTATACACCCAAGGGGAAACTGAAAAAGGTAACGATCAATGCAACCTCGAAATCAGAGTTCGTTGAAGATTTGCTGGACGTAATCGCCGTGGAGGCTGCAAAAAATGACTTAACCAAACCGTTCGATGAAGTAGTCGCCAAGCTTGATAAAAAACACGGAATAGAGCGTTGAAATACAAGATTATTATCACACACACTGCCGAGAAGTATTTGAATAAATTAACCAGAGCGAATTATGATCTGGTCGTCAAAGCGATTTATTCACTTGCGGATAACCCATTTCAGGCCGGGGTAAAGAAATTACAGGGTGTGAACGGTACCTATCGGATCAGAGCAGGTAATTACCGCATTTTGTATCAAATAATGAAAGGTGAGCTTGTCATAACAGTCATTCAGATTGGTGATAGAAAAGACATATATCGCTAGTTACCCGGTCACACACCCTCTTTCACTGTAATCACACTCGTTACCGACTCTTCTTTTAAATGCAAAAATTCTTCCCGCAAAGGATCCGCGAGATAGGCAGCCATGTCCGCTGCCGACTCAAAACTGACAAGATGAATTTCATAGGGCGCGTCAAGTTCGCCATCAATCAGCTGCTCCCGGCCCGTCCGGAGTCTCAGGAGTAGTTTCCCGTTGTAGCGGGCCAATAGCGGTAAAACCAGCGATTCAAACTCCTGAAATATCAGTTCCTGACCTTCCCTAACGTAAACAAACTGCGTGATCGTAACCATGGTTTTTATCTTGAAATAGATTGCGGACCTAATCTCGAAAAGAATTTGCATTAGCTGCAACTTTCAACCTCAGATTATTCTCTTTGAAACAAATTGATGGCCATCAAGAATTTGGAGTGAAGTGAATGGGAATGTAGCCCATTGACCTGGTTTTGTGTTTTTTATCCAAAATTCCACCCCTTGATAGCCATGAAAATCAACAGAATTTTAGTATCCCTGCTACTGCTGCCGGCCTTATGCCTGGCTTCGTATTTGCCCGCTGATGCGCAGACGTATGTAGAACCTGACAAAGGTTACTGGCAGGTCCACACCGATCCGAATACCCGGAATACTGTAGTCCAGTTTTACGACGGTAGCAATCAGTTACTTTACCAGGAGTCGATGTCCCGGAAGTATATCAAACTTACCAAACGAAACATCCGCCTTTTCGATGATCTTCTCAGCAAATTGATGGCGAGAGAGCTGCTTTCTGCAAAAGTGAAGACGTACGACCTCGTGGCTGACAGTCGCGCAGGCCTTGGGAGTATAGCCCGGCCCGAACTGGAAACATCGCTGCCATCCAGTGGGGCCAGTGTCAAAACCGCCATGTCGAACATTTATGTGGTAAAACAGGGTAAGATGAAAGTAATCCTGAAAAACCCTTCCCAGGAACGTTACGACATCCGGATCGTCGATCCGGAATTGCGCACGATCTATCAGGAATCGGTGAATCAGCTCTCGTATGGTCGCTGGTTCGATATGTCGAAACTCGCACAGGGGACTTACAGCATTCATATCAGTAGCCCGCGTAAGAACTTGAATTACAGGCTAACCGTGGACGACTATCTGGGATATCGCCTGGATGATCTGAAATGACGGATTGACCCGCACTCCATGACCAGAAGCCTTCGCATTCGCGAAGGCTTTTTTAGTTTTCTGGCCGGCCCTATTGTTTGGTTCAAAACTTTCATTTTACTTTGCAATACAAAGTACTTTTAAAAATATCCATTGGTGATGAAGGTAAAGATGATCCTGCCCGCTCTGACCGAAGCCGAGAGCCCTTTGTGGCGACCGATCAAGTATTCGTTGTTCCCTCCGCTCGGACTGGCGACATTGGCCGCTTATCTTTCGCCCGATGACGAGATCGACTTGCAGGATCAGCACGTAGAGGATCTGAGGCTCGACGATAGCCCGGACCTTGTGGTTATTCAGGTATACATTACCAATGCATACCGTGCCTACAAGCTGGCCGATCATTACCGGAGACAGGGGAGTTATGTGATCCTGGGCGGGCTGCATGTTACCTCATTGCCGCACGAAGCCCGGGTACATGCCGACACAATTTTTATCGGTCCGGGGGAAGACACATTCCCAAAGTTTTTGCTGGATTTCAGGAACGGTACCCCGCAACAGGTCTATACTTCACTTACCCGCACGCTTACGGGAATACCACCCATCCGCCGCGACCTCATCAAGCGAAGCCTGTACCTGGTCCCTAACTCGATCGTAGTAACCAGGGGCTGCCCGCACCATTGCAATTTTTGTTACAAGGATGCCTTTTTTGAAGGCGGCAAGACATTTTATACGCAACAAACGGACGATGCATTGGCGGAGATCGACCGCTTGCCGGGGCGGCATCTTTACTTTCTGGACGATCATTTGCTGGGGAACGTGCGGTTTGCGGAAAGCCTTTTTGAGGGGATGAAAGGCATGAACCGTGTTTTTCAGGGTGCCTCGACCGTAGATGCTATTCTAAGGGGCAATCTGATCGAAAAAGCGGCTGATGCGGGGTTGCGAAGTCTTTTTGTCGGTTTTGAAACCTTTTCTCCACGGAATTTGAAACAAAGCAATAAAAAACAGAACCTCGAAAAAGACTACGCCGAGGCGGTGAGCCGCCTGCATTCGCTGGGCATCATGATCAACGGAAGTTTTGTGTTCGGGTTGGATGACGATGACCGGGATGTTTTTAAGAGAACCGTAGAATGGGGTGTCAATCAGGGTATTACGACTTCAACCTACCATATACTCACACCCTATCCGGGTACGGGGTTGTTTAAGGATATGGAAGAGGAGAGGAGGATCAAAACCTGGAACTGGGATTTGTACGATACCCGGCACGTTGTTTACAAGACGAGGGGCTTGCATGCCGAACAGTTGGAGGAAGGATATTGGTGGGCCTACAAGGAGTTTTATAGCTGGAAGAACATTTTCCGGTCCAGCTTGCAGCATGATTCCGTGAAACATATGCTTAAACACTTCTTTTATACCGGAGGGTGGAAGAAGTTCGAACCGCTCTGGAATTTTATGATCAAAACGGAGGGGCTTAACAAAATGCTGCCACTGCTGGAAACCATTCTGGCAAAAGTAAAACCGGGAAAACAGCCGGAACCGCGGCCAGGGCAAAAGGAAGTGGAACTTGCAGACTCTTTCTTTCAATAATGTCGGCTGTTCAAAAGAAATACCTGACCGGTGCATTAGCGATTTTCGTGCTGGAGGTACTGATCGCATTATTTGTACGCGACGAGCTGATCCGGCCATGGGGTGGGGATTTTCTGGTGGTACTATTGCTTTATTGTTTGGTGAGAGGATGTACGCATTGGAATGTAATCGTGGCGGCTCTGGTCGTTCTGCTTTTTGCGTGGATGGTGGAGATACTGCAATATGTGCAGATTATCAGCGTGATGGGACTTGAAGGGAATAACTTTGCCCGGACGATCATCGGGACAAGTTTTTCCTGGGGAGATATCCTGGCCTACACGCTGGGCGTTGGATTTGTATTGGGTATGGAAAGAATGACAGGTAATTTTCGCAGGATATGAAATGGTTTGTTAAAGAAGGTTCGATAGTGCGGGAGATCTGGGGAAAGGCGGATACTATTCTGTTCATTTTCGCGGGTGCTTCGGCAGAGTTTGCATTGAATAAATCGGTGGATTGGCTCTATTTCACCGGAAAGCTTCCGGCCGACCCATTGGGCAGGTTGTTTTCGACCGTCGGTTATGCACGGCAGATCGTCTTTGCCAGTGAGGTAGGTGCCATGAATGCGATCACGCGCATTGCGAGCATTCACCAGGGGGTGGAGCAGGCGAGAAATGCACGGATTCCGGATAGCGCGTACCGGGATGTATTGTTTATGCTGATTGACTACTCGGTGCGGTCGTACGAATTGCTGGAAAGAAAGCTGACTTCCGCTGAGAAGGAAGAGATATTTGTTGTTTTCAATCGGGTAGGAAGCGGAATGGGCATTCCGGGGTTACCGTCGGATTACAGCCAATGGGAGATGATGCGGGCAGCGCATCTGAACGAAAACCTGATCCGGAGCGACTTCACGGTTGATTTGTATAAACAGTACCGGAAGCATCTGGGGGCATTCCGGTATCATTTGTTACTGCAGGTACAAAAACGGTTGATACCGCAGCGTGTGAACGCATTGCTAAGCCTTGGAGCTGGCTGGATGGTGGATATCCTGTTACCTGCATATAAATTTGCCCGCATTTTTAAATTGCATACGCTCCTGAGAGATCTGATTTTGCCCAAAGAATACACTTCTGAAGTGAGCGAGCTTGACCAGGCGCCTGCCGATTACCGGAAGTCACGGGAGGCCGGGAAAATTTCGCCCTGGATAGTCTTACGGGGCTGAGTTTTACGTGCCTTCGCCAGTGAATCATATTCATCCTTTTCATCGGCACGGGAAAGAGTGAGCACATCCGGCTCCTGTTCCTCCGACGCAGATAGCTTTTTGAGCAACCCGGATGCATTGATACACTTTTTTACCACCACGTGAATCACATCACCTTCTTTCTGTACTTTTCCTTCTACCATCAGCAATTTGGAGCGCAGTACTTCCTTCCGGTAGGTTTCGAACAGGTGCTGAAAAACCACGAGATTGGCAGTGCCCGTTTCGTCTTCAATGGTAATGAAGCAAATGCCGCTTGCAGTGCCCGGTCGCTGCCTGACCAGTACCAGCCCGGCTACTTTTACATACTGCCCGTCCTGGATTTCTTTCAAAGAATCACTGGGGACCACGCCCAAGGTATGCAGTTGATCACGCACGAAACTGACCGGGTGCCTTTTCAGCGAAAGGGAGGTGGTGGCATAATCGTGGATGACATGCTCGGAAAGGCTCATGACCGGTAGCTCGACTTGCGGTTCCGTTTCGCTTGCGGAAGACAATCCTTCAAATACTCCGACGGGACGGTCACCCAATGCGGAGGCCTCCCAGAAAGCCTGCCGCCGGTCGAAACCAATGGAACGGAAGGCGTCGGCGTCGGCCAGTTTTTCCAATGCGGTTTGTGAAATGCCGCTTTCGGACAATTGATGGATGTGGGTAAATGGCTTTGTCCTGGCAGCTACGAGAAGTTGTATTTCTTCCTCTTTCAAACCTTTAACCTGCCGGAAACCGAGCCGCAGCGCGCATTGCCTATCGGGAATATTTTCAAGGGTGTTGTCCCAAAAAGAATGGTTGATATCGATCGGCCGTACTACCACCTCATGATTTCGCGCGTCGATGACGATCTGGGCCGGGCGATAAAAACCCATGGGCTGGCTATTCAGCAATGCAGCGGCAAAGACGTCGGGATGGTGGTATTTAATGTAGGAAGAAACATACACCAGCAAGGCGAAACTCGCCGCATGACTTTCCGGGAAACCATAGCTTCCAAAGCCTTCGAGCTGCTTGAAAATGCGTTCGGCGAAGGCTTTTTCGTAACCATTCTCGACCATGCCGGTGATGAGCTTTTCCCGCAATCTGGAAACAATACCTTTGGATTTGAAAGTGGCCATACTTCTGCGAAGCTCATCCGCTTCGGTAGCAGAAAAACCTGCGGCTTTAATGGCTATTTTCATTGCATGTTCCTGAAAAAGAGGTACCCCCAGTGTTTTGTGCAAGATCTCCCTTAATTCTTCATTAGGATATTCGACGTCTTCTTCTCCATTTCTCCTGCGCAGATAAGGATGTACCATGTCACCCTGGATAGGCCCTGGTCTTACAATAGCCACTTCAATTACCAGATCATAGAAGCATCTTGGTTTTAACCTCGGAAGCATGGATTGCTGTGCACGACTCTCGATTTGAAAAACGCCAATCGTATCCGCCTTGCAGATCATATCGTATACTTTCGGGTCTTCCGTCGGGACTGTGGCGAGGTCATAGTCTTTACCGTAATGATTTCGCAGCAGGTCAAAGGCCTTACGGATGCATGTGAGCATACCCAATGCCAGTACATCAATTTTGAGAAAACCCAATGTGTCGATATCATCCTTGTTCCATTCAATGCAGGTACGGTTTTCCATGCGCGCATTCAGGATAGGGCACAGATCGGAGAGTTTTCCCTGTGTGATCACAAACCCGCCTGTATGCTGGCCGAGCTGGCGGGGGAACCCTTTGTACTGATTCGTTAGGTCGAGGATTTTAATTAAATGCGGGTCATTTGGATTAAAACCATGATCTGAAATGCGTTTGCTATCAAACCATTCGTCCGTAAATTCCCACAGCGAGCTTGAAAGGCGGTTAATGGCGTCCATGGACATGCCCATAGCCTTGGCCACATCGCGGACAGCACCTTTGGAATGCACCTGCGTTACCGTCGCGACGATCCCGGCGCGGTCACGGCCGTATTTATTATAAATGTATTGCATTACCTCCTCGCGCCGCTCATGTTCAAAATCGACATCGATATCCGGCGGCTCGTTTCGGGAAGAAGAGATGAAACGTTCGAATAACAGGTCTATTTGCATCGGATCCACGGAGGTGATGCCCAGGCAATAACAAATCACAGAGTTGGCAGCCGAGCCCCGGCCCTGGCAGAGGATGTTTTGTTCGCGGGCGAAACGTACGATATCATAAACAGTCAGGAAATAAGGTGCGTAATCCATTTCCTTGATAAACTTTAACTCGTGTTCGATCGCGGAGGAAACCTTATCCGGCACGCCTTCCTTGTATCTTTCGCTGTTTCGTTGGCATATCAGGTATTTGAGTTCTTCCAAAGGCGTCCGCCCTTCGGTGGTCAGCTCTTCGGGGTAGACGTATTTTAAAGTAGTCAACGAAAACCGGCAGGCATCCGCAATTTCCTGGGTGCGTTCAATGGCTTCCGGGTACTTCAAAAAAAGCCGTTTCATTTCCTCAATGGGTTTCAGGTAGCGTTCCGCGTTTTCGTGGAGCCGGAAACCGGCATTATAAATCGTGCATTTCTCCCGTACGCAGGTGAGCACATCCTGTAACTCGCGCCTTTGAAGGTGATGATAATGCACATCGTTAGTAGCTATGAGGGGAATGTCGAGCCGTGTGGAAAGCTGATCGAGCCGGTAGAGTTTTTTCAAATCGTCACCTTGATAAGCCCTAGTGGCACCGAGGTACAGGTTGTTGCCCAGGTTTTTTCGGTACTCCCTTAATGCATGGGCAAAAGCAGGATCGAAATCGAAAGCTTCGTTCAATGCGGCTGGTGGTAGCACGATGAACTTCATCCCTGCGGCATACCGGTACACATCTGTTTTGTAGAGCTCGCATTTTCCTTTTTCGGTACGCAGGTTCCCCTCCGTAAGCAAAGCCGAAAGCCTGCTGTAAGCTTCCCGGTCAGTAGGGTAAGCGAGCAGGCTGGGACCATCGATCAGATCGAGACGGCAGGCGGGTATAATACGGATGGGTTTGTTTTTAGTCGCTGCATGCGCACGTACAATCCCGGCCAGCGTATTGCGGTCCGTAATGGCAATGGCTGTGTAGCCCAGCCGGACGGCCTCTTCCACGAGCTCCTCCGGGTGCGATCCTCCGCGCAGAAAGCTGAAATTGGAAGTGACTTGTAATTCGGTGTAATCCATGATGAAGGTTGATGAAGTGTAGCAGGTAATGCGCAGGATGCTCAGGCGAAGAATCCGTGGATAAACCATTCAGTTTTTTCTTTCACGTTTTCACTATAAGGTCCAAGCCGGAAGAGCCAATAGCGGGCACCTTCCCTGTCTTCTACATAATAGTAATCCCTGAAAAGTCCGTGTTCCAGCCACCATTCCTGCTCAATGCGTTCGGGGCCATCCGCCCTTTCAATGTAATGTACTCTCCCTTTGTAGCGGAATGACGCAGGTGGGTAGTCCGGAACCAGGGCCGTTACGTCGATGATTTCCGGCTCCGGAAGCAAATACACAGGCCTCGGACGGTCGGTCCGCCAGGGAATCAGGGGCTTCTCAACCAGTGATGCCACCTTTTTGACCGATCGCTCCGGCCAGTGATGTTCATCGGGCAGGTATCTCTGAATGATTTCCTGGCCGACGCGCCCGGTAAGGGTATCGAGGAGCTCACTGATTGCAGCGTTGCCAAAACCGCCTGTCTTGTCCCAAATAGCCTCCTGGGTGATGGCAATATCTTCCACTTCCGGAGCTTCCAGTACAAACAGCTCAATGCCGAAGCCGGGTGCTATGGTTTTGATTTTCAGTTCAAGAAGCCTGAACAAGTGGTTGACGTGCCGGGACGCGCGGTTGGTTACAATGTCGATCTGCCGGGTCTGGCCGTCTACGCGGTAACATTTCAGGATGGCGCTCCGTAGTCCTTTTCCTTCCCTGTTCAATCGGGCGCAGAGGTTTTCCAGAAGCTTTTGTAAGGCTATTTCAATGCCTGCTGCTGCGACGATCGGTTCCAGGCAGGGAAGCCGCTCCTGGTAGGGAACCACCGGCTGAATGGTTTGGATAAACTCCTGTACATGGCCCAGCGCCTGCTCCATCCGGCGGATCAGCTCCTTGCCAAACCTCCTTCTTAATACGCGTGCAGGTATGTGAATGAAATTACGGATCTGGTAGAAGCCCAGTTTTTGCATTTTATCCAGCACATCGGGTTCCAGCCGTAACGCAACGGGCGGTAGCGGGAGTAATGCATGCAGGGCATCGCCGGGTTGGATGATGCTGACAGACTTGCCATAATGTGCATGGGCCCAGGCAGCGCCGATGGTGTCCGCTATGGCAGCACGAACGTGGTAACCCAAGTCGCGGATACGCGTAACGATCGCCCGGATGTACTCGCGTTCGCCCCCCCACAGGTAAGCGCAGCCGGTAGCATCCAGCAGCAGTCCATCGCCCGGGTCGATAGCCACGTTGGGCGTATAGCGGATACACCATTCTGCCAGCTCGACGAGGGCCTTTTCTGCCAGTTCGGGCAAATGTTCCTGTACCATGAGTGAGGGAAAAATAGCACGCGCATCCGCTACCGCCATCCCTTTTTCAATGCCCACCTCCCCGGCCTCTGTGCTAAGTGCCTGCACGATCATTCGTCCATGAACAGGTGTAGCCAGGATGAACGCCATTCCCCGTAAAGCCGGCTGAGTAAGTACCTGCTGGTCGGTGCTGAGATGGGGGAGCCATATGGAAACAAAGCGGCTGGACATGGGATGCTCGCATTATGTAATCGCTTGTTGATGAATTTGTTTACTTATCGTTGATATTTTAAATATCTTCAATATGATTACAATAATATCAATTTGTTTTGATTGATGCCAGCTTTTGTATTACTTTGTTTTAGTCCATCAATTATTCTAACACACTTTAAAAAAACATTTATGAACACATCGCAAAGCCCCTCACTTTTTGAGCAAATCAAAAAGACTGATGACGAGGGAAATGAATTCTGGAGTGCCAGGGACCTGGCCAAAGTGCTCGAATACACGGAGTACCGGAATTTTAAACCGGTTATTAAGAAGGCAAAAGAAGCATGCAAGCAAAGTGGCCAAAGTGTTGACAACCATTTCGTGCATTTGCACGAAATGGTTGTCATTGGTTCAGGCGCTAATCGCAGTTTAGAAAATGTCAAACTATCACGCTACGCCTGCTACCTGATCGTGCAGAATGCCGATCCTGCCAAGGAGGTGGTCGCATTAGGACAAACTTACTTCGCTGTTCAGACCCGCTTGCAGGAGATCCGGCAAATGGAGGAGTACGGAAAGCTAGACTCGGAAGACGAAAAACGTCTGTTTTTAAGGGGAGAATTATCAAGAAACAATTTGTTGCTGGCAGATGCTGCCAAAGACGCTGGTGTCATTGAACCGATTGACTACGCCATTTTTCAAAATCATGGTTATATGGGCTTGTATAACGGACTGGACGCGAAAGGTATCCGGGAAAAGAAAGAGCTTAAAAAGAGTCAGAATATTCTGGATCATATGGGCAGTTCGGAACTCGCAGCCAATGTATTTCGTGCAACGCAGACCGATGATAAACTCCGACGGGAGAACATCCGGGGCAAACAAAAGGCTAACCAGACCCATTTCGAAGTCGGAGCCAAGGTGAGACAAACTATCCAGGAACTGGGTGGCACCATGCCGGAAGATCTTCCCTCGGTTGACAGCATTAAGAAGCTGGAAACAAAGTCTGTTGCCAAACGGATTTCTAAAAAAGTAATGTCCTAAGTACCTCGCGAGACGCTACATTCCTCTATTATTTCTTAAAGTTCTACTGCTCAGGAAAATTTTTTGCTCAAAAATTTGCGTAAGCAAATACTTACATATAATATTGTGTAAGCAAATACTTACACATATGTCCATCGAAGCAAGAAGAGATGTTTTTCAAGCCATTGCCGATCCTACCCGAAGACAGATCATCAACCTTATCGCCTTTCAGTCGATGAATTTGAATGCGATCGCGGATAATTTCTCGATCAGCAGGCCTGCCGTTTCGCAGCATATCAAAATCCTAATGGAGTGTGGTATGGTGGTGGTGCGGCAAGAGGGGCGGGAGCGCTATTGTGAGGCTAAACTGGAAACCCTGAGCGAAGTTTCCAATTGGATCGACCAGTATCGTCAATTCTGGAATACGCAGTTCGATTCGCTCGGCCACTATCTGGACCGGATTCAAAACAACAACAATCAAACCAATCAATAACATGGAAAACCAGACAGCTAAAAAAGCAGAATTAAAAATCGTCCGTCAGTTCAAAGCCCCTCAATCACTCGTATTTAACGCCTACGCCTCGGAGGAAGCTTTTGCGGAATGGTGGGGACCCAAAGGCTCGCAGCTGACATTGAAGGATTTCGATTTCAGAGAAGGCGGCAGGACGCTTTACAAACTGGACAACAGCGGGATGGTCATGTGGGCCATGTTCCGTTACCAGACCATTAAAAACCCGGACTCGATCGAATTTCTAAGTTCTTTTACCGACAGCGAGGGAAATATCGTTACCTCGCCATTCCCGTTCGACTTTCCGCTGGAAATTTATAACCGCATTACACTGAGTGAAAGCAACGGCGTTACAACCCTCACGCTCTATGCGGAGCCCCTCAATGCAACCGCCGAGCAGGAGGAAACTTTTGTTAAACTCAACGAGAGCATGAACCAGGGCTATGCCGGTACATTTGACCAGCTGGACACTTTCCTGGCCAAAGCGTAGGATTGAAATGCGTTGGAAATAAGCCGTTTAATCAAAATATGCCAGAGGCGCGACCTCTAAATCATTCACCTGTGCCGATTCATTGTATTTGGGGATATATCGGCATACGTTTGCGGCTCGATTCGTAAAAACCGGATCGGGCCGTTTCGGCGTTTGTATCAGAATTATCCATCATCAATTTTTCCGCGCATGACTATTCAGCTTATTACCACAGGTTTAATGGCTTTAATGCTTGGTTCGGTACAGGGTTACGGGCAGAGCAAACCTGCCGTTAATTATCTGGGAATTCCCGGTCCGCTGACTTTGCAAAAGAAGAGTTACGATCTTGTCTGGTCATCTCATCCCGATCCTTCGCTTTACAAACACGAGTACATCACCGCGGGAGACGGGTTTCCGAACTACAAATCCATGATTACCATCGATTTTGTTGTCGGAGCCGTTACGGTCGATGATGCCGTTCGTACCAAGCTCCGCGAGCTGGACCAGATGAAAAAGACATTGGATGTGAATTATGAAGTGATATCCAATCCGGCGACCGGAGAAAAAATAGTGGACTGCCTGTTGGGCCAGACCGCCGCGGATGAACAAAAAAGCATTTACGAACACGACGTATATAGGTTCAGGGCAGTCACCGCGAAGTCCGGGCAGAAAGGCATTGTATTGTACGCGCTCAGCAACCGGGCCTATGGAAAAGACATTAATGCATTTCTTACGAAAATGAAAGCGGATCGGAAAGCATTGATCAGCGAGGTTGCAAAAGTATCCATTCCGGAAATTACGATCAGGAAATAGCGGGCTGAAACATGGAAGAAAAAGGAGACAGATATGTAGGTCCGCCTACGACGCGCTATCATTATCTGAACGAATTTCAGGTGGAATGCCCCAGGTGTGCCGGTGCGGCACTGGTCATGACCCGTCAGTCGACCGATACTAGCCAGGACAAGCTGATTTGTTCTAATTGTAATTACCTGGAAATGGCCGACGAGCGCATTCGATACACCGCGACGGTCAACCAGGCATGCCGGAATTGCGGCGAGTCCATTCAAATCAATATTCCTAACAATAGAGAAAAACTGACCGGCTTGAAATACTCCTGTCCGCATTGTCACGACGTGCAGGCTTACACACCCGCGCATACGCTAACACGCCTGAAATACCCGGGGACGTTCAAGATCGCCGACCCGGTTTTCAATTTGCCGTTGTGGTTTCAGGCTAATGTCAAAGGGGATACATTATGGGCGCATAACAAGGAACATTTGCTGGAAATCAGGAATTATGTCACAGCAAAACTCCGGGAGCGGCAGGTGCCCAACCGGACCACGATGGTCGAAAAGCTGCCGCACTTCATCAAGGCTGCAAAAAATCGAGAAGCCATTTTGCGGTCTATTGATAAAATGCTGAGACGGTAGATTTGTTGGCATTGTATTGATAATGAGTTGTTTTGATCCGGTTTCGTTAAATTGCATCCCAAGTTTCACTAAGCCAGGAATCTGTCATGGAAGAATCACCAGTCTTCGCGCCGCAACTATGGATCCCTAACGGTACGAGGGATGTCGATTTTTATATCCAGGGTCTCGGAGCCGTTGAATTGAGGCGTTTTAGTAATGATGACGGCACAATCCATGTGTCGGAATTGTCCATTAACGGCGCAATCTTTCACCTACATGAAGAAGTAAGGGGGCCATCCACATTCAGTCCCGGGCGGCATGGCGGTACGACGGTCACGATCGGGTTATTTGTCGGGGATGTGGATGCATTCATGAACAGCGCCGTCGCGGCGGGTGCGAAGGTGATGTCACCGGCACAGGATTACGATTATGGGTATCGTCAGGGGGATGTAATGGACCCGTTTGGCCATGTCTGGATGTTTGAAAGCAGAATCTGAATCATCAACGGGTACAGGAAGTACGTCCAAGCGCTTTTTAATGTAATTTGCCACATTACTTAGCAAAAATGTATTTCCCAATGCTTAAAAAACTGCTTTTCCCACTCTTCTTTTGCCTGGCTGTAACGGTCAATGCACAGCACGTTCTCGATTCACTGCAAATCGACGGGCGCTATCGTGTCTTTGCATTTAACCCGTCTCTGAAAGTGAAACCGGGCGCCAGTCTGGTATTTGTGATGCATGGGTCGGGTGGAGAGCCGATGGGTTTTGCGCGAAGAGGGGCGAAGCTGGAATCGTTGGCGGAAAAGGAAAATATTGTCGTCGTTTATCCAGGCGGATACAAGCGGTACTGGAATGAATGCCGGAAAGCCTCCACGGCAATCGCCAATGTCGAAAACCTCAATGAGGAAGCCTTTTTCGAGGCATTGATCAAACTTTTTGACTCCAAATATAAAATTGACAAAGGTCGAGTTTTCGCAACCGGCTTTTCCGGGGGCGGGCACATGGCCTATAAACTCGCATTGACGATGCCGGGGAAAATCAAGGCCGTGTCGGCTGTGGTAGCTAATCTGCCGACGGTCGAAAACATGGATTGTGCTGCCTCAGGTGTTAAAATCCCGGTGATGATCACCAACGGGACGGCTGATCAGACAAACCCATACAACGGAGGGGCAGTCAACACGCCCGGTGTTACATTGGGGACCGTCCGTTCCACGGATGAGTCGTTCCGGTACTGGGCCAGGCTCGATGGCTACACGGGTGAACCAACCCAGTCCACGATGCCCGATGCAGATACCTCTAACAACATTACCGTGGAGAAATATACTTTTCAACAAAAAGGGAAGCCGGAAGTGACGCTATTGAAAGTAGTCAACGGAAAGCACGAGTTTCTGACGGATATGGATGTTTTTGAAGAGTCGTGGAGGTTTTTCAAGCGTCAGATCACGCATTAACACACCATCCTTTAATTTCTTTCCGGAAGCTTTGTAACTGATAGTAATTATTTATTTTATTATGATATTTGTAGAAATATCATAATTCTGACCCCGAATTACCTATCAGCTACCTTCTTTCATGAACAAAGTTTTATTGTTTTTTCTGTTGCTGGGCCCTTTCGCGGTTGCATTGGCCCAACCCCCCATTCAACCTACCATTACCGATCGTGAAATCGGAACCGACTACCGGACGAATACGCCTTTAAAAGCAAGGGAATTTAACTTTGGAATGCCGGTTTACCGCATTCATCCGATGCCGGACGGGCAAACATTCGCTGTCATGCTTCGTAAAAAGAACGCCAATAATCATGAACTCTGGGGCATGAAAGGTGAAGTCATGGTTTTCGACCAATCGAGCAGGGAAACCAAATGGCGAAGAAAATTTAAGTATGCGCAAAGTCAGCTTTTGCTGGATGACAATGTGATACTGGAACAGCGGGGCAACAAACTCGAAAGGCTTGATCCGGAGAACGGAATGCCGGTCTGGACCTCAAAAGGCACCGCTTTTAAAGTATATCCTGAACTGAACCGGGCGCTGTGCTATGACATGGGATCCGACGGGAGGAAAATCATGCATGGCGTGGATTTGGGAAACGGTAAATCGCTCTGGCAGCGGGGTGTGCCGGGGTTGTACGGATGGGAAAGCATTGAAATGCTGGATGATACGACAGCGTTGATCAAGTCGTCGGGGATTCATACTGTTAGTCTGACGAATGGTTTTGGGTGGGATGTGGATCGTGTTTCACATGCAGAGAAGGTCGATATGAAGAAGGTAGGGCTGGCGGTGCTGACCGGTGTGACGGTTGGGGCATTGGGTGCCGGGCTGTATTACATGCCTTACGGGAATTTTTCTAATATGTTCCTGGAAATATCTTCCAATCCGGTGTTTGATAACGACGCGGTTTTTTTTGCTGCTAAAAACAAAATCAGTTGCCATTCGCTATCCGGAAAAACGGTATGGTCCACGGAATTGAATGAAAAGCAGACCAGCAAGTCGCATTTGTTTAAGGAGGGCAATGTGATTTATATGATCAACACGGGATACGCGATGAAATTTGGACAGCCCGCAAGGTTTGGTACACCTTTTGTTGCAGCTTTTGATGCAGCTACCGGGCAGCAGCTTTTTATGAAGGTTTGGGAGGAGCGTAAGAACTATTTTACAGATTATATGATACAGGGGCATGACCTGTATTTATTGTATCGTGATAAACTGGAAATCCACGAATTTACACCAGAGGGCCTTACTCAAAAATACAAGATGGGCATGTTCGATGACACGCATATGAAAGAGTTCGTTTCGGATCATTTGTTTACCAAAAGTGATTCGGCCTGTTCGCAATTAAGCCTCGACAGGGATCATTATTATATCCATTCGGAGGAAGGCGACCTGCTTAAATTTACCAATGAATTTGTATTGGTGGGAAAAGTCGATAAGAGTACCCTTTATAAAAAGTGCTTCGAGACCGGGCGCTTCAGATTCCTGGGCAATCCTACGGAAACTTTCATTTTTAGCAAAGGGGATAACAGGTTAATTGCCCAACTCCCCGCTCCGCTCAGCGCGACCATGATGGGTTCGAAGTTATACTATCGCGAGCAAGGCGCTAATATTGTAGAGATTGATATCAGCCGGTTCCTGGATGAAATACATTAATGTGACGATATGGCTTCAACTACCAATTCAAGACTGATCCATGCTACGCCTGCGACTTTGTTCCGGGCGTTTAGCCGGCCCGAGGCGTTGGAAACCTGGATGGCCCCCTCCGGGATGACAGGTAAGGTGCATGCTTTCGATTTCCGCAAGGGAGGAGGTTACCGGATGTCGCTGTACTACCCCGAATCGGACGGGGAATTTCGGGGTAAGACAGGCGATCGGGAAGATCAGTATGAAGCGCGTTTCATCGAGATCGTTCCGAACGAAAGGATCGTAGAGGTCATTACTTTCAATTCCGAAGACGAAAAGTTTAAGAGCGAAATGACGATGGAAGTTACATTTGAACCCCAGGGCGGATCGACCATGGTAACTTTCACATTCAGAAATATCCCGCCCGGTATCCGGCCCGAAGATAATGAAGCCGGAACGGAAGAGACGCTGGATAAGCTGGCGAAGTACGTCGGGTAGCCCTACTTCGCAAAATCATCCGGCAACCGCTTGAACCACAGATTGACTACCCTGCCGTTGGACATTTTTAGCCCCGATATCGCGCCGGACCCGTCCCGAACAATGTCGATACTCTGCACAAACCACCAGGGGGCGGATAGCTTGTCCTTTCCGGTAATGTTGAGGTTTACTTCGCCGTGGTGGACATGCTTGAGTTTAAGCTCATTGTCTTTCAGGGCAATAGTGTAGATCGTTTCCAGCTCCGGACTGTAATATTGCCCCACAAACTGGGCCGGAGGGATGGCCGCGGCTTCATCGGTCTTCACACGTGTGGCCGGATGATCCCCATTCTGTTTCCAGGTGATACGGTCCACTTTACCGTCTTTGGATTTATTGAACACCACCGATGCCTCGACCACTTTGAGGTAAAGCGTGGAATCCGAAGAGGGAAACAATTCAAACCGCGGTTGCCCGGTCGCCTGGACGTAGTATTGAGAGCCCTCGCGCGTGAATTTCAGGATGAAAGATGGCATTTCCGTGAGCGCATAGGAGCCTGCATAGGAGCGGAAAATCGTCGAATCGAGCTTGTATTCCGATGCTGTTGCCGGTTTTGCATTGGGTTTTTCTTCCTTAATGAATGATTTTAGATATAGGTCGGCGACTTCCAGGTTCTTTTTGGCGGGAATAAATTCAGCCTGATTACTCAAAGTGATGAACCCGTAGTCCTCTTTTGGAAAGTAGAGCAGCGAAGACCGGAAGCCTGCATCGGCCCCGTCGTGTCCGTAGAACGATAGGCCTTTGTATTTGCCGTGCATCAGGCCAAAAGCATAGGGAAGCGTGTCGCCTTTGGTGATCAGGCCCCGTTCCAGCATTTGTTTCATCACAACCTGGGCCTGAGGCGAGCGGAAATTGTCGACCCATTTGGCCATATCGTTAATGGTCGTAAAAAGGCTTGTCGCGCCCACGTTACCATAGCTTAGAATGCTTTTGCTGAACATGTTGGTAGGTTCCATGGCACCGGCTGTGCGGTGAAAGGAGTAGGCCCGTCCCTTAACAATGCCCTCCTGATTATCGTAGAACTGGGTGTTGGTCATGCCGAGTTGTTTGAACACATTGTGCTGCATCCAGTGGGCAAAAGGCTGTTTGGTAACACGGCTCGCAATTTCGGCAAGGAGGGTATAGCCAGTATTGCAGTAACTGAATGCAGATCCGGGTTCGAAATTCAGCTCCTTTTGACGGGTTACCAGGTTCAGAACGTGTTGCTTTGTGATGACGTCGTCCAATTGCCAGCCTGCCATGACGAGCAGGTTCCATTGGTCGCGCAGGCCGCTGGTGTGATGGATCAGGTGCCGGATCGTAATGGTTTTACCAAAGTCGGGTACTTCGGGTAAATGCTTGCGGATATCGTCGTCGAGGGAAAGCTTGCCTTCCTGCGCCAGAAGCACAATGCCATAAGCTGTAAATTGCTTGGACACGGAGGCCACGTGAAAGATCGTCGAGGGGGTGATTTTAGCGCCTGTTTCCACATCGGCCTCCCCGAAACCTTTGGCATAGACCAGTTTGCCTTTATGCACAACCCCGACAGCCGCTCCGGGCATACCCGGCTTGTTCCATTCCGCAAAAAGCGAATCGACTTTGGCCACAGGCACGGCCGGTTGTGCCAGCACATTGCGGGTATTTAGTAAGAGGATGAAAACGAGGGAAAGGAGCGGTAATAATTTTCTCATCGAAGCATGCTTTAAAATGGTACGGACGAAGCGTTTGTGGCAATATAGCCATTCAAGCCTTATTTTGTACACCGTTTAAGGATAAATGCCGACTGAGGTGGATAAGTGGTGACAATGGGTAAGTGAGGATTTGTAAAAAAAATAATATACCCTGGTTAACTTAATTTAACACCCCGATTGATCGCGTAAAAACGAGAATTGCATAGCTTGACCTCCTGAGCCAGATCCGCAGATCAATGAACAGGAATCTTTATTATTTAGCCATCTCCTTACTTGGGCTATCGTTTTTGCAGGAGATTATCCTTCTGATCGTACAGTTTGAGGCGGGCAACAGGATCTACCTTTTACATAGTTACCTGCCCTTTTTTATTTTGAACCAAATAGTGGGCATTGCGGGTATGCTGGCTTTGCAGCGGTATTACCGAAGCCGGGGATACCTGCGTGCATTCCAGACGGGTTGGCTGTACCTATCGGCAATAGTTGTGTTCGGATGCATTGTTGTGTGCATTTTAAACGGCAGCGAGCTGGAAAGCTGGTACTTTGCGTCGGCCGGGATGGTGTGGGGGAGTAGTGCAGTGCAGGGGCTCAGTTTATGGTTTTCAGAAAGCCGGGAACGACGGTGGTTAAGGTATTCCGGAATTGCATTGGCTGTTATCGGATCGTTGGAGCTGGTTTTGTTGCTCCTGTTTTTAAAGTTTACCGATTACAAAGAAAAACTCATACTCGAACAGGTCAATTTTTGGCTTGGCGGGCTCTACGTTTTTGTGCCATGTTTTTATATTCTGAATTGGGTTGGCGAATTGAAAGAAACGTCGGATGAAGTGAAAGCGGAGCCTCCTGGGCCATTATCCATGGGCATATTTCCGGGAATCAGTATCGTGGTGCTGGCCCTCACGGTATTTTATGGATGGAAACTGAATGCGGAGCGTTCTGTCCGGCCACTCCCACAGGTCATATCCCAGCGGGCAGAAGCCATAGCGGCACGTTTTGAACGCCACTCGTTTGTCAATAGTGCCGGGGACTCGTTACCTTACCGGCTTTTCAAGCCCTTGGATTATGATCCTGATCGTAAATACCCGCTGATACTATGCCTGCACCACGGTGGTGCGCATGGGAATGACAATGTAGTCCAGGTGGAAAGCTCATATGCCACGTTTTTGTCTGATTATAATAATCGAAGGAACTATCCTGCGATTCTGCTCGTCCCGCAATGTCCCAAACAAATGTCATGGGGGAGCAGGGAAGTAGATTTGTCGATACTGGAATTGATGGCGTCATTGGAAAAGGAATTGAATGTGGATAGCCGGAGAAGGTATGTAGTGGGTGAGTCAGGCGGCGGTTATGGTTCGTGGTATTTTATAGGTAATCACCCGGAATTGTTTGCGGCTGCGATTCCCGTGTGTGGTGCAGGTGATGAAAGCCTGGCGGGAAATATGGCAAAAAGGGCGATATGGGCTTTTCATGGCTCTCAGGATCCATTGATTTCGGTTGATAAGTCGAGGGAAATGGTGCAGGCGATCCGCAAGGCGGGAGGCAATCCGCGTTATACCGAATTTGCTGGTGCGGGACATTCCGTTTCAAGGCAGGTTTGGGCCACACCTGGTCTTCTTGACTGGCTTTTTGCACAGAAACGACCGGAATGAACCAGTGGGATCATGCCCTTTGGAGCCAGTCTTTTTCCTGCATTGGAGCCTGAGGCAACTCTTCTGCCGACTTTACCGGGAACACAAGCCGCCCGCTCTGCCATTCCACTTCCCATTCACCGGGTTCGCCGTTACGTATTTTTTCCAGTTGCACATGCCAGCGCGGATGACCCACTCCGGGCATTCCGGGATCCAGTTTACTGGCTGCGGATGCAATGCGCCAGCGGGAGACACAGGTGAGCGAATGAATGCTGCGGGGCTTATTGCGGTGCAGAAACCCGGTGACACGGCTTTGCTCCACCGCCAGTTGCAGCCTGCGCGATTCAGTAAAGGTGATGTCCCGAAGTTCGCCCACTACTGCTGCCAGCGATTCGCATTTCAAAGCCTCTTCCATTGCCCAAATCACATCCTGTTCTTTGGCAAGATCTATGAAGATGACGCGGTGCGGCTCGATGCCAAAGATCTTTAGTGCAGCGGGAAAAATGAACGGTTTGATGCCGATCCAGAGACAAATGCCTTGTTCACCCATCAGTTTGCCCAGGAGCCCTGCCATAAAGCCGGTGGAAGCGGCTGCATTTTCTGGATTGGTACTGATAAATTCATGAACCGCGGCGGTGGGGAAAGTCTGATTCGGAAAAGCATTATTCATGATTCCCAAGCCAAAATCCACCTTTCGGGCGCCCGCCGGCATACCCAGGCCCTGCAAAGCGAGGATGTCGTTTTGCAGCCTGTCGAACATGTCGTTTTTCGGGGCCGGAAGTGCCATAAGGAACGTTTGAGTTACATTTTGATATTTAAAGAATCAAAACATAGATTTCAAAAGTAACAAATTGGCGTCTTGAATGCAATGAAAATGAGGAAGAATTCCGGGTAGCAGCAGGGATTATTGGCTCCAAAGGAATTTCAACTTCCGCCAGCTGAAAGCATTAGATCGATCCTTTTACAGCTTTATAAAAATAAAGCCGATCACGGTTACAACTCCGGTTCCGTTTCTGATGTCGGCATTAAAAGCGCTTGAAACTATGAAGAAAATCCTTGCCCTGATCCTGATCTCGCTGGCCTGCTCCAAGAAGGAGGTCGATAGGCGTTCCAACTGCGTAGACGTCGAGCAGATCAACCTGGCGTCATCGTGTTATGATGAAACCAAAGGGCTGACCTTAACGGCAGATACGCCGACATCACTGGGGTTGGAATGGGTCATTGCACCGCTGAAAGATACCTCCGGTGCTCAAACATACATCCCATACTACGTAAGCAGCCCCTCCAATCAGATCACCCTGCCAGACTCGCTGCTCAGGAAGTACCCTAAAATCGGCATCGCCTACGTAGGCGCGTATGAATGCGGTTCGAAATTCTATTTCAGCTTCGTTAAAAGGACTGACAAGGATTCATCCTGCGTACGCTGGTTTTTGCAGGAGCGGTTTATCCAGGAAGACTAACAAAATCAACCCGGTTCGCAAGCCTGGCGTCCGAAGCGCCGGATCTGCGAACCGGGTACTGAGTACTATTGTGCACGGACGTCAATCATCCAGTCGACGCCGTATTTGTCCCTGAATGCACCGAAAATATCGCCCCACACCTGTTTTTCCATAGGAACGGTAATGGTGCCGCCGGAGCTGAGCTGTTCGTATTTTTTCCGGAGACTGGCTTCGTCGAAACCGCTGAGCGAAAGCTGGATCTTATCCGCACCCAATGGCCCCGGACGAGGTGAGTCGCAACCCATAAAATCGACTTCACCTCCCATCAGCGATGCGTGCATGATCTGTTCGCGCATGGCAATAGGGCAACTGTCATCGACCTGGCCGAACGTCATCATCGTCAGCTCGCCGCCGAAAATAGCCTTGTAAAATGCCATCGCCTCACGGCAATCTCCTTCGAACATCAGGTAGGGGTGTAATGCAGGCTTCTCCATAGTGTTTTGTTATTAAGGTGGTTGTATCAGTGTTCTGTGTCAAAAGTAGCAGCTCCAAAACAATCCCGGCGGGTGATAACAAGACAAATGAAGGGGGACAAAGCGACATTCAGGTTAAAGCTTTCTCAGTTTGATATTCCGGTACCAAACGGTGCTGCCCCAATCCTGCAAGCCGATGCGTCCGCCATAGTTGCCCTTGGCAACGGGTGCCGCTTTGAGACCGCTATTGGCAATGCGCTGCTTCCAGTCGGCACCATTGAGGTCGTGCTCCTGCACTATGAACTCGTTCTGATAGACTGTGAGTTTGCCTTTCTTCACAATGAAATGGATCTTGTTCCATTCTCCCTGTGGGTTACCTTCGCGGAGACGTGCATTGGCAACACCAAAAAAGTCACTGGCGCGGTGCGTGTTCTCTTTGGCGCCCTCATAAATTTTATCATCGATTACCTGCAGTTCCAGGCCGGTATCGTGCATGTTCTTGTACTTCTCAGATTCCTGAACAAAGAAGAAAATGCCGCTGTTGGCGTATTTGCTCACTTTCCATTCGGCTTTAAATTCGAAATCACCATTGACAACTTCATCGATCACGATGTCCCCGCCGTTTTTAGCCTTGTTGCCGGCGCGTTCGGGTACGTTGAGCTTGATAGCTCCCTGCTCGATCATCCATGCCGAGCCTACGCCCTTGCCATTGTAGGCATGCCACCCTTTCAGGTCTTTTCCGTCGAAAAGCAGCTTCCAGCCTTCCTTTTTCTCGGCAGGGGTGAGGGTGTTGAGGGTTTGCGCAAATGTGTTTGAAAGTAATAACACCGACAGCAAAGCGGCAAGGGAAGCGCGTTTCATAAGGGTTTGGTTTAAATGTGAGTATTGTTTCGGTGCGCCAAAATACTGATAATTTTTCACCAAATTGCCTTATTTTTGCCGCTCCAACTCATTTGTTTGACTATGCGGCCTCATCGTTTCGGGCAAAAATGGTTGCTGGGTTTCGCCCTTGCGCTGGTTTATATTCCCTTACGTACCTATATAAACGTTCCTCAGGATTACTGGTATACCATTCCCGGTAACTTGCCACTGTTTTTTATGGAAATCGTCATCAGTACGATTTTCTATACCACCTGGATTTACCTTGTCGACTGGATGTTGCGAAAACTGGCCGCTGCGACCGGGTCGGACAAGTCACCGGCATTCAGCATCCGCAACCAGCTCATCACGCTCATCCCGGCCGTGCTCATGGCCTTTGTTTTTCACATGCTGCTGATCCGTACCTGGGGACTGATGAGCCAATTCTGGAATCCGTTGCCGCGACCGGCACTGTCGGACCCTCATTTCAGGGCCGCCATACATACCCGGTGGCGCGCCGGCCAGGCTTTGACCATCCTGGCGCTCATAGCCGCCTATTACCTTTGCGTGAGTAATCAGGTGCAGGAAAAAATGAAAAAGCTGCTGCTGGATTCGGAGAAGCTGGAAAAGGAGAACATGCGAGCCCGTTTCCTGGCATTGAAGAATCAGGTAAGCCCGCATTTCCTGTTCAACAACCTGAGTGTGCTGTCGTCGCTGGTAGAATCGCGGCCGGAGCAGTCGGGGGAGTTTATCCAGGAACTGTCTGCCGCCTACAGATACATTCTGGAACAGTCGGAACTGGATAAAATCAGTCTGAAAGAAGAAATGAAATTTCTGGATACCTATATGTACTTGCTGCGGACCCGTTTCAAAGAAAAGGTGGTACTCGAATCCGTGCTATCCCTGAGCGACCTGGAACGCTATTCGGTGATCCCGCTGACATTGCAGCTACTGGTCGAGAATGCGGTAAAGCACAATACAATGTCGCTCGCAAACCCGCTGGTGATCAGCATTTCCATTGCCGGTGAAATGCTGGTGGTTACCAATCCCCTGCAATTGCGGCAACAGGACCAACCTACAACGCGGCTGGGCTTGAAAAACATCGTGAACAGATACAAACTGTTGCAGGACAAGGATGTAATCATTGAGCAGGCGGGCGGACATTTTACAGTTAAAATACCTTTATTGTCATGAATGTACTGATCATAGAGGACGAAGAACTGAGCGCGGAACGTTTGCAGAACCTGATCCGCGGCATTGATCCGACGATCACGGTACTGGCCACGATCCCCTCTGTTTTTGAAACCATTGCTTACCTCCGCAACGATTCGAATGTCCAGCCGGACCTGATCTTTCTCGACATACACCTGGAAGACGACAACGGGTTCCGGATCATCGAAAGCCAGAACCTGATGATCCCGATCATTTTTACGACCGCATTCGATGATTACATGCTCCGGGCATTCAGGGCACACAGCATTGATTACCTGCTGAAACCGATTAACCCGCTGGAATTGCAGGCTTCGTTGAACAAATTCCGAAAAATAAATGAAGTGAATAGTTATGGGGGAGAGGTTAACCACGCTGTTTCTCCAACTGAAAAATACAAAGACCGCTTCCTCGTCACGGCAGGTTCGCGGGTTTTTACGTTCCAGACATCCGAAATTGCCTACTTTACGATCGAAGAGCGGGCCACTTTCCTGCGATTGACCGACGGCCGGCATTTTGCGGTAGAGTACAGCCTTGAAAAGCTCTCGCAAATGCTGGACCCCGCCGCGTTTTTTCGCATCAACCGCAACATGCTGATCTCTCTCAGGGCCATCCGTGAAATGCATACGATATCGGCCGGGAGGCTGAAAATCGAGCTAAACCCCGCCGCCGTGCAGGAAGCTTTTGTGAGCTCAGAGCGTATAACGGAGTTCAAAAACTGGTTGGGCAAATAACCGGTCGTCTACTTCTGCATGAAAAAAGGCCTGTTCAGGTATCAAAAACAGGCGTTCCGCGATTTGTATTTTTGTTGGAAATGATGATTGACAAACTTGGGACGATCAGCAGGCGGTTAGTGATATGAGTCCTATTCAATTTAATGCGCATAAAAAATACCATTTAGTGCAATGCAAAACCCGGATCTGGGAATCCGGCCGGGAGCTGAGCAGCCACTATAGAATGCTCTTCATCACTTCCGGGGAGGGCCATTTCAGCCTCGATGGCAGGCTTTACGACTACGCCAGGCAGGGCATTATTTTTCTTCGCCCCCACCAGCATCCGATATTTCAGGAAGACCCGGATAGTGAGCTCTTCATGATTGCTTTCGACACCTGGCTGGCGGAGGATTTTCAGCAAAAAAAAGCATTCAGTCCTGATTTTGCCGATACTTACAAGCAGGCTGAGCACATTTGCGATAGCGTGCGGCTCACGCAAGGCAGGCCACTGCAGCACGAACGTGACGCGCAGACGATCGTTTACCTGATCAACCAGATCCTTTTCGAAGTAACCCAGCAACCTACTTCACACAACAAGCTCATTCGCGGCAGCATCGACCTGATAGTCACCATTCTGGCCAGGAACAATTTTGAAAGTAAGAAAGTAGAGGAAAAAGCGAATCGCCAGCACCTCGCAGGAACGATCATCGAATACCTGCGCAATGAGCTGCATGCCAACAGAAATATCCGGGTTCCCGAATTGCTGATGCATTTTAGCATCTCCGAAGAAGTGGCCAACCTCTGTGTCATGAACCAGACGGGTATGTCGCTCCGGAACTTTATTTTCAAGTATAAGGCCGATCTTTTCAAAAGCCGGATGCTGAAAGTGGATGTCATGGAGCTGTCAACCTACCTTCACCCGAAGTCGCCCCGTTTGTCTATTTAAAAAGTCGGTCGTCGATTGCCGGTTGATACCGGCGTCAGGTATATCTAGTTTTGAATTGCGGTCGCTCCGAAAATGCGGCTCACATTCAACCTTATGATGACTTGACTATGAAAAAAATCGGATTTTACGCATGGATAATTTGTGCCGCTTTCCTGAATGTGAATGCGGGATGCGAGGACGACAAAAAGGTCGATAAAGCGCCGGAACCGGAATATACTTCTTTGGTAGGGTACTGGAATGCGGTGGTCGGCTTTACCTACGGGAAGAAAACGGTGGACGAGGACTGGAAACAGCTGGTACAGATGAAGAGAGGCGTATTTTCCTATGAGTTCTTTTCCGACGGTTCGCTGATATCGCACGATAACACCCACCATTTCCCCAGTGTGAAAGGCAACTGGAAACTCGAAGTGAAGAACGTTACGGATAAGCAAATTGAATTCGGAATCCTGTCGATTTATACGGATTCCACCAGGGCTCATCCCGGCACGCTGTTCATTGAGGCAGACAGTTCCATGCAATTTCACATCACCACCGAAACGGTGGATGGCAAGGATTACCTGCAGATGAGCACGAAAGGCTACGAAAGTTATCCCTGCAAATTCGCCTATAACAAGTATTTTTTCGAGCGGAAAAACTAGAAAAGCCAGTCGCTCACAGCTGACTTATTTTACGGAAGAGTGTGTACTGTCATATTTCGGGTAAAATCCCGACCTTCGCGCATTCGGTAACACACATTCTTTCAGCTGCTTACGTATGAGGCGATTCTCCATCCTGATCATTCTTTTTGCATTCATTATCAGTCCCGTAGCGGCTCAGAAGGAGCTGCCTCAGGTTGCGCTCAATCATTATGTTGCATTTTTGAGCGAATCATCGGAACTGGTGATCCGGCGATTCGAAATGCTTCGGGACTACCAGGAAGAGGTAGTCCGGTACCGTAAAAAATCGGAGTATGGATTACGATTACCCTCCTCCGGGCCACTGGAAGAGTATTATTACAAAAAGGCGCAGGCCGGGGCGGGCCTTAACGCTCAGGAAAAGAAACAACTTCAGGCCGGTGCCGAAAACGTCTGGAAAGTGCTCAATAAGCTGGACGAAACCTGCAAGGCACTCGAAACCTATGTGCGACTGAAAGACTACGAACGTGATAATCTGAAAAAATCCGGGACACTATTGGATGAAATGCAATCTCTTTTTGAACGCTTTGCCCGCGATAAAACAGCATTTTATACCCAAATCCAGCAGATTTATCAAAAACATCAACCTTATAACGCGGGCGATCCTTACCTGGTCACCGAGAAGGCGATGGGGGAAGTGATCGGGGCTCAGCAACGGCTGCTGGAAGCGCTACCTTACTATCTCAACGAAGAAATACGCTCGGAATGGCCTGTTGCGCTGGTACGGCAGAGCATGCTGGATGATGAAAAGGCGCTGGCAACGATCGCGAATACCCATACGCAACTCGAATATCCGGCTTCGGACATGGTGGGTAGTTTCAAATCGGCTTTGGTTTCCATGCAGGACATCAAACGACGGGCGCTGGACGACCATACTTTCGCAGCGCAACAGTCGTCGCGGCATGGGAATGAGGTTTATATGTCGCTTTTGAAGCAGTTTAATCAGGATATGCTGGCGATGTACAAATCCTTTGCAGGATACAGCATTCCCAGGTGGCATCTGCTGCATTATCCGGCATTCAGCCCTGTGATCGCTCAGGAGCCAAAGCGGGAAGTAAGCGCTGCCGATAAGCAAACGGCTCCCTTTACGGATAAGTCTTTTGCTCCTTTGAATGTAAAAAAAGCGGCGTCTCCGGCGGGACCCGCCACCATTGCTACCTTGAACCAGTATGTGGACTGGATCAATCAGTCGCTCAGGCAAATGCATTTGTTGCAAATGATCCTGCGAGGCTACCAGAGTTCGGCAGAATATTACCGCGATCCGGCGAAAGCCCAGAAACGGGCCAATCTCAGCTACACGCATGAAGATTTCAAGGTGCCTTCTTCGGAATATGCATTGTTGCTGAGCGCCAGTTCAGCCATTCCCGAACCCTACCGGAAGTCGGTGACGGGACAGGCGGAAGTGCTGATGAATATTTTGCAGGAAATGGACGGACTGAGCATCGAACTGATCCGGTATACCGGTGAAAAGCGATATCTCCAGGACCAGCTCAAACGCTCCGACGCTATCCTGGACCGCTATGTAGTGCTTTTTGATTTGCTGGATAAAAAGAAGGAACAGCTGTACGAAGACGTACGCCGCATTCACGAAAGCTATCCCAATGCTACCCCCGCCGCTTCCTGGTATATTGCGGGCACCGCCATGCTGAAAAGTATGGACAATGGACATCAGGCACTTTTCGGGGTCCGGGACTATCTGAGAGGCGAGGCATCGAAGCTGCCTGAAACGACCCAACTGGAAAACGACGCCCGCCAGCTCATCGCCGACGAGTATAAGAATATGAAAGGTTTGCAGCGCTACGGACGTAACAACGGACTTTGTCCCTACACACCTTATGAGGATCTGGGCGCGAATGCAACCCGTTTTGCGGAAAAAGTACAGCAGTATAAGCCTGAGAGGTCCGGTTTTGCGGCTCATCCTTATGAGTCGTTTTATTACTTCTATAACAATGAACTGGTTTATGAATACAACAATTTTATAGAACTTTCAAAGGCTGGATTGCTGAAAACCATCAATGAGCCGGATGTTTTTGCTTTCCGCCGGATTGCACCACAAAAGGTTGCCGACCCGCCGCTGACCACCCGCAACGAGCCGAAGGCCGCCGAACCGGTTTCTACCCAAACCGGAACCGGTAACGAAATTCCGAAGCGGAACACCGGGCAGGCTGCGAAACCAACCAGCAACGAGGCCGCGCCCCTGGCCCAGGTGACGCGCGATACCGTATATGTAGAGCGGGTACGCGTGGATACGGTGTATGTGGACCGTCAAGCACAACTGCAAAACAAGACCCGTTCGCTGGATGGTTTTGCTGCTAACAATATGGTGCTGCTGCTGGACGTTTCGTCCTCCATGAACTCCCCGTACAAGCTGCCCTTGCTGAAACGCTCCATTAAATCCCTGCTGACACTCGTGAGGCCGGAAGATATGATTTCCATTGTACTGTATTCGGGGAAAGCGCGGGTCGTGCTGAAACCGACTTCGGGTTCTAAGGCGGCCGAAATCTCCCGTATGATCGATCTTTTGCAATCCGACGGAGATACCGATGGGAATGAGGGCATTAAACTGGCTTACAAAACTGCCAACAAGCAGTACATCCGCGCCGGCAACAACCGGATCGTACTCGCTACCGATGGCGAATTCCCGGTCAGTGACGAAGTGACGGACATGATCCGGCAAAATGCCCGGCAGGATGTGTATCTGAGCGTCTTCACATTCGGACGAAATGAGCACACCGGGCAGAAGCTGAAAAAACTCAGTGAACTTGGAATGGGTTCCTACGCACATGTAACGGATGCCAGCGCGGACCTGCAACTGATCCTTGAAGCGCAGGCTAAGAAGCTCGCCGGTCAATAATGCGGCAAAAAAAACGGGCCGAAGGAATTCTCCGGCCCGTTGTTGTTACATCGTGGCGTTTTGCGATGGATAATTGATCATCCAACGCACTCCATATTTATCTTCAAAAGCACCGAAATAGTCACCCCAGAAGGCATCTTCCAACGGCATCTCGATGGTACCGCCTGCGGAAAGGCCATTGAAGAGATGATCGGCCTGCTCGCGGCTGTCAGCGAAAACAGATATGTAGTTGTTGTTGCCCAGGTTGAGCGTTTGGCCCATCGAAGGCATAATGTCGGAGGCCATCAGCAGATCCCCATTGCCGATGGGCAACGAAATGTGCATAATGCGGTTTTTTTCATTTTCAGGCAAATTCTCAGTGCCGGGTGCACCTTCCATTTTGTGTACGCCCTGGAATTCGCCGCCAAATACCGATTTGTAGAAAATAAAGGCCTCTTCTGCGTTTCCGTCAAAGTTGAGGTAAGGATTGATTTTAGGCATAGCTGAAAAATTTGAAGTGGATAGATATGTTTTTAGTTGTTGACTCATGCAAAAGTAGCATGTCTCCGCATCAACCATGCGCCCTGTAAAGGACATTCGCAGGGGGCGAGTGCGCCAATTTGCAAAATCATTCAGCAACCCCTTAAATATAGTTATGAAAAATTGCGCAAGTAAATACTTGCATATATATTTGCAAGCAAATACTTGCATGTTATGAGAGCGCGAAGAGATGTATACCAGGCCATTGCCGATCCGACCCGCCGGGCAATCATCGGTATGTTGGCGGCCGAACCCCAGAATGTCAATACCATTGCGGAGCACTTTGATGTAACGCGCCAGGCCATTTCACTTCATGTAAAAATCCTGACCGATTGCGGGTTGATTTTCATCCGCAAAGAGGGTAGGGACCACATTTGCGAAGCTCGCCTCGATAAGCTGAACGAGGTGTCGGTTTGGGTGGAGCAATATAAGAAGCATTGGGAAAGTAAGCTGGATTCGTTGGAAACCTATTTGGAACAACTAAAAAAGGAAAGGTATGGAAAATGAAAAGAGTAGCACGCACGATCGCGAACTGATCATCACCCGTAAACTAAATGCGCCGATCGAGCTGGTGTGGGAAGTCTGGACTCAGCCGGAGCACATCGCCAAATGGTGGGGACCTAATGGTTTTACCAATACCATAAAAACCATGGACCTCGTGCCGGGCGGCGTTTGGGAACTGACCATGCATGGTCCTGACGGTAAAAATTATCCTAACAGATCGGTTTTTAAAGAAGTGATACCTTTTGAAAAGATTGTCTACCAGCATTTCAATCCAAACTTTCAAACCACGGTGGAGTTTGAAGCACAGGGGGACGAGACATTCCTGAAGTGGCACATGCTGTTCGAATCGGCGGAGCAGTTGATTACCATCGTAAAGGCGCACAATGCTGCCGAAGGCTTGAAGCAGAACGTCGAGAAGCTAACGGTATATCTGGAAGGGAGAAAAACGGCCGGGCGGTCATCAAACTAAAATGGAGCAGCAAAAAACGACCGGCTATGCGCCGGTGAACGGCCTGAAAATGTATTACGAGATCCATGGAAGCGGCGATCTCCCGCTGGTGCTGATCCACGGCGCTGGCTCGACGATCGAGACTTCGTTTGGTAATATCCTGCCCAAACTCGCGGCATTCTCGAAAATCATTGCCGTAGAATTGCAAGCTCACGGACGCACCAGTGACCGCGATGCGCCGGAGTCGTTCACGCAGGATGCCGACGACGTTGCCGCTTTGTTACGGTACTTGAAAATGGATAAGGCCAATGTGTTCGGTTTTAGCGACGGCGGCTGTACTACCATGCAACTGGCAGGCCGCCACCCCGAACTGATCAACAGGATCGTAGTCGTAGCCTCCAATTATACCCGCGCGGGAATGATCGACGGCTTTTTCGAGATGATGGACAATGCCTCACTCGACAATATGCCCGGGCCTTTGAAAGAATATTTTTTAAGAGTCAACCCCGACCCGAAAGGCTTGCAAAACATGTTTAACAAGGACCGCGAACGGCGGCGCAACTTCTCGGATTGGCCCAAAGAGGAACTGACGCGCATTCAGGCTCCTGCATTGATCATGTCGGGAGATCAGGACGTGATCAAAACCGAGCATATTGTCGAAATTTCCAGGCTGATACCACATGCGCAACTGGTAATCCTTCCAGGCGTGCATGGCGCGTTGATCGGAGAAATCTGCACCGCCAAAGCAGGGAGTCAGCAACCCGAACTCACTGCTGCTTTGGTAAAGGAATTTCTTACAGAATAACTATTCAATCACTTCCCGGATCTTCGTCCATTTAATTTCCGGATAGCGGCCGTTATCCAGCGGTTCGAGTTTGGGCAGTCCACTCAGCATGTTGTGAAGATATTGCATGCCTTGCCAGGGCGGAAACACTTCATCCCGCCCGGGCATGAGCGTGCGCGTGATTTTTATGATCGTTTGCAGCGTTCCCAATCCTCCGATTCTCCACAGTCCAAATTCCTTTCCGTAAGCTTGGCTGGCGGCATGGCGAATATCCTGTATCGTTGCTACCTCCCCCGCAATGCGTAAAAAACGTGGTGCCTGCGTATCCAATGCAGCGGCGGCGGTGAATGCGGCTGTGTTGGCTATTGTCGTAAAATCCATGGGTTGGCTGGCATTTCCCCAGTAGATCACGCGGTTCAATGCGGGCTGGATCAAAGGTGCCTGGCCTTTAAGCAGGTCCGTAAACATGCCGTTGAGGATGGACGTGGCGTGGATCGGTGTGCTGTCAAGGATCACGGAAAACTCCCGGCGAAGGTCCAGGTTACGGTTCGAGCCGTCAGGGAGTTTGGTAAAGTCAATGCAATAATCCGAGGGTATAAACCGCGGTACGCCCGCATTCAGCGCCGCTTTAAGCAGCTTCGATTGGGCTTCTACAATCACATCCCGCAAGCCCGACAGCGCAGATACAACGCAATGCCCGTCCCTGAAAGCTTCGGTGAGAGCGACTGCATTGTTATAATCGACAGGTATCACTGTCGCGCCGGCCTTTTCCAGCGGTTGCGTTTTGTTAAGGGGCGTATCTCTACGCACGAGCGCTTTCACATACGCATGCCGCGCGAGGAGTTCTTTAATGATGAGCGTTCCGAGGTGTCCCGTAGCCCCGGCAAGTATAATGGTTTGGGGTGTAGTGTATTGTTGTCCAGTCATTTGGTGCCCGTTTCGTCGTTCATGTGGTATAGCTTCAATGCGAAAAGCACTCAAAGAATTATGCCACGGGTTCCATGGTCGTCGGAATTATATACTCCACTTGGGCCGACTGGAAAGACCAATGCAGGGATCTGATTAATAGCGCGGCCGGTTTGTTATTATCTTCTTGGGATTTGCTGATAAATTTCCACTAACTATTAGTGATGTCATATTTTTTATTAAAATTAGCACATTGATTAAGTGAATTTCATTTTACTTAATTCATTTGATACCTAAGCTTCTTCTATCGCGCGTTTATGAAAATTGATAAGAGAGTTGTCATTATCGGCGGTGGCCCCGCCGGGTGTGCCGCAGCAGCATATGCATTGAAGAATGGGTTTCAAAAAGTTACCTTGCTCGAATCTGCGAACACTTTGGGTGGGTTTCATAAGGATGTAGAGATTAATGGACTGCATTTTGATTTAGGAGCTTTCTTTTTTTGGAATCACCATCAACTCCTTGCATTGTTTCCCGGGCTCAAAGAACGGCTGGTTTATGCTGAAAGCTCCCGGCACTTATCCCTCAGTAATAACTTTAATCTGGACAAATACCCCATTACTTTCCAAGGTTATGTAAGGGACCATGGCCTGACAAGTGCTGGTTTTGATCTCGCAAAAATCGCATGGTTGAGATTAACCGGTTCGGAGGCTGAATGCCGGAATGTGGAGCAGTTATTGCTTTTTTTTATGGGTCCATTTTATAGAAAAACAGGGCTGGATCATTACGTAAGGCGCTTATTTCACCTGGACCCGAAAGATATTCATGTCGAGTTCGCCTATAAACGTCTCGGAGGCGTCATAGAAAAATTCAAAGGCAAGAATGTTTTGCGAAATATGCTCAAAGGGAATATTCATTATTTCACGACGTACAACATTATGCGTGATATCTGGGCGCGACCGGAATCGGGGTTTAGCGAGATGTATGAATATATCAATAAGAGTATCGCCGCCGCCGGTGGCGAAGTGAGGTGTAATAGTCCGGTTGAAAAGATCAACTGTGATGAGAAAAGTATCCGAATAAAAGGAGGGGAAATACTGGAATACGATTATTTATTGTCGAGCCAGCCTTTGCATTCCACCAGTAAAATGACCGGTATCGATACCGATGTTACGCTGGATTACCAACCGCTTTGCAGTCTTTTTTACGAAGCTAAATGCGAGGTGCTTCCCGAATGCTTTGTTCTCTTTAACTTCACAAATAAAGGCAAGTGGAAAAGAATAACTTTTCACTCTAATTATTACAACACAGGCAAAGACAAGTCGTTAAATCGCCGCTTTTATTTTGTGGTCGAATCGCTGCCGCACCGGAGTCAACTTTCAAATCCGGCGTTGGCAATGGAATTAGATGATGATTTTAAAAGGACGTTTCATCATACGAAATGGAACGATATCTTTAGGGATGTGCTCCTGGTGGGGCATCGGGTTACAGAAAATGCCTACCCGGTATTTGGCAAGTCTTTTGATCGAACAAAGGTCACTGCATTCAACGACCGGTTGGCGCAGCATCATATCTATGGCATAGGGCGGCAGGGAGAGTTTGATCATGTCAGTTCCAGTGATGCAGCCAGAAGCGCATTAAATGCCATTGATGCAATTTTACTTGCAGAAAAACAGCGTAACGGTGCCGCCGGACCCTATCTGAGCCCGGCGTGATCAGTTGTTTCCCGGATTACAAATCCAGAATGTAGTCATGCCGCACCAGGTCGCCTTCCGGTACTTCCCTGAAAAACCGGAAGTGCTGTTTGGTAAGGACATGGACAGACGCCTGGTTCTCGGGGGCCACAAGGGCCACAAGCGATTCAACCGTCCCGCGATCGCGTGCGTAGGTGATGAGCCTGCAAGTGATTTCCGAGGCGTAGCCTTTGCCCCAGAAGTCCGGGAGGAGCGCATAGCCGATTTCGGTGAAACCATCTTCAAACGGGACGATTTTGCCCAGGCCTACAAAAGAGCCGCTATGCTCTTCATAAACAGCCACAAAGCCCATGTCGATCTGCTGTCTGTCGGCGCGGAGCGCTCTTTCAAATCGCTGCCGGGCAGCTTCGGGCGCGAGTCCGTCACCACTGATGTGGAGCATGACATCCTGCCTTGATACTAGTCGGAAATAATCCTCAAAATGGTCCTGCGTAAATTTTTCGTAGCGTAAACGTTCTGAATCGAATTGCATGATGAAGTGTAATATTGGTGTCGTTGGTGGTAAATGGGACGCTGAACGGCTCTGTATGTGCTGCTTTGCCATCGTGTCACTTTTTTTAACAAAAGGTCGACAAAAAGAATTTGCTCATTCCCGGTTTTTTCACGACGTCCCGGTTCATTTCTACGTCAGACCAATGCACTTACCAAATGTATAGCGGGCCTGGTGGACGGAGTACCAGCAGATTTTGTTTACTTAAACGAAGCCGTCAATGGTTTTGTCAATCCTGAAAGAGAAACAAACAATGGAAAATCAAAGCATAGTCAGAAAAATTGTAAGCGTCAAAACTCCCGCTGCTCAACCGGGATTTCTGGGGCCTGATCATACAGCACGGGCAGTCATTTACGACGAGTTTGAACGCAGCGATCCGTTTATTTTATTGATGGATGACTTTCTGGACAAAAAAGACGATTCGCCGGTTGGTGGCCCGCATCCGCACGCCGGTTTTGAAACAGTGTCACTACTGCTCGAAGGCGAAATCGGAGATGACGCGCATAAAATGAAACAGGGCGATTTTCAGATGATGACGGCCGGCAGCGGCATCGTTCATACGGAAACGATTGAAGGTAAATCGCGTATGCGACTGCTGCAAATGTGGCTAAACCTGCCGAAATCAGATCGCTGGACGGAACCCAGGGTGCAGGACCTCGTACATGAGCATGCGCCTGCCATTGAGAAGAACGGCGTGAGAACGGTGCTGTACAGTGGCTCTTTCGCAGGGCTCCTGTCACCTGTGAAGAACCATGTGCCGCTGGTCGTTGCGGACATTCAATTGCAGCCTGGTGCGGGCCTGGCGGAGTCTTTGCCGGCCTCCTACAATGCATTTTTGTATGTGATTGAAGGAGCTATTACAGTAGGGGATGATCATGAAGAGTTGGAAATCAATCAAATCGGGTGGCTGAATACGGTATCCGGAGGTGCTTCAAGTAAGCTGAATATCAGAGCGGGCAACGACGGCGCACGTGTGGTCCTGTACGCAGGAGAGCCTCAGCATGACAAAATCGTTTCTTACGGTCCGTTCATTTCTGACAATCAGGACGAGATCCGCACACTTTACAGTGATTTCCGGCACGGCAAAATGAAGCATGTGTCCGCATTGCCCGAAGCGCAGCGTTTTAATTACTAATCCTGAGCTTACACATTTTAACGGGCGGTTAATCTTTCTTAATTTGGAAGCACATTCAAACCTGACTGCGATGAAGAAAGAAAGATTAACCGTCCTTTTGCTGATTGTTCTGCTGGTACCTGCAATAGCCTTTGGGCAGTCAACGCTCAAAGGAACGGTGGAGCGCATAAAAGTACACGGCAAAACACTGGAAGGCAATCTGGAAGGCAATCCGGCCGACCCGGACGTGTCGGTGTACCTGCCGCCCAGCTATAAAAAGGAGTCAAAACGCCGGTTCCCGGTGGTGTATCTGCTACATGGTTTCACGGATACGGATGCCCAGTGGTATGGGTTTGTGAAGCACTGGATCAATCTCCCCGTGATTGTGGACAAGGTATTCGCTTCGGGCCAGGCACAGGAGATGATTATAGTTACACCCAATGCTTTTACACGCAGTGGCGGCAGTTATTATTCCAATTCGATCACAGCTGGAAACTGGGAGGACTTCGTGTCCGGAGAGCTGGTAAGTTACATCGACCAGCATTACCGTACGATTCCCAAAGCGTCAAGCCGCGGTCTGGCGGGGCATTCGATGGGCGGTTACGGAACGATCCGCATCGGAGAGCGGCACCCGGAGGTGTTTTCAAGCATTTATTTGCTGAGCCCATGTTGCATGGCACCGGGCACTCCGCGTTCTCCCGAGGCCATTGCCAAAATCGAAGCAGTTAAAACGACCGCCGACATTGCCAAAGCCGATTTTATGACCAAAGCAGCGCTCGCGTATGCAGCAGCCTGGTCGCCCAACCCAACCCGCCCGCCATTCTATACGGACGCGATCGTTGAAAACGGCAAGATATCACCCGTTGCCGAGATCAAGTGGAATGCGAATATGGGACTTTCCAACATCGACCAGTACATTACGAACCTGAGGCAAATGAAAGGAATCGGCTTCGATGCCGGAGACCGTGACCAGCCCATTGCTGCCAACATCAAAACGCTCCACCAGATACTCGACAACTACAAGATTTCACATTCTTATGAAGAGTATGAGGGTGATCACATCAACAAGATCGGTGAGCGGATCGAGACAAAAATGCTTCCCTTTTTCTCCAAAAACCTCGCCGGGAAGTAACGGAACCAGGCAGATTTAGCGGTTCAGCTCAAAACAAGTTGATTGCTTTCCAGCTCTTTGGCAAATGAATCTATATCATCCGGCGATAGCAGTATGGTTTTTTTATCGACCGTCCTGATCAGTACAAGATGGTCGCGCCGGGTAAGATACCAGGTCATTTTACCGTAAACCGAGTTATAAAATTTGCCATAGTACCCGAACAGCCCGCCGACGCCGAAGGTACGGATGGTGAATTTTAACTGGTCTTTTGATATGATTTGTACTGTTTCAATCGACTTTCGTTCCAAGATTACGCTGCGCCAGGGCCTGCGGATGATCACCTGGACCGCGGTTAATGTGTATCCAAGTGGCCGGAAAATATAGGCACCCACGTAAGTTACTATTAGGATCGATGTGATAATTGTTGATTTTTTCCAGTCGAAGGGCTCACTAAACGGAAAAAGATCCATCAGGCCTAATCCGATAAATAATGCGGTTACTCCTATGGTGATGATTTTAACAGATTTGTCCCAGGAAGCTTCGTATTGCATAGTAGTAGAGGTGTAGTTACATTGGAATTTAATTTAGTGAAAAATAATGATTTCCAGTCGGAAAATAGCCTTTGATTTGAAAACATGATGCGTGACGGAAGATTCATAGCCGAACACAGGGGAGGTCCGCTGACGAGGGAGCAACATCGCCAGCTGATCCTGTGGGCTTGCGGTTGTGTAGAACATGTTTTGCCATTACCGGGTGCAGAACCGGATAATGAAGTGGCTCAGGCGCTGGGAGCCGCCCGCGCGTGGGCAGAGGGTAATGCGACTGTCGGCGATGCCCGCAAGGCGTCGGTGGCAATGCTGGCGCTTGCGCGAGTACAAGCGAGTCCGCTCACAGTGGCCATCACCAGGGCTGCGGGCCATGCGGTCGCAACTGCGCATATGGCGGACCATTCCCTGAGAGCAGCCGAATATGCATTAAGGGCAGTCCGGCACGCGAAGCAATCCGCGGACTCCGAGCGGGAATGGCAATTACAGCAGCTGCCCGATGGAATCCGCGGATTATTTAAAGAATAGTCTGGGGAAGACAAAGCGAGGTTGATTGATTTTACGCCCCCTCCTGATCATTGCACGATTAATTTCTCCACTGCATGGGTATCACCAGACTCCGCTTTTAAGATGTAAACGCCTGGTGCGAAGGATCCTATATCCAGCGGATGCTCGGCTGATTCGAGTCGGCTGGTCTGTAATACGTTACCATTCTTGTCCGAAACCAGCACATCCACCGGGTATTTCCACGAGCCTTTAAATTGCAGGTTGACTTGTCTGTTGGCTGGATTTGGGAAAATATTGACTGTGTTTACTGCGCGCTCAGGCAGTTGGAGCGCTTTCTTCTTGTTGGCGGAGTAGGTGAATGCGATGACCTTACCTTTGAATGCAGGCTTATCCAGATCGATGGTGGTGACTGCTTCGCCCGAGGCACTTTTGACGCTCAGTAGCGATCCTTTTCTGACGAAGTTAAAAGCGGGTTCTGATTGACGGAAGTTTTGTGCATTTACACCGCTTGCAGCCAGTATGGAGATGATGATCGTGAGAAATGGAATGTTCGTTTTCATAGTTGTAGCTATTGGAATGTGATATGATTATTTGTGGTCGAGAATGATTGGAGAGAATGGGAAGTTGAGCTGCCATTCATGCGAAGGGGAAGCTGGATCAAGGGGATTAAAGGTGATAATATGCTTATCGATTACGGTTTTCCCATTGAGCACTACTGAGAAATGGGGCTGGTCCCAGGGGTTGTAGGCAAGTGGTTGGGGAATATTCAGCATCGTCAGCTCGAGGGTGTATTTGCCGACTTCCATACCTGTTTTAAAGAGCCCGAGAACGGCATTTTCTGAATCTACCCAAAAGTCGGTCAATGGATTCCCGTTGGCATCAACGATCTGGACTGTCTTGCCATCCGGGCCCTTCACTACCACACCCAGTTGATAGTCGGAGGTCTCTATGGGGAAGGGGTCGCTAAAATCCAGGTCGTTCCTGTAACCAATCACCTGTATATGGAGGTCTTTGAGTGGTGTGGCCGGCGGGTTGTTGTTACCGCCTGCAATGGTGGAGAACAGAACGCTCGGCGCGTTGATGTCCGGGCAACTTGCAGAATTTTTTACGACGTAGGTATAGTTTTTCCCATTACCTAATGTGCCGGCAGGTACGACCATGAATGTTTCCGTGGTAGGGGCATTGTTAAACCCATTGATCGGGACTCCGTTGCTCAGGATGCTCACCAGGTATTGATCGCCCGGCTCGAACCAAAGGCTCGCGTCCCAGGTAATAGTGACCGGTAATGCCGGATCGATGGTGCTTTGATCCCCGGGAAACTTAGGAAAGGGTTGATCAGGACAAATGGTGTAGCTAAAAGCAGGAGATAAACCTGATTCGGCGCCTTGCGGTCCAACCGCCAGTACACTTGCCTCGATCCCCTGGTGGTCATCGTACATCAGCTGATCGAGAACTTCCTTTTCGAGCGCTTTTCCTGGGGTCGTAAAACAGGTTGCTTGTCCTGATGTTTTTTCCGTGATGCAGAGTTTAAAATGGTCTACCAGCTTAGGCTCCACGGTGCCGTACGCCCAAAAGAATTTTTCACCTAAATAGGATTTGTACGGGATCGATATTTTGGGGTCAGGACCCGCCATGGCCAGCAATGTCGCATTTTTATCTGTTTTAATGTGCCAGACGTTGGTACATGTGGCATAAACAAAGCCTTTTTGAGGCAATACCCCCACATAAAGATCGGTTTGATCGGCGAGGTTCGGTAAAGTCACCAATGCATTTGTGACATTGCCGGGAGAAATTTGCCAATGGACGATGTTGGAAAAAGCCTCGTCAGTGGCTACCTGCACGAGGTATTGAAAAGCTCCGGGAGTCTTGTAATAGTCGATCCCGAAACCCAGTGAGCTTACGATGGTCGGCGGATCGTTGGGTTTTTGGTTAAGGGCTTGCAGGACGCTGGTGGGCGGGACGTAGGTATTCACGCTGTCGGTGTGTGACCATGCACCGAAATTGTTGATGATTATTGCTGAATTGTTCCGTTCTGCCCTGACGCGGATGTAATATTTCTGGTTTGCGCCAAGGGTTGTATTGATGATACCGGATTCTGTGAAGTTGCCTGTTGGGTTGACCGATCCGGTGTAAACAAGATCTGTGAATCCTTTGTCATTCGCTAGCTGGTAAGTGTACTGCTCGGCACCGGATACGCTTTTCCAGTAAATGGTCGGATTCTCCCATGCGTTGACAGTGAAACCGGCTGCAGGCACGGCATGCCAGAACTTGGCTTGCTTGTCGCCCAGCGCAACAGCGTGGACAGGGCTAAATTGTTGATACAATTGACAGAGCGGGTTCAATCCTTTGCAGAAGTTGGCATCGGCCTGTGTTATCTTCGCTCGTATGTATATGAGTTCGCCCGGATGATAGTGAGCTGTTGCTTTGCCGACATAGACGACCCCGCCACCCGGTTTGAAAAGTGCATCAAAGCTGTTGACTTTAAAAGTCTGCAAATTCTCCGAAAAATCGTATTTAGTCGACGTCTCAACTTGCCACTCCTTAATGCGCTTATCATCGTCCCACGAGAAATTGACGTTCACACCGGGCCACGGCTCCTCGCCGGAGGTGGCATTGGCGGGGGAGAGAGAGAAGAATGGCAGGTTGTTGTCGCAAACACCTACTGCACACCAGGCTTGTTTAACAGATTGGTATTCAGTTGAGTTGAGGCCATATAGCTTTTCCGCAGCCTGTAAAGTGAATAGTTTGAAAGCTGGAAAATTAGAGTAGCTTTTTAGAGAAGGGATGGCGTCCCAGATAATCTGGATCGCTTTTTCTACACCGATTCCGGTCAGGTTATTATATGTATAGCCAAGATCGTTCTGCCCGGAGCCCTGAAACCCTGCTGATAATAAGTAAAACCATCTCGTAACCACACCAGCTGCATGATATGGTTTTTCGCCTACACATGATTGTGGATAGTATTGACCATTATATGTGTCTGCGTATTGGGCAGTTTTCGGATTGCTGGTATCAAATGTCAGGCTTAATACTTGTGGAGCGAAAACCCAGTCGTAATTTTGAGGACTTGCATTATTGATTTTGTTTTTAATGTAAATGCCAAAGATGTTACAAATTCCCTCATTAAGTGCAATGTACTCCGAGCACTGAATGCCGCTTTTATTATAAATTCCCGTTTTATACCGCATGACTGAATGAGTCATCTCATGAGCAAGTGCGTCTACTGTAATCTGAAATGGCTTACTGTCATTTAGGTTTCTTTCGAATCCGAAATAACCGCCCGCAGCATTGCCGAAATAGTAAGTTAGAATTTTGGCGCCCGTTTCAAAGGAATTCTTCACCTTTATATCAATAGGAACAACGCCAAGTCCATCGCTGCCCTTCCAACCAAACCGTTGGTCAAATGCCTTCATGATACGTTGAAAACCTGACAAAATCTGAACCGCCTCGCTACTCAGGTAAGGGGTTAGGTTGTCTGTAAATTGGTCATCATACGGTGCTTTGTCTTCAAAGTAAACCGAGCTGCCTTGGCTAAATCCCTGCATTTGAATCTCCGGGAACCCATTTTCGGGCTTTGTTTGCAAGCGATAAACCTTCTGACTCTGCGGATCTGGGCTCACGGTGTACTCCAATGCTCTGAAAGTCTGTTGCCCGTCGAAAAAACTCATCGCCGTCCTATCGACGTTCTTTTCATTGTATGTGTTCTGGGACATGGACGAGTGGCCAGGCAGCATACCAAGTACCGTTAAAAAATAAAATAGTAGTTTTTTCATAAATGGATGGTGTGTTTATTTTACCTAACAGGTTCTATTTGATGTCCAGAATAATATCGGCAAACTGAAACCCTGTCTTCCATTCATTGAAAGGGGAGGCTGGATTAAGAAAGTCGGCCGTGATGACATGGTTGGTGACGACTGGCTTGCCATTGAGCAATACCGAGAACCGGGGCTGATCGAAGGGATAGTAAAGGAGCGGATCGAAAATATTGAGCATTTTGAGCCTGAGCTTGTGTTTACCTTCCGGTTTGTTGGAGGCCGCCATCAATACGCCTGAGTTTTCAGAATCCACGTCCAGCTGGGTTATCGGGATCAGGCCTGGATCGACCAGGGTAAGTACATTGCCATTCGGATCGAGGAGTTCAATGCCGAGCACGTAATTCGAAGTTCCGAAGGTAGGTGGAAATGAGCCTGCATCCGGATCATTACGGAATGCTTTCAGATCGATGTTGAAATTGACGAGTTTAGGCGGTTGAGGCTGGTTAATACCACCGACGGTTTTCGCGGAGAAGAAGGTAGTAAGCAACAAGATTTTGTTACAGGAGGACGAATTTTCGACGGTGAGGGTATAGTCTTTCCCATCGAGCAGTGTCCCGGCCGGAACCAGCATAAAGAGGTTGGTGGTTGGTTTACTATTAAATCCGGGAACAACATTACCGGCTTGTTTGATAGTGACCAGGAATTGACTGCCGGGGTCAAACCAACCGCTGGGATGCCATTCGATGTTGAAATTTTTAGACGGGTCAACCTTTCCCAGATCGCCGGGAAACGAAACGCCGGGGTGATCAGGACAAATAGTGTAATCGAAGGGTTCAGACAAGGCAGATTTGGCACCCAGCGAGTTGACCGCTAGCACGCTTACTTCCAAACCTTGTTTGTCATCGAACATTAGCGGGTCTTGCACATCGAAGTTGAAGACCTTTCCTTGTGTAGCGAAAATGGAAGTAAGGTTGGAGGTCTTTTCAGTGACATGCAACTCAAAATGATCGACCAGGTTCAGATTTAGTGAGCCTCCGTTCCATGTAAAAGTGTTTCCAAGGAAGTCTTTAAATGGGAAGGCTGAACCTTTTATAGGGTCTTTCATGGCAGGGACTGTTGCCTTTTGATCGGTTTTGATACGCCATGTGTTGGTGCAAAAGCCAAAAGCAGCGCCTTTCTGGGGTAAAACCCGCACGAATAATTCAGTTTGGTCCGGAACCGGCGGCAGCAACATTTCGATAGTGCTTATGTTGCCCGCGACGGTTTTAGAACGGATAATATTGTTGAAAGCGGGGTCGTCGGCGATCTGGACAACATAGTTACTCGCTCCCGGGTAGGTGTGCCACCCGACCCAGAACCCAAGGCTACTGACGAGGTGGGCCGGGTCATTGGCGTTCTGACCCAGCGCCTGTAAAATGGAGGTGACTGGTGCGACGGAATTGATAATAAGCTGATTGGACCATTCTCCGTAGCTATTTAGGATGTTCGGCACGTTGGTTCGTTCGGCTCTGACACGCGTGTAGTAGGTTTTTCCCATATCGAGCGGGGTATCGACAATCCCCGATTCTGCAAAATTGCCGCTATGCATAGCGAACTTATCATAAACCAGATCAGTGAAATCCACGTCTGCGGCCACCTGCAATCTGTAACGGTGCGCGTCAGGAACGGACTTCCAGCTAAGCTCAGGGTTATTCCATGGGTTGATGGATATCGAATTGTTGTAAGGCCAGAAGGCAGTCTGTTGATCTTTTAACCAAAATGCATGAGAGGGGCCGAATTGTTGATATAAAACACACAGCGGATTGTACCCCTTGCAGAAATCGGCATCGGTTTGCATAATGCGCGCACGTGCATATACGTGTTTGCCGGGAGGATAGTAGCCAGTGGCAAAACCTGAGTAGGCAAGCCCACCGCCCGGTTTTATAACTGTTGTAAAATTCTTGATTGTTATATTTTGTACATCTTCTATGAAATCAGACGAGGTGGACATCTGGACTTCCCATTCTTTAACAGGCTTGCCCTCCCAGGTGATATTTACATTCACACCGGGCCAGGGGTTGACGTAATTCGTTCCATGAGCGGGTGACATCGAAAACAGCCCAAGATTATTATCGCAGATTCCCACGGCACACCAGGCATTCATCACAGCGAGATACTCGGTGGAGTGCAAACCGTAGAGTTGCTCGGTTGCTGTGAGTGTGGCCTTTTTTAGATCTTCAAAATCAGATTTTGGGCTAAGATAGTCGACGCATTTCCATACGATCTGGATCGCTTTGTTGATACCAATTCCATTGAGCGTGTAGGCATAGCCAAGATCATTGGTTTCTGTACCGGTTGTGCCGACTGCCAGAAGGTAGTACCAATGGTCAATTACGGTTGCATTCTGATGCACCGGAAAATCGTTGGTTTCGGGACATGCATTGGTATAATAGTTCCCGAAGTAAGTATCCGGCTGTCCTATCGCATTAGGATTGTCGAACGACCTTCCGGAATACAGGAATCCTTTGGACCAGGTCCACTCGTAAAATGCCGGAGAGTTCTGCTCGTACTCATTCAGAACGTATAAGCCAATAATATCGCACAAGGCCTCTCTGAGCACCAGCACTTCGCTGCACGAACTTCCTCCCAGGGTGTTTGCTACTCCGGCCCTGAGATTTTGAATAGCGTGGAAGATTTCATGGGCAACTACATCAATCTTGTTTATTTTTTCTGGTTGCTCCCCATCCGCGAAGTAGTAAAATTCTTCGGTTAGAACGCCATATTTCGGAGCAGTGCTAAACGCATCCTTCTCAGGTTTGACGATGTTCCAAATAATCGGTTTACCATTGACAGCTTGATTGTCGATGCCTATCCAGCCGAATTTATCCTTTATCACTTTTAACGCTACTTCCGTTCCGAGGAGGAGGGTGGCGGCGTCGACGTTCACTTTGAAGTTGGTAGGACCATCGTTGAAGAGCCCTCCGAATGGTGGTTGATTGATAAATGGTGTTTCGTTAGCATTTTCGGCCACTTCCCTGATTTTGATGGCTGGCAGGTCATTTTCTGGTAGTGTTTCCAGGCGTCTCTCCAAAAGGTTTCCTCCCGGGTCGGTCGAGTATTCCATAACTCTGACGGGTTGGAGATCGTTATAATGAGTGGTCAAAACATCTTGGGTGACATTTTTCGGATTGTAAATTTGCTGGGCTTGCACTGCCTCGAATGCAACCAGAAGATATGCAAGACCAAATACAAATCGGAGTAGTTTTCTCTTCATAGTGTGAACGGTTTTTTGTACTAAATACTAATTGCAAATAGCTTCAAAAAAAGCCGCATTCCGATCATTCAAGGGGTGGTAAAGAACTGGTACAGGTATACATTTGACCAGTCGGGACAAGTAGCTGTCCGTATTTGTGAGGGAGTATCGCCAGACTAATTACTTTCCGCCGCTTGAGCAGTGTCAGTAGGATCAATGGCTACGGAATCGCTTTTTTCGCATATACCCCACAGAGACCGTCAGTAGCATCATGGAGCAGATCCGAATTCCGATTGGAGATAATATACGAATCGCCAGAAGCCGGCTGGGCTATTCGCAGGAATACGTGGCCGAAAGGCTGGGGATTTCAAAACAACGCTACCGGCAGCTCGAAAATGAAGAACAGGATTCGCTGACGATGGGGCGCCTGTCGGAGATAGCCATGATACTGGAAACCGACATCGAGACGCTGGTCAGCCTCCATCGTGTAAGATTTTCCGGAATGCGTGTAAGCCAGGAGGATACGCATATGCAGGCGCTGCGCCTGTTGATTCAGACGCAGCAGGATTTGATTACGATGTTGCAGGAAAAAGGCAGCCTGAAATCAATTGTTCCGTAAACTCCGGACAGGATCCAGCAAGGCCGCTCTGATCGCCTGGTAGCTGACGGTCAGCAACGATACCCCTATAGCCAATGCACCCGACAGCGCAAATACCCACCACTGGATACTGACGCGATAGGCAAAGTCGCTGAGCCATAGGTTCATTACGTACCAGGCAACAGGTACTGCGATGAAAATGGAAATAATCACCAATGCCATGAATTCTCCCGAAAGCAATGCCGTGATGCTCACGACGGAAGCGCCCAGAACCTTCCGTACCCCGATTTCCTTGATCCGGTTCTCTGCCATGTAAGCAGCCAGACCGAACAGTCCAAGGCAGGAAATGAAGATGGTCAGACCGGCAAACAGGCCCGTCAAAGTAGCAATGCGACGGGTGTCTTCAAATTTCAAAGCATAGTCTTCGTCAACAAAATGATATTCAAAAGGGTATTCGGGGTTGTAGCGGCGGAAGATAGCTTCGACTGCGGGCATTAGTTGAGAGGTGGACCGGGTGGCGTCAAGCTTGATGTGGATCACATTGAAGTAGCTCTGGGCACCCTCGATAATCAACGGCCCTGATTTGTCATAAGGCGAGCTGATCACGAAATCCTTGACCACACCAATTACATGATAAGCCGTTCCATTGTCTTTGACCGTTTGGCCAACCGGATTCTTAAAACCCATAATTTTAGCCGCAGTTTCATTGAGGATCATAGCCGAAGAGTCAGAGGGGAATTTACTAAGGTCCATGTCGCGGCCCCGGATAAGCTGCAGTCCGGCTGTGGCCACCAAGCCTTCGTCTTCGGTGAAGCGGTCGAAATCGATTTTCTCGGCTTTGTTTTTACCCTGCCATTCAATGCCCCAGGTATCGCTACTCACACTGCTGAGCGGCGAGGCAGTTTTGGTAACGGACGTCGCTATACCCCCGGCAATCAGTTCCTGTTTGATCTGCCTGTAGTTTTTGCCAAGGTCTCCCGTCATCCAGTGATAGACCACCTGCCCCCGGTCGTAACCCGGATCACGGTCCTGTGCATGGCGGATCTGCTGCATGACGACAAGTGTAGAGATGATCAGGACGATGGCGAAGCTGAACTGGATGACTACCAGTGCTTTGCGTGGATTGATAAATGTGTGGGATTTCTTAAATGCACCTTTCAGGACGCTGATCGGCTTGAATGACGACAGGTAGAAGGCCGGGTAGCTGCCGGCGATAATGCCTGTGAAGAGAATGAATGCCAATGCTGCGCCCCAGAATTGCGGGTTTGAAACGGGTACCTGAAGCTCTTTGCCGATCAACGTGTTGAATGCGGGTAATGTCAGATAAACCGATAGCAATGCGATGGAACCTGCGATCGTGGCGATCAGGATCGATTCGCCGATAAATTGCCCAACCAATAGCCCCTTGTTGGCGCCCGCCGTTTTACGAATACCTACTTCCTTGGCCCGTTTCTCGCTGCGGGCAGTACTCAGGTTCATAAAGTTGATGCAGGCGATCAGCAGGATGAAAGCGGCGATGATACCGAACAGCCGCACGATCGCGATCCGCCCGCCAACCACCTTGCCATTCTCGAAATTGGAATACAAATGCCATTGGGTGATCGGATGCAGGAACACCTCGTGTTCTTCGGTCTTGTTGGAGTGCCGGATGGTAATATCCCTGATCTTTTCCGCCAGCAATGCGGGATCCGTTCCGGCTTTGAGCTGCACGTAGGTTTGGACGGTGTTATTTCCCCAACTGTCGTCGTCGTTACCGCTCTTTTTCAGGTATTGCCACGGAAGCATGTATTCAAACCGGAATTCGGTGTTGGGAGGCAGGTCTTTCAGCACCCCGGTAATGGTAAAGTTATCCTTGTCGATCGAAATGAATTTCCCGAGTACATCTTCTGTCCCAAACATTTTGATTGCCATCTTCTGCGTGACGACCATCGAATTGACGGTATTGAGCGCAGTACGGGGATTGCCCTGCAAAAGCGGGAAATCGAACATGTCCAGGAAAGCCGCGTCGGTGACGATCGCTTCGGTGGAGATCTTTGTTTCCCCGGCGCGCGTCACGTACCAGCGCGAATATCTGCGGGAAATATTAGCGATCTCGGGATACTCCGCCTTCAATGCGGGACCCAGTACTTTGGGCGTGGAATTCCAGCATTGGAGCTTCCCGTCGAATGTGCCCCGGTTCCATGCGCTGTACAGGTAGTCACGGTTTTTGTGGAAACGGTCGTAGCTGACCTCATTATACATCCAGAACAAAATAAGCAATGCGCTGGCCATTCCCACCGACAATCCGAGGATATTGATCGCTGAAAAGCCCTTGTTCCGAAGCAGGTTCCGAAAGGCGATTTTGAGGTAGTTCCTAAGCATATTGGCTAATATTCTGGCTGAAATCTTTGAAACGCAGAGCCGGAGGCTCCAAGCCGGCGCATTGTACTGCCGCCGTCCAATTTATCGGTTCAAATAGTTTGCCAGAATATGAATGCTTTGTAAGTCAATATGTTATGAAATGTAGTTGCTTTTTGTTGTTCACTAATGAACAGTGTGCGTTCACGTCGGGACGCTGCTTCTCGATTTGAGTCCGGGACAGCCCGTCGCCCGTTAACGATCCAACCGCTCTTTTAATACTACTGTGACTCTCTCTCCCTCGTTTTTTTCGATCAGCTTTTGCAGTTCCGATTTAACCGGAAGCTTATGAGTGCCATCGCCCAATGCCATAAAGGAGCTTTGAAACGGATGGCCATCGATGGTGCCTGCAACTTTGACCAGTCCTCGTGTTTTAAAAAAAGTGACCGATTCCGGCCATTTGACGTAAGTCCAGCCGCCTTTGCTAGGGCTTTTGATCAGCTCGGCTTCGAAAGTCTCATGGATGATGCTCATACCCGTGTTGGTTCAGATGAATTATTTTTAATATGATGTAAAGGTAATGTGCTCGAAATGAGCTGGTGGGGTGTGAATGCGACAAAATAGGTAGGTGATTGGGAATGATATTGTTTCTCGGATGAATTGATGATATTTAGTACGGTTTTTGATGTGTACGATTATCAAACTAAATCAGGTAAAAATGAAAAAGGCAATGGTTTTAAGAAGTGCTGTTCTGGCATCGGTGTGCATGTTGATGTCGGCGATGGTTTTTGCTCAGGGAGACAAGGCGAGCAGGCCCAGTCCGCCGAAAACAGCTACCGGCAAAGTAGGAGAGGCCACCGTTACGATCAATTATTCGAGCCCGGCGGTCAAGGGCAGGAAGGTTTTTGGAGACCTGGTGCCTTATGGAAAAGTATGGCGGGCAGGAGCAAACGAGGCAACGATCTTCGAAACAGATAAGGACCTCATGATCGAAGGCAAAAAGCTGCCGGCAGGCAAGTACAGTCTGTATGCGATCCCGGGTGAGAGCGAATGGTCGTTTGTCTTCAATTCCGAAACCGGACAATGGGGGATCAAACGAGGTGGGGATACCTCGAAAGACGCCAGTAAAGATGTTTTGACTGTAATGGCCAAACCCGGTAAGAGCGCCTCCATGAACGAACGCCTGGTTTACGATGTGACCGGGAAAGGATTCGTACTCCGCTGGGATAACACGGAGGTGCCTGTGGCGATCAAATAGTACATCAGCATTACACCGAATAAATACTAATCGAAGATCAGACACCAAAAGCGCCGGCATTTCTCCTGAAAACCGGCGCTTTGCTATGTTTTAACGACTTTTAAGTACACAAAATGGCTGGCGGTTCCGCCCGTCCCTATCCGTTTTAAAAAGCTGCCAGGTATCGCTGCCAAGTTCCACCAGATGGAACTGGTTAGCCGGATCGGCGAGCTGTTTCCGGACCCAGCGCGGGAATGCATTTGCCGAACGCGCATTTTCCCAGGTCCTGATCGCTTTGAAAATCGCGTCTTTCTGAGGACAGCTTTCGACATCCTTCTGGTTCAGTTGCAGGCTGTAAGTGGAACCTATTCCCACAGACACGGCCTGGATGTGCTCATAATCGGTAACGGTGGAAGTCGCCTTAATCGGAAAATTGCCGCCCATCCCGCAAGGGAAAAAGTTGGCATAGGTCACATCCCTGAGATCTTTACCCTGGCTGGTAGCACTTCCCCATTCCCTGGTCTCCACATCGTACAGGTTTTTCCCGCCGCCCACATTCCAGATGCTCTGGTAATGCCATGAGCCTTCGGACAATGTCGAACCGGTAAAGCGGATAGAGGGAACACCCGGTTCTTTGCCTTTTTCAAACATTTTGCGGAAGAAGCGCTTGACCGAATAATAGCCATGCCCATTATTGAATAAAAATTCCTGCCCGTCAAAATCGTAATAGCCCAGGCCATTCACCTTGCAAATCATGGCGTAATGTTCCGCTATTTTATCCTGCAATTGCATGTTGGGGATCAACCCGTCATAACCGTAGTTGACGGTCACCTGAAGTTTGTAGATGGTGTCCCCCGCCGAATGTGCCGCGGTGGTAGTATTCCAGTAGCCGCGTTTGACGTTTAACAGCCGGTAGGGTGCCTCCTCTGAAACGCCCAGATAGTGGATCAGTTCTTTTCCAATCTTGATCATATTCAGGTTCTTGCAATGTCCTTCCCAGCTGGCAATTTCGTTGAGATATCTTGGATCGTCGACGAGGATAATGGTGTCGGCGGGGCCGATACCTTTGGTCAACAGACGTTTTTGCTGATAACAAAGACTATCGCTGGGGAAAGGGCTGGCGTCTTGGGTTCCTGGTGCTAATGCGGTAGTAATAGGGGTGCGACCAATGATCAATCCGTGTAGCGAGGCCATTTCTGAAAATTCCTTGTGCGATATGGCTCCTGAGGCCATTTTAATGGGTTTCTTTTCAAAATTCCTGCCGTCGATGTACCCGTCGTTGCCCCGGTCGGGCCGGATAAAACCCTGGTCGTACAAGCTGATAGCCTTAAAACCTAAATGGCGTGTGTAGGGAATAATGCTATCGTACAGCTGACCGCTGGTCATGGCATCGGGGACGAAAGCAGCCGGGTCCTTTACCCATTTGCCGTTGATGGTCGGATAAGGGAGGCCTTCCGATAAGACAATATTTTGGATCACATCCAGCAGGGCAGTACTGTCGGGGCTGCCCCAGAGCGCAACTGAAGAGCCTCGGTAATCGACTCCCGGTAAGGGCTGTACTTCCAGATGGTTTGGAATATTGGCTTCCATATTGGGGATCAGTGAAAAGAAAACCTCGCGTTTGGGCGCCCTGTCCCGCGAACTATAAGCAATGGATATTCTGCCCTCGTTGTCGACCTGCGCCGCGTTGCCGTACAGTATACGGTAATAAGGTTCTTTATGCGCATAAAAAGCCACATCGCTGATACCATCGCCGCCGATGGGAAACAGCTGTCCTTCGCGCAGGTGGGGCGGGAGTGGAAAGCGCTGCTTGTCGGGACTATGGATAATGTACTGGAATGGCGCAGCATCGGCGATGGTTTCGGATGTGCCGCCCAGCGTATTGTCGTGAAGTGCCAGCATGCCAATGGCATAGTTGACCGCCTCGCTGGTATCGCGGGCTACACCGATGATCTCGCCGAAAAGATTGGTGATGTTGGTATGATAGGCTCCCCATTGCACATTGTCGATGCCATTGCGCGGATGGAGCGATTGTAAGGTTAGTTTGAAGTACTTTTTGTGGGTAACCAGTGAAACTGTTGCTACCGAGCCATTGGCATAATGCAGGGTGAATGCGTGTTTGACCTTGTCGTAAACGGCCCTTGTCGGGAGGTAATATTTTTGTTTTTGACTGTCGAAAAGAGCGAGTAGCGGTGAGGGCTTGTCGGCCGGGCTGAATTCGCGCTGTCGGGCAGTTCCCGTCGTATTTTTCATACTGGTGATCCAGCCCTTCCTGTCGATATGAATTTTAAAATAGCTGGTGCTGAAATCGTGTTGGGCGTAGCAGCTGGGTAGGAGGATGGATGTTATAATGCTTAGAACAAGGACTTTGTGGAGGTGTAATCGCATAACAAGTAATAGATTGTAGCAAACGGGCCATTCTGTTTCCATGTGGCATTGGACTGTATCGCTGGTGGTATCGGAGCATTCTGATTCGGCGGGTAAAGCTGCTGAAAGAACCGAAGGCGAAGGATAAAAATCGTTTAATTGATGATTTAATAGATTTAATTCTTGTATAAAATTACTTCTACTTTTCATTTAAAAACTTCGATCTTTCTTTTGCTTTTTACCTTCTTGCCGCCGGGCTTTGAATGCAGGCTGAAAATAGGGTCTTGGAATGGGGAAAGTCCTGGAAACCAGGTTCCGGTTGTGTTCGACACATCCCTGAAATGGCAGCAATGAGCTGACAGGTTATGCAAACATGGTATTGGAACGTGCCAATCGACAATTAATTTACTGGACTGGGTTATAATAAATTTGCATAATTTCTTTAATCTATCCACTTCACTGAGCCGGTGTAGAGGCTGTTTTCTGAGATGTTATTGCTATATTTGGTATTAATATATTGATAATGAGTTGTATATATTGCTTTTTGAGCGCGTGAATGAATCCTGCTTTTTGTTTGGGTTTCTGGGGTGGAGTTACTGGTAGTATATTACCATTACTTCGATGATTTTTACGCAGGTTTATTGTTTGTCAAATGAAAAAGAAGTTCTTATTTCCGGCGATGCTGGCTGGTGTGGTTACCTTTCTGGCGGTTTCGTGTTTCAAAAAGAATGGGACATTGCAGACGCAATCGGGCAGCAACGCGGTGAGTTATAATTTTGATATCCGGCCCATCCTGTCCGATAAATGTTATGCCTGTCACGGGCCGGATGCCAAGAAACGGGAGGCCGGGCTGAGGCTGGATGTGGCTGAAAATGCCTATGCTAAATTGAAGGATGGCAAAGGTGTGGCGATTTTCCCGGGCAAGCCCGAACAATCGGAGGTTTACAAAAGGATTACTTCGGTAGATCCATCCTATCAGATGCCGACCCCCGAATCGCATTTGGGCCTCTTGAATGATGCAGAGATCGGCCTGGTGCGTAAATGGATCGAACAGGGGGCGAAATACGAGAAGCATTGGGCATTCACAACTCCGGTACTGCCGGCCGTTCCTCAGGTTTCCAACGAGGAGTGGCCCAGAAATGAAATCGACCGTTTTGTTTTACAACGAATGGAAGGCGCGGGATTGAGTCCCAATGAAGAGGCGGGCATAAGCCATTTGCTCAAAAGAGTCGCGCTGGATCTCACCGGCCTGCCTCCGACCGTGGACATGCAAAAGAGGTTCGAAGCGGACGGCAGCGACAAGGCATATGAAAAGGTGGTGGATGAGATGATCAGTCAAAAGACTTATGGCGAGAAAATGGCTGTCTATTGGCTGGACGTAGCCCGGTATGCCGATTCATACGGCTACCAGGACGATGAAGTGCGTACGCAATGGCCCTGGCGCGACTGGCTGATCAACGCGTTCAACAAAAATATGCGGTACGACCAGTTCCTGTCATGGCAGATCGCCGGCGATATGCTGCCCAATGCCAATAAGGAGCAGATCCTGGCCACGGCATTTTTCAGAAACCATAAATACACCGAAGAGGGCGGGGTGATCCCGGAAGAATACCGGATTGAATATAATATCGATAAAACAAAGACCTTCAGTACCGGTGTGCTGGGGCTGACTGTCGAATGCGCACAATGCCACGACCATAAATATGACCCCATTTCGCAGGAAGATTACTACCGGATGTTCGCGTTTTTCAACAACTCGAAGGAAAAGGGTTTCGAGGGTGATATTTCCCAGACAAAACCCGCGAAAATGCCGGTGATGACCATTTCCGACCAAGAAGCCAGGACGTTGCTGTCGTTCATCAACAGACCGGATACCAGTAAACTCATGGTGTCGGTGCTGGGCGACCGGGACACGCTCCGGCCCACGCACATTCTCAACCGGGGTGTGTACGACGCGCCCGGGCGCGTGGTGACCGCGGCCGCGCTGCCCGCAGTGATGAAATTTGATACAACCAGACTTCCGCAAAACAGGCTTGGACTGGCTAAATGGACGACGAGCAAAAGCAATCCGCTGACGGCCAGGGTTTTTGTGAATCAAATCTGGCAGGAATTCTTTGGTCGGGGTATCGTGAAGAGTACGGGTGACTTCGGTATGCAGGGCGACCTGCCTACCAATCCCGCATTGCTGGATTGGCTTGCGGTGGATTTTATGAATCACGGCTGGGACATCAAAAGGCTGGTGAAGCAGATCGTCACTTCTGCGACCTACCGGCAGTCTGCGAAGATCACCGATGAAAAACTGAAAGCGGATCCGGACAACATTTATCTGTCGCACGGGCCACGTTACAGGCTGCCTGCGGAGCTGGTTCGCGATATGGTATTGTCGACGAGTGGGTTATTAAACCCGAAAATAGGCGGCCCCAGCGTAAAGCCCTACCAGCCCAAGGGCCTTTGGGAAGCGGCAACATCAGGCCGCGGCACCTTGCGGACCTATCAGCAGGACCGTGGGGAAGCGCTGTACCGACGAGGCATGTACACATTTATCAAACTGACGGTGCCGCCTCCATCGATGATCATTTTCGATGCCAGTAACCGTGACCATTGCGAGATCAAGCGTTCGAAAACCAATACGCCATTGCAGGCGCTGGTCATGCTCAACGACCCGACGGTGCTCGAAGCATCGCGGGTGCTGGCGGAGCGGCTGGTTGCGAAGTCGACGGACGTCGAAACCAATATCAGGACCTCGTTTCAGCGGATTGTCTGCCGCCGGCCGACGGAAAAGGAAATGAAACTGCTTACCAGCTATTACAACGGTGAAGCATCGATGTTTTCGAAGGATAAAAAACATGCATTCAAAGTGCTGAACGTAGGTGAATATCCGCACGAGCCAAAGGCCGACGAAGTACGCGCCGCCGCCCTAATGCGGGTAATCAACGCGCTGTACAATATGGAGGAGACGATTACGAAGGGGTGAGGGGCTGTAAGCGCTAAGCTGTAAGCTATAAGCAATAGGCTGTAAGCTTTATGAAGGTTGAGATTTACGTTGATAATTAAGAAACGAACAAATTAAGAACTTAAAGCTTAGAGCAAAGCGATAAGCTCTATAGAGGGTTCAAATTTACATCAGTCACTAAGGAACGAACAAATCAAGAGCTTAAAGCATACAGCTTATAGCCTACAGCATTAAATATGGAAAAGCCAATATTTGATTTTGGGATCAATACTACCCGCCGACATTTTTTATCCAAACTGAGTCTTGGGCTGGGCAGTGCGGCCCTGGGTTCTCTGCTCATTCCGGACCTGTTCAAAGGCGGAGGCGGAGAGGGCGATGTAAACGAACTGATGGCGGGCTTGCCGCATTTTGCTCCGAAAGCCAAAAGGGTGATTTATCTGTTTCAGAACGGGGCGCCCTCCCAGCTGGATTTGTTCGACTACAAGCCCATGCTGAACAAAATGCACGGCGAAGATCTGCCGGAGTCGATCCGGGGCACCCAGCGTTTGACGGGCATGACGGCCAATCAGGCGAAATTCCCTCTGGCGGGATCCATCTTCAACTTTAAGCAGTACGGTAAAAGCGGTGCCTGGATGAGTGAGCTGCTACCCCATATGGCAGGCATTGCGGACGACCTCTGCATTATCAAAACCCTGAATACCGAGGCGATCAACCACGATCCTGCACTCACATTCTTCCAAACCGGTGCGCAGGTAGGGAATCGGCCCAGTTTCGGTTCCTGGCTGAGCTATGGCCTGGGAAGCGAAAACCAGAACCTCCCGGGTTTTTGCGTTTTGTTGTCGCGGGGGAAAGGAAATGGCCAGGGTGTTTATTCCAAATTATGGACCAATGGCTTTTTGGACTCCGTGCATCAGGGCGTGCAGTTCAGCAGCGGCGAGAACCCGGTATTGTATCTCAACGACCCCGATGGCATGGACCGGGCGCAACGCCGCAAAATGCTCGACAATCTCGCGGAACTGAACCAGGGGACCTACAACGAGTTTGGTGATCCTGAAATTACCGCCAAGGTACAGCAGTACGAAATGGCCTTCCGGATGCAGACGGCCGTTCCCGAAATCACCGACATGAGCAAGGAGCCCGAGTCGATCGTGAAAATGTATGGCCCCGAATGCCTCGTGCCCGGGACTTATGCCGCCAACTGCCTCCTTGCCCGAAAGCTTTCGGAGCAGGGCGTCCGGTTTGTGCAGCTTTATCACCAGGGCTGGGACAGCCATGGCGGCTTGCCTACGGAAATCAAAGGCCAATGCATGGATGTCGATCAGGCGTCCGCCGCATTGATCACCGACCTGAAACAACGCGGGCTGCTCGATGAAACGCTGGTGATCTGGGGTGGGGAGTTCGGGCGGACAAACTACTGCCAGGGCACTCTCACCAAAGACAACTATGGCCGTGATCACCATCCCAGGGCATTTACTGTCTGGATGGCAGGCGGTGGCGTCAAACCCGGGATCGTTTATGGAGAAACCGATGAGTTTGGGTATAACATCGTGAAGGACCCGGTACATGTCCATGATTTCCATGCAACGATTTTGAACCAACTGGGGCTGGACCATGAAAAGCTCGTTTTCAAACACCAGGGACGCCGCTATCGCCTGACGGATGTGGCCGGCAAGCTGGTGAAAGGGATCATCGCCTAGCCGTCTCAAATAAAATCATTTACTAACCCCTGATACAGTGCGCAGATATTTGTCAGATTGGCAAGGGCTTGTTTATAACCTGGCCTTCTTCCTGAATGGATTGCTCGTATTTCTATTGTTGTTTGAAAGCCGTTTTACAGTTCCTTACTGGATGCAGGCGGTGGGAAGAATGCACCCTTTGGTTCTACACTTCCCTTTGGTAGTACTCATACTGTACAGCTTATGGGTGATCATCGTCGAAAAGCCGGATTCCACCCGCTGGAATGCTCAGCTGGCGGATAGTTTGCTGATTATAGGCGCATTTACCGCGGCAGTGGCTGCATTCTCGGGTTTTGTTTTGTCCAGAGAAGAGGGGTACGAATCGGATACATTGCTTTGGCATAAATGGCTGGGTATCGCCATCTCGCTGGTCAGTATCATCTGGTACGGGTTGCAAAAATACCTGGTTCCCTGGAAGTTGTCTTCCAAGCTGGTGGCGGGCTCCTTTTTAGTGCTTCTCTTTGTGGGTGGACATCTGGGTGGAAATCTGACCCACGGTGAGGACTTTTTGATTTCGCCCCTGGGACCATCTGCGGGTGAAGCCCCGAAAGTTGCTTTCGAGGATGCCAGGGTGTATGACGACCTTGTCAAGCCGGTTTTGGAACAGAAATGTTTGTCATGTCACAATGAGGAGAAAGCCAAAGGAGGTTTACAGATCCAGACCCAGGCCTTGCTCACGAAAGGAGGGAAGGGTGGAGTACTTTGGGACACTACCAAAGCGGATCTCGGCCTGCTGATCAGCAGGTTGCATTTGCCGCTTGAAGACAAAAAGCATATGCCGCCGCGCGGTAAGGTGCAATTGACCGACGAAGAAATCGTGCTGCTGGCCGCATGGGTAAAAGGCGGGTCGCGTTTCGATCAGCTGGCGAGTTCACTTTCGCCCCAAAGCCCGGTGTACGCTTATGCCCAGAACGTATTGGGAGGCGGCCGGACCGAGGAACAATACGATTTCAGCGCCGCGGATGCGGACGAGGTCAAAAAGCTCAATACCACTTACCGCCTCATCAAACCATTATCGGCGGAGTCGCCTGCATTGTTTGTCAATTTTTACAACCGTGCGAACTTCAAAAGCGAAGATATCGAAGGATTGGCACCGTTGAAGGGGCAGATCGTTTCGATGGATCTGAGCAAGATGCCGGTGAAGGACGAGGACCTCAGGAAGTTGGCCCAGTTTCCCGAGCTTCGTAAGCTGATCCTGAATTTCACGGACGTTACCGGAGCGACATTAGGCGAACTGAAAAAGCTCGGGCATCTCCGCGAGCTTTCATTGAGCGGAACGACAGTCAAAATGACTCATATTAAATCACTGGAAGCCATTCCTTCTTTGAAAAAAGTATATGTATGGAGTACTGGTCTGAGTACAGAAGAACTGGCGACATTGAAAAAAGGACAGCATATCGCATTTGAAACGGGTTTCAGGAGCGATACACTAATCCTGGCGCTCAATCCGCCCGTGATTGTCACGGAAAAGCAGCTCGTAGCAAAGGATGAAAGGGTAACCATGAAACATCAGATCGCCGGGACGATCATCCGGTACACGCTCGACGGTTCGGAGCCCGACAGCGTTCAATCGCCGGTTTATGAAAAGCCAATCGCCATTATAAAGAACAGCACACTGAAAGCAAGGGCGTTCAGAAGCGGCTGGTACGGCAGCAAACGGGTTGAGAAAGTATTTTTTAAAGCTGGCTACCCCATCGACAGCGCCCAGTTGATCACGCCGGTAGATCCGAGCTACAAAGCGAAAGGAGCAGCTTCGCTTTTCGACGGAAAGGTCGGCGATACCGAACGGGTGAGCGGCACCTGGCTGGGTTATAATCAAAATGATTTTCAGGGCTATCTGTTTTTCAAAAAGCCTGTCAAAGCCGGGAACGTAACTTTGAGTACGCTCCGCAGCCTGGGAAGTTACATTTTCCCGCCCACCCGGATCGAAGTGTGGGGAGGAGCCGATGAAAAATCCCTTAAACTGCTGAAAGTCATCAGCCCGGAAGTGCCGGAGAAAGATATACCGGGCGCCGAGAACCTTGTTTACGAGGCTGCATTCGAGCCCCGGGAGCTTAGCTGCATCAAACTCGTAGCCAAGCCATTGGCCAAGCTGCCGGCCTGGCACCAGGGCAAGGGCAGTAAAGGATGGTTATTTATCGACGAGTTGATTGTGAATTAAAGAAATCAGGCTCTCCGCCTGTTAATAAATAGGTTAATATGTGGTTTTTTAAGCCTGCAAATCGTTGAATTGCAGGCTTAATTGTGTCCTGGCGATGCGGTTCAGGTTATTCCCCGTTGCCGTTTAAAGTCAGGACGATCGATGTGCCGGCCTGTCCCGGGACAATGACCGTAATGCTGATGTCCAGCAACACGCACAGGTCTTTGACGATGACGAGACCAATTCCCTTCTGGTCGGGGTGCTGAGAGGCGCGAAGCCATTCTTCGTAGGATTTGTAATTTTTGTTCAGCCATCCTGTCTGATCTTCCGGCATGCCCGGCCCGTCGTCGTGGATCGTGATCCGGGGGTGTCCGTTTTCGGTGCCCGCAGTGACGGTCACTTCGGACTGGCTTACTTTCAATGCATTGTCGATCAGGTTGTGGAGGATGATCGACAGCAGGCTGGGGTCGCTTTGAACCGTAAGTTCCGGATCGATCCTGTTTTGGAGGGTTACTCCCCTGAAAGCCGCAGTTGCAGCAAACAGTTCGGAAATAGTGGAAACCAGTCCGGCAACCTCGACGGCGCCCACCTCCCGGCGTGCGGATTCCGTTTTATTTTGTAGCTTGATATAGTCGAGGAAATTTTTGGTAAGTGTGCTCAGTCGTTGTGAAGTATTAAGCGTTTCATCACTCATGCGGGTGATGAATGCGTCGCTGGTGCTCTGTTTGTGGAGATAAGCATTGATTTGTTTCAGCGAGTAGCCTATGTAGTGCAACGGTGTCTGGATATCATGGTTAACGGCCGCGATGATCTGGCTGATCACCCTGTAATGACGTATGAGGTTTGCTTCCCGCTCTTTTTTAACAAGTCTTGTCGTTCGCCATTTTACAGATGCAAAGAACAGCCCCGCCAGCGCAACGACCATCAAAGATTGAAACCACCACGTCTCGTACCAGGCACGTGGAATGTGCAGATGCACGGTTTTGTAGGTATAGTCGTTCGACCCGAATCCGTTCACTTTCCGGATTTTTAGTGTGTAGTCGCCAAAAGGAACCTTGGGGACAGGTACTACAAAATCCGCATTGACCGGTATCCACTTCTCAGGGCGACCCTTTCCTGAAAGCGAATAATGCATTTGAACGTTTCGGATATTGCCCAGGTAAGGGGTAGTGACCATCAAATGCAGCTGCTCAAAGTCATGCGATATTTCAAGCCTGTCATTTACATTCAGTTCCTTGCCGTCTTCCAAAATGGAGCTGATGAAGATTCCCTTGTCCGGGAGTTCGGGATCGATGCGCTCGGGCTTATACCACACTAGCCCGTCCATGGAGGGTAGTGAAATTGTGCCGTCTGCCAATGCCAATGCGCACGGCTGGCAGCCGCCATTGAATTCATTGGTTTCAAACCCGTTCCGCTTGTCGTAATACAGGTAGTACACCAGATTTTGTTTGTCGGAAGCATAGGCCAATAGCTGTTTTTTGGCAACTTGAAAGAGCCCACGGTTAGTGCTTATCCAGAAAAAGCCCTTTTTGTCTTCCACTATGCAATGCGCCATTGCCAGGAAACGATCATGGTCCAGCGGAAATTTGACCAGTTTGTTCTTCTTCAAAAGGTAAATGCCGTTCCCGTAAGTGGTGATCCATGTGCCGTCTGGGGTGGTGTGGAAGCTGCGGACGGTTATATTTTCAAAGGCCTTAATCGTTTGGAAAGCGCCGGTGCGGGTATTAAGCCTGTAAAGGCCATTTTCAGTCCCCAGAAACAGTGTTTCAGCGTCCTCCCTGTTCATAATCATCACACCATTCACACTCAGGGTGAACATGCGCCGCGGCTTGTACCGGCCCTGGGTTTCGTCAAGCGTATATAACCCACGGCTCTCGCACCCGATCCACAGTCTGCCAGCGGGCTCAACGTAGAGCGATTTAGCCTTGTCCGGCAGTTTTACATAGGCCAGGATCTTTTGCCCCGTCCGGTCGAGTTTATACAGATCCAATCCGATCCCGAACCAGAAAGTGCTGTCCCGGCTCTCGGCCATCGTGAATTTATAACCGAACCTCTCCATGAAAGTCGATACCCTTTTTGCCGTGCTGTTGGAGCCGTCAGCGTTGGTGCCGAGGAGGTAACCCTGCGATGTCAGTACCGACCTTCCCCGTGCCGGAATTTGGGCGTAGTATACATTATCGGCACTGTCGGCATTGAGTCTTTGTGTTTGGAAACTTTCTTTTTTGAGAACAAACAATCCCCTCGTCGTGCTGCCCAGGAACAAGAATCCGCCGGGCTCGTCGAAGTAGGCCGTGACGATGCTTCGATTGTCAAAATCAAAGTCTTTTAAAATCAACCGCGTGGTCAGGTTGCCTGCCGGGGTCGGTTTCAATGTATAAAGGCAGTCGTTCAGGTAAAGGAATGCCTGGCGGGAGATGCTGTTCCAAAACAGGCGCAGGTGGCCGGTCTGTTTCGCATAACGGCTGTTCAAGGTTATGTCACCCTCGATGGAAATCTCCCGTGACGATGCGCCGATCGTTCTGAAACGCCCCTTGCTATCGGTTCCGTATGGCTTCGTGCCAATCAGGATGAAATTGCGGAATGGCCCTCTGGTCACAGAAACAGGCTTGCCGTATTGAAAGCAGGTGACCTGGTCTTTTCGCCAGATATAATATTTCCCGCTATCCGAGGCCGCGAAGTAGTGCTCAGCGAATGGGTCGATGTTTAACTGGACCGGTAGACTGGGCAAAATACTGTTATGCCTGGTCTCATTGCGGACGAGTGGGTTACGTTTTTTGTAGTTATTGTAAAATGTGGTGTCTACCGAAACCAGCCCGTTGGGCAGGATACCGATGTATTCGTTCTTTTCGGACAATGCATAGAATTCGTGACGCGTGTTTTTTTCGTCATGGTTAACGGATGGGACGAACCCCCGGATCCGGTTGCTCGTGATGGGAACCACCGACCGGTCGAATGTCATGAACCGGTGGCCGTCGAATCGTACCAGGCCCGCCTCGGTCGTCAGCCACACAAAGCCGTTCCGATCCTGCGCGATGGCTTTGACACTATTCTGGGGCAAGCCGTTTTCATCCGTAAAATGCTGCAACCAGTAGCCGGGAGGATGCTGCTCCTGGGCGCTCGCAACGCCTGTCGTCCCTATCCAGCAACAACACGCCAGCATGAGGGAGCCTAGGACAACTCCCATGCTGCGGGACCGGGAAGAAAGGAAACGGCTTGGGTTCATGGTGACACACTAGCCGTTCAGCTCAAAATAGGTGGTAAGTTCGATCACATTGCTTACCCCCAGTTTTTCAAAGATTTTGGATTTATAAATGCTGATGGATGAGGGCGAAAGGTGCAAATGTTCGCTGATTGTCTTGGTGGAAGATCCCTTGATCAGCAGCCGTGCCACTTCGAGCTCTTTGTCCGAAAGCTTGTCTGCGATAGACTCCTCGGAACCTTTTGCATTGAATAGCTGCCGAAAAGCATTTTGCATGACCTGCGGACTGGCATAGGTGCGACCGTTGAGCACCTGGTCCACTGCTTCCGTAAAGTCATCATTCATCGCCGTTTTGGATATGTAGCCGTTTGCGCCTGCTTTGAGAAACGGCAAGGCATAGAGCTGCTCGTCGTAACTTGAACAGACCAGGATCGGTATTTCCGGTTGCTTTAACCGCACCGAATGGATCATGCCAACCTTATCGCCGCCGGGCAGATTGATATCCATGATCAGCAGGTCGAACTTCCGCTTTTCGAGCATTGCGATGGTTTTGGTGAAATCGACTGTACACGTCAGCACTGCCTCTGGCTTGTGTTCCAGCAGTAAATGCTGGATGCCCATCAGGATTAGCGGATGATCTTCCGCGATGATGATCTGAATGCTCATTGCAAGGGACGTAAGTAATGCCAGGGCTTTAAAGTTGACAATAATATAGAAAATCAGTCATAGTAGTACTTCGATAGGTTACTAAATTTTTTAAATGAACAAATGACATTTTTTAACTGATGTTTCAATTTTTTATGGTTTCGGGCCAGGATATACGCCATACATTTGTTGCGTTCCAAATCCCTTTGATATACGGAGGATTTGGAATAGTAGGCTATAATAGGAGGACTGCTATAGTGATTTCATGACGTTGAGTAAGTAATCATCTCCCGGTAGGTACCGGGAGAACTGATTTTTAAAGCAGAGCACCAGCAGGAGATAAAATATGCACGTAGCCCTTATTGACAACCACCCGGTATTTCGAACAGGGATCCGTGTCATGCTGAAAAGCCAGTTCAAGGACATAACCACCCTGGAAACCGCCTGTATGCGGTCTCTCGGAAAGCTTCCTCAGCCCGGCCCCATCGACATCATCATCATCGGCCTTTCGGAAGAGGAACCGGAAATAGACAAAATAGTATTGAAAAGAGTCATGCGAAAGAACCCTTCGGCGTCATTTATTATATACGCCATTCATCCGGCGCATGAGCTTGCGAGTTCGCTGCTGCGCATGGGCGTGAAAGGTTATCTTACCAAAAACGGCTGTTCGGAAGACCTGGTGACCTGTTTGCATTCGGTCATCGCCGGCGAGTCATATGTATGCGGTCAGGTGCGGGCGCCCGCACGACTGCACAACTAAGATGCCGGCCAGCCCGATCAGGCCGGCGGTAATTTATTGCATGCTTAATGCATGGTCTTCTACGGAGTTACGCAGCATCAGTCCGGACGAAACGCTGGCCAGCACGAGTGTCAGTTGTTCGCTCAACCCGTTTTTGAACCATATTTTGCCGTTGTTGATCGTAGAAACTGCTCCTACAACCTTGCCGTCGAGCCGGAATTCGTAGCCATAGACCTCGTTCTGTGTCAGCAACGCCGGTGAGCCTTCCAGCTCCCTGATGCCCGAGATTTCAATGCGCATCTGACCCTGGCGAATGAAGCCCGCAGTTCCATTGTTTTTAGGATTGCGTATGGCCCCATCCACCTGATGGACGATAAAATCCCAACCATCGGCCGTGCCATCAACCTTGACTGAACCTGCGCAGTAGTTTTTGTATTGCAGCGTAATTGAAAAGTATGTCGTGAGTTGAGACAGCTCCGTTTCGCTGAATTTGCTGATCAATGCTACGTCGGCAAAGCGCCCCTTGTCGTCAAACTGCGTAAAACTGAGCTTCTCGGAAGCCCCGTTGAAGGTGGTGATAAACGGGATGCTGTACCCAAAGGTCCATCCCCTTTTCACTTTGTTTGTTTTGAACCCGCCGAATGTCAGCGTCTGGCCGATCAGGGATCCTTGCCTGCCCTTTACTGCATAGGTTGTCGTTTCGTTTTTCAGGTCGTTGTCAACTGCGATCTCGGCAGTTTTACAGGCCAGAACGGAGGCCCAGAGCAGGGCGGCTAGGAAGATCCCTGTAAAGCTGAATGGTGCGGTTTTGATTTGCTTATGCATGGTTACTGATATGGTTTTTCAAATCAGAACCCAATATAAATCCAGGGGTTGTAGCGTGGGCTGCGGTTTTGAGTGAACGGCAGTGGAATTGCATTACCGTCCTGCATCACAGGCGAAGTCTGGCAAATGAGCCATCGGGACAGCTGTTACATATCCGCATCCAGGCGGGAGATCAGTTTTTACCTTTTAATTCCTGCGATAACCTGAGCGCTTCCTCAACAATCTCGGCGGGATACTGATTCAAAGAGAGTATCCTGATGGCATTAGTGGTGGTCAATTTTCCGGGCTTGATTTTGTAATCAAAAGTGATTTTGTTTTCCTCTATTAATTCGGTGAAATGATAAAGGTCGAAAGTGTCGGTTAAATAGTCGGCAAGTTCCACGTCGTGTGTGGAAACCAGTACCTTGTTGCCCCGTCGGGTCATGTAGCTCAGTGCCGATTTCCCGATGGCGATCCGCTCCACCGAATTGGTGCCCTTGAAGAGCTCATCCAGGAGAAATAGGTTATTGTCACTGGACCCACTTTCTTCGATCAGATGTTTCAATGTAGTAACCTCTTCAAAATAGTAGCTTTTTTCATCCAGTAGGTCATCCGATATCCGGATCGAAGAATGGATTTTTGTCAAAGGCATGGCGAATTCCTTGGCAAAGCAGGTATTGATAGTCTGTCCCAGGATGGCATTGATACCCATCGTTCGGATGAAAGTGGTTTTGCCCGACATGTTTGATCCCGTCAGCAAAGCTGATTTTCCTTTCAGGACCAGGTCGTTAGGGACGCCGTTGAACAGCAGCGGATGATATATTTCCCGGGCAATCAAATGCATTTTGTCCTTTTCTGAGGTTATCTGGCAATAATGCGGAAGGCTTTCCCGAAGTGCGAGAACAGACAGGGCGACGTCGCATTCGGCTACGAAGTGAAAAATGTCCGATATGTCTTGTCTTTTAGCATCCAGGACCCGGAGGGTGGTGAACATCAGGACCGGTTCCAGCAGAAAGAATGCTTTAAACAACTCCAAAACATATTCAACAAACTGGCCGATCTCGCCTTGCAGTTTCGCTTCCATTCTGAAAACCGACATCTGCGGGCCAAGCCGATTGAGCATTTCAATGGACTTCTGCAAGTCCTTGTTGGCCGCGGCAAATTCGGCATTCGCCATTATCTTTTTAGCCACCTGATTCAGGAGAAACAGTTGCGGGATAGAGCTGCCATATCGGTACAGGTTGTTTTTGTTCCAATAATGGATACCCATATTGACTGGGAAAAGGATAATCACCAGAACCAGAATTTGAGGAAAGAAGAAGGATAATGCGATCGAAACCACGCTGATGCCGCAAAGTATCCGGATGAGCCAGAACCAGGAGGGCCTTTGCAGGTATTTTTCCTGAAAAAGTGATGTGATGTAGTATGCATCACTTTTATTAAGTCTGGATATTTCGGTCGTGAGTGCGGTCCTGAGTGCCGGGTCGTTCCGGAAAACGTTGATGATCCTTTCCAGCGTTCCAATGCGGGTGGCATCTCGCGGGATACTTCTGATCAGCGCGTACAGATATTGCTGGCCGACGCAGGAGACGGTACGGTCCGCAAACCGGAACACATCTTCCATATCCAGGTCTTTGAAAGTCCGGTCGGAGATAATCTGCAGAGCGTCGTCGTGCTTTGCATGAAGAAAGTACTTCTCGATCTGCATAAAATTGCAGAACGCGGTTTTGATCCTGTGTTTTGGTTCCTGCTCCGGGAGGATTTTCATTGATTTCTGATTCATGGGACAATGCACCGGATCGGGAAATGAGGACTTTTTTCCGGCGATGAACAGAGATCAATTTATAGTTTTGGAGCAAAAGGCAGGTCCGGAATGTGTCGAGCGGAAGATCTCCACCGTTAAACGCCCGGCCGGGAATATCGGATGGATCGATTCCCGGCCGTGTTGCCTCATGCGTATGCGGAATTGTGGCGGTTAGAATTTGAAGGAAAAGTTAGCCACAAAGTTCCTCGTAAATTGCGCGTTCCCCACCGAATCCCAGTACCTGACGTTGGTGATGTTATTCAATTTGAAACCAAGCTTCCATTTTTCCTTTTGGTAGAATGCGGTGGCGTTAATCGTGTGATAAGCCGGAATGGTGTAGGTGTTGCTGGAATTGAGGTAAGAGTCGCTCACATAGTTTCCTCCAAAACCCAACCCGATGCCTTTCAGGCTCCGGAAAGGCAGACGATAGCTGAGCCAGTAGTTAACAATGTGTTGCGGGGCCTGCGTTTCGAATTTGCCTTCATACACATCAGCTTTTACAAATTTGTTTTCATTGAACCCGTATCCGGTAACAATGCTCAGGCCGCTCACCGGGTTGGCGGTAAGCTCCACCTCGATACCTTTGCTGACCTGCCGGCCGTCCTGAAAACTGTATTGCGCATCGTCGGTACGCAACGCATTATCAATGCCGATGTGATAGTAACTAATGCTTCCGCCCAGCTTATTTCCCGGTAGTTCGACCTTTAACCCACCTTCCAGTTGGTTGGCAAAAACCGGTTTGGGTTTGAAGAGGCTGCCGTTGGGCTGCTCCACGGGACCCTGGTTCCGGAAACCGTTCATGAAATTTCCGAACAGCGAAACCTGGTCCTTCACGACCTGATACACAATTCCTAATTTCGGAGAGAGAGACGGCTGCACAAAACCTCCTTCATAGGTTTGTTCAAATCGGTCATAGCGCAAACTCAGCATGGTCGACAGGCGATCCGTCCAGTTAATTACATCGGAAACATATATGCCCAATGCATTTCCCCCGTACGCATCGTGGGACGCTGTGGTTGAAGGACTAGCCAAAATGCTGTTCACCCGGCTTAAACCTGCCTTTTCGAACGGTTGACGGACATTTATTTTATCAAGGGGAACAGCCCTGTAGGTAAGTGTTTCGTCATTGTATTCATAACTTGCTCCAATCAACAGGTTATGATGAAACCTGCCTGTATAGAAACTGCCGTTGAAGTTTTGCTGCACATTGGCATAGGTTCTTTCTCTTGGCCCGAAAAGCCGGATACTTGTCACGGCAGTATCGGCACTAATCCAATTGATGTAAGGCTGGTAGCTATTGTTCAAAAATTCATTCACGTGGGATATGCCGGTGGTGGAGGTCCAGTTCTTACTAATCTGATACCTGGCCTGACCGAAATACTTCGTGGCTTCCGCATCGCTCAGCAAATCATTTTCGAAGAAAGATTTTTTAAAGCCCACCGGGAGGTCTTTTGCGGATTTAAATGGCACCTGGTCGTCAAAAAGTAATGTGTATGCCAAACGGGTCGCATTACTTTTAAAATATTCGAAATCGAAGAGGAATGAAAGACGGTCACTGGCCTGATAGGAAAGGCTTGGTGCGATGACGTACCTTTTATTTTTACCATACTCGTTTGAGCTGTTTTGCTGGTGCTTCACGGCATTGAACCGCAGTAATACGGTCTTATCTTTATTTAACGGGGTATTTATATCAATTGTGGCCCTGCTTAAATCAAAACTTCCCATGCTATACGACACCTCACCTCCCAAGCCTGCATAAGGTTTTTTGGTGACCAGGTTCATCGCGCCGCCAAAGGTGGACACTTGCGAACCGAAAAGCGTGCCCGACGGCCCCTTGATCAACTCTATGCGTTCCAGGTTAGCGATTTCGGTTCCCGTCCTGTAAACCGAGGTTGCCATTCCGTTCCGGGCATAGTCGAAGTTCGTAAATCCCCTGAATGTTACAGCAAAGCTTCCGGTAACGTATTCGGTGGGGGCGACGCCTGCCGCAGCCCGAAAGACATCCTTGATATCGGTCATCACCTGCTCTTTCATCAGATCCTTGCCCACGACCTGATATACCTGTGGATTTTCGAGGTTTTTCAAAGGCATCCGCGCCACGTATTCCGTTTCCTTGTTCGTCAGCCTGCTGTCGTCGCGGACGACAACCTCCTGCAACTGCCGGTTATCCTCGGCCAGGGTGAAATTCACTGAACTGATTTCCCCTGCTGCGACCGTTACGGTACTCTTTTGTTCAATAAGCCCGGTAAAACTCGCTGTAATGGTATAGGTTCCCGCAGGAACCTTATTGATCGTGTAGTGACCAGCCTCATTGACCACTGTACCCCTGGACGTCTTTTCCAGAACAATATTTACAAATTCGGCGGGTTTGCCGTCCGAAGTGGTCACGGTGCCCTTGATCGTCCCGGTTTGGGCAATGACCTGCACTGAAAGAATGGAAAAAATAAGTGTTAAAAATCGAAGCATTTGATTTTATTTTATTTGGACTTATTATAAATAAATGCAAAAGTAGATAAACTTTGAATCCATTGCGCAGCGTTTCAAAAAATTAATGCTCTTGTAAAGAGCACCCGCTTCTGATTAGTGATCAATGCATATCATCCTGGATATGCAAGGTTACCGACGGTGCCAGCTAACCGTCCGGATCAGAATGTAGCCATTCAAATCGACACATCGGCCCCAGGGCGTGGGAGCCTGAATGGCTTGCGTAAAAATTCCCCGGGGTATCCTGTTGAAGTGAGCGAAAGCAGGTAAGTTTGAGCATCCATTCCTCTGCACGATATGGTTTTTCATTTTCGGGAGCAATTCCCACAGCTAAACGACTATTGGGACAAGTACCTGCCGTATATGGAACGACGGGAAGTACCGGCAAAGACCGTTCTGTTGAAAGAGGGCGAAGTTTCACAGCATTACATTCATGTCGAGAAAGGATGTGTACGCGCCTACTTCGATAAGGACGGCGACGACAAAACCGTCCAGTTCTTCTTCGAAAATTCAGGCTTCTCCTCTTTTGAAAGCTTTGTGAATGAAGTACCCGGTTCGTTTAGCATTGAAACCATCGAGCCATCAGTCATTTACTTACTATCGAGGGTATATGTGCTCCAACTCATCGAAGAGCTGGCGCACGAGCCCAGCTTTATCCGGATCGTCCTGCACATTTTCGCTTCCCGGCATAAACGTTTCAACGACGAGCTCGTTTCCTTCATCCGCGATACGCCGGAAGAGCGTTATCAGCGCCTGCTTACCGACCGCCCGCATATCGTCAGGCGGGTGCCGCAGCATTACATTGCGTCCTATCTGGGCGTAAGCGCCGTACATTTAAGCCGGATTAAGAACAAATTGGCGAGGGGCAGGGAGCATTTCTGATTTCATAACATATGTTATCGTCGCGCAGCCGCTGCTCGTCCTAATTTTGGCACACACTAAAACAAACAGAGCATGAAAGCAGCAGTAATATATCCCGACGGCGGGCTGCCCCAATACACAGAAATTGCCGAACCGGAGGTTCAAAATGAAAGCGAAGTGCTGGTGACGGTAAAGGCCGCAGCGGTAAAGCACCTGGATAAGGGCATTGCTTCCCGTAAGCATTACAGCAGTGGCCATCAGGCTGGAACTCCCATTGTACCTGGGGGCGACGGCGTATGCCTTCTTCCGGATGGCACACGGGTGTACGGCATGGGTGTGAGTGGGATGTTGGCTGAAAAAGCGACTATCCATAAGGACCGCATTGTGAGCATACCCGAGGGGCTTGACGACGCCACAGCAGCCGCATTGCCGAATGCAGTCATCGGGGCAGCAATGGGCCTGAAATTCAAGGCGAAGATCCAGGCAGGCGACACTGTGCTGATAAACGGAGCCACCGGGGTTACCGGACGGGTGGCCGTGCAGCTGGCCAGGCATTATGGCGCGAAGAGGATCATAGGCACCGGCAGGAATCAAAAATCGCTATCCGACCTGCTGACGCTCGGTGCGGATGAGACGATTGCCATCACCGACGACGATAGCTTTGCGGCGCAGCTTAAAGCATTGCACCAGGCTTCTCCAATCGACATTGTAATCGATTATCTGTGGGGCCACACCGCCGAGCTGATCCTGTCTGTGCTGAAAGGCAACGGCATGTTCACCAATCCTGTGCGGTACGTGTCGGTAGGCAGCATGGCCGGCGACCTGTTGCAACTTTCGGCTGCGACCCTGCGCAGCGTCGATTTGCTCCTGACCGGATCGGGGATGGGCTCGTGGTCCAGGGAAGAGGTGGCTAAGGCTTTTACTGAAATCCTGCCCGAAGCATTCACGCTGGCAGCAGAAGGGAAACTGAAATTAGAGATCACCACCGCAAAACTATCAGACATTGCCGGCTTGTGGCAACGCGATGTTCCGGGCGGCAGCCGTCTGGTAGTGATACCCTAACTCGCCGGTGCATTGCTCAATGTGACCACATCATCTGTAACCAGTCGCATCTGCCGCCTTGCCTGCGTCCTGCACCTCTACGACATATCGCCATGCATCGGGCTGAGAACCGTCCAGATCGGTGAAGCCGTAAACTTTGGCAAGTGCGCCGCTGGATGTTGAATGACCGTTCCAACGTTGTTTGCCTGGGTCGGCGGCCATTGCTACTACGGCCCGACCCACATAATGCGGTGTCTCGGAAATGACAAAATGAGGTTGTTTTTCAAGTGCATCCATCCAGTTTGACTCATTCACGCCATAAATGTCCAGCATGATCTCCGAGCGCAGCCATCCGGGTGTTAATGCAACCGCCATGCAGCCGAATGGGGCCAGTTCTTTCGCCTGAGCCCAGGCCAGGCGGATGACCGAAGTTTTCGCGAGATCGTAGAAAAGGGATAGACGGTAATTGGATTGATTGTATTCCGCAGTCCCGTCTGTAAGTTCCACCACCAGGCCGCCGGGATTGCGGATCAGGAGCGGTAGTGCGAAGTGACTCGTGATGATATGCGTGTCAATGGCCAATCTCAACAGCCGCTGACCTTTTTCAAGTGAATGCTCCCACACGGGCTTGTGCCACTCTGTGAGAAATTCACCGCCCCAGATGTCGTTGACCAGAATATCCAGCCGCCCATGTTCTCGATCGATCCGGTCCACAAGCCCTTTCACCTGGTCATGCACCAGGTGATCTACCTGGACTGCAATACCATGTCCACCCGCTTGTGATACCAGTTCGGCAGTTTCCTCGATCGTTTGTGGCAAACCGTATTCCGACTGCTGTGCACGGGTTGTGCGTCCGGTCACATATACGGTTGCACCCGCTTTGCCCAGTTCGATGGCAATGCCGCGCCCGGCGCCGCGGGTTGCTCCCGCCACCAGCGCGATTTTCTCTTTGAGTGATTGATCTGTCATGGATTACTTAGTTTGTGATTACTTAGTACGGCTTTTGACCTCTGCAAAAATAGCGGGCATTCATCGGGCAGGCTTTGTACAAAACCGACAAAGTGCAGGGATTTATTTGTGCAATTGGGAAGGGACGTAGCCTGAGTAGCGTTTGAAATGCCTCGTCAGATGGGCATGGTCGTAGTAGCCAGCCCTGAAAGCGATATCCAGCAAGCTCTCCTGCCGGCGATTGCTGATCAGCTGAAAAGCATACTGAAACCGGACCAGGTTGCAAATCTCTTTGAGCGGGACGCCAAGGTTGAATGCGAATCTGCGTTCGAGTTGCCGCTCGGTAAGATTGAATCGGGCCGCTATTTCCCGCACACTGATCTGTCCGTTTGATTCCAGGATGGTACCGATAATGGCGTTCATATGGGCATTGTCCTTTTGATCGGCCAGCGCCGACAGCCATGCATTCGTCCCATGACTGGGATCGCTCTTGCCAACCAGAAGGTCATGGAAATGTTTGCAATCCAAAGACAAGTCCCGGTGGCCCAGCTCTTCGATTTTATTTGCCATTCCATTCTGTGGAATATTCAATAATGCGCTGGCAGCAAATGGTTTGAAGCGGATTCCAGTGAGCTTGATGCCGGGCCTGAGCACGATCTCATTAAACGATGTCATGGCTCCCATCAGGTACGGCTTTTCGGACCTGAGAACGGTATTTTCTCCATTCCATATCTGAACGTCTTCTCCCAGATTGATTATAAGGTCGGTACATATATCAGGAAACTGCCTTTTCCGGCCATCACTAACCGATAAATCCGTTTGCAATGTCCAGTAACAGTCGATGAATGGTATCAGGCCGGGTGTGGGGCGGTGTTCCTGGTATTTCATTTCAGCATGTCCGTTTTAAGGGTACCCAAAAATAAAGATTGAGATCAGGGAAACTTACTACCCATACCCGTCAACGGTTTTCGAATGGAGTTTTGACATAAGGCCCGCCCGGGTATTTTTTGTCTTGTGCCAAACGGTAAAGATCGGGTAGGTTGTTCGGGCTATTTGCTTTGATGATGGATCAAGCTAAAAAGCAGGAGCTGCAATGCGCTTGGTCGAGATTTGGGAACGGCTTTTGTTTACCAAAGCCGACCTTGTAAAACGAACCGGAAACGTTGTATGAGTTTAGTTGAATGGCTTTTTGAATCTGCTAACCCAGGTCCTGTCGGTAAAGTAGAAGTGAATCAGGAAGAGCCCGGTGATGGTGGTAAACCACCCCAAAAATGGCTGATTTACGCCGCGACGCTGATCGGTCTGTTTCTGGCGTGCGTTGGCCTTTACTGGGTTGGCTATCACCGGCCGAACGATAGCGCTGGTACGATCCTAGTAAGGCTGTGCTGTTTCGCTTTGTATGTGGTGACGAGTCATTTTGTGAACGCAGCGCCGGAAACTACAAATGTAGGCTGGGCCGGAGGCTTGATTGACAACCCTTTCCGTATATCCGACGATTACAACAGACTATTAGTACTTTTACAGGTTTTTTTACTGCCTGGAAAGTTGATCGCATATGGCTTAATCATCGGTTGGCTGTTGAGCCGGCATTTTTTCAAGTGGCTATCTGATTTTACTGCCGCCCGTCGACGCAAATAGTGAGAACGGGGTGTCGTGGATAAGTTATTCGTAATCTGCACTGCCGAATACGTTTGTCCGTTGTGTAATGAGCTTGCCTATATGTAAACCATTTTTAATGGCCTGCCTTGTATGAAATTGCTGGAAATATTGCTACTTCTGTTCTGCTTTGCAACTTCATTGTCAGGCTGCAAGGAAGACGACGAATACTTGATTACCTGTACAGATGGACAAGTAAGCTATCAACTTCTAAACGGCAGTTTAAATCCTGGGGCTCGTTTAAAAGAATTTGATCGGGAAGACAGTATGATCGTCAGGGTGATACAAACTGAGGACGAACTCTTCGGTAATCTTCAAATTTCCTTTCTTAAAACGAAGATCGATTTTAAAAGAGAGACATTGCTTGTTGGGGTAGTGAGGACACACTCACTGGCACAAGTGGTTGAACAACAGGTAGAAAGCAAATGTGCCAGTGGTGAAATTATTCTTCGGACAGTCGTAGGGATAGGAGGACTATCGGTGGCCGACAATGTGCATATATTCGCAATTGTACCGAAAATATCTCCTGACACCAGAGTACGCCTGGTTGCGCAAAAGATTAAGCTGTAAAGGCGCGATGTTTGTGGAGGTAACCTTTATCTACCTAAACCCGGCTTTCACTTTCACGCCCTCATGGAATTTATGATTGGCGTCCTCGGAATCGGCATTTCCGACGTCATGCGGGTAAACGGTGAAAGTAACGGGATCTGCCCCTTTGACGACCTTGGCTTTGTAATAGACGTTTTTGTGATCGCTGGCGTAGTTTTCACCCAGTACTTTAAAGGTGGTGACATCGGCTGCATTTACTTTTCCATCATTCATAAAAACCGAACAGTGATCCCTGGCATAGCTGACATCATGCCCGTACATTCCGTTTTCCTGATAAACTTCGAATGTGCCCGGGTCCACGCCTGTGACTTTTCTTTCCTGGAAATAAACTATTTTTGCATCTTTCGCATATCCCTCGGAGCGTATTTCGAATAAGTCGGGATCGGCGCCATCCAATGTAAATCCAAGGAAGAAAACATGCGTGTGGTCCCTGGAATACCGGTAGTCCAGTATTTGAAATGACCCTTCGTCACAAGGCAGGACGCTAATCTGGTGCGCTCCCTGGCCAGGATAGCCATAGTAATAGTGGTGCAAACGGTCCCTGGCAAAATTACCGTCCAGGAGATCAAATGTCTTCCCATGACTACCCGCAACTGGCTGCTGGTTGAGGTAGGCCGAAATGTCGTCTTTCGCAAAATACTTATCGATGCTGACCAGCGTGGAGACTTGTTTTACTTCAAATATAGTACCCTGGAAATATGCATTTGCCTCGTCTTTTGCATAGCCCTGTCCCAGGCTGACAAAAGTGGGAACATGTGCATTCGGCATGGTAAAGATCCTCTGTTTTTTAGTCAGATAGTAGTTTTGCCCTTCCCGATACTCGTCGCAGTAATACGCCCGGGATTTGTCTTTGGCATAATGCTCGTCAAGCGCTTCAAAGGTAAGCAGGTCGGCACCAGTCAAAGTGCAGGATTTGTAATATACATTGACTGAATCTTTTGCGAATGCTTCGTTGAGTACCTGAAATGTCTTGTCGGTAACCACCTTACCGTTGAATTTTACCGGGGCGGGTTTAGGCTTGATACCAAACATGGATCGTGCCAGGCTTCGGATAATGCGAAAAAGGATTTTAAGTACCCATTTAAGGAATCTGAACCAGTCGCGCATGCTTGTGTTTTTGAGTGGATTTAAATGAACCTGGCCTTTTGTGGGACGCAAGTTAATCACCCGGCAAACAGATCTCCTACCACGACGGGTATACATAAGGTGAACAATGCATCAAACAGGCATTCGTTTCACTTTTTGAGCCCCGTCTTAGATGCTTTGCTTGGCTGAACACCTCATTTCATTCCCGGACTTATTCCTCCCATGATATTAATCGCGGTTGCCCGACTCAGTAATTTGAACCCGGACAGCATCAGCCGGTTTTTCCAGCCGGATACCACCCGTGGTTTTTTGCGGTTTTCCAGCGCTTTTACCAGATCGCTGGCCACGTCTTCACTGGTAGAAAGTGTAAATTCGGGATAGGAAGAAGTTTTTCCACCGGCATTGGAATGGAAATCCGATTTGGTCGCCCCGGGGTTAAAGCCGAGAATATAGATGTTCCTGTTTTTGAACTCAAACCACAACGATTCGGAGAAGTTGGCAACGAAGCTTTTGGTACCCGCATAGACCGACGCGCCCGGGAATGAGGAATGTCCCAGCATAGAGGCCACGTTCACCAGCGCGTCGCCGGATTTAGCTTTCTTCAAAAATGCGTAAGACAATATCACAAGCGCATCCATATTCAGCCGCATGCTCGACAATTGGTCTTCCAGTGGCATCCGGACGAACTGGCCGTACATGCCCACACCCGCATTGTTGATGAGTACGTCGTAAGAACTTGCCTCAATATGTGCAGCTAGTTTTTGCACATCTTCCTGCTTTGTCAGGTCACTCACATAAAGGGCATGCCCGGTTCCGGAAAGGGCGCTTTTGGCTTTACTGAGCACGTCTTCACGTCTTGCTACCAGGGTGATCTGGTAATTTTTTGTTGCTAAAAGTCTAGCCACTTCCAGTCCGATGCCGCCGCTGGCACCGGTTATCAGTACTTTTTTCATGATTCGATTAGTTTAAATGCTGGTTTTTGTAATGGGTAGGCGACACGCCCGTTTCTTTTTTAAACAGCCGCGAGAAGTAGGACATATTCTCGAAACCAAGTGCGTAAGCGATCTCGGAAACCGATTGGTCATTGGTTCGCAGTCTGTTTTTTGCCTCACTGATCAGCGCGATGTGGATCAGGTCCTGAGCCGTTTTGCCGGTTTCTGTTTTTAAAAGATCCGTCAGGTAGCGACGCGATATATTCAATTGGCCAGCCAGGTACGCTACGCTGGGCAATCCGTTTTCCATGGAACCATCTTGCAGGTACGTTTGCAGGATCCTGTTGAATTCGGTCACTGTTTTACCCGATAAGGGTTTGCGGTTGATAAACTGCCGTTTGTAGAACCGCTCTGCATACGTAAGCAGCGAATTGATGCCCGCCAGTATGATTTCCCGACTGAACTCGTCTTCATTATTGTTGTATTCCTGTTCAATGGAGGCGAAAATGTTCCAGATGATCTTTTCTTCCCTCGGTGCGAGGTGGAGCGCTTCATTGGTTTCATATTCAAAAAACGAATACTTCCGGATCTGCTCGTGCAAGGGATGCGCATGCAGAAAATCCTCGTGAAAGAACATGATAAACCCGTCTTCTTCGAACTCGACGTGATCCATTTCCACAATCTGCCTGGGTTTGACAAACATCATCGAGCCGGTCTGGTGGTCGAACGGGGTACGGCCATACAGCATGTGCCCGGCCCGTATCTTCTTAAAACCTATTTTATAAAAGTCGGTGGTAAATGCTTCTTTGTTGATCACGGTCCGGTCTGTGACGCGCAATAGCCCGATCAGCGGATGTTCCGGCGGCGCGACACCCGTAGCGGCTGCCAGTTCGTGGAGTGATTTAAAGTGTTGCATGGTATTACCTGTTAATAGCTGGGTGATTCTTACTGGTTTATTGTTTGATGATTAGGACGTTACAAAGGTAAACTGTCGGAACGGGCAGTATTTAACACGAAAGGACGATTCTCTGACACAAAAAAACCTAGGTCAAGATCCGCATTTATCACTGCTTTTTGAACAGTGTTCAAAAAAAATTGCAAAATATTTTTTCTATTGAACAGTGTTTAATAGATTTGCATATCAAATAAGATTGAGATGTCGATAGCAAAGAGAAAAGAGCTGGAAAAAATAGAAATGCGTAAGCGTATTCTGGATGGGGCGCGCAAGATTTTTCTCGAAAAGGGCTACGACCAGACCAGCATCCGCAATATTGCCAGCGAGATCAATTATAGCCCTGGTTCGATCTATTTCTATTTCAAGGAAAAGACTGAAATCTTTCATGAGCTGCATAAGGAAGGATTCCGGTTACTATTGAGCCAAATGAAGGAGTTGGATGTGATAGAAGACCCTTACGAGCGGTACAAGGAGATGGGGCTGGTCTTCATCCGTTTTGCACAGCAGCATACTGACTACTACAATCTGATGTTTCTGGTGAGCGAGACGGGCAAGTCAGAGGGGGAGGGGTTTCAGATTGCCCAGGGAACTATAGAATATTTGTCGGATGTGATCGATCAATGCCAGCAGCGAGGGAAATTTAAGGATCTGGACAATAAGTTTTTCACTTTATTGACGATTTCTTCCGTCCACGGCATTTGCTCCCTGTATTGCAAAGACCGGATGAAGGGTTTTTTCGAGAAATCAAGCGAAGAGCTGATGATACATGGCTATGAATGTTTTATAGCGCTAACGGATAAGTACTAAATTTTTTTGACCATCATTTGAACGGTGTTCAAAGTTCATACATCGAGTTTTTTGTCATTGAAGCTCCTGCGGCTGCCAGGTCTTCATCCAGTTATCTCATGCACTATTTTGCCCCTTTGTTGAACAATGTTTAAAATAAATACACCGAATAGATAAATGAAAACAAATGTAAACTGGAAAGCAGCCCACGCGCTGCTGCTGCTGGCAATAATAGCCAATGCGGCCAGCGGTCAAGGCAGGCTGGACGCGTACATCGCCGAAGGCATCGCGGCCAACCAAAGCATTCAACAGCAGAACTTTCTGTTGGAACGAAACGTACTGGCGCTCAAAGAAGCCAAAGCCATGTTCCTGCCCAGCGTGTCTTTTGCGACGACTTACGTAAAGGCCGACGGAGGCCGCACCATCGATTTTCCAACCGGCGACCTGCTGAATGGAGCATACACGACATTGAACCAACTGACAGGTACACAGTCCTTTCCCCAATTGCAGAACCAGAGCATTCAACTCTTTCCTGATAATTTCTACGATGCAAGATTCCGTACGAGCCTGCCCATCGTGAATGCAGAGCTGCAATACAACAGGCGCATTAAAACCCAGCAGGTGGATTTGCAACGGGCCGAAGTAATGCTTTACAAGCGCGAGCTGGTCAAAGAGATCAAAACAGCTTATTACCAGTACGCCAAGGCGACCAATGCTGTAAAAATCTATGAATCTTCGCTGTCGCTCGTCCAGGAAGGGAAGCGGATCAATCAGGTGCTGTTCGACAATGAGAAGGTGAACAGGACCGGGGTGATCCGTAGCGCCAACGAAGTGGCCAAAATCAATGCCTCATTGATCGCGGCGAGGAAAACTAGCGAGTCGGCACGCAACTACTTTAACTTTCTCCTCAACCGCCCGCTCACCGACAGCGTTCAGCTGGACTCGATCGATCAGCTGCCCAATGCTGGCATACTAATGGGCGATGAGGTCGAAAACCGGGAGGAGTTGCAAAAGCTCCAATTGTCGCAGGACATTGCTACAAACCTTACCGGTCTGGCCAGGTCTTACATCGTCCCGAAAGTGGGTACGTATATCGACCTGGGTTCGCAAGCATTCAGCTGGGATTTCAATAGTAAAAGCCGCTATTACTTTTGGGGCGTTTCGCTGGAATGGGACCTTTTCTCTTTCGGAAAAAACAATTATAAGATCAAAAAGGCCGTTGCCGAGCAGCGCAGCATTTCAGCACAAACCGATTATGTGGGCAAGCAGTTATTGACTGAATTGAAAGTGCGGCAGAATGAAATGCAAAGCGCAATCGCACAATATGAGTCCGCCCTGACGCAGCTTAAAACGGCACAAACCTATTACACCGACCAGCTAAAACTATACCGGGAAGGCGTCGCGATTTACATCGAACTGCTCGACGCCCAGAATCAGCTTATCAATGCCCGCCTGGATGCGAACATCGCATTGTTTGACACCTGGATATCCCAGGCCGCGATAGAGCGGGCAAACGCCGGTTTCAACTTAAACTAATCAAAAAACAAACTATGAAAACGATTTCAACGCTCATCCTGGCAGCGCTCTTTTTGATTGCCTGCAATGAAAAACCCAAAGAAAAGGCCCATTTAGACGACACGAATGTGATTCCTGTAAAAGTTTCGGCTGTCAGCTCACTGGAAACATCGGGTAACATTACAGCGACGGGCCTGGTGACCACGGAGCATGAGGCCCGATATGGCTTTAAAATTGGCGGCGTCATCAGCCGCATATTAGTTGAGGAAGGACAGTCATTCCGGAAAGGCCAGCTGCTGGCTGTTTTGAATGCGACTGAAATTGCGGCCGGGCTGGGGCAGTCACAGCTGAACCTCGAAAAGGCGCAGCGCGATTACCAGCGGGCCGAGAACCTTTACCGGGACAGCGTTTATACGAAGGAGCAGCTCCAAAACACAAAAACGCTTTTAGATGTGGCTAGGAAAGCGGAAGAATCCGTCGCCTTCAACGAACAGTATTCACGGATTTATGCGGCTTCGGATGGTTTCGTGACGCGGAGGCTTGCTTCTGAGGGAGAAGTGGTTGGCGCAGGAATGCCGGTATTGGCGATCAACGAAACTAACGAGGATAAGAGTTTTATTCTGCGGGTTGGACTCACAGATCAGGAGTGGGCTTCGGTGTCGATCGGACAACCCGCAACTGTGACGCTGGATGGTTATCCCGGCCGGAAAATCCAGGCAATTGTATTCCGTAAATCGCAGGCGGCTGACGCGGCGGCTGGCTCTTTCCAGATCGAATTGAAATTAAAACTGACCGACATCAGGCCCGCGGTAGGCATGTTCGGAAAAGCGCAGATCGCTACCGGGAAGGCACAAAACGTGGTGACGATCCCCTATGACGCATTGATAGAAGCCGACGGGAACAAAGGCTATGCATTCGTTTTGAACGGCCCGGGAAAGGTCAGCAAAGTGCCGGTTGATATTGCCAGTTTTGACAACAAGACGGTTTTTCTCAAAGATGGGCTTAAACCGACGGATCAGGTGGTGATTTCCAACAGCGCATACCTGAATGAGGAATCTGTCATTAAAGTAATCCAGTAACCGCACCGATATGAAAATTACCACTTTTGCCGTCAAAAATTATCAGTTCACGCTGATCATTTTCCTCCTGGTCGCTGTCGTAGGCGTGCTTACGCTCTTTACGATGCCGCGCTCCGAAGACCCGACCACGCACCCGCCCCAATACCTGATCACGGTGATCTATCCGGGCACCAGTCCGAAGGATATGGAAGAGCAGATTGTGAAGCCGATCGAGAATAAAATTTATGGACTGGAAAATATCGATAAAATCCTGACTACCGTCGAAGATGGCGTGGCTGCTATCCAGGTCAAGTTCAAGTATGGCGTGGATGTTGACAATAAATACCAGGAGATTTCCACCGAAATGAATGCATTGAAAGCCAGCGAGCTTCCCAAGGACATTTACCAGATCAAAACCGAGAAGATCTCATCGTCGGATGTGAAGATCCTGCAAGTCGCATTGATGTCCGAAAACGCGTCGGACAAAACCCTGCGGGATCAGGCCGACATTTTGAAATCACAGCTCGAAAAAATCACGGACCTGAAAGAAGTAAAATATTTCGGAATGCCCGAGCAGGAAATTCGGGTCGACGTTCAGCTGGATAAGCTCGCACAGCTGCGGATTCCCTTAAACCTGGTCATGGGAAGCCTGCAAAGCGAAGCGGCCGATGTCCCGGGAGGGAGTGTCAATCTGGGCGCGAAAGTATTCAATGTAAAAACAAGCGGCAAATTCAAAGATGCCGAAGATGTGGCCAACACGGTGATTTACAATGCGAATGGCAAGATTGTCTACATCAAGGATGTGGCGGTGATCGGCTATAAAGCCCAGGTGGTCGACCATATTACCCGCATCAACGGGCACCGCTGCGTGCTGGTAACAGCTGGGATGAAAGACAATGTCAACATATCCGACGTGCAAAAGCAGTTTCTGCCGATCATTGACGCCTACTCGAAAAGCCTTTCTCCCAATATTAAGCTCATTAAGAATTTCGACCAGGCCGATATGGTTTCCGAGCGGCTGGGCCACCTGAGCTTTGACTTTATACTGGCCATTGTACTGGTGGTGGTCACGCTGCTGCCGCTGGGTATCCGGGCCTCGGTGATTGTGATGATCTCGATTCCGCTTTCGCTGGCGTTGGGATTGATTGTGATGAATGCATTTGGTTTTTCCCTGAATCAGCTGAGTATCGTGGGACTTGTTGTTGCACTGGGACTTTTGGTCGACGACAGCATTGTGGTCGTTGAAAACATCGAGCGGTGGCTTCGGGAAGGTCACTCTAAATCCGATGCGGTGCTGAAAGGCACCCGGCAGATCGGAATGGCGGTAGTAGGCTGCACGGCAACGCTGGTGATTGCGTTTTTGCCCCTGGCATTTTTGCCTGACGTTGCAGGCGAGTTCATCCGCAGCTTGCCCATGACTGTCATCACCAGTGTACTCGCGTCGATGATTGTCGCTTTGACACTGGTTCCTTTCATCGGAAGCCGTTTTTTGAAAACGCATGAACATGGAGAAGGAAATGTGTTTTTACGTTACCTCCAAAAATTCCTGAATGTAAGCTATCGCAGAATCATGCCGGCTGCTCTAAACTGGCCTAAAGTGACTGTTTCCCTTTCGATCGTTCTAAGTGTGATCGCTTTCGGATTGTTCGGCGTCACAGGCTTCAAACTGTTTCCTACCTCTGAAAAGCCGATGTTTCTGGTGACGATCAAGATGCCATTGCAAGCGAGCATTCCGGAAAGCGACCGCGCCGCCCGTCTGGTCGAAAAGCAGCTGGCAAAGCACAAGCAGATTGCTTTTTACACCACCAACGTCGGAAAAGGAAACCCACAGATCTATTATAATGTACATCCGCAGGACAGGAAGCCCGATTTTGCACAAATCTTTGTCCAGATGAACGATGAATCCAAACCGGCACAGAAAACTGCGCTCATCGCTCAACTCAGGAAAGAGTTCAGGCAGTTTCCTTACGCGAAAATAGAAGTAAAGGATTTCGAACAAGGCACGCCCATTGAGGCCAACATCGTGGTCCGAGTCTTCGGGGAAGACCCGGAGGTGCTGAGAGGTCTTTCCTTTCAGGTCGAATCGCTCCTGCGTCGGCATCCCGGCACCGACTACATCAACAATGAACTCAATACCTACAAAACGGATGTGAAAGTCAATGTCGATAAAGAGAAGGCCCGCACGCTGGGGGTAATGACCGCCGATGTGGACAGGATCGTGCGGCTCGCAGTGGCGGGCCTTCCGGTAGGGGACTACATCGATGATCGTGGCGATTCCAGGGCGGTGACCGTAACGGTAGCAAGGGACAAGTTCCCCAACCTGGACGTGTTCCGGAACCTGTACGTCAACAACATTCAGGGAACGCCCATTTCGATGAAGCAAATCGCGGACATTTCCTTCGAGACTTCGCCAACCGCGATCAATCACTTCAACAAGTCGCGTTTTGCAAAAGTTACAGCGATTACGAAGGACCATGTGTATGCCAATGATGTGCTTAAAGATGTGGTTCCTCAATTGGAAAAATTGAAACTGCCGCCGGGTTACTACTATAAATTGTCTGGTGAGAAAGAATCGGAAGGCGATGCGCTGGGGGGCAATTTCCTTTCGGTGATCCTGTTGAGCACATTCCTGTTCGTGGGAGTGCTGCTGCTGCAATTCAAGAATTTCAAAGGGATCATTATAGTCCTTTCGATTATTCCATTAGGAATTTTGGGCGGAGTCATCCTGCTGATTGCGACGGGAAGCCCGATGTCTCTGGTAGCCATCATCGGTTTCATAGGCCTGTCCGGTATTCAGGTAAAAAACTCGCTGCTGCTGGTTGATTTTACCAACCAATTGCGGCAGGAAGGGAAAAGCATTGACGAAGCCATCGCCATCGCAGGCGAAACCCGCTTTTTGCCCGTAGTACTCACTTCGATCACAGCGATTTGTGGCCTGATCCCGCTGGCGCTCAACCCCAATCCGCTGATCTCACCCCTGGCGATCGTCTTGATTGGGGGCTTGACTAGCTCTACCATACTCTCCCGGATCGTCACCCCGGTAATGTATAAGCTCATCCCACCGAGTGTTGAAATGGCTTAGTGAAGGGATGACAATGCCTGTATTGAGAATATCAATGGGTTAGCATTAAACTAACTTATGGATGAGGTGATGAAGAAGTAGTGCAGATTTAGTGTGATAGCATGTTTATCACACTAATTTTTTTGCAGAAGCGATGCTCACCAGCATTGGCCGAGAAATTACATATTTTGATTAATGCTGATAAGAAAAACGAAAAGTCCCGTAAATGATTCATTTACAGGACTTTTCGTTTTTCTTATCAGCAGAGAGGAAGAGATTCGAACTCTCGATGCAGTTACCCACATACTACCTTTCCAGGGTAGCCCCTTCAACCACTCGGGCACCTCTCTATTTGTGGTTACGGGCTGCAAAGATAGCAAAGAGATTTTTGTTTCCAAATCCTCGATCAAATCAAATACTCATTTCTCCGCGCAGAGGCGTTCCAAGCATGTCGATGCAGGTGCGTGAAGGGTGCCCGCAAGCGAAAACGTACATCATTTTGGTGATGGCTGCTTCGGCCGTGATGTCCGAACCGCTGATGACGCCGATCTGCTGCATGAATTTGCTGGTCTGGTACTGCCCTTGCGCAACGCGGCCTCCGTCGCATTGAGATACATTGAAAATCACGATATTCCGTCCGATAGCCTCACTGATCGCATTCAGAAACCAGGGTTCAGTTGTGGCGTTCCCGGCGCCGTAGGTTTCCAGCACAATGCCTTTCAGTCCTTCAATGCCGAGTATCGACTCCACGACCTGCCGGCTGATGCCGGGGAACATTTTGAGGAAGGCGACGTGGTTATCGAGACTTTTATGAACTTTCAGCCTCAAACCCGGCTGATAAGGCTTAATGTAGGGCAGGTCGTATTCGATCCTCACACCGGCATTGGCAAGGGGTGGATAGTTTTCTGAATGAAATGCATTAAAATCGGAGCTTTCCTGCTTCTTGGAGCGGTTTCCACGCAACAGCGCGGAGTTGAAGTAAATGCAGACTTCCGTGATAATCGGGTGCCCTTCGGCATTTTTGGCCGCGGCAAGTTCCAGGGCTGTGATGACGTTCTCACGCGCGTCGGAACGAGCGACGCCTATCGGCAGCTGGGCACCTGTGAGAATAACCGGCTTGTTGAGGTTTTCGAGCAGGTAGCTCAATGCAGATGCCGTGTAAGCCATCGTATCCGTGCCGTGCAGGATTACGAAACTGTCATACTGGTCGTAATGGGTTTCTACGATGCCCGCAAGCTCGATCCAGATCTCCGGATTCATATTGGACGAGTCGATTGGTTCGGAAAGCGACAGAAAAGTGATGTCGAAGTCCAGTCGGCTGATTTCCGGCACCTTCTCGATAATCTGCTGAAAATTGAAAGGTACCAGTTGCTTGCCCTTGGTTTCGTACACCATTCCGAGCGTACCGCCGGTATAAATCACAAGCACAGAACCCACAGTCGGTTCGGGCGAAATAGGATTGATATGGATTTTTGTATAGTTCATAACGGTCTCCTGTTGAGCATGGTTTTCGCATTCTCCGAGGTGGCAGCGATCACATCCGCCTTTGACATTGCTTTCAGATCGGCTACACGTTGTGCCACGAGATCGATATAGGCGACTTCATTCCTTTTGCCTCGGTAGGGCACCGGTGCGAGGTAGGGAGCGTCGGTTTCGAGTACAATGTGTTTCAGGTCGATGTATGGGATGACTTTGTCCAGCCCCCCATTTTTGAAGGTAGCGACGCCACCTACTCCCAGTTTGAAACCGAGTTCAATGGCCTTCTGCGCTTCCTCCAATGTTCCGGTAAAACAATGGAAGATACCTGTTAATGCGGGATCAGCGAAATCTTCGATCAGTTTGACGGTTTCCCAAAATGCACTTCGGCTGTGGATATCGATCCAGAGGTTATGCTTGCGGGCGAGGATGCATTGGTATAAAAATGCCTTTTCCTGCTGTTCTTTGAAGGTAACGTCCCAGAAAAGATCCATACCGATCTCTCCGACGGCAATGAATTCGTATTTCCCGAGCCATTCTTCCATGATCTGCAATTCTTTTTCAAAGCCCTCCTTCACATAAGTAGGATGCAAACCGATCATCGGCAGGCATCTGCCGGGGTATTTTTCAGCCAGTTCGAGCATTCCTTCAATGGTGCTATGGTCGCAATTGGGCATCCAGATCTGCTCGATGCCGGCATTCCAGGCACGATCCAGCATTTCGGTACGGTCTTCGGCGTAATCTTCGCTATATATGTGAGCGTGGGTTTCAATCATTGTTGTTTGTGCAGTGGGCTTTAAGCTATAAGCCGTAAGCTTTATTTTTTTGTTGTATTTAAATGTTATTCATGGCCCATAAACAAAGCCAAATGCTCATAGCTTATTGCTTAAAGCCTATCGCTTAAAGCCTATCGCTTCTCCATCCCCAACGCCTCAAACCGGTAACCCCGTTCCGTAAAGTGTTCCAGGTAACGGGGGAGCGAGTATAGCATATTTTTCGAGGCCTTAATGCTGTCGTGGAAAAGGACGATCGAGCCGGGGTGCGTGTGTTGAATGGATTTTTTCAGACAGGTTTCCGCAGTCAGACTAGGGGAGAAGTCGCCGCTCAGGACGTCCCACATGATGATCTGCTTGTCTTGCAAAACGACCTTCGCCTGGCTCCTTTTGATCCGTCCGTAAGGTGGCCGGAACAGCCGGGTCCGAAGATTCAGCTGGTCCTGGCATTTCCGGATGTTATCCAGATAGACGCTGTCTTCGGTTTGCCAGCCGTTCATGTGGTTGAACGTATGGTTACCGATGGAATGGCCTCCGTTTCTTACTTTTTCAAATATATCGGGATGTTTGCGGACATTATCTCCGATGGAAAAGAAGGTCGCCTTTGCTTCAAACTGTTCCAGGGTTTCCAGGACGGCCTCGGTAATGTCCGGAATGGGGCCGTCGTCGAACGTCAGGAAGATCTCTTTCTCCGTGGTAGTTACATGCCAGGTAAAGCCGGGAAAAAAAGCTTTCAGCCAAAATGGGGAATGGTGCAGAAACATGCCGTAAACGGACAGATGTGATTCATATATAATCATCAAATAAAATAAAAAAAGCTGCGTGATCAGACAGCTTCGTGATTTTATAGATGATTATATACGAATCAGACAACAAAAAAGCCGCCGGTGAAGGCAGCTTTCTTGCAAAATAATATTTGGCGGTCGTAGCGCTTACGCGTGTGCGAACGCAGGATTCAGCATGGATACGGCCTTAGCTTCCAGGAATGACTCACCCATCAGGTATTCATCCACCGCACGTGCGGCTTCACGTCCCTCGCTGATCGCCCAAACTACCAGCGATTGTCCCCGGCGGCAGTCGCCGGCCGCAAAAACTTTTTCGTTGGAAGTCGACTGGTAACCATTGGTTTTGACATTACCACGGTCGTCAAATTCCAGATCGAGATCGCTCAGCAGGCCTTCTTGCTGGGGATGAAGGAAGCCGGCTGCCAGGAACGCCAGTTCGCAAGGAATGGTGCGTTCGCTGCCTTCAACTTCTTTCATCTGCATACGACCGGTTTCAGGATCTTTCTGCCAGTCGAGGTCCACGATTTTCAGCGCTTTCAGGTTGCCGTTTTCGTCACCTAAGAATTCTTTGGTATTGATAGACCAATGTCTGTCGCAGCCCTCTTCATGTGAAGTGGAAGTGCGGAGCATCATCGGCCAGTTCGGCCATGGCGTACTGGCGTCGCGGTCTTTCGGCGGAATGGGCATCAATTCAATCTGCGTGACGGATTTCGCACCGTGACGGCCCGAAGTACCTACACAGTCGGAGCCCGTGTCGCCGCCACCGATTACAACCACGTGTTTGCCGGTTGCAAGGATTTCGCCATTGGTATAGGTCGCACCGCGGTGATCTACCACGCGATCGATTCCGGCTACGCGTTTGTTTTGCTGGCTCAGGAACTCCATTGCGAAGTGCACGCCTTTGAATTGACGGCCCTGGATTTTTACATCGCGGGGAACAGTCGATCCAACGGTCAAAAGCACTGCATCGAACTCATTTTGAAGCTCTTCCGCTTTGATATCCACACCTACGTTGACATTGGTGCGGAATTCAATACCTTCTTCCTGCATTACAGCAAGACGACGGTCGATAATGCCTTTGTCTAGTTTGAAATCAGGAATACCGTAGCGCACCAGACCACCGATCTTATCCGCTCTTTCGAGCAATACCACCGAGTGTCCGGCCTGGTTCAATTGATTGGCGGCAGCCAATCCCGCAGGTCCCGAACCTACCACCGCTACTTTCTTACCGGTGCGATATTTAGGGACTTTGGGTTTAACGAGGTTCAACTCAAATGCTTTCTCGATGATTGCTTTTTCGATATACTCGATTGCGACCGGCGGCTTGTTAATGCCGAGCACGCAGGAAGCTTCGCACGGAGCCGGGCAGATGCGGCCTGTAAACTCCGGGAAATTATTGGTCGAAGCTAATATTTCGTAGGCCAGTCCCCAGTTTTCATCATACACCGCGTCGTTGAACTCAGGGATGATGTTGCCCAGCGGACAACCATTATGGCAAAAAGGAATTCCGCAGTCCATACAACGGGCTGCCTGCTGTTTGGAATTAGAGTCGGTCGGTGCGGTTTCAATCTCACGATAGTCTTTCAGACGCTCGTCTATGCTTCTCTTTTTCGGCAACTCCCTTTCAAACTCTAAAAATCCGGTTGGTTTTCCCATTCTTATTACTGATTTAAAAAATTCTGATAGTTGATCTTGAAACTGAAAATTACTGGTGTACTACGTCTACGACGATGTCCTTGTACACCACGTTTTTGTCTGCAATCTGCTGTGCAAGCGTGATACCACGTCCTTCCAGTGCTTTTTGGAAGTCAGATGGCATTACCTTGACAAACTGTTTTACAGATTGCTCCCAGTTCTGGATCAATTGGAATGCAATGTTGCTGGTTGTATACTGGAAGTGCTTATCCAGATATTCACGCAGGATACTCTTATCTTCATCCGTGAGTGGTTCCAGGGAAACCATTTCCTTGTTTACTTTCTCTTCGAAATTGCCTGCCTTATCGAGGACGTATGCCACACCACCCGACATACCTGCCGCGAAGTTCCGGCCCGTTTCCCCGAGGATGATCGCCAGACCGCCGGTCATGTATTCCAGACCGTGGTCGCCGACACCTTCGACCACCACCTTCGCGCCCGAGTTACGCACGCAGAAGCGCTCGCCCGCGGTTCCGCGGATGTAGGCGTCACCCGAAGTAGCACCGTAGAAGGCCACGTTACCGATGATAATGTTTTCTTCCGGCTTGAATTTCGCGTCGCGATCGGGGTATACGACCAGTTCTGCTCCGCAAAGGCCTTTTCCGAAATAGTCGTTGGCATCGCCTTCGAGTTCCAGACGGACACCGGTAGTATTGAATGCACCGAAGCTCTGGCCGGCCGTACCACGGAATTTGAAGTGGATGTTGCCGGTTGGCAAACCTACGCCGCCGTACTTTTTGGAAATTTCATTCGAGAGCATCGTTCCGACCGAACGGTTCAGGTTGTTGATCGGGAATTCCGCGTAAATCTCTTCCTTGGTCGCCAATGCGGGCTGCGAAGCGCGGATCAGTTCGTGGTCAAGAATGGCGTCGATACCGTGATCCTGCTCTTCCTGCTTGAACTGAGCTACCGACAGATCGCCTTCCTTGTACAGGATCGCGTCAAAGTTCAGATTTTTGTATTTCCAATGCTTGATATCATTCCGGATTTCCAGGTATTGAGCCTGGCCAACCATTTCATTGACCGTGCGGAAGCCTAGCTGGGCCATGATCTCGCGCAGTTCTTCCGCCATGAATGTGAACATGTTCACCACGTGCTCAGGCTTACCCGAGAACAGCGCCCGCAGTTCTTTGCGTTGCGTTGCCACACCCACTGGGCAGGTGTTCAGGTGGCATTTACGCATCATGATACAGCCTGCGGCTACTAATGCAGCCGTTGCTACACCCCATTCTTCGGCACCGAGCAATGCGGCAATGGCAAGGTCGCGCCCGGTACGGAGCTGTCCGTCGGCCTGAACGGTTACCCGTCCGCGTAATTTATTTCTTACCAAAGTCTGGTGCGTTTCAGCCAGACCCAGTTCCCAGGGCAGACCCGCGTGACGGATCGAGCTCAATGGAGAGGCGCCGGTACCGCCGTCGTATCCCGAGATCAGGATGTGGTCGGCGTGTGCTTTCGCGACACCGGATGCTACGGTTCCTACACCCGCCTCGGATACCAGCTTCACGCTGATACGTGCCGCGCGGTTGGCATTTTTAAGGTCAAAGATCAGCTGTGCCAAATCTTCGATCGAATAAATGTCGTGGTGAGGAGGAGGGGAGATCAGCCCTACACCCGGCGTCGAGTGACGGGTACGTCCGATCCAGTCATCGACCTTGAAGCCCGGCAACTGACCACCTTCACCTGGTTTTGCACCTTGTGCTGTTTTGATTTGCAGTTCGCCCGCATTGCTCAGGTAATGGCTGGTTACACCGAAACGTCCGGATGCCACCTGCTTGATCTGCGAATTCATGCTGTCGCCATTCGGCAGGCGGTTGTAACGCAGCTCGTCTTCGCCACCTTCACCTGAGTTGGATTTGCCGCCGATGCGATTCATCGCGATCGCCAGAGTCGTATGTGCTTCCCAGGATATCGATCCGAAAGACATGGCACCCGTTGCGAAGCGTTTGAATATGTTTTCGACAGGCTCCACTTCTTCCAGCGGAATTGCGTTGCCTTTTTTGAACCGAAGCAGACCACGCAATGTAAGCGCTTTGTGGCTCTGGTCGTCGATCAGTTTTGAGTATTTCTTAAATTGCTCGTAGCTGTTGCTGCGCGTTGATTGTTGCAACAGGTGTACCGACGCCGGGTTGAAAATGTGTGCTTCACCACGTTGTTTCCATTGGTATACGCCGCCCACTTCCAGCCTTGGCTTTTGCTCAGGAGTTTCGTGGTAAGCCACTTTGTGACGTACGAGTATCTCGCGGGCAATTTCAGGAATACCCATACCGCTGATCCGCGAGATAGTTCCTGTGAAATATTTGTCGATTACGTCCTTGTTCAAGCCCACGCATTCGAAGATCTGCGCGCCCTGGTAGGATTGCAGGGTAGAGATTCCCATTTTCGAGAATATCTTCAAAAGCTCTTTATTAACAGCCTTGATATAGTTGTAATGCAGTTTTTCGTCGGTGAACTCGCCATCGATCATGCCTTTACGGTTCATGTGCGAAAGCGTTTCAAAAGCCATGTAAGGGCAAACACCCGCGGCGCCGTAACCGATCAGTGTCGCTACGTGGTGGGTTTCCCAAACGTCGCCCGCTTCTACCAGCAAACCGACTTTGCCCCTCAATCCTTCACGGATCAGGTGGTGGTGAATGGTTGCGGTTGCCAGCAATGACGGGATTGGTGCGTGATCGGAGTCAATGGCACGGTCGGAGAGGATCAGGATCTCGAATCCGTCTTCGATAGCGTCCACCGCATAACGGCAGATCCTTTCGAGCGCTCTTTCCAATGCTTTCCCACCCTCGTCGGCACGGAAGTAAGTATTGATCGTTTTGGCCTGGAAACCGTCTTTATCTACAAACCGCAGCTTGTCGAATTCCTGCACCGAAAGGATCGGGTGCGGCAATGCGATCTGGCGGCAATGCTTTGGTGTTTCAGTGAGAATGTTCTCGGTGCTGCCTACGAAGGAGATCAAAGACATGATCGCACGCTCGCGGATCGAGTCGATCGGCGGGTTGGTAACCTGTGCGAACAGCTGTTTGAAATACGTCGACAAATGCTGGCTCTGGTCAGAAAGTATGGCCAGCGGAGAATCAGTACCCATAGAACCGATCGCTTCCATGCCCGTTTGCGACATAGGCGCGAGGATCATGCGCAAATCTTCCGATGTATAACCGAATGCAACCTGGCGTTTCAGCAATGCATTGTCGTCGTAAGCCCGGTAGGTACGGATCGGGTGGTCCAGCTGGTCCACGTGCAGCTTATTCTCATCTAACCATTGCTGGTAAGGCTGTGCGGAACAGATCTGGGATTTAATTTCTTCGTCGGGAACAATGCGGCCCTGCTCCATGTCCACTACGAACATACGTCCGGGTTGCAGGCGGCCTTTTGTTACTACTCTTGCCTGATCTACTTCCAATACACCCGCTTCCGAGCCCATGATGATGGTATCGTCGTCGAGTACCCAGTAGCGCGACGGGCGCAGACCGTTGCGGTCGAGCGTAGCGCCTACCATTTTGCCATCGGTGAACGAGATCGACGCAGGGCCGTCCCAAGGCTCCATAATGGCCGCGTGGTATTCGTAGAATGCCTTGCGCTCCGCATCCATCTGGTCGTTGCCGTCCCATGCTTCGGGGATGAGCATCATCATTACATGCGGCAATGAGCGGCCCGAAAGGTGCAGCAATTCGATTGCATTGTCGAGGTTGGCGGAGTCGGACTGGTTCCTGTCGCAAATCGGCAGGAGCATGTCCATTTCTTCTTTCGAGAAGAATTTCGACTCGAATGATTTTTCTCCGGCGCGGATCCAGTTCACGTTACCTTTCACGGTGTTGATCTCGCCATTGTGCGCGATGTAGCGGAATGGCTGAGCCAGCTCCCATGACGGGAAGGTGTTGGTCGAGAAACGCGAGTGTACCACTGCCAATGCAGATACCACCGACTCGTTTTCCAGGTCCGGGAAGTAATATTTCAATTGGGCAGTGGTGAGCTGTCCTTTGTATGAGATGGTACGGCATGAAAGCGAGGAGAAATAGAAGTTCTTCGCACCTTTCACCGTGTCTTTAATCAATCTTGCGGCAACCTGGCGGAGGATGAACAGCTTGCGTTCAAACGCCATATCGTCCGTAATGTCGTCCGGACGTTTGATGAAAACCTGCTCAACCGCCGGTTCAACGGAGAGAGAGCCTTCACCCAATGTATTGTTCAATGTAGGAACCTTGCGGTAGCCGAGCAGTTGCAGGCCGAGCTTCTTGATCTTTCGGTTCAGGATATCCCTGCTTTCTTCCCTGGCAAGCTCATTGCCCGGGAAAAAGATCATCCCTACACCATACTCACCTGCCGGAGGCAAGTGGAAGCCCAACTTGGTAGATTCTTCTACAAAGAACTCGTGAGGGATCTGAATTAAAATACCAGCACCGTCACCGGTGTTAGGGTCAAAACCAGTTGCACCCCTATGCTCCATCCTTTCGAGCATATGAATGGCATCAGCCACGATCTGGTGCGACTTACGACCCTTGATGTTAGCCCGGAAACCGATTCCACATGCATCATGCTCAAATTCCGGGCGGTACAGTCCCTGATTTTCTACCATTTGTTCAGACATTTGCGACATTTATCGAATTGTAGGTAATTAACAAATTCGTAATTAGAATCTGTTTAAATAAGCACTTTAAAAGGAAAGCGAAAACGCCAGTGTGTGATGTTTTGGGTAAAGCCACGCAATATACCCATAAAAAATATTTGGCTTATTATGGGAATGGCAAAATTTTCTATCCCGAATATGCATTTGGCCGATTAATTACAATTATTATCGAAATATTGATAAAGCCATAACGAATGCCGCTATTCGTTGCCATTTCTGGAATGTCGAAAGGCACTTTTCGGTGACTTGGAGGATTACAAAAAGCGTCTGGGTAAAATATAAAAAGTATTAGAATGGCATAAAAAAAACGTCCCGCCGAAGCTCGGCGGGACGTTTGTGTAAGTGGCTGAAAATTATACTATTCAAATATTACGGTTCTTTCGATTCGCTCACGCCTTCATAGTCCTCGTCGTCATAATCGTCGTCCCCCGCACCGAACTCATTTTCAAGACTGTGCATGAAAACGGCGTCGATAGCTTCCTCTTTGGTTGGTAAAACCGTCAGGTCCGGGATGCGCAGGTCTTCCAGCGTATCGATAAAATCGTCATCCCGCGTTACGAGCACGAGCAGGCCGAGATCGTTGGCGCAGAGGCGGTTTACTTTCTTTAATATCATGATTCCGGCCGCATCCAGTGATTTCACGGTTTGCACGTTTACGATCAGGCTGTGGTAACCTTCCCGGAAAAGCGAGCGGGCTGTTTCTTCGAAAGAAGCTGGTACATCTTCGGCAAAGGCTGTTTCGGCCACTTCCATATAGACGTATTGTTCCTTCTTTTCCAGTTTAAAATCCATTGCGTTTGTCGTTTTGTCGAACAAATATTTAGTGTAGTTGTACAGAGCAGTTTTTTACGCCAATGTGCGCAATACGGCTGTTTCGATTCTTTTCAGCGGGTTGTCCAGGTTGTTTTTCTGGAATTTGTTGCCAGTTACTTTCTCAAATAGCTCGATGTAGCGGTCCGAAATGGATTGTACGCGTTCATCGCTCATCTCGGGGACGCTCTGGCCTTCTTTGCCCTGAAAACCGTTCTCGATCAGCCATTCCCTTACAAATTCCTTGCTAAGCTGCTTTTGCGGGATTTCGGAGCGCTGATTTTCCTCATAAGTGTCCTTGTAGAAGTATCTTGAGGAGTCGGGAGTGTGGATCTCGTCTATTAAATAAATCGTGCCATCCAGCTGTCCGAACTCATATTTGGTATCCACGAGGATCAGCCCCTGGTCGGCAGCCATT